>MELM01000044.1:68141-77554 GCA_001767605.1 Candidatus Solincola sediminis | reverse complement strand
GCTGAACCGCTTTCTTTGAAGCTTGTTGATGTTGAGGCCCGACCCCATTTTAGGGAGCGGCGATTTATCAAGTGATAAGATTCTTTCATAAAGTGGAGCTGCGGATGGTGCTTCTCATCGAGCCTGATCCATCTCAGTAATATAATATTCAAAGAAGAATGGATACAGCCTATAGGAAGGAGGCCGTGTTTTGTCCGAGGTCTATTTCGTAAACACACGTGGTCGTCCCAACCGGGGAATGTTGCAGAAGCTCGAGTTACTTTGTGACAAGGTAAAACTGGGGGAGATGATCGATCGGAGCGATCTTGTTGGGGTCAAGACCCACTTCGGGGAGGCGGGTTGCACGGCTTTCATTCCCGTCATGTACGTGAGAACGGTCGTGGAACAGGTAAAGAAGGCCGATGGAAGGCCTTTCGTCACGGATTCCAATACCCTCTACGTTGGAGGCCGGGCACACGCGGTAAGTCACCTTCGCACCGCGGCCAATAACGGTTTTACGCAGGAAACGCTGGGAGCGCCGGTAATCATTGCCGACGGCCTCAAGGGACACGATTTCCAGGAGGTCGAGGTCGACGGCGAACTGCTCAAATCGGTAAAAGTAGCTTCCGCCGCCTACCAGGCCGACGCCCTGGTTGTCATATCGCATCTTACCGGGCATGAATTTCTGGGGTTCGGAGGAGCGATCAAGAATGTTTCCATGGGCCTTTCCAGCCGCGGCGGCAAGCAGCAGATGCATTCCGACATCAAGCCGGCCGTAAACAGGGACAGGTGCACGGCCTGCGCCAAGTGCCTGGAATGGTGTCCGACCGGGGCGATTTCGATAACCGGCAAAGGAAAGGAAAAATATGCCAAGATCGACCGCAGCAAGTGCATAGGCTGCGGCGAGTGCACCATCATGTGTTTTAAGGGGGCCATTCAGGCACGCCTCTCCGGCGTCTTAGAAAACGCGCAAAGCAAATGCGTAGAGTACGCCAAGGGGATCTTGAAAGGCAAGGAGGACAAGGTCGCTTTCTTCAACTTCCTCATGAACGTGACCCCCGACTGCGATTGTTGGAATTATAACGACGCTCGGGCCGTGGAAGATATCGGCATCCTGGCCAGCCGCGATATGGTGGCGATCGAGCAGGCGAGCCTCGATCTTCTCAACGAAAAGGCCGGCAAGGATTTCTTCAAGAGTATCTATCCGGTGGTCGATTGCGCCAGCCAGGTCGAGTACGCCGAGAAGCTGGGCCTGGGCAGCCGGGAATACGAACTCATAAGCCTGGACGACGAATAGCCTCGCTGCGTGGATTACCGGCGCAGGTTCATTTTTAATAACTAATGCAAGTGGGAGGTATTGCGATGGTCTACGGAAATATGGGAAAGGTCCTCGAGGTCGATCTTACCGCCGGGACCACAGCCGAGATAGAACCCGATGAGGAGGTATATCGCGATTACATAGGGGGCGCCGGCCTGGCGGCCAAGCTCCTTTATGACCGCGGCAATCTCCAGGCGGGCCCCCTCGACCCCGACAACCTTCTGATCTTCGCCGCCGGGCCGCTCACCGGCATAGGTTTCTCCGGATCGAGCCGTCTCTCGGTAGGGGCCCGCTCCCCGCTCACCGGCATCTGGGGCCAGGCTTCCTGCGGGGGCAATTTCGGGCCCGAGCTGAAGCGCTGCGGCTATGACGCCATCATCTTCAAGGGGAAAGCGGAAAAACCGGTCTACCTCATACTGGGCGAGGATTCGGCCGAACTGGCGCCGGCCGGGGACTTGTGGGGCAAGGACACCTACGAGACAACGGACATCTTGAAGGAGCGCCACGGCCACAACCACAAGGTGCTGGCGATAGGCCCGGCGTCGGAAAACGGCGTGCTTTACGGGAGCATCGTAAACGACAAAGGCCACCTCTTCGGCCGCGCGGGCATGGGTACGGTAATGGGATCCAAGAATCTGAAAGCCATAAGCGCTCAGGGATCGAAGAAGATGGCAGTGAAGGATCAGCAGAAAGTCGACGAGCTTTCCAAGATTTACCAGGTTTATATAGAAAGGGGCGGCATGGCCAGGGCGCTGCGCTCCTTCGGAACCGCCAACAACATGGAAGCTAAGATGATTGAGGGAGACGTTCCCAGCCGCAACTGGGGCCTTGGGATCTGGCTGGAAGGTGGGGAGAAGCTCTCCGGCATCGCGCTGGATGAAGAAGTGATCACCGGACATTCAAACTGCCGGGGCTGCGGGGTCAAATGCAAGCCGGTGGTGGAGGTGGAGGAGGGCCGCTACCAGATGGAGGAAGGCCCCGGCCCCGAGTATGAAACCCTCGGCGCTTTCGGCACCTTGCTCATGAACTCCAATATCGAATCGGTCTGCAAGATCAATGATTTCTGCAACCGCATGGGTCTTGACACCATAACCGGCGGGGCCACCTTCGCCTGGGCCATGGACTGCTATGAGAACGGGTTGATGAAGCCCGAGGATTTCGATGGCGTCAAGCTGGAATGGGGAGACATAGACACGGTTATCGAAATGCTCCCCAAGGTGGTGGCAAAGGAAGGCAAGCTGGGTGAGCTGCTGGCTAAGGGTTCACGGGCCGCAGCCGCGGAAATAGGCCAGGGCAGCGAGAAGTTCTTGACCGACAGCAAGGGGTTGGAAGCTCCCATGCACGATCCACGTCTCGACTGGGGAAACGCCCTCGCCTACGCCGTTTCGGTACGCGGCGCCTGCCACGTTTCCAACCTGAACTACCTGGTCGAGTGGTGGGCGGTAACCTATCCCGAGATCGGGCTCAACAAGCATTACGTAGAATTTTCGACCGAGCACCGGGGCGAAACGGTGGCGAAAACTTCCGACCTCGGCTGCATCTTCAATTCCGCGTGCTGGTGCAATTTCCCCGGGACCATGTTCAAGATCAACGAGCTGTTGGGCATGTTCAACGCGGTGGCCGGCTATGGCTGGAAACTCGATGACATGATGGAAGCCGGCTCCCGGGTGTGGTTACTGCAGCGTTGCCTTGGACACATTTGGGGAGCGGCTGCGGCCGACGACCGGGTGGGGGAGAGGATCATGACCCCGGTCAACGAGGGAGGTATCAAGGGCCAGGTACCGGACATGGAAACCATGCTCAAGGATTTCTACCAGTACCGCGGTCTTGGTGAGGACGGCAAACCCCTGCCGGAGACCCTGGAAAAAAACGGGCTCGGTTACCTGGTTGGAAAGATTTAAAAAGTCGATCCTTAGTACAGCATTTCATAAATACGGTCGCATTCGACCGCCGCTGCATCCACGCCAGCTTCGTTCCGCTCCCTGCGACATACTCGCAGAGTATGCCTCAGTCGCGCGCCTTGCCGGCGCGGCGCCCCCGCGCTCTCGGTGCGTGACCGTATTTATAAAACGCTGTACTTACGAATTCAGGGCCGGAGGCTTTCCGCTCCGGCCCTTCCCCATGGCTTTACGATGGTTTTCGACGAACTTATGTCGGCGGGGTAGAATCACTGGTAAAATCGCTGCATGACAGGAAGTAATATGCAGAATTCAATAAGAGTTCGATTCGCGCCCTCGCCCACCGGCAAGCTGCATCTTGGCTCGGCGAGGACCGCGCTCTTCAACTGGCTGTTTGCCCGGGGCCAGGATGGGACATTGATACTCAGGATCGAAGACACCGACCCGGAGCGGTCGAAACGCTCGCTTGAGGACTCCATACTCGACGACTTGAGGTGGTTGGGGCTCGATTGGGACGAAGGGCCGGATACCTGCGGCGCGCACGGCCCCTACCGTCAGAGGGAACGAGCCGAGACATACAGGGTACATTCGCAGAGGCTCCTGGGGGAAGGAAAAGCCTACCCCTGCTATTGCACTCTTGAAGAGCTGGAAGAGAAGAAACGGCAGGCCATGGCCGCGGGAAGGACCCCGATCTATGACGGTACCTGCCGCCGGCTGAGCGAGGAGGAGCGGAGAGGGCGCGAGTTACAGGGCTTGAAACCTGCGATCCGGTTCAGAGTTCCCGATCATGAGATATTTTTCGAGGACCTCTTACATGGATCGATGCGCTTCTCCCCCGATGTCATCGGCGATTTCATAATCGTCAGGTCGGACGGCTCGGCCGGGTTCAATTTTTCGGTGGTTGTAGATGACGCAACCATGGGTATAAGCCACGTTATACGTGGAGAAGATCACCTCACCAACACCGCACGCCACGTGCTGCTCTTCGAAGCGCTGGGATATGCTGTTCCGCTTTATCTCCATCACTCCCTCCTCCTCGGCCCCGACGGATCGAAGATGAGCAAGCGGCATGGGGCCACCGCGGTCCCCGATTACAGGGAAATGGGATATCTTCCCCAGACGCTCATAAATTATCTTGCGCTGCTCTCGTGGTCTCCGCCCGCTGAAAAAGAAGTACTGGACAAGGATGAACTATTGCGTCTTTTCGATATAGGAGATCTTTCACCGAGCCCGGCTGTTTTCGATAAGGCCAAGCTCGATTGGCTCAATTCCAAGCACCTGCATATGGCACCGCTCTCCGAATTGGTCCGGGCGGCCGGCCGCTTCGCGCCCGAATGGTCGGATAATCCGCACTTCCCGTTGATGGTGGAGTCCGTGCTGGATAACCTGGTTACCCTGTCCGATCTGCCACGCTACCTGGCCCCCTTCGGACCGGCCGAAGTTCCGACTGAGCAGGTTGCTCACTGGGTGCGGAGTGAATCGGGTCGTGCGGTTGTCGAGAAGGCGATCGATATATTGGAAAATCGCGACCTCGGCGGTCTGGAAGATGCCAAACAAATCATCGCCGAAATCAAAAGGGATTTTATGGAAAAAGGCCTGAAGGCCAGAGAAGTACTTATGCCTGTACGAGTGGCACTGACGGGAAAGGATAAGGGACCCCCCCTCCCTTATCTATTGGTCGTATTAGGCCTGGAGGAAAGCATCAGTCGCCTGCGGGAATTATAATAACCGCAGCGAAAGGAAGAGCAGTGTTTACCAACTTGAAACATGACCTCGAGGCGGTGCGGGACAGGGATCCGGCAGCGCGGAGCACGGCGGAGATATGCCTGGCATATCCGGGGCTGCACGCGCTTTGGTTTCATCGTCTTGCTCACTGGTTGTGGAACCGCGGCGTCCCTGTGATGCCGCGCCTGATATCACATATGAGCCGTCTGCTCACCGGCATCGAAATTCATCCCGGGGCAAGGATAGGCACCGGGGTATTCATAGACCACGGCATGGGTGTGGTGATAGGCGAGACGGCGGAGATCGGCGATTTCGTAACACTGTATCAGGGTGTCACCCTGGGTGGCACCGGCAAGGAAAAAGGGAAGCGCCATCCCACGGTCGGCCGCAACGTAGTGATCGCCGCCGGAGCGAAGGTGCTCGGTCCGATAACCATAGGGGATGATTCCAAGGTGGGAGCGGGGGCGGTGGTCATACAGGACGTGCCGGCGCGCTGCACCGTCGTGGGTGTTCCCGGCCGGGTGGTGGTGCAGGAGGGTGAACCGGTGGTCGACCTTCATCATGAATGTATCCCGGATCCCGTGATGGAACGCATCGAAGCCCTGGATGTCCTTATCAAGAAGATGGAAGATCACATGCTGAAGACGCAGCTCGAACTGGAGATAACCGAAGAGAAGCTGCGCCGGGCGGAAGACGAATTGCATGAAGTCGAGAAAAAGATTACAGGGGAGGAATCGAGAGCCTGATGGGTCTGGTCGTCTATAACACCATGAGCCGGCGCAAGGAGCCTTTCCAGCCGCGGGATGAGGGAAAGGTCTCTATGTATGTCTGCGGTCCCACGGTCTATAATTATATACACATCGGAAACGCCAGGGCGTACCTCGTGTTCGACATCGTGCGCAGGTATCTCGCCTTCAAGGGATACGAGGTCGAATACGTGCAGAATTTCACGGACATAGATGACAAGATAATCAACCGTGCCGATCAGGAGGGCAAGACGCCTGCGGAGGTGGCGAGCTTATACGAGGAAGCCTTCCTGGAAGATATGGAATCCTTGAACATTCGGCCCCCGACCATCATGCCCCGGGCAACGGAAACCATTCCGGATATGATCGAAATAATCGAAGGCCTGGTGAGCAAAGGCTATGCCTACGCTTCCGAGGGCGACGTCTACTTCAGCGTCGCGAAATTCAAAGACTACGGCAAATTATCCGGGCGTTCGCCCGATGAGCTGAATGAAGTTGGAAGGGTGGAGGCATCGGGGCTGAAGCGCAACCCGATGGACTTCGCGCTGTGGAAGGCCTCCAAGCCGGGCGAGCCCAGCTGGGATTCACCGTGGGGTCCGGGGCGGCCCGCCTGGCACATCGAATGCTCGGCCATGTCATTGAAGTATCTGGGGATGGGGTTTGATATTCACGGCGGAGGGCAAGACCTTATTTTTCCCCACCATGAAAACGAAATCGCTCAGTCGGAGGTCTTCACGGGCGAGCGGCCTTTCGTGCGCTACTGGATGCACAACGGCTTTGTGAACATCATGGAAGAGAAGATGTCCAAGTCACTGGGAAACATAATCCTCATCCGGGACATCATCACCCGCTATCCCCCGGACGTGGTCAGGATGCTGGTGCTGCAGACCCACTATCGCACATCTATCGATTTCGGTCCGGACGCATTGGATGAGTCGCAGCGCGCCTACGAGCGCATAGAAAATTGCGTCTTCGGCCTTGAAGGTCTGCTCGCCAATATAACCTCAAAAGTCGCTCCCGTGAGGACGGAGAGGGAAATCGCCCTCATAGATTTCTTCTTCGATGCGGAGCGGCGCTTCGAGGAGGCCATGGACGATGATTTCAATACGGCGCGAGCCATTGGTGTCATCTTCGAGTTGGTAAAAGAATTAAACACATTCGTTGACGAGCAACAGATACTGCAATCGCCGGGGGGGCCTATTGTTGCAAATCAGGGCATGGACCTGCTGCTCAAGTTGTGCCGTATCCTCGGACTCCTCGAGCCCGCTGCTGCAGAATGCGAAGAAACCGCAGCCGAATGGGAGGAAGATCATATCCCGAGCCCGGATGTCCTCATCGACCTGCTCCTGGAGGTAAGGACGCTGGCGCGTTCGAAGGGGGAATGGCAGACGGCGGACCTGATCCGTTCACGCCTGCACGACCTGGGCGTAAGGATTGACGACCTCCGAGAGGGTGTGCGCTGGAAATTCACCTAACCTAAATGGGGTCGAGCCTAAACATAAACATGGGGTCAGGCCTAAACACGGTGTCGTTCTGAAACATTAATAGTGGCGGAAATTGAGGAGTAGGCATTGAGGTTTGAACAGGTCGAGGGTAAGAGGGCGGTTCTCGAGACGCTTAGGGGCAAACGGTCAGTAGCCGAGCTGCTGGTGGGAGAGGGCATAAAGTCAGGGGGAGCGCTCGATGAGATACTCGCGGTCGCTCGGGAAAAGAAGATCCAGGTGACCTTCCTCCCGCGTAGAGAGCTCGAGCGCCTGGCCCGCTCTGAAAACAACCAAGGTGTAATAGTCAGGGTAGAGCCCTATCGCTATTCGACCGTCAAGCAGGTTTACGAATCGCTCGAAGGGCAGGAAAAGGCTTTCGTGGTCCTCCTCGATAGTGTTACGGACCCTCGCAATCTGGGAAGCATAGCGAGGACTTGCGAGGCGGCCGGGGTGGATGCACTGCTCCTACCGCGCAGCCGGGCCGCACCGGTCACGCCCGCCGTATTTCACGCCTCGGCCGGCGCCGTAGAGAACCTCGCCATAGCGACCGTCCCCAATCTCGTAAGCGTGATGCGGGAGCTGAAGCAGTTGGGCCTCTGGGTGGTCGGGGCCGATATCGAGGCGCAAACCAGTTATTTCGAGGCGGAGCTCACCGGACCCTTCGCCCTGGTGATGGGTTCGGAGGGTGAAGGGCTGCACCGCCTGGTGCGTGAGACCTGCGACCTTATGGTAAATATTCCCATGTACGGGAAGGTAGGATCGCTTAACGTTTCCGTTGCGGCCGGGATAATAATTTATGAGGCCATGCGGCAGAGGAAAGGTAATGAAGGCAGTAGTCGTTGACGGCTATAACCTGGTCCACTCCCAACCGCGTTTAAAAGCTGCCCTTCGGGAAGGACATGAACAGGCCCGCGAGGCCTTGATAAAAGAATTGTCTCCCCTTGCCTCTCCGGGCCGCTACGATCTCCTGATGGTCGTCTTCGATGCCGCCGGGTCCTCTCAATTGGAGCCGGCCGTGGAAAACCGCCTTGGAATCATTGTTGTCTATACCCGGCGAGGTCAGAGCGCTGATGCTTTCATCGAAGCGGCCGTGAAACATCTGGTAACCGAGGCGGAGGTCGAGGTATCGACGAGCGATCGGGCCGTGCGTGATGTCTGCGCCGGCTTCGGAGCTCGACCCTTGGACCCGTCCACTTTGCTCGAACTGGGGGAAGAGGCTTCGTCCGATATCAGCAGGGAGATACAGGACATGAAAAAGGATAACCGTTCACCCTTGGAGGATCGGGTCAGCAAAGAGGTCCGGCACCTGCTCGACGAGATGCGCTACCACTAAGGCTACGCAAACGCACCTGACCCCTTCGTATTGCCCCTTTGTAGAGCCCCTAATACTAGTTTAGAATAATCGAACCGGGCCGGTGTAGCTCAATGGTAGAGCAATCGCCTTGTAAGCGGTTGGTTGGAGGTTCGATTCCTCTCACCGGCTCCACGCCCCTTCCAGGAATCATGATGCTCGTCTGCGCAACGCAGCCCTGCGGGCCTTTCGTTTCGGCTCCTTTTCATTCTTGCGAAGGGACAGGATAATCGAGCCTCCAATGATAAAGACGAAGGAGGTGAGCCTCAACAGGAACATTCCGGCCGTGCTGGGCATCGGCTCATGCATGGCGATAATGCCGATTATAATGGGGATTATATTGGACATGCCGGTGGTTATGGGCATCACGACTATAGCCTTACCCCGCTGAATCGCGATCTGTTCCAGGACAAGGGCGATAAAAGGCAGGAGCAGTATCAGGTAGAGATAAGGAGAAAGCAAAGCGTTGCGAAACCCATGCTCCCAGAAACGGCTGCCGATGTCGTTCCAACCCAGTTTTATGATCACCGCCGTGAGGCCGATGATGATACCTGCCGCGACGGCGATCAGGTTCGAAGCCTGGCCGTTTTTTTTGGTAAAGCCGTTGAAAAGTGAGATGCCCGCAACAACGAAGAAGAAGAGGACAAAGAACCAGAGCACGATCGGATTGTAACTGAAAGCCTTGCTGGGTACTCCTATCATGCTCCTGCCCAGCAGCACCAATCCGGTGATAATAGCCCCAATTCCCAGCCAATCCGACAACTCCGGCCTTTCTCCCAGCTTGGTGATGGCGAGAACGGCGAGTAAGGCAATTCCCGCCGTATTTATCGGCTGCACCACGGACAGGGGAGCAAGGCCGACCGCTATGGCCTTTATGAACGTTCCCGCGAACTCGAGTCCCTGGGCTTCGAG
>MELM01000044.1:67745-68094 GCA_001767605.1 Candidatus Solincola sediminis | reverse complement strand
CCGATGAGGGGGAGCGTGTCCAGTTCCCTCTTCTGCATATAGCCGCTGTAGTTTATAAATGTCGTCGCAATCAGAGATAGAATCACGGCGAGGATTATCAGAATGATCACCTCCTTGCGCTATTCTAAAGGTTGCGGGCGTTATGATAATAGACGGCTCTCGTAAATCATCACGACCGGAATTGCCCGCCGTTCCTATAATTGATTTTATAAAAGGAATCTAAACACGATCATGAGGCGGAGAGAAGTGGGACATGTATTAGTGGGAATGAGCGGCGGAGTCGATTCTTCCGTTGCCGCGGCTTTGCTCAAGGCCGAGGGATTCGAGGTGACCGGAGTTACCTTCCGCC
>MELM01000044.1:52419-67666 GCA_001767605.1 Candidatus Solincola sediminis | reverse complement strand
AACACATGTGCGTCGATATCAGCAATTCTTTCTACGTCTCCATCGTCGAGCCTTTCGCTCGGGAATATAAAAAGGGCAGGACGCCCAACCCCTGCGTCGCATGTAATGGCCTGGTAAAATTTCCCATGCTGCGAGCACTCGCGGAAGACATGGGGGCGAGCCATATCGCGACCGGGCATTATGCCCGAATTTCAGGCAATGATATTTGCACTTCCCTGTTAAGGGGGGCGAGCAAGGCCAAGGATCAATCATACGCACTCTATCGCCTCCAGCAAAGCGAACTGAGCCGTTGCATCTTTCCCAATGGTTCCAGGTCAAAGCGGGAGATAAGGGAAGCGGCGGAGGCGGCCGGTTTACCGTCGGCTCAGAAGAGGGAGAGCCAGGAGCTATGTTTCATAAGCGGAGATAACTACCGTGAATTCCTCGCGGCTCGGTTCCCGCAGGCGCTGGTGCCCGGGCTCATAGTTGATACTTCCGGGAAAGTGCTCGGCGAACATCACGGCGTCGCCTTCTATACGATCGGCCAGCGCCGCGGACTGGGCCTTTCAAGCCCGACGCCGCAGTACGTTACAAAGATCGACTCGAAGAAACGGGAAGTAACGATCGGGGGTCCTCACGAGGTACCGGGCGCATGGCTGCGGGCGGAGTCGGCAGTCTGGGTGCAGGGATGGCCGCCTGCGGAATCGTTCGAGGCCGAGGTCATGGCGCGCTACAACAGCCCTCCCGTACCTTGCTCGATCGTGACGGCCGAGGACGGATTCGAGGCACACTTTAGGGATCGCATCTGGGCGATAACACCGGGGCAGCATGCGGTTATCTATCGAGGAGATGAAGTCCTCGGCGGCGGCATCATAGCCGAGGCTCGCTAGGCCGACATCTCGACCCTCAAACCTTCGAGATCGCCGCTGCCGGCGAGCTCGTACAGAGAATTGTATAGTTCGACATGAAAACTGCCGGGCCTTCCCCCCGATGCCTTTGCGGCATGCTCTCCTGCCAGTCCGAAAAGACCAAGCGCTGCCGCCGTGGCTTCCACATAAGGCTCTCCGGAGGCGAGCAGCACGGCTATTGTGGTGGTTGCCATGCAACCCGTTCCCGTGATCCCGCACATGATGGGATGGCCGTTGCTCACCCGGAATACCTTGTTCCCGTCGCTCACGACATCGACGGCTCCGGTTACCGCGGCTACGCAGCCTAACTGATCGGCCGCCTGCTTCGCTATCTGCTCGGCGCCGGCGCCTGCCGAAACCGATTCCACTCCCCGGATCTCGGCCGCCTCACCCGCAAGCACGGCGATCTCCGCCGCGTTTCCCCTTACGGTCGCGAACTGGATTTCGTCCAGCAGGCTCTGGGCGACTCGGGTCCTGTAACTCGTGGCGCCGGCTCCCACCGGATCCAGGATAATGGGAACCCCGGCCTGGTTTGCCGCCTTGCCCGCGGCCACCATTGCTTCGACCATCTCCGGATAAAGCGTCCCGATATTTATCACCAATGCGTGCGCCTGCGAAGCCATCTCGGCCGCTTCCTGAACGGCATGTGCCATTACCGGTAATGCCCCCAGGCAGAGTGTAACGTTGGCGGTCTCATTCATGACGACGAAGTTGGTGATGTGGTGAATCAAAGGCTTGCCTACGGAAATGATTTCGAGCCTTTTTTTCAGGAACCCTTGCACATCGAATTCACCTACCATGCCTTTCCTCCTTCAATAACCTTCCAGGACAATTTCAGGATATTATAGTTGGTGATTGGTTTCAGGAACAGGGTCAGCCGTTTTCGCCATTGGAAGGAGCTGGAAATAATGTTTTCATCGCAACAGCGGACCGATAGTATCCGGGAAGCTCAGGGCAAAGTCTTCGACGTACTCATAATCGGTGGCGGGATAACGGGCGCATGTGCGGCGAGGGATGCCGCGAGACGCGGGCTTTCCACGGCGATTATCGAGAAGAATGATTGGGCTTTCGGTACCAGTTCCCGCTCCTCCAAGCTGGTTCACGGCGGCCTTCGCTACCTCGAGCTATATGATTTTAAGCTCGTCTTCGAAGCCTGCCGTGAGAGGCGCCGCTTGCTCATGAACGCTCCGCACGTGGTATGGCCGCAGTCGTTCATCTTCCCCGTTTACAAGGGCGATAAGAACGGTCTTTTTATGATTGACCTCGGTCTCTGGCTCTATGATTCCCTTGCCCTTTTTCGCAATGTTCAGCCCCATCAATTCCACGGTGCCAAGCGAATCCTGTGGGTCGAGCCGGGGCTGGACCGCTCGAGGCTGAAGGGAGGCGGCCAGTTCTATGATTGCTCGACAGATGATGCGCGGCTTACCCTCTCACACGTACAATCCGCGGCGAGCGAGGGTGCCTGCTGCCTCAGCTACACGGGAATAGCCGATTTCCTCGACAAGGCGGGAATGGTTTGCGGAGCGCGGGTAGTGGATGAGCTTTCGGGCGCGGAATTCGATATCGAGGCCCGCATAGTCCTCAATTGCACCGGGCCCTGGACGGATGCCGTCTGCAGGCTCGATGATCCCGATGCCCTTCCCAAGCTTCGGCCGACCAAGGGAGCACATATCGTCGTCCCCTGGGAAAGCCTCAAGGCTTACAATGCAATGCCTATAATCTCGCCTGCGGACGCGCGCATGCTCTTCATAATTCCCTGGCACGATTACGTGTTGATCGGAACCACCGACACTGATTATGACGGCGATTACGATACTATCCATGCCTCGACCGAAGACGTTGATTACATACTCGAGGCGGCAGACCGCGCTATGCCTGATGCCCGGCTTGATACATCCGACGTCATAAGCACCTATGCCGGTCTGCGCCCGTTGGTGGTGGAAGAGGTGAGCAAGGATGTGAAGGAATCCAAGGTTTCGCGCGAGCATTCCATATACGAGAGCCATTCCGGACTTATTTCCATAGCCGGAGGAAAGCTTACTACGGCGCGCTCCATGGCGGAGGAACTGGTGGATCTGGGAGTCAAGCGCCTGGAAGAGCGCTTCGGTATGAGGCCGTCTTCACGGTGCTCTACCAAGGACGCTCCCGTGCAAGGGGCGGACGGCCATGACTTTTCGAAACGCCTGGAACGGATGGCCGGGAAGATACGGCTGGACGGTGACACAATCATGAAGCTTCAATTATTGGGAACCGGAGCCTTGTCGGTCTTGGATATAATCCACGACGACCCTTCGTCTCAACGGCGCCTGGGCAAAGAAATTCCCTATATCGAAGCCGAGGTGACTCATGCCGCTCGCGAAGAGATGGTAGTGAATCTGAGCGATTTCATGGTGAGGCGCAGCCTCATATTCTACGAGGACAGAGAGCAAGGATTGGGATGCATGGACCGGGTCGCCGCGATACTTGCCAAAGAGCTGAAATGGGACAAGGCCGAGAAGGCCCGGCAATTGAAAGACTATCGCGGCGTTGTCGCCCTCTCCCGCGCCTACAAAACCTAGAAGCGCTACACAAAGGTGTCAGGCACCTTTGTGTAGGTTCCATCCGGCGTTTTCGACCCTGGTAAAAAAAACCTACACAAAGGTGCCTGACACCTTTGTGTAGGCAGACACCTTTGTGTGGCCCCGTTGGTAACTCTTTATTCCAGGCCGGTGGAGTTGCAGGAGCAGGTCTTGCCAAGGATCTTAGATTCACCGAGGTTTCCTGCCAAAATCGGCAGGTCGAGCGGATGGCTGTATGGCGGCGAGTAGGCAAGATCGAGGTTCGACATTTCATTCGCAGTGAGCCCGGCTTTTATGGCCACTACAAAAACATCCAGGCGCTTGTCCACCC
The DNA here is from genome assembly GCA_001767605.1 of Candidatus Solincola sediminis. Classification (GTDB taxonomy): domain Bacteria; phylum Actinomycetota; class Geothermincolia; order Geothermincolales; family RBG-13-55-18; genus Solincola; species Solincola sediminis. The sequence goes on along the minus strand of MELM01000044.1, from coordinate 63,890 downwards.
CGGCTGCCAGATCGCCTACGACTTCGGCACCGAGAAGCCTTCCAGATGACTTCTCGAAGGTCACGCAGGCCTTTATTTCGCCTCCGCCCGGGAAGTATCTAGGGATAGAGTAGTCACTGAGAAAGAGATCCTCAGCTTCTATCCCGGATTGTTTCGCCTCGGATGATGTAATACCGGTTTTCCCGGCAGTCATATCAAAAACCTTTGTGATAAAAGTAGCCTGCACACCGGGGAAAGGATAGTCGGTTCCGGCGAAAGTATTCCCTGCGGTTCTCCCCTGTTTGCGCGAGGTTGAACCGAGCGGGATCCAGGATTCTTTCCCCGATACATAGTTGTAAGTAGTGACGCAATCGCCGCAGGCGAGGATATCCTGCTTACTGGTCCTCATATACCCGTCGACCTTTATTGCACCCTTGGCGCCCAGTTCGATGCCCGTTTGCTTTGCCAGCTCGGTTTGGGGAGCGACCCCGATGCAAACGAGTACCATGTCAGTTTCGATGTCTCCCCCGGACGTAATCACCTTTTTGACCTTGCCGTTGCTTCCCTCCATCGCTCGCAACTCGCTGCCTAGATACACCGTGACCCCGTTTTGTTCGACGTGCTGCCTGATGTGCCCGGACATTCCCGCCTCAAGATGTGGCAGGACGTGATCGGCCGCCTCTATCAGGTCCACTTCTATTTCGAAACGACGTAGCGCTTCACACATATCGAGTCCAATGGAACCGGCACCGATTATGGTCACCTTCCCGGGAGGGTTGAGGTCGAGGAAGGATTTTATCTCGAGGGCATTGCTCAGCGTGCGCAAGACGAAGACGCCCTCCAAATCTTTTCCGGGGACGTTGGGCATTATGGGAACCGCACCGGTCGCCATTATCAGCGTGTCATATTCGCGCCGGAATTTCTTACCAGCCTCGAGGTCGGTTATACTGATCGCCTTGTTGTCCACATCGATAGCCTCTACACGATGACGCAGGTGCACATTGATGTACTGCCGCTCCTTGAATTGTTGCGGCTCCCTGGCTATGACTTTCCTCCAGTTCGGGCTCAAGCCGCCCAGGAAGTAAGGCAATCCGCAGCCGGCGTAAGATATATGCCTGTCCTGATCGTAGATTTCGATCACCGCATCCGGACAGCAGCGCCTGGCCTTGGATGCCGCCGTCGCTCCTCCCGCGACTCCACCGATAACGACCAACCGCCTTTGACCGCCCATTTCCACCTCTCTCCTTTCCGATACCCCTCCCGTTGCGAAGCTGTTAAGCTTATGGTTCCCAGAATCGATAAGCCGGAAAACATCTCAACAACAACAACGGATCCTATTCGGCAGCAAAGAAGTTGCATTCTTGAAAACCTTTTCTTATAATGCAACGCAACCGCAAAGAATTGGAACCGCACGAGAATTCCGATGTTCATTGGCCGCAAAGCAAGGGAATAACAGTCATATTTAGTACGCAGAAATATCTAGAGCATTCGTGGTGGCCATGGGAAAAGAATCTTATCGCGGCCCGTTTTCCTTAGGGCCCTTTCTTGTTAGAAAAAGTGGGAGGCAACCTCACGGCATGTCTTAGGACAAAGTCCGGGTTGTCGTTTTTTTTCCGGTAAAACAGCCGGGCCGCCGACCAAAGCAAGAGGTAACCGATTGGAAGAAATGGATGCAGATAATATCCCGCCCGAGATACGGATCCTCATGGAGCCAATTAACCCTTGGGCGTTCTATTCTTAGTTCTCGTTCAATCGACTAGGAGGTGAAGAGTCCGTGGGATCTAAAGGAGTAAGCAGGCGCCAATTCTTGAAATATGCCGGCGCCACGGCGGCCCTTCTCGGCCTGAGCGAAGCCATGGTTCCGGAAATCGCCAGAGCCTTAGAGGAGTTGGCCTCCGGAAAGCCCCCTGTGATCTGGATCCAGGGGCAGAACTGCACCGGTTGCTCGGTTTCCTTTCTCAATACCAACTATCCGATGGTAACGGAGCTGGTGTTGGACAAGCTGTCCGTGCGCTACCAGCCCAATGTGATGGCGGCTGCGGGAGATGTGGCTACCAAGGTAATCGAGGACACGATGAAGGATTTGAGCGGCAAGTACGTGCTGGTTGTCGAAGGACCCATCCCAACCAAGGAGAACGGCCGTTATTGCACCTTCGGACTGGAGGACAAAATGGTGCCCTTCCTCAACGGCCGGCAACGCCGCGAGGACAAACCGATCGAAGCCTGGATGAACGAGTTGGTACCCGGCGCGGCGGCGATAATCGCCAACGGCAATTGCGCATCCTTCGGGGGCATACCGGCCGCCAACGAAAGCGTCACCGGCACTACGCGAGTAATCGATTACGTTGCGAAGATCGACAAGAGCAAGCCGGTGATCAACATCGGTGGTTGTCCCTCCCATCCGGATTGGTTCATAGGAACCATACTCGATTACCTGATCAACAAGAAGGTGCCGGATCTCGATCAGCACAACCGGCCTAAGGCTTTCTTCGGCCAACTGATCCATGAGAACTGCGAGAGAAGGGCTTCCTTCGATGCCGGACTCTTCCTCGAGGACTGGAACGATAACGACCCCGATTTGAAGCTGTGCATGTTCAAGATGGGGTGCAAGGGGCCGGTTACCTACGCCGATTGTCCCATCCGCCGCTGGAACTCCAAGGTCAACTGGTGCGTGGGAGCAAATGCTCCCTGCCACGGTTGCGCCGAACCCGCATTCTATAAGAACCTCTCGCCTCTCTATGAGCCCCTGCCGGATATCCACTTCGCGGGGATATCAGCGCTTCCGGATACTCTGGGCTGGATAGCCGCCGGAGCGACAGCCGCAGGCATAGGCGGGCACTATCTCTACAAACAGCTGGGCAAGAAGGAGGAGGGTGGTGAGGAATAATGGCGGAACTGATAAGCATTGACCCCGTAACCCGCATAGAAGGCCACCTCCGCATGGATGTGGAGATAGAGGACGGAGTCGTCAAGGACGCCTGGTCATCGGGGACCATGTTCCGGGGGATAGAGATGCTACTCAAAGGCAAGCACCCCTGGGACGCGCAGCAGGTGACCGAGCGAATCTGCGGCGTTTGCCCGTTGGTCCACGGAACGGCATCCTCGTACGCACTCGATGACGCCCTGGGTGTCAACCTGCCCGACAACGCCAGGCTGATCCGCAACCTGACGCTGGGCGCCAACTTCATCCAGTCGCACATCCTGCATTTCTATCATCTGGCCGCCCTGGATTATGTCGACGTGACAGCGGTCCTTAACTACTCAGGCAACGACCCGGTGCTGCAGGAAATAAAGGGCAAGATCGCCGGCCTGGTTGCGGCGAACGATCCCTATCCCCTCCTGCCGCGCTATGAGTCGAACGATTACGTGAGTGACCCCACGCTGGCTACAACGCTGGTAAATCACTACATACAGGCACTGGAGATGCGAAAAAAAGCACACGAGATGCTCACCATTTTCTACGGTCGGATGCCCAGTTTCGTGGGCACCATCCCGGGCGGGGTAACACAACAACCCACCATTTCCAATGTGGCCGCGTTCCGTTCCCGCCTGGCCGAGTTGCGCGACTGGATCGACAGGATATACATCCAGGATATCCTCACCGTGGCCGGCGTCTCCGCCTACGCTCCTTTCCTCACGGCGGGAGATTCGGGCGGCAATTACCTTGCTTACGGCGGTTTCGATCAGGACTCGAAGGGCAACGTGAAGTTCCTGGAGCGCGGCGTAATCACCAACGGCGACATCATGAACGTGAAGGATTTCGACGAAGACCAGATAACGGAATCGGTGGCGTACTCCTGGTATGAAGACTCGACCGAGGGCCTCAATCCGAGGAACGGAAAGACCGAGCCGGAAGTCGATAAGACAAACGGATATACGTTCCTCAAGGCACCGAGATATAATGGCCAGCCCATGGAAGTGGGGCCGCTGGCGAGGATGTTGGTTATGAAGCCTAAGATGCTCGTCGATCTGGCGACTCAGCTGAATCTGCTTAGTACACCTCCGTTCCAGTTCGGCATCCTTCCTCGCCATGCCGCCCGCGCCATCGAATGCAAGATGATCGCCGACGAGATGGACAAATGGCTGGACCAGCTGGATATCAATGGAAACATCTGGGACAAGAAGGACCTGCCGGGTGACTCCTACGGCCGGGGCCTTGTGGAAGGACCGCGCGGGGCTCTCGGACACTGGATCCACATCGTGGATAAGAAGATCGGTAACTACCAGGCGGTGGTGCCTACGACATGGAATGCTTCACCCAGGGATAAGGACGGCACGCGTGGGCCTATCGAAACTTCTCTGATAGGAATTCCCGTCCCCGACGTTAATAATCCCATAAACGTGGTGCGCACCATACGCTCCTTCGATCCATGCCTGGCTTGCGCGATCCACGTGATTCACCCGGAGCATAACGGGGTCAAGAAATTCCGCGTAGTGTGATTGGAGGTAATGGGATGAAAGAACGAATCTACATCCCGGGGCCGGTGAAGGTCATGTATGCCTTATACCTGAGCGCCCTCGCCGTATCCATTTACGCGGGGTTCAACTTGCTCCATCCCTTCCTTTCAGGAGGGAGGTATCCGTGGCAGATGGGTTTCGCCAAGAACCTGGGAATCATAGCGGTCTGGACGGTGATCCTCACCGCCATAATCTATCTGTATTACTCGATGTTGGGTAAACCCGGGAACACACGCTGGAATGAACCGCTGAAGTTGTTCCGGCTGTTCCTGGTACTGTTTTCGATCTGGTGGTTTCTTCTCACCTTCGCCGCCTACTATCCGCTGGGCTGGGCTAGATGGTTGGCATCCGGGCTGGGAGGCATCGCCAACACCTACAGATATTTCGAAATCACCCTGTGGGCGGTGCTGCTCATCAATATCATCTATGTCTATGCCAGGTGGGCGGTCTCGCCTAGATTCCCCAGACTGCGGGCAGCGCGAAGTGGAGAGGGGGTGTCCTGATTGGCGATAAAGACTGATCACAAGACCTTCAAGGGCGGTGTCCATCCTCCTTACAACAAGGAAATGGCCTCATCGCAGCCGATCAAGGCCGCCCCGGTTCCGGCGGAAGTGATCATCCCGCTGTCACAGCACATCGGCGCTCCCAACGAAGTGCTGGTGAGTCCTGGCGACAAGGTAACGGTTGGCCAGAAGATCGGCGGCTCGGAAGCTTTCGTCTCGGCCGCGGTGCATTCCTCGGTCGCCGGCACGGTGAAGTCGATAACCGAGATCACGGGTTTCACCGGCGCCATGGTGAAGGCGGTCATCATCGAATCCGCTCCCGAACAGCCCGAATTCGAAAAGAAGGCCGGCGCCGATCTGGATGCCGTGACCGGTGACCGGGTGCGAGAGATCGCCCGGGAAGCGGGCCTCGTCGGCATGGGAGGAGCTGCCTTCCCGACCCACGTCAAGCTGGCTCCGCCCCAGGATAAGGCCATAGACACGGTAATAATCAACGCTTGCGAGTGCGAACCCTTCCTCACCTGCGACCATCGCTTGATGCTGGAGAGGGCTTCCGACCTGGTGTCGGGGGTCAAGCTGCTTATGAAGGCGGTCGGCGCCAAGAGCGGGATAGTGGGCATCGAGGCTAATAAGATGGACGCCGTGGACGAGGTGAGGAAAGCAGCCGAGGGTGAGCCGGGCGTCAGCGTTGAGGTCCTCGAAGTGAAATACCCCGAGGGCGCGGAGAAAATGCTTATATATGCCCTGACCGGCCGCAAGGTACCTCCCGGAAAACTGCCCTCCGAGGTATCCTGCCTGGTCCAGAATGCGGGCACAGCCCTCGCACTTTACGAGGCGGCGGCCTGGGGAAAGCCCCTCTATGAAAGGGTACTCACCATCACCGGACCGGGCATCAAGCAACCCTGCAACCTGCTCGCGAAAATAGGCACGCCCATTTCCACCTTGGTCGACTTCTGTGGAGGGTTCCGGGGCGAAGCGGGCAAGCTTATCCTGGGTGGCCCCATGACCGGTTGGGCGCAAAAGGACGCATCGGCTCCGATAGTGAAAGGCACCTCCGGCGTTCTCGTTCTTACGGCTGATGCCATCGATGTCGGTATAGAGCAGGAATGTGTCCGCTGCGGCAAATGTGTCGACGCCTGCCCCATGTTCCTCCTGCCTAATTTCATAGTGCAGTACACCAAGAGGGAAGAATGGGACAAGGCGGAGATGTCCGGAGCCCTCGACTGCTTCGAATGCGGTTGCTGCTCCTTCGTCTGCCCGGCCTACATTCCCCATGTCAGTTACGCACGTGAAGCCAAGGCCGAAATCGCGGCCTTGAGAAAGAGATAAGAGGGAGATGATGGAAATGGCAGATACGATGCAAGTCACCGTCTCCCCTCACTTGCACAGGAGGGATGAGACGATAAGCCGCGGGATGAGGAACGTCCTGGTTGCGCTGGCGCCCCTCGGCATCTGGGCCATAATCATATTCGGCTTCAATGTCGTATACATTCTGGCGGTAAGCTGCATAACGGCGGCCCTGTCCGAAATCGTGATGCGAAAGATCATGAGGCGCCCGGTAACATTAAGCGACGGCAGCGCCATGGTCACGGCGATTCTATTTGCCTTCCTGCTTGCGCCCACCACCCCTCTATGGGTGGTTGCGATCGGCTCCTTCATCGCGGTGGTGATCGCCAAGGAGCTATTCGGCGGCCTGGGCAAGAACATTTTCAACCCGGCTATCTTCGCCAGGGTGGTGCTCTTTTTCTCGCCTCTAGCCGTCTACTCGCAGCGCTACGCGAGGCCCTTCTTCTGGAAGACGACGGGCTTTTTCAGCCCGGTTGCCACCAGCATCAACAACAACGTTTCATCGGGCGTGGTTTATAAAACTCTGGCCGGGAATTCTACCAGCCTGGTTACCGCCGCGACGCCGCTTTCCCTTTTCAAATCCGGAAGGCTGCTTCCCGGCATCGTCACCGGACCGACTCCGGTCGGGAGCACCTGGGTAACATCGAGCGGCAGGCCTAATGTCGGCGGGCTTTTCCTTGGACTCAAGAGCGGAACCATAGGCGAGATTTCAATTCTCCTGATCCTTCTCGGAGGGCTATATCTCATATACAAGGGCACGGTCGACTGGCGCATCCCGGCAGGGATTATCGGCGCTTTCTTCCTGCTCACCCTGGTAACCTGGTATCACCCCGTAGATAACCTCTTCGGGGGCGGCCTTTTTCTCGGCGCCTTCTTCATGGCTACCGACTGGGTGACCAGCCCGGTGACGCGGCGGGGTAAATGGATATTCGCCATCGGCATCGGAGTTACCATATTTATTCTGAGATTCTGGAGCGCCAGGCCGGAGGGAGTGGCCCTCGCCATAATCATCTGGAACCCGCTGACCCTGTTAATAGACAGGTATATTGCGCAACCCAGGTTTGGGGAAGTGACCAATCCATTGTTTAGTAAACTCCCGATCCTTCCCAAATCGAAGCCGGTGCCTGCGGCCAAGTCCGCTCCGGAGAAAACGTAAAGTAAGCGACTATTGATAGCGCACACGGGCGGCCTTGATTTGGGGGCCGCCCCTCATACACTCTATATGTATTTATTAGGCACAGAGATGCGCGGGATGGAGATAATGAAAGACTGTGTGATAATCGGCATCGGTAATGCGCTGCAGGGCGACGACGGCGTAGGGGTTCATACCATAAGGTACCTGCAGGAGAGGATGGCGGCCAACGTCATCCTGGTCGAAGGAGGGGTCTATAGCCTGGACCTCCTCACCTGGCTGGACGGCGCGAAGCATGCCATTTTCATCGATGCCATGGATGTAGGGGATGAGCCCGGCTCTATCTACCGTTTCTCACCCCAGGAAGTGCTCGAACGGCCCAAGACCCCGCTCTCTGTTCACGACCTGGGCCTCTACGATCTGATAGCTGCCGCCAAGTTGCTCGACCAGTGCCCGGAACATATAACCATTATCGCCGTACAGGTAAAGAGCCTGGCCATGGGCATGGAGCTGTCGAAGGAAGTGCGAGAGGTCCTGCCGCGGATCTACAACCTCGTTCTGGAGGAGATAAATGCTCCCAGATGAACCGCAATACGGGCTCATCGAAGTCCGGGGAATAGTGCAGGGCGTGGGTTTCCGACCTTTCGTCTACCGGCTGGCCGGAAACTATGGCATCAAGGGAAACGTGACCAATACCAGCGAGGGCGTCAGGATCCGGGCCGCCGCGAGCAGTGAGCGCATGCGGGGTTTTATACGAGCCCTGTCGCAGCAAGCGCCACCTCAGGCCTGGATCGAGGATATAAGCTGGAAGGAATTACCAGCATTTGAAGTGGAAGACTTCACAATATCGAGCAGCTTGCGTGAAGCGGGAACATCCACCCTAATTTCGCCGGATCTCGCCACCTGCGACGATTGCCTGGCCGAGCTCTTCGATCCGAATGATCGTCGCTATCGTTACCCTTTTATCAACTGCACCAATTGCGGGCCGCGCTTTACGATAATCGAGGATACGCCGTATGACCGGCCGATGACCACCATGGCCGGGTTCAAGATGTGCGAGCGCTGCGAGGAAGAGTATCATGATCCTGCCAACCGCAGGTTCCATGCCCAACCCGACGCCTGCCCGGAATGCGGGCCTCGCCTCTGGCTTGGGGATGACGGGGGGTCGGAAATTGCGGGGGATCCGATAGAGCTTGCGGCTGAACTGCTGAGGAACGGCAAGATCGTTGCTATAAAGGGCTTGGGAGGTTTTCAGCTCGCCTGCGATGCGACTTCCGGACAGGCAGTCGCGGGATTGCGCGAGAGGAAGAGGCGCTACTCTAAGCCGCTCGCCGTCATGGTTTCCGGCCTCGAGGAAGCGAGGCGGATCTGCCGGGTGAGCGAGGAAGAGGCCAGGCTCCTGGCATCACCGGGGAGCCCTATCGTGTTGCTCAATGAAAAGATAAATAATTCCATATCGCGGGAAGTGGCCGAGGGGCTCGAACACCAGGGCGTCTTCCTTCCTTATACCCCGCTCCACCACCTGCTTCTGCGAGAAGCAGGCATTCCGCTGGTGATGACCAGCGGCAACATGAGTTCCGAGCCCATCTGCAAGGACAACCTGGAAGCGCTGGAAAGGCTCGCAGGAATCGCCGATTATTTCCTCCTGCACGACCGGGACATCCTGATAAGGTATGACGACTCGGTGAGCCGGATATTCGCGGGCGCCGAGTATCCACTGCGGCGGGCCCGGGGCTACGCGCCCTATCCCGTAAAGTTAAAAGACACCTACACTACCGAAGTAATTGCTTTGGGAGCGGAACTCAAGAATACTTTCTGTTTCCTGAGGGGAAGCCATGCCTTTATCGGCCAGCACATCGGGGAAATGGATACCGGCGAGGCGCTGAGCCACTATGAGGAAGCCCGGGATGCGATGCAGCACCTTTTTCGTCTCGATCCGCAGGTCGTGGCCCATGACCTCCACCCCGACTATTTGACCACCCGCCTGGCGATGGAGTCGTCGCTTCCCCGCATTGGTGTTCAGCACCATCACGCCCATATAGTCAGTTGTATGGCGGATAACGATATACAAGGGGAAGTCATCGGAGTCGCCTGGGACGGCACCGGCTACGGCGAGGACGGCACGGTGTGGGGCGGGGAATTTCTTTTTTCTGATCGCGCTCACTTCAGGCGAGCGGCGCGGCTCCGGCCCTATCTCATGCCCGGCGGCGAGATATGCATAAGCGATATTTCGCGAATGGCAGCCGGCGTCCTCTGGGAGGTGGGCGAAAGCGATGGCATTGCCGAGGAGCTGGCCGCGCAGTTGCGCAGCGGCTTCAATTGTCCCCTCACCTCGAGCGCAGGCCGCATGTTCGATGCCGCAGCCGCCATCATCGGCTTGAGGGATAAAGCACTGTATGAGGGACAAGCGGCATGCGAATTGGAGGCTGTAGCAAAGAGGATGTCTTCCCGCTATCCCTATCACTTGCTTGAGTCGAACGGCCTCCTGGAGATAGATACACGTCCCCTTTTCAAGGCTTTGATCGATGATGTCGCTTCAAAAGCCCAAATGGCCGAGATAGCAGGAAGATTCCACACGACCCTTACGGCCGCCATTGTTGAAACGTGCTCCCGCTTGAGCGAGGAGACCGGGCTCGAGCGGATTGCGCTCTCCGGCGGCGTCTTTCAAAACGAACTCCTTACCTCGATGGTGCTGGAAGGTCTTTCCAGTGCCGGGTTGGAGTGTTATCTGCACCATCGTGTTCCCTGCAACGACGGCGGAATTTCACTGGGCCAGGCGGTGGTGGCGGCCGAGCGTTGCCGCCCGTCACCGCAAATCGAAGTACCTTCACAAAGGTGTCAGGCACTTTTGTGAAGGTACGTCACTGCAACAAATGGAAGCTATATTTGATGAATCTCGGAGGATCGAATGTGTTTAGCAATTCCCGGCAAGGTACTTGAATTAGGAGAGGATGATTCCGCGCTCGTCGAAATCGGAGGCGTTAAAAAGCGGGTAAGCCTGATGTTGGTGGATGGGGCGGGATTGGGAGATTATGTTCTCATTCACGCTGGATTCGCTATAGAGAAGATCAATGCTTACGAGGCTCGGAGAACCCTCGAACTCTTCGAAGAAATAGCAAAATTGGACGGAACCACATGAAATACGTCGACGAGTTCCGCTCGCCTCAATTTCTCCAAGCGCAGCTCGACAAGATTGCCGAATTCCCTTTCAATGCGCGCTTTATGGAAGTCTGCGGAACCCACACTATGGCCATATCCAAGGCGGGCTTGAGGCCCTTGCTTGCGCCCAAGGTCGAATTGGTTTCCGGCCCCGGCTGCCCGGTCTGTGTTACGTCCGCCGCCGATATAGGTCTTGCGCTGGCCCTGGCCGAAATCCCCGATGCAATCCTCGCCACCTTCGGGGACATGATGCGCGTGCCCGGACCGGCCGGAACCCTGAGCCAGGCGGCGGCGAGAGGGGCCGCGGTGAAGATCGTCTATTCGCCCCTCGACGCCCTCGAAATCGCCGTTTCCAACCCGAACAAGCAGGTCGCCTTTTTAGGGGTCGGTTTTGAGACAACGGCGCCGGCGGTGGCGGCGGTGGTACTGATGGCAGAGGAAAGAGGCATAGATAATTTCCACCTGCTCAGCCTGCATAAACTCGTGCCTCCCGCCCTGAAAGCCCTGGTCGAAATGGAAGAATTTAACATAGACGGCTTTATCCTTCCCGGACATGTCAGCGCAGTCCTTGGTTCCAATGCCTATACCTTCCTGCCCGAGGATTACGGCATCCCCTGCGTGATCGCCGGTTTTGAAGCGGTAGATATTCTTCAGGCCATATGCGAGCTGATGGTTATGCGCCGGGATGGAGCCGGCCTGAGCGTGGAGTACTCACGGGTGGTAAGGGCGGAGGGCAACCCCAAAGCCCTCGATATAATGCACCGGGTTTTCGAGCCCGCCGACGCCGATTGGCGGGGGCTGGGCGTTATACCGGGAAGCGGCCTGCGGTTGCGGGAAGAATTTACAGCTCGCGACGCCGCATCCCTAGTAGCAAAGATTATCCAACCGGCGGA
>MELM01000044.1:42811-52393 GCA_001767605.1 Candidatus Solincola sediminis | reverse complement strand
GGCGAAATCTTATGCGGAAAGATAAGACCCGCAGAGTGCCCCCTCTTCGCCGGGTCCTGCACGCCTGACAATCCCTTCGGCCCCTGCATGGTGTCCACCGAAGGCACCTGCGCCTCCTACTACCTCTACGACTACACAGATAACAATGGGGTTGTTAACAATGGGGTCGAGCCTCAACATCAACAAGTTGACAATGGGGTCGAGCCTCAACATCAACAAGGTTGTGATTAGGTGGACGACCGTGTGATTGCCATGGCGCACGGGGGAGGCGGCTCGCGCATGCTCGATCTGCTGGAAGAAATTGTCTTTCCGCTGATCGACCAGGCCGGCGAACCCGAGGATGCGGCGGCCCTGTCCCTGCCCGGCACGCGACTCGCTTACACCACGGATTCCTTTGTAGTGAAGCCCATCTTCTTCCCGGGCGGCGATATCGGTAAGCTCGCCGTATGTGGAACCGCGAACGACCTCGCCATGCGGGGCGCCCGGCCACTGTACCTAACCCTCGCCTTAATACTGGAAGAGGGACTCTCTTTCGGGGTGCTGCAAAAAGTGCTCGAGTCGGCGGCGTTTTGGGCGAAGGAAGCAGGAGTGAAGATCGTGGCCGGCGACACCAAGGTCGTGGAGAGGGGAGCGGCGGACTCTCTATATATAAACACCTCCGGCATAGGCGTGATTCCGGAAGGGCGCGAGGTTTCGATCAAGGGCGCCGAACCAGGCGATGTGCTGATCGTGAATGGTTTCATAGGAGACCACGAGACCTCGGTCTTAAGCGAAAGAGAGGGTTTCGACTTCGAAGTCGCAGTCGATTCGGACTGCGCCCCTCTCTACGGCCTGGTTGAGAGGATGCAGCAGGCGGGCACGATTCATGCCTTACGCGATGCGACCCGGGGCGGCCTGGCCGCCGTCCTAAGGGAGATGGCCCAAGGATCGGGGATAGCGATAGAGCTGTCGGAAGAGAGCATCCCCGTGAGGGAAGGTGTAAGGGGCGTCTGTGAGATGTTGGGCCTCGATCCCATGCTGCTTGCCAATGAGGGCAAGTTTGTGGCTGCAGTGCCTGAAGATAACGCCGGCCCTATGCTCGCGGCCATGCGCTTTCATCCCCTCGGCCAGGATGCGGCCGTCATCGGAAAAGTCCTGGAAGGACGCAAAGGCGAGGTAAGCATTCTCACCCCCCTCGGCTCCCATCGCGTGGTCCGTATGCCCTCCGGCGAAAATTTCCCCCGCATCTGTTAAAATCCGCGGCTGCGCCCCATGTCCGCGCATTCATGCAATGCTAAAGGAAACCTCTCATCGCATCCGAAAAGAATCATGAGGGCATGCCCAAGGGAAAGGAAAGAAATGGTAGACATCGCTCGCTGCCCGGAGTGTAATATCGCGCAGCAGATAGCTGATGAGCACCTGTGGTTGAACAGTGGGGTGATTGTTTCAAAGAGTGATCCTAAACTGAGGATGGCATTTGCCGAGACCGAGAATCTCGATCCGGTCTATGAAGGCGTCGCGGAGATGATTGGTGTACCCATCGAGCGCTTCATAATCGACGTTGAACGCAAGGGGACGAGAGATTATTTTACTCCCATCATCCCGCGTGAAATCAAGGATATGGTTCAGAAGCATGAAATTTCGCTCGATCCCATTATCGATGCCGTCATAATAACCAACATAACCAATGGTCTTGGACGCTACGAGCCGGTCGATTACCGCTATGAAATAGACGACGAAGATTACATAACGGTATTGAGTTATGACACTCATTGCCTGCCATTGGCCTTAGGCGATATCGCAGGTGGATGCGAGGCGGTCGTAGAGCGGGAATACACTAACCTGAGCTACAAGCAGCTCGGCCCCACGAAATATGAAATGACGGCCGGAGTGGCGAAGGTTTCGCAGGGATTGAGGGGCAGGCTGGAGCGTAAGGAATACGAGCATCGCGATGGCGAGATAGAATTCGAGAGGTGTCCCGGTTGCGGAGCGCCAACTGCTCTTGCCGAGTTCAAGTGGGATTCGGAGACGGGCATCATCCGGAGCGCTTCCAATGGAAGGCGAATGGGTGTTATCCACCCTACCGTCATCGATCCCATCTTCGAGGAACTGCAAGCGGAGTTGGGAGAAAGCATACCCGCCGCTGTCATCGAATCCCAGAAGCGATTCACCAAGACGGGCTTCCATAAGGTTGAGGAATTAGCCAATAAAGAGCAATTTCGCGAGCAGCTCGCATTGAGGGGCATGGGGGATCTCAAGGAATTGAAGACGGGCAGGGAAGGGCTTTCTTTGCGGCTCGATTATCCCTGTATGCACCTGATGACAGTGGGCATGATACAGGGGCTCTTCGAGATGACTTTCGATGTGGAATCAAACGTTGAATGGGAACTATCAGCGGATGATATATTGCGGATGGAAATAAAACCAAGCTAAGTATTTTCCACCCGTCCCTGTCATCCCGGGCCGGCAGGAGCCCCTTATTTCACCTAAAGCTGTCGAGAAGATCGCATCTAGAAGCGCCTATTTCCCGCCCCAGATCTTTACCCACTCCTCTTCAGGAAACTCGGCGAATTGAATCACCGAGCCCATGGCTTCGCGAGGATGCAGGTAACATTCCTTCCAGAGTTCATTTGATGTTTCAACACCCAAGGGGTTCAAGCCATGGCCCTTCAAGTGCTGAATCATCTCATTGATATCGCGCACCTTGAAGGTCAAATGATGCACGCCCTCGCCGTGCCTGTCTATGAAACGGTTTATGAAATGATCGGGCTCAGGCGAGTAAATCAATTCGAGCATGCTGCCGGAACCGCAGAGATACGAGGCGAAGCGAAAGCCCTCCCATTCCATATCCATGACTTCGCGGGCTCCGAATACGGATGTAAGAAACCGCGCTGCCGCTGCCTTATCCTTTACAGCAAAAGCGACGTGATCCAATTTCTCAACCAGATCCATTTCAACTCCTTCCACATCATGTATATTCAAACGCCAACTTGATTGCAGATACGAGTATCACCGGTAGCATGGTGAAGGTGCCTATCAAGGCCACTTGATTAAAGCCGTTGAAGGACCAATTCATCTCCAAAGCCACCAGGATGAGCGCAATATAGATGTAAAAATATACAAATAAAGGCAACGAGTTGATCAAGCTGCCGTTGACCCTGTTTCGTTTCTGAAAGAACAGGCCGAAGATGAAGACTATGAAGAAAGGGGCCAGCCACCAGCCTACAAAATTGCCGACCGGAACCCCGGTCATGCCCAAGCCTGGTTTCCCGGGCAGCTCCTTGAGGTAGGGACCGCCGTAGAACCAGTACCACCAGGGATCTTTACCGGCCGCCGTCCACCAGACTCCCGAGGTTGCAATTGGATCGACAATAAGATCCCAGGCACACACCAGCGTGGCTGTGGCGGCGGCGACCAAGCCCGACCATAAGGTCCTTCCCCACCACGAACGGCCTCTTGTCTCACCACCGATGCCCAACAGCCAATCGATTAGCATAAAAGCTGTGTAGATGATAAAAGACCAGGTCACGGTGATGATGATGGGAACACCGCCGATCGACGGCCCCAGGGTAGCCGTGTAATGATAATACCCGAAGAACCACCCCCTGTTATGGCCGATGAATTCCAGGATCCAGCTTATGGCGACGGCGATCGCGAAGAAGGCAATGGTAGGCTTGATGCCCTTGACTACGGCTGAATGCCAGATGGAGATGGCGAGCATCGAGAGCATGGCGAGAGCCACGAGGCCGATATTGAGGGGTGCTGTGTGGCCCGCCCAGGAGATGACATGAACGGCGGCAGCGGAAACGAAGTAGAGGAAGACGATTCCCAATATCACCCGATGTGATAATGGCATTCTTTTCCAGGCATTAATCATGAGATCAAGCCTTCCCCTTTAAGGATGGGCTGCTTTCTTTAGAATTCCAGGGTTAATTGGAGATGTCCTCCACGAAGGCGAAATGGATTCCTTCGGCCTTGAGGACGCCGACCATTTCGCCGACGATCGTCGGGGTATTAGGACGATGGAAATGGCAGATGCCGATCGCGGTTCCGTTGCGCCGGGCTATATCGGCCAGACGCCTCATGATGCTTCGGATATAATCCGGCTCATTTTGATGGTCTATAAAAAGCTGGTTCAAACGTCTGGGCATACCAAGACCGTTTGCCGCTTTCGATACTTTGCTTGCGGTCGAGCTATCGCTGTCCACTACGAAAAGCCCGCGTCCTTTTGCCCATTCGCATTCGAAGGCCATGAGGGATAAGTCATTGCAGCCTTTGCCGCCCTGATGATTATTGATGCCGGTTACGTGCGGGATTTGAGCCAAATCGTCATCAAGCGTTGCAAAAACGATCTCCCTGCTCATGCCGACGGTCAGTTGCCCCGTCGCGGAAAATGAGTTCGGCGAGTCGTTTTCGGTCGGTATGTGCATCATTATCCTGTATCCCGCCTCATATAGTGTTTCCGCTAATTCGTGGGTCGCCTGGGTGAAAGGCATTGTGGCGAAAGTGAGCGGAGCGTCGACCTCCAACCATTTATCCAGGTTTGCCGGCGCGGATCCGGTATCATCGACCACGATTGCTATGGTCGGTGCGGCCGGATTGGAGTCCTTTTCAAGGAGACCTGCTTTTGCCGTTACGACTGCCTGATTCTCATCGGGTACATCCGGTTGCTCCTGCAAAATGGCCGTGGACTTGGGAAAGAACACGAAACCCAAAGGACCGATTGAAGAGAAAAGGAAGACACCGGCGAGCAGGAAGGCCAAGCCCAGGACGACGCACGCCTTTTTCCGCCGCTTCAGCATTTGTTCCCTGCGCAGCCTTTTTTGGATATCGGTTATGGCATCCACTTTGAGATAGTCGTCCAAATAATGCCTTTCCTTGCGGGCTATTGTACCACTTCACAAAGGGAAAAAGGTCCCTTTGTGGAGGGTGCGTTCAATCGGGAATCATCCTATAGGGCCGGACCGGCACAAGGAGGTTGATTACTAAGCAAGTGAAAACGCAAGGTAGTTGTCAACTGCTATTCCAGACCTCCGCGCACATGCGTTAAACTTTCAACTAGATGGATAGAGCTACTCGAAAAGGAGGAGTTTGATATGAAAATCGATAGCGCCGAATCATACATAGAAAGCATGCGCGAGCTGAAAAGGAAGATTTATCTCCTGGGGGACAGGGTCGACAACGCCGTTGACCATCCCATGATCCGGCCCTCGATGAATGCGATGGCCGAGACCTACAATGTCGGCGATGAAGCAGATGCCGCAGATTTGCTTTTCTGCGAGTCACATCTCGGGGGCGGCAGGATCAGCCGCTTCACCCACATCCACCAGGATACCGATGATCTGGTGAATAAAGTCCTCATGCAGCGGCTGCTCGGCCGCAGGACATCGACTTGTTTCCAGCGCTGTGTCGGCATGGATGGCTTCAATGCCCTGTATTCCGTAACGCACGAGTGCGATCAGGAGCATGGAACCGAGTACCACGAGAGGTTGAAGGAATACCTCCGGTTCGTGCAGGAGGAGAATGTGGTTGTGGATGGCGCGATGACCGACGTCAAGGGAGACCGCAACCTGCGCCCTTCTGAGCAAGCCGACCCCGACCTCTTTGTCCACGTCGTCGAGCGGCGCCCGGACGGGATCGTAGTGAGGGGAGCCAAAGCCCATCAAACCGGTGCGCTGAATTCTCACGAAATCCTGGTGATGCCGACTACCGCCATGCGTGAAGACGAGGGCGATTACGCCGTCTCATTTGCCGTTCCGGCCACCGCTCCCGGTATCACATTCGTGCTGGGCCGGCAGCCGTCGGATACGAGAAAGATGGAGGGAAGCCCCATGGATGTCGGCAACCCCGGCTATGGCAGCCAGGAGGCTTTGATTATTTTTGATGACGTATTCATCCCCTGGGAGCGAGTCTTCATGTGCGGTGAAGTCGACCAGAGCGGCAAGGTGGTGGAGAGGTTCGCGTCCTACCATCGTCAGAGCTATGGCGGCTGCAAGGTCGGTGTGGGAGACGTGCTCATAGGAGCGGCCCAACTGGCGGCCGCCTATCAGGGAGTGGAGCGGGCAAGCCATGTCAGGGATAAGATAACCGAGATGATCCACCTCAACGAAACGCTGTTTTCATGCGGCATAGCCTGCAGCAGCCGGGGCGCCGCTACTCCCTCGGGGTGCTACATGGTGGATCCGCTCCTCGCCAATGTGTGCAAGCATAACGTGACCCGCTTCCCCTTCGAGATATCGCGGCTCCTGCAGGATATAGCGGGAGGGCTCGTGGTGACCATGCCCTCGGAGAAGGATTTCGAGAATCCGGAAGTGGCCCCCTATCTTGAGAAATACCTGCAGGGTAAGGACGGGGTTACGACGCGGGACCGTATGAAAATCATAAAGTTCATAGAAAACATGACCATGGGATGCGGGGCCGCTGCCTATTTAACCGAGAGTATCCATGGAGCGGGCTCGCCGCAGGCACAGCGGATAATGATCAGCCGGCTGGGAAACCTGCCGGAAAAGGTGCAATATGCGAAGAGGCTGGCCGGCATTGAGAGCTAAAAGAGCGTGTTATAATAGCTTTTAATAGGGCAACTCCCGAATAGTCCGTTAGAAGCGGTTTTTTGTACCCTTTGTATGAACGAGGTGAGACAATGACGCGAGGACTCAAGATCCTGATAACGCTGGTAAGCATCGGCATGCTGATAGGTATCGTTCTTGCACTCGCACTCCCGAAGGGGGCGGATGAATCAAAGGCCGAATCGGGCGGACAAGAGATCGTAGAAGAGACGTCTTCCGGGGGGAGCGAAACTTCTCAAGATAATAACGGCCAATCCAACCAGAGCGGCTCTAATTCGCAGGGGGAAAATCCGACCATTACCATAAATCCCGATCAGGGAGGCGGCGGGACACCGGGACTCGTGGTTACTTTTCCGGAGCCGGTCGGGGGAGGCGATGAGAAGCCACCAGAAAGTTCCGGCGACATCTACGGCCAGTGGATAACCCAGATGAATGGCTCGAGTTACGGCCTTGAGAATTGCTATTTAACCCTCGATAAGGACGGCACCATAAGTGCGCCGGACAACTATGATTCGGTATTTATGATAGCCGGCAGCGAGTTCAAGTGGCAGTCGGGCACTTCCGATTTCACGGCTGATGTACAGGCGGTGCTCAAGCTGGGCAATCAAAATCAGATTCCGCTCAAAATACAAATGACCGGACAGGTCTCCGCATCATTGGATAAGATCGAGGGTACTTTTTCGGCAGTTCCCCAGAGCGAAGCTTATACCCCCTATCAACAGCAGGGGAATTTTTCCATGCAACGTTAGTGTCATATTCGGTTCTTAAGCATAATCCCAGCAAAAGACCCTTACCTTCCGGTCGTCCAATATCACCCATAAGTAGGATGGGCCGATAAGGGCCAGAGAACGATACCAACTATGTCGGAAAGTTATTGGCCAGACACAATAGGCGAAGGGGGCCATTAAAGTGGACAGGAAACGAATACTAATTGTAGATGACGATGAAGATCTGGTGAGGATTCTCGGCGTTAACCTGATGTCGGAGGGTTTCTATGTATCGACCGCTTTCGACGGCATGTCCGCCGTCATGCGTGCACATAAGGATCTGCCGGATCTCATCATCCTCGACATAAAGATGCCGGCAGGCGACGGCTTCAGCGTCGTAGAGAAGCTAAGGCTTTCGGCCAAAACCTTTTCAATCCCGATTATATTCTTGAGCGCCCTCCCCAAGGAGGACATGGAGGATAAGGCGTTGGCAGCGGGCGCACTCAGGTATTTCTCGAAGCCCTTTGATATGGATGTCCTCGTGACCTGCATAAAAGATAACCTCAGAGTGGAACAACAAGCGTCGGTACCCGCGCCCTATACCAGTTAAAGGCCTGCACGAAGGGGTTACACATTGGGGACGGGTACGTTTGTTAAGGGTTAACAAACGTACCCGTCCCCAATGTGTAACCTTTTTGTATAACCCTTTTCAACAGGAGAAGCTGAGCTTGTATCGAATATTTTACTAAGACCGGCAGCCTGCCAAGGGCGTAGAATAGGATAATGGCTGGCGGTTCTGGGGAAAATAAGAGCGAGCGATAACCCAAAAAGGAGGTGATGAGAGGCTCGCTAATTCGTTGAATAAGAGGAACCACTTGATCCGTAAGGGGGTTGTTGAGAAATGCGGGTGAAAAGAATTCTCATTTTCGCTATTGCCGGCTTGATGACACTATCATTGGTAGCTGTCTTCCTGACCGGCTGTGGTGGAGGCACCAAGGCGGAAGTAGTCATCGGGCTGACAGCGCCGCTTAGCGGGCCCGGGGCCGCTTACGGTGCGGACGTCAGGGACGGCCTGGACATGGCCATAAAGAAGATAAACGACGCCGGCGGCATAAAAATCGGTGACACTACATATACCTTCACATTGGAATCGGCCGACGATCAGATGACACCCGATAAGGCGCAAGCCAATACAAACCGTTTCGTTCTTGAAGACGGGATTAGTATCATCTGGGACCCGACGGCGAATACAATTGCGCCTCTTCTTACCAAGAATACGACTAGTGGTGAGGAATTCCTCATCATGGCTTACAGCAGCGTTCCCCTCTATGCAAATGCACCTAATCCGTTGATGGTTACCTTGCCGCCTCCCTTCTCGGTTTACATGAGGCCCTTCATACAGACAGCGATGGGTCAGGGTTGGACCAGGGTCGCCGTCATGCAGACTACAGGGGCTTACGGCGATCTATGGGGCTCCAGTTTTAAGACTGCCTGGGCCGGTGCAGGTGGAACGGTGGTGGCCGAGAATAGGGCAAATTACTATACCGAAACAGATTACAGTGCGTACCTGACTGCCGCTCTTGCGGCGAATCCTCAGGTCATATTCTGTGGCGGGCCTTCGGAACCGACCGGACTGTTGATAAAGCAGGCTCGTGACAGGGGATTCACCGGTGGTTTCCTTGTCATCGACCAAGCCAAGCTCGATGTAATCGAAGAAGAGATAGGCATGGATAGTATTGAAGGCGCCATTGGAGTTTTACCGGTAGATCTGGGTGCCGCCGATTGGCCATACATGACAACATTTGCCGATGACTTCCAGGCGCAGTATGGGAGGAAGGTCACCTGGGAAGCGGCCATATGTTATACCGGATTCCACATCCTTACAGAAGCCATGAAAAACGCGGGCAGTGTGACCGATCTCACAGCGATCCGGGCCGGCTTCGCGGAAAACAACGCAGCCGTTACCTCCGGCGATGCGTTTCCGGTGGCGTTTTCGGGCATAAACGATTCTACCGGCGCTCTCCTTATGCCGGGGACGCCCGTCTTCGTAAAGGATGGGGAGTTCCAGCCGGGAGCGATGGTCGAGTGGTGGAAGCAATCATAGACATTTGAAACATCAGAATGCATTGATTATCGGGAAGTCCGTGATGGGCTTCCCGATAAACGTTTTAAGAAGAAATTGACGCGATTGCCGATGGGGAGCGCGGATTGTCCTTTTTCTTAAGCCAGGTAATTATTGGGATTCAATTGGGCAGCCAATACGTCATGGTCGCCCTCGGCCTCACGCTCATTTTCGGCATACTGGATATTTCCCATTTTGCTCACGGCCA
>MELM01000044.1:39053-42737 GCA_001767605.1 Candidatus Solincola sediminis | reverse complement strand
TCATCTGCATGGCCGCCCTCGCCGTGGCCGGAGTTGCCGTGGAACGCGTCGTGTATAGACCACTCAGGGGCAAGCCGGGCATCAATTCCTTCATCGCGGCTATCGGCCTTATCCTTGTTCTTGAATCACTGGTGGGGGGTATACAACCGAATACGCTGAGCGTACCCCAGCCCATCGACAGTACCGTACATTTCCTGGGAACGACCATGGAAGTGCAGCGCCTGATCGTCATCTTCGGGGCGATTTTCTTCATAGTGCTGCTCCAGCTCTTCATCAAGAGGACCAGGCTGGGCACGGCCATCGAGGCTATGTCGCAAGACCGCGAGGGAGCGTCGATGGTAGGGATCAACGTCAACCGCATGTCAGCCCTCACCTTTGCCCTGGCGACGGCACTCGCCGCCGCGGCGGCCGTCATGATGGCGCCGCTGGCCTTCCTCTCTCCCGGAATGGGAAGCACCCTCATCCTCAAGGCTTTCGTCATCGTGGTTATCGGTGGTCTGGGCAGTATGAAGGGGGCTATTTTCGGCGGATATATCCTGGGCATTCTCGAAGCGCTGGCCATTGCTTATGTCTCCTCGGCCTACAAGGACGTCTTCGCCTTCGGGATACTTATCGTCATTCTCGCCATCCGGCCTACCGGCCTCTTCAAAGGTAGGGAGGCCACATGAAGAAGTACGCGAAAATCGGCCTCTATCTCTTGGTCCTGGCGGCTGCCATAGCCCTGCCGTTGCTTTTGAATATGTCGAGGAAGGGTAAAAACCATATCTCGATACTTACCTTGGGAATGGTATGGGCCATTGCCGCCCTGAGCTTGAACCTGATCCTCGGCTATACCGGCCAGGCTTCGCTCGCTCATGGAGCTTTTATGGGGATAGGGGCTTACTGTTTTGCGATTTTATTCGAGCGAGTAGGAATCAACTTCTGGCTGGCGGTGCCCATTACCTGCCTGGTGACCGCCCTTATCGGCTTTCTGGTCGGCTTGCCGTCGTTGCGCACAAAAGGACCGTATTTCGCGATCTTCACCCTCTGTTTCAACGTTATTGTCCTGGTTGTCTTTTTCAACTGGACCTGGCTTTCAGGAGGCGTGCAGGGACAAGCGATTACCCTCCCTTCTTATTTGAGTCAGCGCTGGGTGCGCTACTACGTGGTTCTTTTCTTCCTGATTCTAGTGATGTTAATCGAGCGGCAGATAGTGAAGTCACTTGCAGGGCCCAGTCTTATTGCGGTGAGGAGCAACGAGAACCTGGCGGAAGCTGTGGGCATAAGAACATTTCGTGAAAAGCTGATCGCTTTTACCGCCAGCTGCTTCCTGGTCGGATTAGCCGGCGTATTCTTTGCTATGGAACAGCAGCACCTGAGCCCGGAAGCAACCAGCTACCTCGCCTCTTTTTATATTCTTATTTATCTGCTCATCGGCGGCGTCGCTACCCTGGGCGGGCCGGTGGTCGGGGCGGTGGGATTGTATTGGTTACTGAGCCGCTTCGAAAAGAGTTTGGGGGATTTCCGCTATTTGATCTTCGGCCTGATCCTTATATTCGTCATCATCTATTTTCCCATGGGCGTAGTCGGCGGTATCAAGAAACTATGGGAATGGGCGAAGGAACGATGGGGCGGAAAGGAGGTGCCGAGTGACACTCTTGCGTATCGAGGGCCTGACGAAGAGGTTCGGGGGGTTAGTAGCGATTAACAAGTTGGATTTCGATATTCCCGCCGGTACCATCACCGCAATCATCGGACCCAACGGAGCCGGGAAGACGACACTTTTCAATGTCATAGGCGGAGCGATGCGGCCGGACGAAGGCCGGGTGACCCTCGATGACAAGGACATCACCGGGTGGAGAGCGCACAATGTCGCCCGCGAGGGAATATCCAGAACCTTCCAGACCACGGCCCTTTTCGAGGAACTGCCCACTTGGGTCAACCTGGTCATCGGCTATCGCATGCGCACCCGTTCGGGGATTCTGGATGGTGTATTCCACACCCCCAGGTCGGTCCGGGAGCGCAAGGACACCAGCCAGCGAGTATTGGAGACGCTTGCTTTTACCGGCCTTGGGGATTATGCGGATAAGCCGGCCGGGTCGATACCGCAGGAGGCGCAGAAGCGATTGGCGATTGGCGTTGCCTTGATCGGCCGGCCCAAGTTGGTTCTGCTGGACGAGCCGACCGGGGGAGTCGGCCTGGGAGAAACGGATGAAATCATTTCTCTGATCGAGAAGATCCGCGATTCGGGTGTAACGGCCTGTGTAATCGAACACAAGATGAGGATGATCATGCACCTGGCCGATCACATTGTGGCCCTCAACTTCGGCGTCAAGATAGCGGATGGAAATCCACAGGCCGTTTGTGAGAATCCGGGTGTAATCGAGGCATATTTAGGTGAGTGCATTGCTTGATTTGGAAAATATTACATGTTCTATAGGACGTCATTCCGTAATAAACGGCGTATCCCTTCAGGTTGGCACCGGGGATCTCGTCTGCATGTTGGGCGCCAATGGGGCAGGCAAGTCGTCTCTCTTCAAAACGATCAGCGGCCTCATCAAGCCCAGCGGTGGCTCGATCGTTTTTGAAGGGCAGGCCATTCAAAAGAAGACTCCGGAAAGAATCGTGAGGATGGGCATATCGCTTTGCCCCGAGGGGCGAAGGCTCTTCCCAAAACTCTCGGTTAAGAAGAACCTGGTGATGGGGGCATATACTCGAAGCCGTGACAAGCGGGAGATCATGCAAAGCTTGGACGATGCCTATGATCTTTTCCCCATACTGAAGGAGCGCAGCGCACAGGATGCGGGGACCTTGAGCGGAGGAGAACAGCAAATGTTGGCTATCGCGCGGGCCATGATGGCCAAGCCGAAGCTGCTGCTGCTCGATGAACCTTCACTCGGACTGGCCCCCCTGATAGTCAAGAAGATAATGGAGACAATTGTGGACATAAACACCCGCGGCGTGACGATTCTACTTTCCGAGCAAAACGCGAGCATGGCACTCGCCATCTCGTCCAGGGGATATGTTCTCGAGAATGGAAGCATTGTCATGGAGGGGCCGGCCGCCGAATTGGCGGGCAATGAAGAGGTCCGGAAAGCCTACATCGGGGCTTGAGAATCTGATCGGAGGGTTGCCGATGAAAACCAGCGCCACTTGCGGCGAGTGTGGTATTCCGCTGGGAATCGCCAGAACGCATAACTGGAATTCCAATGGGACCATCACCGAGAAAGGCGACCCCAGGCATCGCATGCTCCTCTTCGAGTCCGACAATCTCGACCGCCTGTGGAGAAGGCTGTCGGAGGTGCTCGGAGTGACTCTGGAGCACCTCTGGGAGCTGGTAATAACTTCCAAGAGTCACGCCACTCGCTCCTTTCTTCACTCGAGCCTCCCCTGGTGGACGAATCTTCTGGTTCACTTCCTTGGATATCGAAGCGCAATATCGAGGGTGGAAGCTCAAGGATTGTTAATGGGATATGGCAAGATCACGCTCGGGGGGCAATATCCGGAGAGAGGCCGCCCCGAACGAGTCACGGTATTCATAGAAGATCCTTACTCGCTTCCCCTTTTCTGCGGAGACTGCCGCGGCTCGGCCGAGGTGCTTGAAAGACGGGATGTCGAGATTACTTATCAAGCCCTGGACGCCAGAAGACACCAGATCGACATGACCATGAAAGACCAGCATATGGGGGAGGACCTCTTCGAATG
>MELM01000044.1:8277-39040 GCA_001767605.1 Candidatus Solincola sediminis | reverse complement strand
CTCGAGCCGGGCGGCGACATCGAGTACGAACGCTGCCTGTCCTGCGGAAGTCCCTTGGAGCTGAAACGTTTCGCCTGGAATCTGGATACCGGTGTCATAAGGGATACGGAAACCGGGCGCAGGATTGCATTGTTCGGCAGTCAAGGTTTGATCCTCGTCTTCCAGCAACTGGTTCATGAATTCGGCGATCGCGTAATGGAAGCCATAACGGAAATAGAGCGGGAAAATACTCTTACCGCCATGAGCAGGGCGGAAGCCGAAAGCGGGTTCGAAGGCTTGCGCATGCTGGCCGCCATCAGGGGCATGGGATTAATTACCAGGCTTGAAATGGATGAAACGGGAATGAACATCAGTATCACCAACCCCTCGATTCCCGCTTATCTGGCCGGCCTGGCCCTAGGCATTTTCGAACTGGCAACCGGCATCCCCGCGCGACACCGCATGCAAGCCAAGGCAACCTCCCTCGACATCCAAATAACCCCCTAACCCTACAAAAGGCATCAGCTACACAAAGGTGTCAGGCACCTTTGTGTAGCCTTAGGGGAGGGCTGAAGTGATGGATGCCGCCATCTGCGAGAGAGCGGCCGTATACCCCGAGACTATTCCCGATAACGTTGCCGAAAGCTGTTGATCTATCTGGGAGATAGAGGCGGTCAGCTGATCCGCCAAAGAGTTGAAACTTGCCTTGTTGCCGCCTGCGAGTGCCTGGGTCATTTGCTGCGTAAGGGAGTTGATCTGGTTGGTAAGGGACTGCATGCTGTTGCTATATGAGCCCATCGAGCTGGGAGGCGTGGTTGATTGCAGGTCGGCCAGCGCTTTCTGCGAGCGTTGGCTGAGCTGTGAAGCGAGTTCACCTGATTGCCCGGTTGCCGGAAGATTCTTCAGACGGTTGGTCAGTTCCTCGAGCTGCTGCATCTCTTCCAGAGTCGGGACGATCGATTCCAGGTACTGCAACTGGCTGATGGCTTCCTGAGTGAATTGGTCAACGTACGCGTAGTAATCGACAATATAATTGTAGAGTTCCTCATATTCCGCATATAGCTCCGCGTAATCCTCAGAGACTTCGATAACGCTGTTCGCAGCTTCCTCAACCAGGATCGTAAGCTCTTCGAATTCTGTCTGGGTCTCCAAGACCTGCTCCTCGTATACCTGCGGATCCGATGTCGGATCCTGCGATTCGAGCTGCTGCATCGAGGCCATGGCTTCCTGCGCCTGTTTGCTTATATCTTCGTAAGCCTGCAGGATCTCCTCATTGCTCGCCGCCTGGCTGTTCTGGTTCTGGTCGTTCTTGCCGAGAACCAGGACCAGGGTGACGGCGACGGCCGCCACCACGACGCAGATAGGGATGACGATGGCCAAAATCTTTCCTGTGGTCCAGCGCTTGCCGTTGCCGCTGCTCATTGTTTACTCCCTTCATATTCGGTTGCCGGCTGGTTTTTGACCGCTACCGCTACCTTCATATCGGAAGTGAACCGGATAGGCATGATAATACTGTTAAGATAATTAGACTGGCATGCAGAGATTTCCTTGTCTTATAGTAATCAGCAGCAAGACAGCTTCGTGGAGGAGGAGATAATAATGGGGAAACGATTCGTCGATCTCAGTATCAGCATCGAGGACGGGCTACCGTCCGATCCCGAAGCCATGATCCCTAGGATAATCTACGTCAACCACGAGGCGGGAACGCAATCGATGGCCGATTTCTTTCCCGGTATAGAGCCGGAGAAGGACCTTCCCGGAGGAGTCGGCTGGGCGGTCGAGATTCTCACCCTCTCCACACATTCGGGAACGCATCTCGACGCGCCCTGGCATTATCATCCCACTATGGACGGGGGAAAGGCCGCGCTTACCATCGATGAAGTTCCGCTCGAATGGTGCATGGGGCCCGGAGTCGTCTTGGATTTCCGGAAGTATCCGGATGGTTACCGCGTGATGGCGGCGGATGTAGAGGCAGCTTTCAAGGAAATGGATTACGAGTTGAGCGAGGGGAATATCGTACTGGTCATGACCGGGGCGGATAAGTATTGGGGCCGGCCGGAGTACCTCCTCAAGGGCTGCGGCATGAGCCGCGAGGCGACTTTATGGTTGCTGGAACGTGGCGTCAAGATAGCCGGCACGGATGCCTGGTCCTGGGACCGCCCACTCCCGCTTATTGCCAAGGAATTCCGGGAGACGCACGACGCTTCCCTGATTTGGGAGGGCCATTTCGCCTCAATTGAAAGGGGCTACTGCCATATCGAGAAGCTGACTAATCTCGAACAACTTCCCCCGCACGGTTTTACCGTTTCCTGCTTCCCGGTAAAAATAAAGGCTGCCAGCGCCGGCTGGGTGAGGGCCGTCGCAATGTTGGAGTAGGGGATGGATAAATCATGAAAAAGCGCAAGAAAAATGATGACGTCTTCGATGTGGATCGGCAATTGGAGGGCATGCATGAAAAGGTCTCCAATATCCTGGAATCTTATCCTGGCGTGGTCTATATGCCGTGCTATTATCGCTCGACTCCTCCACGCATCTTCATACGGGAGAACTCGGTGAGGGTCATCGTCAGACAAGAAGAGCCAATATTGAATCCGAAAGGCCGTTGCTACGACCTTGCCGAAGCGGGATACCATAATCTGGGAGAAGGCATTTTCTATATCGCCTATGAATTCCCGCCCGGGCGGCGCTTCGAATTAGAGATGGAAGGCTGCCTGATGGAAAAAAAGTTAGAGCCCGGGGATCTAGGAAGGGAACTCTGGGAGTTGTGCGCCAGCCGGGGCATCTATGATGTCGTGCCTTTGCTGAAATTGAAACGGGTCGCGGCGGCGGGCAAGGGCGGCGTCACACTGCGTATAAAGAAGCTCGATCCCGAGATATCCTTGCCTTCCTATGCCCACGAGGACGACGCGGGGCTGGACCTCTGCAGTGCCGATGAGTTGGTGCTTGAACCGGGGCAGAGGTCCATGGTGAGCACCGGCTTCGCCATGGCCCTTCCCCGGGGCTACGCGGCTTTCGTGCAACCGAGGAGCGGGCTTGCCGCCCGTCATGGCATAAGCATCGTAAATACGCCCGGCCTCATCGACTGCCATTATCGCGGCGAGGTAAAGGTCATATTGATCAACCTCGGCCGGGAGCCTTTTCCCGTTAAAAAGGGAGACCGCATAGCCCAGATGGTTATTCAGAAGGTCGAAACGGCCGACATCCAGGCCGTCGAGGAACTGGACCGGACGGCTCGCGGCGAGGGAGGCTTCGGCTCGACCGGAGTGTAATATCCCCGCTGTCAATAAATGTAAAAAGACCTGAACCAGGCCGATCCGCCTTACAGCCAACTCGGGGACCTCGACGCTTCACAAGGGCCGGAGGATAGAGTACTCCCTATTCTTATTCCGATGCGGCATTCTCCACAATAAGACCCGGTTCGTATTCTACCCCTATCCTTTCAAATCCCGGCGAAAGTCAGGCCGGCGAAGGTAACGGCGGAGGCCTCCTGCCGATCGTACCAGTGCGAATGAGCGATAAGTCTTCCCTCACACTCCAGCGCCTTACCAAGAGCATATATTGGAGGGAGCCCACAGATGTTCCGTTGGTCATTTTCAGAGGCAATATATGCATAAAAGCCTTCCGGGTCTCCCGCTTCGGCCGCCTTCAGCATCTCCTTATCTTTGGCGATTACTGATGTAAGCCGGACTGGGTCAAGGGGAAGCGACCCGCCGAAGCGGCTCCCGACATGCGATAGGTCACCCGAGGCGATTAGGAAGACGTTCTCTCCCATGGCCGAGATAAGGCCTTTCAAGGCTGAGATGAAAGAGCTTACCTCGGGGTCTTCCGCGGGCGAGCATCCCGCTTGAATAAAAGAATGGAAGGAATTGCAGTTAATAGGGAGCAGGTTGAAACGATCGGCTCCGCCGAAGATAACGCAGAGCATCGGCAGGTGTACCTCGATGGAATGCTCCGAGCGATGCGAAACCTCGTCACCCAGACCGTCCAAGCCGGCTGCTTGCGCCAGCCCCTGGGCCAATCCCACATCGGTTTGCACCATTCCGAATGGAGTGAGGTAGTTCTTGCCGGTGAGCGCAAAGGCTCCTTCCATCTCGCCATGGCAGGTCCCGAGTATAACGACCAGCGGCGCCTGTGGCCGCCGGCAATTTGCCAGCAGCGAGTACATTTTGCCGTAGCACTCCCGGCCACGCTCGAGGTCGATGTGGGGAGCGATGATGGCGAGCGGCAAGGGTCCACTATCACCCGGCTTTCCGGCTTCAGCGATCATCTCACTTATCTGCTGCATGAGTTGCCTTGGATCGCCCGCGTACGCACTCCCGGCACAGCTCATCGGCCGGTTCGGCAGGCGTAGGTACTCGGCATCCAGATTTGTTTTCAGCGCATGGAACTTCGGGCTGTCGAGGAGCAGTTTATCGTCGAACTCGGCAAGCATGGCACCGAGCTGATCGCTGGTAATGATGTCTCCAAATCTTCTGACATAGGCAGCCTGCAAATCGCGAATGCTGCGATTGCCGTCACAGAGCGAGGCGATGTAGAAAAAGACAGGGGGAATCAACACCAGGTTCTTGAAGTAACCCTGCGGGTCCCGCAAGGCGATCATCTCCCGTCCCTGCTGTTTTACCTGAACAGCCTCCAATCGCCGCAGTCTGGGGTAATCCTTCACTTCCATAAGGTGGTGCGATTCATCTCCAATCAGTGCGTTTCTTCGCCTCACGCTCCATGCCGACATCCAAGGCAAGCCAGGCTTTTGTACGGATGAGCTCCGGGCAGGAGGGATCGGCGACCAGAGCCATTAACGCTTCCACCCCCTCGGGGTCTCCGATACGGGTTAACGCCTCGATGGCCTGAAAGACCAATTTTTCGTCCTCATGGGAGAGAAGTCCGATCAGCCCCTCGATATCTCGTTCCCTCTCCAGTTTTTGGACGTCACGCTTGCCAAGACCAAAGCGGGCCATAACATCACCCAGACAATTTTATATATTTTCAGGAAACGGGTCTAGAAAGAGGGTCTGGCAGGTCCGCAGAGGGATTTCAGGGAAGTATCAGACCCCCATCCACACCGAGGCTGATTCTGCTGGTCCTAACGGGTGATTTCGCCCATAAACCCTGGTCAAAGATGAAAAAGAAACCGATCATGAAATCGACGAGTGTATTTTATAGGTGCGATCATTGGGACTCATGGTCCCGGACATATTGAGGAGGCGGACGAGGAGATGGATGCCATGGCCTTGGGCGGCGAGAGAGAATTAACCTCTCCTTGGGAAGTCTTCACTTCCGAAGACATGATCGACTCCCTAAAGAATTCATTCTTCCTGGTAGATCGTTTCGGTTGTTTTATTTATGCATGCCGGTTGTTTGCGAAAATGCTCGGCGAAAGCCCGGAGAGCATCATAGGGAAAAACATCTCCGAATTATTGCCCAACGAGCATCTGAACCGTTTTGATGCATGGCGCGACAAGCTTCTATCGGGGCAGTCAGTCGAGTTCGAATGGGAACTGCCCCTCGATGACGAGAATCCGGGTTATATAAGGATCAGCCTCAACCCACTGCTGAAGGATGAAGAGCTCGTAGGGGCTGTGGGAATGGTTTTCGATATCACTAAAGTCGTGATAGGTGAAAGAGAATTGGAAAAAAAGGCGCTATTGCTTCAGCTCCAAATGGATGTCCTCGAGAGCTTGTGTGAGACGGGCGGCATAACCGAGACTCTGAGAGAGATTGTCGACAGGGCGTGTGAAGCTCTTAGCATGGATTCCGGTTGCCTGGCTTCAGTCTATCCTTCCGAAAGAGGCTGGCTGGCTCGCCAGATCATTAACAACAGATGGCCGGTCATCGGGCCTGACGTGGTCCAGTGGAAGGAAGTCCCCGGTAAGTCCCTCCATCAGTTACTCGACAACAAGGAGATATTCTCACTGGAAGAGGGGGAAGGTCCGGTCGAATGGGTCGCTCCATTAGAAGCGAAATTGGCGCTGGTTACACCCATGGCCGCCTCACCCGGCGGGGCATTCGTGCTGATCATGGTTTCTTCGGAAGAACGGCAATGGCATGGCTTCGAGAGAGAATTCCTGCAGGGCCTGGTTTCCATCGGCGGTCAAGCATTACAGCGAGCTGAGATGTCGGCGGCGCTGCGGCAATCCGAGGAAAGCTATATGAATCTGGCGGAGGGGATTGTCGAAGCAATAGCGATTATCGAGTCGGAGACGCTAATTTACACCAACCAAGCCATGGCCAAACTGATGGGATTCGAAGACGGAAGCGAGATGAAAGGCATGAGCCTTAAGGATTTCGTGACACCTGAGAGCTTGCAGGAACTTCGTCTCAGGTCTCACCGAAGAGGCTTGGCTCCGGGCAAGATGCGAATTCACCTGCGGCGGCCGGCGGGACAGGAGTTATTGACCGACGTGGAAATAACACACCTGGCTTACGGTCATAGGAGGGCTTATCAGGTGATGATAAAAGGTTGTCTCGAACGCGATGATGAGGATGACACCGATTTCGAATTCATGTCGCGGCTTTCTCACGATTTTCGCACTCCGCTGGTCAGCGTTAATGGTTTTGCCGACGTGCTGCAGAGGTTGGTGGGAGATCATGAGGATGCGAAAGTAGAGGAATGCGTCCAGGGCATCAAACGCGGCGTCAAAAGGCTCAATAGGATGGTAGACAACATGCTCACGCTTGCACGCGCGGACGCGGTCAGCACCGGCGGTTGGAGCAATCCAACTCGTATTATTCAGGAAGTAGTCGAAGACTTGAGGCAATTCATTTATGAAGCAGGCGTCGACATAGTGATCCAGCCGGATATCCCACCGATATCTGTTGGGGAGAGTGATCTACAAGAGATTTTCCAGAATCTCCTCTCCAATGCTATCCGGGCGGTGCGGGGCGTTGCCAACCCGAGGGTGGCCGTAGGCTACGAATCGTCCGGAGGCAATCATGTTTTCAATGTCCAAGATAACGGAGTGGGTATCCCTCAGAAATACCATGAAACAATCTTCAAGCCGTTATTCCGGCTAGCGACGGGGGCGGACGGCAGCGGGCTTGGGCTTTCCATCGCAAGGAAGATCCTTAGAGCACATGGCGGAGATATCTGGATAAAATCGGCTTCCGGAGTCGGTACGACCTTCTATTTTTCAATACCCACTTAGGCTTGGCCCACTTACCTCTTGGTAATTCCTGCTCAACTCGGGAATAATGAAGGAAATCAATTAGTAAGGGGAGTGTTTGCCGATGGACGAATATCTCGAGACAGTCGAAGGGGAAAAAGACGATCACGACCTCTGTTTGTTTGCCCTTTCGACCTGCGCCTGGTGTAGAAAGGCCAGGAACTTCCTGGATGAAAATAAATTGCATTACCGCTACGTATACGTCGATTTACTTGAGGGTGAATCCCAGAAGAAAGTCTTCGAAGAGGTTTCGAAATATAATCCGCGGCGTACCTTCCCGACACTGGTGGTGGACGGAGGGGAGGTAATCGCCGGTTTTAACGAGGACAAGTATCGGGAGGCGCTTCTTTGAGCGACCACGATGAATCGGCGGTCAAAGAGCTTTATGAGCGGCTGGACCGGGAAGCGAAGTCGGCCGGTTATCATTTGAATCCTGATCGCGAATTCACATCAATCCTGGTAGAGGGCCTTTTTGCAAACAAGGAACGCTACGGATATATGCTTTGCCCTTGCCGCATCGGGACCGGCGATCGCGAAAAGGACAGGGATATCATCTGCCCTTGCGATTATCGTGACTCCGATTTAGACGAATATGACCAGTGCTACTGAGCGCTTTACATTACCCAGGAGGTCCTGGAAAGCGAGAAGAAGATAGAAGGCCAGATTCCGGAGAGGAGGCCTGAGGGGGAGGCGTTGGAGGAATACCGGGCTAAGGGCGAAATCGATGCCGAAGGAGCCAAAGCAGGGTCGGTAAGAACGATGCCGGTGTGGAGATGTAAGGTCTGCGGTTACCTTTGTGCCCGGGAGAGGCCGCCCAACGTTTGTCCGATTTGTAAGGCCGATCAGGATCGCTTCGAGGAATTTCCCCTCTGAGCATGTTCTATCGAATGCTCAGCTCAATCGAGCTTGCTTTGTCGCTTCACTCCTCGCAATATGGTTTTTCGCTTCGTGAGAAACCTAGATCCCGAGTATGAGGGTCACGTCTCCACTCGAGGATTCGATGTCTATCTGAAGCGTCACCGGAGAGCTCCCGAACGCATCGTTGACATAGAGAGAGCCATCGCGATCTTCACTTTCGAGTTTCATTCCGTCCGCGCTTATATCGCCCGAACTGCTTTGAATCCTTACGCGCACTCCGACATCGCGGGGCAAATGCAGCCTGATACCTCCTGAACTGTTATCCATACCTGCGCTCAACGAGGTCTGCCACTGTCCCCGTAGATCGGCCGAAATCTCACCGCTGCTGGTCGCGATATCCAATTGTACGTACTGCTCGTAGATCCCTCGCATGTTAAGGTTTACATCTCCGCTGCTGGCATCTATCTTTACTCGTTCCAGAAACGGCTTATGGCCCGATATATCGACGCCTACATCTCCACTGCTGGCATTTATTACCAGATTGTCTAGCACAAGGCTGCTCAGCTCAAACCTTCCGTCAGCGCTGGATAGGTAGGCGGTAAGGTCCAAAGGGGTGGCGTCATTGAAGTTGATGTTCCAATCATTACGGGTATTCCAGAGCCACGAGAATCTTCTGACTCCCTGCGCAACCGACAGGCTGCCCTCGCTGTCATTTACGGTGTAATCGATCGTAGGCTCCCAGCCTTTGATATTGTAAGTGAAACTCCCCTCGAAGATATCGCCCGCTCCGCCCCCGACATCAACTTTACCCTCGCGAATATCGAGAGTAGCCGTCAGCCTCTGCGCGCCCTGTGGGAGTACCGCACGGTTGACAGTCTCCGTTTTGTCGACGCTGAAGATCGCCAGAAGTATGGAAATCGTGGCCAAAATGATTATAATGACCAGATTGACGAACCCGAGGCTAATCCCGGCCGTGCTCATTCCCTTTCCTTCCAGCGATCCCGCCGACCGTTTGATTTGGCCCCTGGCGATGAAGCCGAAAACGATGGCCAGGACGGCACCAGCGATGGGGAGGCACATAAAGGAGAGCAAACCCAGGATGAGTGAAGCTATGGCCAGACCGCTGGTTGCAGGGATCGGCCGCCGGAAGGCCGGTGGGGGCGGAACAGGAACGGCTGGTCCGGCAGCGGCGCTTTCTCCACCCGCTGCCTTTGCCCCGCATCTACGGCAGAAAGCCTCACCTGGCCCTATTTCGCTGCCACACTGCCTGCAATCCATGGGAACTCCCTGCTCATTCCTTACCATTACGTCATAAGTATTGTAAATGCCGCGCCCCCATCCTGTAAAAAGCAGAACCCTACACAAAGGTGTCAGGCACCTTTGTGTAGGTCCCAGGGGCCCACAAAGCATAGGCCCTTTGGGCAGGTCTGAAGTTAAAGTGCATTTAGACCGATTTAAGTGTAGACATGTCTATACAGACATAGAGGTGTAATTTGACCGAAGAAATCAGTTCGCAGAGGTCGCGGCTGGAGCGCGAAAGACTGCTTCGCCTCTCGCAAAAACAGGAATCGAGGAAAAAAGCCGAAAGCATCGATCCGGCATCTCCGCCCGCCGATGATAATTTCCGAATCCTTGTCGAGAACAGCCTCGATGTCATTGCTGTGTTAAAAACAGACGGCGGGATTTCGTACATCAATCCTGCTTCCAAGAAGGTGCTGGGCTACGAACAATATGAGCTGCTGGGGAGGAGTATCTTTGAGCTGATCGATGAAAACGATCTTCCTCTCGTAAGGGATAAGATCTCCGCCTTGATCGCAGGTACCGATCCGGAAACCGTTATCGAGGCGCGCTTCTTGCATAAATACGAGCATTGGGTGGTTTTGGAAGGAGTGGGCAGAGCATTCTCCATTGGGCAAGAGCCGGCCGGCGTTCTCTTCAATTTCAGGGATATCACCGGTCGAAAAGCGGCCGAGGAGGAAATCGTCCGGAGACAGGACTATTACATGTCACTCGTCCGGCAATCGTCGGATATGATCAGCATTCTCGAGGAGGACTTGAGCATCCGTTGGGCGAGCCCCGCTATGGGGTACATAACGGGCTACAGGCCGAATGACGCATACGGTAAATCTCTTTTCGATTTCATCCACCCTGATGATTGGCAGGGACTGAAGGATGCCGTCGAAGAGGCTCGAGCGGAGCCGGATTCCTCGACCCCCATTGAGATTCGTTTCAGGCATAAGAGCGATTCCTATCACTATCACGAGGCCGTTTTCGTAAATCGGATGCAGGACCCGGCCATAAACGGATTCGTCGTAAATTCGAGGGACGTTACCGAGCGCAGGCTCGTGGACGACGATCTCCGCAAGCATCGCGAACACCTGGATGAATTAGTGGAAGAACGCACCCAGGATTTGGAGGAATCCCATCAGCAATTGAGGTGGGAGATAGCCGAGCGCAAGCGCGCCGAGGAGGAGCTGAAACGAAGCGAGGCATATTACCGCGATCTCGTCAGCAATGCGATGGATATGATCATCGTGCTCAATGAAGATATGACCATGCGTTACGTTGGACCATCCATTCAAGAACCGCTCGGATATGACTCCGGGGAACTGGTAGACGAGAGTGCTTTTGATTTCTTCCACCCGGAGGATATCGTCCTCGGTCTGCAAACGATGAGAGAAAGCTTTGATAAACCCGGACAGGGCCTGAAGTTGGAGCTGAGGGTAAGGCATAGGGACGGGAGCTGGCATTACCTGGAATGCATAGGAAGGAACCTCCTCAACGATCCGATAATGAAGGGTTTTGTGGTCAGTGCTCGAGATGTTACCACCCGCAAACTTGCGGAGAATTCGCTGCGAGACTCCGAAGAACTGTACCGTACTCTCGTGGAGGAAATGGAAGATGTGGTCTTGACCTGGGACACAAAAGGCATCATAGATTTCGTCAGCTCATCTATTTCCGGACTCTCTCAATACGGCCCGGAAGATATGATCGGACATTCCGTGATGGAATTCCTGCATCCTGATGATATGCCAATCGCTATACAGAGGATGAAGGAGATAATCGGGGGCAGGGTAATCGAACCTCGAGAATACAGGGTGTTCGATAAGGATGGAAGTCTGAACGTGGTGCGAATCAGCGCCAGTGCGCTCTGGCAGGACGGTGAGGTCACCAAACTGGTCGCCGTAATGTCCGATATGACGGAAAAGAAACTCGCCGAACTGGCGCTCAAGGAGAGCGAGGCGAAGTATCGCACGCTTTTTGAGGCCTCAGCGGATGGCATTTGTATCATTGATGAAAGCACGGAAGAGATCATGGACTGCAACCCGGCCGCATTACGAATGTTCGGATACACCGCTAACGAAATGAAGGGGCTCAAGGCGTTCGACCTGATAGCGCCGGAAACACGGGCGCAGGCAATAAAGGACCTGGAGCAGGGATTGGTTCACGATAATTTTTCAATTGAAGCAGCCCATGTCCGGAAGGATGGTTCGGTTTTTCCGGTAGAGGTTGTCGTGGGAAAGGCCGTACTGAGCGAGCAGACATACAAGATTGCCTTCATGAGGGACATCACCGCGCGGAAGCTGGTGGAGGAGGCTTTGCGAGAGAACGAGGAGAAGTTCAGGCTCATCAGCGAGCAGTCCTTAATGGGCCTGATAATCGTTCAGGATGACATCAACAAGTACGTCAATAAGGCTGCGGCGGATATCTATGAGCTATCGGCCGAAGAGGCGCAGCGAATAGCCAATTTCATATCATACATTCATCCTGAGGACCGTGAATTCGTGATCGACCAGGTAAGAAGGAAGCAATCAGGCGAAGGCGGCCAGGTTAATAATTACGTACACAGAATCATCACCAAGAACGGAAATCACAAGTGGGTGGAGGTATATTCGAAGACCGTGTTTCTCGATGGCCGGCCGGCCGATTTGGTCACCATGGCGGATATAAGCGACCGCATATGGATGCAGGAGGAAATCAAGCAAAGAGAAGCGTACTTCCGCTCGGTTATAGAGAACAGCATCGACGCAGTGGCCATTCTGGGCAACGACGGCAAACTCGCCTTCATCAGTCAGGCCGTGGAGAGAATCCTTGGGTATAGCGTCGATGAAGTAATGAATCTTAGTCGGTCGGACCTGATCCATCCCGATGACTTGGAAAAAGCGACTGCCTCTCTCGGTGACGTCCGGAATCGTCCCGGGGCGCACGCACGAGCAAGCCTGCGGGCAAAGCACAAAGACGGCAGCTACCGGGATATCGAAGTTTCCGGAACCAACCTCCTCGATGATCCGGCCGTTAAAGGCATCGTGGCCAGCATCCGCGATGTCACCGAGCCGAAAAGGGTGAGGGAGCGAATGGAAATGATCAACCATCTCTTCCTCAGCCTGGGGGCGGATCTCGTCCTCAATATGATAAAGATCGTCGAGGCCTGTAAGGATGTGATGGGAGTCGATCTTGCCGCCTACAGCAGGATCGAAAAAGGAAAATTTTCGACGCTGTCGACCGTGGAGGGTGAAGACAGCTTGTTCATAACCGACCAACCCGAGGATTTCATAGCTCACAGGATCATTTTATCCAACCGGGAGGAGCCCTGGATCATGTCGGATGTGAGTAGCTTCCCGGATGCTCGGGAAGATCTCTTCGTTCTCAAATATGGATTCAAATCCATGGTCGGATATCCGGTTTTCGAAAAAAAAGAGGCAATCGGCGCGCTGTGTATTTTTAGCGAGACAAGCAGGGAATTCGGTCACCAGGAGATCGAACTTCTGGGAATGCTGGCGCGAGCGCTCTCGGTCGAGGAGGAGAGGCTCTCCCAGGAGCAAAGCCTCAAGGACTTTATCGATGTCGCTTCACATGAACTCAGGCACCCGATTACCCTGATGAAAGGTTATGCACTGACACTCAGGGACTACGGCGCCAGGCTGAGCGAAGACGCTCGGCAAGAGTACCTTACCATCATAGGTCAAGGCGCGGACCGTCTGGATATGCTGATTAAAGAATTGCTCGATGTCGCCCGCATCGAAAGAGGGCGCTTCATGCTGGCAAGACACGAAGTCCGGCTTGAGCCTCTGCTGGAAAGAGCTGTGGGTGAAATGCGGGGTAAGGGTTGCAGCGACCGCTTCAATGTTTCCATACCGCGGGAAATGGCTCCCCGGCGAGTAGATCCGGAGAAGTTGGTGAGGGTGCTGGTCGTCCTGTTGGATAATGCAGTGATTCACACCCCGGAAGGAACTACTGTCGAGATCATAGCCCAGGAAAAAGATAGGAAGGCGCTGATATCGGTATTGGATCAGGGGCTGGGTATCCCCGAGAAAGACAGGGAAAGGATTTTCGATCGCTTTTATCAGGTCGAGGATGCCCTTCATCATTCAGCTCCAGGAATGGGCTTGGGCCTCTATATCGCGAAGGAGATAGTCGAAGCGCATGGCGGCAGGATATGGCATGAGCCTCGGGAAGAAGGTGGCTCAGTCTTCCGCTTCACCATCCCCTAAACGGGGTCGATGCCTAAACATAAACATTTTTCCATTAATAAAGGGTGAGCCGTCGATAATAACGAGAAAATATTTATGTTTCAGGCTCGACCCCCTACACATTCTGTAAGCCTGTCGGGGGCCCACTTAGGAGACTACGGGACCGTGAAACGGAATATGGATCCTCCACCCTCACGCGGTTCGTACCATATCCTGCCGCCATGCGCCTTCACGATCTCGCGTGCGATATAAAGTCCCAGACCTATCCCCGGGGATTGGTGGTGTATCGCATCTTCCACCTGATAAAAACGTTCAAAGATCTGTTCGCGGTCTTCCACCGGCACTCCGATGCCTCTGTCCATTACCGATATCCTCACGGCTCCGTCATAGAGATCGCCGGTTACTTCGACCTGCCCATGGTCGGATGAATGCTGGATGGCATTATCGAGGAGGATAACCAGCACCCGCACCAGCTTCTCGGTATCTACCTTACGGGAACCCAAGTCGCCGGTGACCGTAAGTGAGAAGCGATCCTTGAAGCCCTTCCCTGCCATCTCCTCGATTGCGCGTTTGAGCAGGTCTTCGAGAGCAATATTCTCTCTCTTCAATAGGAAGCGCCCCTGCTCGATGCGGGAAATGTCCAGCAGTTCCTTTATCAGCTCATTCAGTCGATCCGCCCCCTCGTTTATGATATTCAGATAATTATACCGGCTATCTTTATCCATTCGTTCCCCGTAATCCCTGAGTGTCAGTGCATAACCTTTCATCAGGGTAATCGGGTGCCTGAGTTCATGTGAAGCGACATCGATAAAGTCCTTGAGGCTTTGCTCCTGGGAGAGCCTCTCTTCCTCGACCAAAAGCGCCTGGGCGAGGGTGCCCATGATCTTTACCTCCTGGGTTGAAAACACCTTGCCTTTCACATAGAAGGCGAACAGACAGCCAATCGTCTTCTCCCCCCGTATTACGGGATAAGCCGCTAGTGCGCTTGTGCCTGATTTTTGCGCGACTTGGCTCGAGCCTCGATATTCGCCAGCCGCCAGGTCAGTTAGCAGCAGGGGTTCCCTGCTATCTCCCGTTATCATTTCATAAGCCATCTTTTCCGCCACCGCATCCGCCATCTCGAAAACCCTCACATTCGCATCTGTCGATAAGATGTAGAATTTCCCGGAAACGATGCGGTAATAGGCAGCGAGGGGTGCGCCGAGAATGTCACGGCAGGCGACGACGATTCTTATCACGTTCTCCTGGAAATTAGGCCCCTGATTTAAGAAGACTTCGTTAAGCTTCTCTAACCGTTCAGTCATCAAACGCCGTTCGGTGATATCTCTTGCGTTTACGACTACTCCTTTAACAGCCGGATCTTCCAGCAGGTTATATGCTATTGCCTCAAAATCTATCCATGTTCCATCTTTGTGAATAAATCGAACTTCCCGGCGTTCGGTTTCACCGGGATGCGCCAGTAGATTCCTCCAACCTTCCCGCGCCTTCTTCATATCGTCTTCGTGCATCAATGTGTAGAATGGCTGTCCGAGTAGTTCGCCGGCTGCATATCCGAGTGTGCTTTCAATCGAAGGACTTTCGTAAGTGATCTTGCTTTCTCCGCCGATGACGAGAATGATATCGCTGGCATTTTCGATAACGCTTCTGAATCGTTCCTCGCTTTGCTCTATTTTTTCCAGCATGGTATTTATTGAAAGCTCGAGGCTCGAAAGTTCATCTCCTCCCGCCACTTCGACGCGCGCGTCGCGACTGCTGCTTGCCCCTATCTCGGTTATTTCGTTGCTGAGAGTGGCTACCCGTCTGATAACCAGTTTCTCGAGAAGCAGCCAGATCGCAAGGCCGAAGATGAGGCAGGCAACAAAAAGGAATATGGAAAAATATGTCATGAGGAGCAGGCCGCCCTTATATATATCCCTGTTTGTTTCGACCTTCAGGATGAGCGCCGGGTTACCCTGGATGTCGTCTACCACTGCATAGCCGGCAATTCGATGGTCATTGACCGGTTTAAGGAAACTCTCTTCCCCGCGCAATAATTGGTCCTGCGCTTCCGCATAATCCCCCTGAGAAGCGTGTCCGGCATCAATCGGTCGCAGGTCCACGGGCTGATTGCTTAATTCGGAAAGACTCGCAATCTCCTTTTCATCGATGTACCTGGCAACAATAAGAGTTCCCCCGGCCGGCCCGTCTCCCTTGCTGACAAAGGTCGGTTTGCGGGCTACAAGCAGAGGGGCTTCGGGGAGAATAACGATTCCTTTCATTGATTCAGGCTGCCCGCTGAGATAAGAGCACAAGCCTTCGACTATTGGAGCCTGCGTTTCATCCTGCTCGGTCGTTGTGAAGATGACTTGGCATGATGAGTCGAGGAACAAGATTAAATCGACCCTTAAAGGGTTGAGCATCCAATCGTCCGCATTGGATTCGGCGAAAGCCTGCTTCCATTCAGTGATAAAGGCATAGGAATCATTCCAGATCGATAAGCCCCTCAATGCCGTGTCCATATACTCGAGATTGTCCGAGAATGCCTTGAGCGCCCTGTCTAGTTGATTCTGCACCTCGTCCTTTTCCAACCTTTGGAAATTGCTTCTGATGAAGACCCAGGAGATGCCGTTGAGGAGAATGAGAAGCGCAACCGTAATAACCGACAAAACCAGAAGCGTTTTCTTACGCAGGGACACTGGCGACCTCCGAAACCCCGGGTCTTGATTCCTTTTCAGGTTCTGGATGCCCATTCCTTGTGGGCTATAAGAGCTATTTCGGTCGCAGGAGTGGTTCGACTTAACACTTGACAGAGCCGCAAATACATCGGGGTCACTTTAAGAGATCCAAGTCAGGGGAAAATTCGTCCTAAGCCCTTTTGCCCGGGCCGGCTCTAAAAACCCAAGTGGCGGTGGTTGTTGGCCGGATATAGTAATATATATAATCGATTATGCTTCAAGAGAACCACGGACGGATACTCTTCTAAATTAATTTGCGGCGGATAGAAGGAGACACGCTATATGAAGAATAAGCTGGTAATTTATGGAAAAGTGTTCAATCCGGGCAAGGTGATCGACAACCCGAGTGACAACGAGCTGCGAGCCCGCGCCTTGGAGCAAGGCGGAGTCATTACCCAGGCGGGTAATCTGGCGGTAATAACCAAGGTGAGGAGTCGCAGCGCCAAATTCACCGAGATTTTCCACGACAAGCAGCCGGATGAGAAAGACCTGAAGCTGATCGAAGACGTTTTCGATTACCTCGAGGATAAGGAAGTCATCCAACTCGATCGGCGTATGTGCATGCACTCGGATTTCCTTTTCCACGCCCGCGTCTATATAACTTCCCAATACGCACGCATACCGTTGATGTGGGGCAATACGCTCTTCGAGGAGGAAAACAAGGACAACGATCCCGATTTCATAACTATCACCGTCGCCGAATGGCCGGAGCGAAGGGTCATGGTTTTCCCCGAGGAGGGGCTGACCATAATCCTGGGCACCGACTACAAAGGGGAAAACAAGAAGGCTATGTTGCGCCAACTCATGTATGCGGTAAAGAAGAGGGGCTGTCTCGGGCTGCATGCCGGGTCTAAGATGATCCGCGTCGAGAAGGATAGCCTGCTCCAGGACGTGGGCTTCCTGTTCTTCGGGCTTTCGGGCACCGGCAAGACCAGCCTGACCTGCCATTCACATTGGCTGAATTACCCCGAGGGGGTGGTTATACGGCAGGATGATGTGGTCATCCTGGAACCGAGCGGGAGCGCCATGGGCACCGAGAACTCCTACTATGTGAAGACCGACGCACTGGACCTTGATTCGCAGCCGCTTCTCTATTCAGCCTGCCTCAGCAGGCGCACCATTCTCGAGAACGTAAAAGTCTACGAGGACGGCATGAGGATCGACTTTTATGACAGTTCCATAACCTCAAATGGTAGAGCCATGGTGAAGAGGAGCGACGTGGCTTTCACCGACGACGAGATCGACCTGCCTCGAGTAAACAATATAGTGTTCATAACCCGCAGGAACGATGTTGTTCCCCCTATCGCCCGCTTGAGCCCGGAATTCGCCGCCGCCGCTTTCATGTTGGGGGAGTCGATCGAAACATCCGCCGGTGATCCGACAATGGCGGGAAGAGCTATCAGGGTGGTTGGAACAAATCCCTTTATCGTCGGCTCGGAATCGGAAGAAGGTAATATCTTCCTTTCTATACTCAAACGCAACCCCGGCATCCGTTGCTACATGATGAATACGGGGAGGGTGGGGGCGACCGAAGGATCGGCGGGGGAAAACATCACGGTCAAGGATTCGGTGAAGATCATCGAGATGATAGCGCGTGATGAGATCAAATGGAAGCAGGATTCCTTCTGGGGGTATGACGTGCCGGAGGAGGTACCGGGCATGGACCACCGGCGCTTCGAGCTCAATAATTTTTACCAGCCGAGCGAGATAGACACCTTAAAGGAGAGCCTGCGCAAGGAACGTATCGAATGGCTGGAGAGGTTCGACGGCTTGGATCCGAGCATAATAAACGCCATAAGGGGCGGTTGATCGAACGGAAACGCCTATGCACCAGGATGCCGAATATTGGAACCCCGAATTCGAACTACTGGACCGGGAGGCTATCGAAACCCTGCAGCTCCAGAGGTTGAAGGAAACCCTTGAACGGTGTGATCGTAGCCCTTTTTATAAAGAGTGGTTCCAAAAAGCCGGGTTTGATCCGGCTTCAATCGCTTCGCTGGCGGATATCGCCAGGCTGCCTCTTATGGATAAGGCAACCCTGAGGAATACCGATCCCACCAGCTTCCTGACCGTCGGCATGGAAGATATAGTCCGAATGCACTCCTCATCCGGGACCAGCGGCCAGGCGACGGTTATTTTTCATACAGCCGGTGATATCAACACCTGGTCCAATATGGTCGCTCGTTGCATATATATGGCCGGCGTGCGGCGCTCCGACGTCTTTCAGAACATGATGGGTTACGGCCTCTTCACCGGCGGCTTGGGACTGCATTACGCGGCAGAGAGGATCGGAGCCATGGTGATCCCGGCCGGTTCCGGAAACAGCAAGCGCCAGATCCAATTGATGATGGAATTCAATACTACCGTCATCCACATCATACCGAGCTACGCCCTCTATCTATTGGAAGTTTTCAAGGAGATGGGGGTCGATCCGCGGCGGGATACGCATCTGCGTATAGCAGTACTGGGAGCCGAGCCGCATACGGAAGGGCTGCGCTCGCGTGTGCAGGAGGCTTACGGCCTCGAGGCGTTCAATTGCTATGGTCTCTCGGAGATGAGCGGACCAGGCGTTGCTTTTGAGTGCCCCGAAAAAAAAGGGCTGCACGTGTGGGAGGATTATTACCTGCTGGAGGTAGTCGATCCGGTTACCATGCAGACGGTTGAGGAAGGTGAGGAAGGGGAACTCGTATTTACGTCCCTCTGCCGCGAGGGCATGCCTCTTCTTCGCTATCGAACCCGCGACCTGGCTTCAACTTATGCGGGCGATTGTGCTTGTGGGCGTTCCCACCGGCGCATCTCGCGAATAAAGGGACGAAGCGATGATATGTTCATCGTGAAGGGTGTAAACATTTTCCCCATGCAGGTTGAAAAGATTTTGCTGGCGGCGCTGGGCATAGGCTCCAATTATCGGATAATTCTGGATACAATCGAATCGAAGGACGAGATGCGGGTGCTGGTCGAGGTGTCCGGCGAGATGTGGCATGGCGAGGTGAACGAGTTGAACAGATTGAAGGCGGGAATCGCCGAGGAGTTGAGACGGGAGATCCTGATAAGTCCGGTAATCGAACTGGTCGAGCCCGGGTCCCTTTCCCAGACCGAGGGTAAAGCGGTTCGCGTCACGGATAAGAGGAACCAGGCGAGGAGGGATTGAGGATGGCGCAGCAGATCAACGT
This sequence comes from Candidatus Solincola sediminis, assembly GCA_001767605.1. GTDB lineage: Bacteria > Actinomycetota > Geothermincolia > Geothermincolales > RBG-13-55-18 > Solincola > Solincola sediminis. The sequence goes on along the minus strand of MELM01000044.1, from coordinate 19,685 downwards.
TTTCGCTCAGAACCAGCCGGGAAGGCTCGAGAGGTTGACCCAGGTCTTGATGGAAATCGGCATCAATATCCGGGCTATAACCATTTCCGGTTCCGAGGACTACGGCGTGCTCAAGCTCCTTGTCGATGATCCGCCCAAGGCATTCGAAGCACTGCAGGTTGAAGGATTCTCCGCTTTTATGAAAGATGTAGTGGCCGTGGTGATGGACGATCAACCGGGCGGACTCTTCCGTGTCTGCCGGGCTTTGGGAGAAAGGGGCGTAAATGTGGAGGATGCTTACGGCTTCGTGGTGAAAGACAGGCAAACGGCGATCCTCGTCATTGAGGTAGAAAAAATCCCTGAAGCCGAAGAGATCGTAACCGGTGCCGGTTTCCGGATCATGAGCGACGAGGAACTCTACTCCCTCTAGTGCCACCCGACAAGAACCCACACAAAGGTGTCAACCTACACAAAGGTGTCAGGCACCTTTGTGTAGGTTAAGAAAATATTGATGTTCAGGCTCGACCCCCCCGCTTTGTCGTTCAGGCTCGACCCCGTGTTGGTACCTCGCGATGTATAATATTCTTACTGGTCATCGTCGGCGGATCAGGGGTGTGACAAGGTGCATTTCCCTTCCTCATCATGGGGTTCGGTTATCCAGAACCTTGAAGAAGGATTAGTTTCCTTCAACCGGGATATGGAAGTCATTAATGCCAACAAAGCGGCCTTGAAGCTAATGGGATTGGCTTCCCTCGAAGCCATTGAACCGCTTATCGAAAAGATTATCGATCCCGAGATACGGACCCTCGTCTTATCCGGCGTCGAGGTTCTGAATGTACCCCTACGATGCGATCTGCACGAAGAAGAAACCAATTGCCTCTGTTCTTATATCCCCGTTATTCCCGAGGGTGGCGCCGAAGTCCACGGTATGATCGTTCTCATTAAACCCGGCATGGTATCCTCGGTGCCTCCCGTTGAAAGTTGGCTCGAATGGGGCCGGCGCTATATCAATCAGGTTATCCTGAACCTGCGGGAGGGCGTGTGCTACCTTGATACCAAGGGCCGCATCATCTATGCCAATCGAACCTTCAAGGAGATGTCGAACAGCTCTTTCGAGGAAATTTCCGGCCAGCATATCGCGTCCGTCCTCAAGCCCACTTGCAGACCCCTTTTCTTAATGGAAGCGGTGGAGAAGACGGTCAAGGAAGGAAGCTGGCAGGGGGAATTCGAAGTGCGGTGCGCCGAAGGTCCGAGGGCGTTGCTGGCGACCTCGGCAAAGGTCAGCAGCGAGGAAGGCAAGGATCTGGGGATTGCTATTTTTGCCCGGGACATAACCGAGCGCAAGTGGCTGGAAAGTGAGATGCAGTGGCGCAATCAGGAGTTGAGCCTGGTATACGATCTGCTCCATCTGACCACGGCATATCAGGATCTCGAGGAGGGTCTGAAGCAGTTGCTTGCACGCATCCTTCCCATCGTCAAGGCGGAAGCGGGCGTCATTTACGTTTGCGACTTGAACGCTTACGAGCCCCAGTTGGTGACCTACCAGGGATTGGCCTATCGAAGCGCCAAGGATTTGACTTCCGGAAAGGAAGGCAAGCTGCTCACTCGGAAAATCGTGCAAAGCGCAACAGGCGTGATCTTCAATCGCGAACCGGGGCAGGGGCATAGCATATTGTCGGGCAGGCGGGGCGAACTCCTCTCGCTGGCGGCGGTCCCTATATCTTCCATGACGCGAAGCGCCGGCGTGTTGATGGTCGGGCATAAGGAGAGCGGGCACTTTGGTGACAACGAACTGCGAGTATTACTATCGTTGGCTTCTCAGATCGGCGTTGTCTTCGAACTTGCCGGACTGCTGGACGACCTGCGGAACAGGTTGGAGGAACTGGGGCGGGAGCGGGATTTTTCCCGCGCCCTGGTAGATAGCATGCCGAGCGCCCTGGTGCTCCTCGATAATCGCGGTCGTATGGTCTATATAAACCAGCGTTTCAGCGAGCTTCTCGGATATACCTTGGGGGAAGTGGAAAATAATTCCTTCAGCTCCTTGGTGATCCCGGGAGGGAGAAAGAAGATCATGGCGGATGTGATGATCAGGGAACGCAGCAGTGGCGTTTGGCTCGATGCCGATCTGATTGATAAGTGGGGGGATACTCTCGCAGTTCTCCTCACCTCGACCCCAAGGCCGTTCGAATCGGGTGAATACAGCGGCGCGATCGTAACTATAACCGATGTCTCAGAGCAGCGCGCCAGGGAAATAGAAGCGCAGGAGATAGGGGAAACCGCGAAAGGGCTGAGCCGGGAACTGGCCGGAGCCCGGGATTCGCTGCAGCTGCTCGATTCCAGAAAGGAAGCCTATCTTTTCATGGTCCACTATGAGGTGGCCACGCCCTTGAAGTACATAGGGGAAGAAATCGGGAGCCTGGAAAAAGGCATGGCCGATATTCCTCCTGATGAGGCGCGATCCAGACTCCAACGGATGCGGCAGGTACTGAGACGGCTGGAGCGCCTGGCGTTGGATATTCAAGATGCCGCCGGCATGGAGAAAGGGAAGTTGAGACTCCGGCGCCGGGAGATGAATTTGTGCGAGATGACATCCCGGGTAGTAGATGAGATCGCGGATGGGCAAGAGCTGAGCATATCCCTTGATTTGCCGGATGAGTCGATAATCGGCCGGGCCGACACCTTGAGAATGGAACAAGCACTCATGTGCGTTCTCAATCATGCCATGGAGTCTTCACCCGAAAGCGCAATGCGCGTTTCCTTGAGCCATAAGGGCAACGAGGCTCATTGGCAGATCGAGAACACCGGCACCGCGGGGGAGTCGAAAACACTGCAAAGTCTGAACGACATCATTTCCGGAAAAGGACTGCCGGGGATGGAATCGAACGTGGATACGGGCTTCTTCATCTGCAACCATGTAATCACTGCCCACGGCGGCAGTATGCGCGTGGAGGAGTCCGGCGACGGCACTGCTATATGTTTCTCAATCCCCCTGTAGGGCAAAAATACTCCGAAGGCCTTTGGACACGGTTCGCCTCGTTGAAAGGAAGCCATGAAGTACGGAAGAGAGATCTCTTCGGGCGGTGTGCTCTATCGGCTTACCGGGGACGGTTACGAGGTGGCGCTGATCGTGGTCGAGAGCGGCGCTAATGCCTTGCCGAAAGGGCTTATCAACAAGGGCGAGAGCCCTGAAGAAACCGCAACGAGGGAAGTACACGAGGAAACGGGGATGTGGGGGGAAATCGAGGCGCCCCTCGGATCGATAAATTATTATTACTATTCCAAGGAGCGGGATACCAGGTACTTTAAGAACGTCACCTTTTTCCTCCTCCGCTACGTCAGTGGCAGTGAAAGCGATCATGATTTTGAGGTCGAAGAAGTGCGGTGGGTCCCGGCCGAGGAAGCGGAAGGCCTGTTGTCATATAAGGGGGAACGGGACGTGATGCGTCGGGCCACGGAAGCCCTTAAGCGTAAATCGCCGCGCACCGGAGAATCACATTCGAAGGGTTTGGGGGGCGGTTGAGCGGGGACGAGACGAAGCCACTGATATATACGCTTGGGACCAGCACCAGGACAGGAGATACATCGCGTTCGCCCTCGAGGACCGGGGATGTGAGGTAATCCGCATCCTCGACGCTTCCAGGGACTGGAAATCCACCCGCCGGTAGGATTAACCCTCCATTTGAGCCTATCTCGCCGCTTCGGCAGCGTTAAATCACCCGCGAGGGGGATAGATGCAAGGCCGGCCATTATCGAAATTAAGAATAAAGGCATTTACCGGTTGGTATCGATAGGAGGCGCCGCATGTTCTTTCGATCAAAAAGAAAAAACCATCAATACTCCCCGCTTGCCGTAAGAAACGAGAATACCGACGAAATTGTGGCGCGCACCGAAAAGAGCAGGATGGAATTGGTATATGTCTCGGTCGTTATCATCCTGCTGCTCACCGGCGGCGTCATCGTCTACGCTTTCAATTTCGAGATGATGAACGCCCTCTTCGACTCCGCTTACTTTGATAACCTGGTTCGCATCAGCCTTGCCCTCCTCATCGTGTCATTCATAGGCTACCTGATACAAAGAGAGAGGAACTACAGCCGCCAATCGAAAGCCATCTTCGATGAGTTAAACACTACTACCAAGAGTTTACAGCATCGAATGGACGATCTTACCGGGGTCCTCGAAATAAGCAAGCTGGTTGCCATCGCCGACGATCTGCACACGACCCTTGAGAAAAAGATGCCGCACATGAAAGGCCACTGGAAAAGGGTCGCGTTTTATTCGGCCGAGATCGCCCGCAAGATGGAACTGGACGATGACTATGTCCGTCTCATCGAAAGAGCTGCAAACCTGATGGATATCGGCATGATTCAGGCTTCCGGCAACCTCCCGGATGACATTTTCACCAGACGGGAATTGGCCTCCGCGGAGAAGGATATTATCAAGAGGCATCCTTTATCCGGAGCGGATATGCTGCAAGCCATCAGGCCGAACTGGGAGATTATCCCATTGGTCAGGGGACACCACGAATGGTGGAACGGCATGGGCTATCCGGATGGGCTCAAAGGGGAGGCCATCCCGTTGGGAGCGAGGATCCTGGCCGTTGCCGATTCCTTCGTCGCCATGACCTCGTGGCGCTCCTACAGGGAGATGATGGAGGCCAGGGAAGCGGCTATTGAGATCAACGCGTATAGCGGGGTGCAATTCGATCCCAAGGTGGTAAATGCCTTCCTGGCCGTCGTAACGCCCCGTATTTACGGAACGGCCAAGGATTCGGATAAGCAGGATGAGCTCGATCTCCTGAGGGAGATCAACGGGATCATCATGGGAGTAGATACGAAGGATCCGCCCGAGATGTAGTAAGTTTGATGAAAAAAAGGGCGGGTCACGAGGCCCGCCCTTTTTAAGTGCCGTCGGGTTATACTATTTTTAGGTTCGGACCGGTTAGCGTCGGAAAGTGAGGAAATATGCGAAAGAGATACTTGGCGGCAATAATAATGCTTCCTTGCTTCGTTCTGGTTGTCTCTCTCCTGATAACGGCATGCGGCGGCAGCGGGCGCGAAGGCCTTCCGAAGAGGCAACTGCCGGACAGTGCCACGCCGGAAAAAATAATGTTGGAGGGCTTGAACGCCACGGACGCAGCGACCAGCCTGCACTTCGATTTTAACTATTCGGTTATGGTCCCGCCCACCGGGCAGCAGACTTACACCAGCGAGATAAAGTTCGAGGGGAATGGGGACTTCGACTCAAAAAGCGGCAATGCAACCGGATATATGAATTGGCTTTCTTTTGAAACGGAGATAAATTGGGTGATTTTCGAAAATAAATACTACTTTCAAGTAGCGGATCAGGAGTGGTATGAATTGCCGGCGGGTTCGCAACTGGGCGTCCCCAGCATTTCTGAAATCTCTCGCAGTACCTCCGAATATATGGATAACTTCGAGAAGATCAACCGCCTCGAGGACGAAACCGTCAACCAAAGAGACTGTTACCATATTGTGCTGGTACCGAATTATGAAAAGATCATGAGCAACGAGCAGTTCCTCGAAAGTATAAAGGGCGAGGCGGTTCAATCCAATGAGGAGACCCTCGAGAACATTGATGAACTGAAGCAGGATCTGGAGAATGCCAGCGTCAATTATGAATACTGGATCGATAAGGAATATCTGGTCTTGAGGCGGCTGCTGACCAATGTCGAAATGGTCCACACGGGAGATGCCGAGAATCCCTCGTATACGGCAAAACTCATAAATGAAATAGATTTCCCCAGCTACAACATAAAAATTGAGGTAGCCCCGCCGCAAACCTCGATGCTGTATCAGGAGTCCTCGTAGATTCGTGAAGAATAGCCCGAATAGCCCGGAGGTGCTGGATTTGAAGAACAAGACTATCGTCATAGCCGGTCTACTCATCATTGTAATGCTGGCGGTGCTTCTTATCGCCGGCTGCGGCTCAAAAGCGCAGGATCCGCAGGAGAGCCTCAACCAAGCGGTACAAAGCGCCCGAGAGGCGGAAAGCGTCAAGGCGCAAATTAACGTGACCGTAAGCCCGCAAGCAGGAACGACAGGGATGGGCGTAGACGTACAGGGGGACGCCGGACTGGATATGAAGGCCAAAACAATGGAGGCATCTCTGAGTGCTATGGGCATCAGCCTTGACTTACGTTACGTTAATTCCTCCGGCTATTTGAAATTCGGAAGTACCTGGTACGAATTGACAGGCGAATTAGTGCCGGGAATCGGCAAAGATACCCTTGACGGCTTTGTGAACCTCCTCGCCGGTTACCCCGATCTCTTTTCTAATGTAGCTGAAATAACCAAGGCCGGCGACAAAAAAGTAGGTAATTACGACTGTACGAATTACGACGTTACTCCGGATCTCAATGCCCTGGCTGCCAATGCTTCAATTCGGCAATTGGCCGAGCAGTTGGGCATGGAGAGCGGCAGCCTGGCGGACACACTGCAGCAAGCCGGGCTCGAGATGCAGATCGCCATCCAGAAAAGCGAACCGATCATCCGTGAAGTCTTTATAGCGGCAAACGCAGACATGCCACAGGGTGGCAAAATCATGGGAATACCACTCCTTCCGGCTAAAGCCCATATCGAAACAGTGATAGATTTCCCGGAGTACGGTATTGCCGTTAAGGTAGAAGCGCCCCAGGGAGCCAAGCCGTTTACGGGAATCGGAGATCTTCTTGGACTTTAGCTGCGCATATTATTTTCGCGATTTCGAGCGGCGGCAGGTCTATCACCTTGAATTCTTGAAAGCCGGCTAAGCTCAAGCTTTCCAGCCATTCGGGCACGGTAGCCCAATACTCCCCATCCTCGGCAACGGTCGGAACGAGCGCTGCCAATGTGATAAGCATCATCTCATAGGCCCCGTGCTCAAGCGAGAGGAGCGCCTTGGCCACGACTTTTTCGATAATATCCCGGCATCTCGCGGTGTCTTCCTTGCGCCCGGGTACCCCACAGAAGGTGTCCGCGCATATAAATCTTCCTCCCGGCTTGAGGACCCGGGCGATCTCCCTCACACAGTCCTCTCTCAGATCGTAATGTACGTGATGAAGCGCCAGGCTGGTGACAACGTCGTCAAAGGCGGCATCGGGAAATGGTATCGCAAGGGCATGGCCGGCCGCTATCGAAACCCGGTCCGACCCTTCAAAACGCTCGCTGCAGATATCTCGCATTCCTTGCGAGGGATCGACCGCCGCCACCCGGGCACCGGGCAGCTCCTCGAGGATGCGAGCGATCAGGTTACCCGTTCCGCATCCGATGTCGAGGATGTCTTTGTCATCGGCATCCAACTCGGCCACTATCTTCTCCAGAATGTCGAGGTAAAGAGGGTCTGCGAGAAAGATGTTGTCGAACCTGGTTGAGAAATTATCCCAATCCGCCATCGGTTTCCCCCACGGCAAGTTCTTTTTCCAGCACTATTTCACCGCTTTTGAAGCCCAACTCCCCATAGAACTCTATGGCTCTCGCGTTATTGATATCCGCGGCCAGCACGACCACGTTGCATTGCCTTTCGTGCGCGATGCGGAATACTTCATCCAGCAGGCGCCCTCCTAGCCCCTGACTCCTATAGCCTTCTTTGACCACCAGTTCGTCAACTTCCGCCCACGGCTTGTCTTCATAGAGAGATTCACCGATCGTGATGCTCATAAATCCTACGAGAAGGCCGCGCGATTCCGCCACATATATGTATTTATCGCTGTTCGAAAGATATCGTTGGAAGATCGGTCGAATGCCTTGCTTGTCCAGCTTTCCCTTCTCGCCGTGGCTGGAACGCAACTCGAGCACGAGCTCGAAGACGTCACCAAAATCGTCCGGCTTCGCCTCGCGTATGAGGATTTCGTCAGCATGTGGTGCCATTCGTTAAAACCTCCCGGCAATCATCGACTATCTGATATCATAGCGATAATTGGGAAGCAGGAGGTAGGCGAATGTTTTTTCAGGATATGATCATGGCCCTCCAGTCTTACTGGACGGGGCGAGGTTGTATCCTCACCCAGCCCCACGACGTAGAGGTCGGCGCGGGTACTTTTAATCCATCAACCTTTTTAAAAGCGCTGGGTCCCGAGCCCTGGAAAGTCGCATATGTAGAGCCCTCCCGGCGTCCGGCCGACGGTCGTTATGCCGAGAATCCCAATCGCCTCCACCAGCACACGCAGTTTCAGGTGATCATCAAGCCGTCACCGGACGACATCCAAGACGTGTATCTCGATTCGCTCGCCGCCCTGGGAATAAATCCAGGTCTGCACGACGTTCGTTTTGTCGAAGATGATTGGGAATCACCCACCCTGGGTGCTTGGGGCCTGGGCTGGGAAGTCTGGCTGGACGGTATGGAGATTACGCAGTTCACATATTTCCAGCAGGTAGGCTCTATCGATTGCCGGCCGGTATCGGTGGAGCTCACGTACGGGATGGAGAGGCTGGCCATGTACGTGCAGGAGGTCGACAACGTTTTTGATGTCAAGTGGAACAATGATTTGACCTATGGTGACGTCCAGCGCCGGGCCGAAGTGGAGTGGAGCGTTTATTCTTTCGAGCTGGCGGACACCGGTCTCGTCTTCAAGCTATTTGATATCAACGAGGCGGATGCGGGGAGGTTGCTCGAGAAGGACCTGGTTCTTCCCGCTTATGATTGCGTTCTCAGGTGTTCGCACCTTTTCAACATCCTCGATGCAAGGGGCGTGATAAGCGTAACCGAAAGGACCGGTTTCATCGGCCGTGTCAGGGAGCTGGCGAGAGCCGTCGCCTCGGCTTATGTAAAACAGAGGTCCGAGATGGGTTTTCCGCTGCTGAAGGAGGGTGTCTGATTGGCCGAGGACCTGCTGTTTGAGATAGGCACGGAGGAACTGCCCTGGGGGGCTGTCCAGGACGGCCGCAAGCAGCTCCGTGAAAATATGGCCGCCGCTCTCGAGCGGGAAAGGCTGGATCACGAGGAAATATCCATTTTTTCAACGCCCCGCAGATTAACCGCTCTGGTTAAGGGGTTGGCGGGAAGGCAGAAGGATATCGAGTCGCAGGTCCGGGGCCCCTCGCGGGAAAAAGCATATGACGGCGAGGGCAAGCCGAGTGCTGCGGCAATCGGATTCGCCCGATCGAAAGGGGTGCCTGTCGAGGAATTGCAGATATGGGAAGCGGAGAAAGGCGAGTTTGTTTTTGCCGTTATCCGAGAGCAGGGAAAAGACACTTTCCGGATTCTGCCGGAAATGCTCGCTGAGCTTATCCGCTCGTTCTCTTTTAAGAAAACCATGCGCTGGGGCGAAGGTGAATTCCGCTTTGCGCGGCCTATACGGTGGATGGTGGCGCTCTATGGCGAGAAGGTAATCCCCTTAGTCTTGGAAGGAGTAGAGGCGGGGCCGGCGAGCCGCGGCCATCGTTATCTATGCAAAAAAGAAGTGGTCATAGGGAAACCCTCCGATTATCTGGAAGCTCTACGCGAGGGTTGCGTGCTGGCCGACGAAATGGAACGGCGCCGTGCAGTGAAAGAAGGCGTCGAGGAGGCGGTCTACGGAAAGAGCCTCAAGGCTGTTCCGTCACCTGATACGTTGGATGAGGTAATGGATCTCGTCGAGTACCCGCACGTAGTCATGGGCTACTTCGACGAGAAGTATCTGGACTTGCCCCACGAAGTGCTGGAGACGGCTATGCAAGAGCACCAGCGTTATTTCCCCTTGGAGCGGGAGGGCGGTGAGCCGGCACCTGCTTTCCTGGTTGTGCATAATGGCGATACCACCCAAGTGGATGCCATTCGCATCGGCAACGAGCGCGTTCTAAGGGCGCGCCTCGAAGACGCCTCCTTTTTCTTTAAAGAGGACAGGTGCATTTCGCAGGAGCAACGGCTGGAACGGTTGAAGTCCGTGGTCTGGCAAGCGCAACTGGGAAACATGTATGAGAAATCATTGCGCCTCGAGGACTTGTCGGGGGAGATCTCCCGCCTGGCCCACTTGGGGCCCCTGGTTTCAGAGAAGGCGCAGCGAGCGGCGATCCTTTCCAAGACCGATCTGGTCACCGCTATGGTAATCGAGTTTACATCGCTACAAGGGGTGATCGGACGAATATATGCCTCGTTGGAAGGCGAAGATCCCGAGACGGCAATGGCCCTTGAAGAGCAGTACAGGCCGCGCATCGCCGGTGACTCGCTTCCCCAGACTCTGCCTGGCGCGGTGCTGTCGCTCGCAGACAAGGCAGATAACCTGGCCGGCTGCTTCGGGGCCGACTTGATACCTACCGGTTCGGAGGATCCCTACGCCCTGAGGAGGCAGGCTCAGGCGATCATGGCCATTTTGGTAAACTCCGGCATGCACCTCGATTTCCAAGCGATCCTTGAACATGCGGCGGGCAAGTTCGGCTTCCCCGATCCCGCCGCAATCGCCCGGGAAGCCGGTGACTTCTGCCTGCAACGCTGGCGGCAATCCCTCATATCTGAAGGCTTTAGCTACGACCTGGTGGCGGCTGTGCTTCCCCTTGCTCTGCGAGACCCGGCTGATGCCAGAGGGCGCCTTGAGGCCATGCAACATGCGCGAAATGAGGGACTCCTGCAGAAAGCTTATACCGGATTCGAACGGTGCTGGAACCTCTCTCGGAAGGCCGGAAATCACAAGATCGATGAATCTTTGTTGGTCGAGGAGGCCGAGAAAGAATTGTATTCCCGGTTGGTATGGTCGCAGGAGCCTCTACGCGAGTATCTTGACAACGACGAGTATCAGGCGGCGCTTGAAGTTTTATTGGCGCTAGCCCCTCATATCGATCGTTTTTTCGAAGAGATTTTCGTCATGGGAGATGAGCTGCAATTGCGGGACAATCGGCTTGCGCTTCTCGCTAATGTTGCCGGCCTCTTCCTCGAATTCGCCGATTTCTCCCAAGTGGTAACCGGCGAATAAAAAAGGGGTCTGCAAAGGGGTTAACAATGGGGACCTGTCCCCTTTGTTAACCTCGGTGTATTTGGGCATGAAATCCATTATAATTTGACTGTTTCTTTTCGATTCCCATCAAGACATAGGTTCAAGTCAGAAAATTGTTCGAATTGTGAGGAGGAAGCGCGATGGCGGACGTAAAGTACGTATACGATTTTAATGAGGGCGACTCCAAGATGAAGAGCCTGCTCGGGGGAAAGGGATCCAACCTTGCTGAGATGACCAGGCTCAACCTCCCGGTGCCGCCCGGTTTCACCATAACCACGGAGGCCTGCAACTATTATTCTCGTGAAGGGGAATATCCGGCGGGACTCGAGGCGGAGATAGACGAGCACCTGGCCGCGCTCGAGGAGAAGATGGGGAAAAAGCTGGGCGATTCGAAGGACCCCATGCTCGTATCTGTCCGCTCCGGAGCCGCGATATCCATGCCCGGCATGATGGACACGGTCTTGAACCTGGGCCTCAATGACGAATCCGTAGAGGGTTTGGCGGCGCAGACAGGAGATGCGCGCTT
>MELM01000044.1:2107-8224 GCA_001767605.1 Candidatus Solincola sediminis | reverse complement strand
AGGTGGAAAGGAGCTTCTTCGAGGAGGAGCTAACCAGGAAGAAGGAAGCGCGGGGCGTAGGGCTGGATGTCGAGCTGGCCGCCAATGATTGGAAGGATCTGGTAGAGAAGTTCAAGGATATCGTGCGGCGGCACGCCGGTCGTGATTTTCCCCGTGATTCCCGCGAGCAGCTCGCCCTGGCTATACAAGCCGTATTTAAATCTTGGAACAACCCGCGAGCCGAAACCTACCGCAAGCAGTACGATATCCCGAGGGATCTGGGAACGGCCGTAAACATCCAAACCATGGTATTCGGAAACAAGGGCGACGATTCGGCGACCGGGGTATGCTTCACGCGCAACCCCTCCACGGGAGAGAATCGCCGCTATGGAGAGTACCTGATCAACGCGCAGGGCGAGGATGTAGTGGCGGGCATACGCACGCCCAAGAGCCTGGACCAATTAAAGGACGATATGCCTGCTATCTACGAACAACTGAACCAGGTTATGGGAGAACTGGAGACCCATTACCGCGACATGCAGGATATAGAATTCACCGTTGAGCAAGACAAGCTATATATGCTGCAGACCCGTACCGGAAAGCGTACGGCGGCCGCTGCGCTGCGGATAGCCGTGGATATGGTATCGGAGGGGATGATCGACAAGCCAGAGGCGGTAGGCAGGGTGCAACCGGAGCAACTGGATCAACTACTGCACCCGCGCCTCGATCCTTCCGTGTCCTATGATGTAATAGCGCGCGGGCTTCCCGCCTCACCCGGGGCTGCGGTGGGGGAAGTGGTCTTCGATGCCGATACGGCCGAAGTGCGGGGGTCACGGGGAGAAGCGGTCATCCTGGTCCGTTGGGAAACGACTCCGGATGACATTCATGGCATCATCAATGCGCAGGGAGTCCTCACCAGTCACGGCGGTATGACCAGCCATGCGGCGGTTGTGGCCAGAGGCATGGGTAAGCCATGTATCTCCGGCGCGGAAATAATAAAAATAAATCAAGCGGAGAGAATCTTCGAGGTTGACAGTCTTGTCGTCCGTGAAGGCGAAACCATCACCATCGACGGCGGTTCCGGAAACGTAATCCTCGGGGCGGCGAAGCTCATTGAGCCCAAGGTGGACGAGAACTTGAGGAGCATCCTCGCCTGGGCTGATGAGATCCGTACTCTAGGGGTGCGCACGAATGCGGATACGCCGGAAGATGCGCGCCGGGCGCGGGACTTCGGCGCCGGGGGCATCGGGCTTTGCCGCATCGAACACATGCTGATAGGAGAAGAACGGCTGCCGATAGTGAGGCGTATGATCCTGGCCGATGACGAGGAAAGCCGCAAACAAGCCCTCGATGAATTGGAGCCGTTGCTCAGGCAGGATTTTCAGGGAATCCTTGATGCCATGGATGGCCTGCCGGTAACCATCAGGCTGCTCGACCCGCCCCTGCACGAATTCCTCCCAAACCTCGGTGACTTGAGGGTGGAGCTGGAGCGCTTGAAGCATACACCCGGTGACCGGGAGGAGTATGAAGCCAAAGAGAAGCTGCTGGCACGAGTAAGGGCGGAGTCCGAGGCCAACCCCATGCTGGGACTGCGCGGCTGCCGCCTGGGGATAGTCATGCAGGGCGTCACCGAGATGCAGGTGCGGGCGATCATAAAAGCGGGATGCGACCTGAAGGAAAAGGGCAAGGACCCGCATGTGGAGGTCATGGTACCCCTGGTCGGTTTCTTGAAGGAATTGGAAATCGAGAGGGAAAAGGTAACGCGGGTGGCCGACGAGGTTATCAAGGAGCGCGGCGTCGACCTCACGTATTCCGTGGGAACGATGATCGAGCTGCCGAGGGCGGCCCTTACCGCCGACCAGATAGCGCAAGCGGCCGACTTCTTCTCTTTCGGTACCAACGATCTCACCCAGACCACCTTGGGTTTCAGCCGTGACGATGCCGAGGCCAAGTTCATGCCCGCTTATGAGGAAAAGGGCATTTTACCCAACAATCCCTTCCAGACCCTGGATGTGGAGGGTGTGGGGAAGCTGATACGCATGGCCCTGCAGTTGGGGCGCGAGACCAAACCCAACCTCAAGTTGGGCATCTGCGGCGAGCACGGAGGGGATCCGCGCAGTATCATGTTCTGCCACGAGGTGGGGCTCGATTATGTGAGCTGTTCCCCGTTCCGCGTGCCGGTGGCCATCCTAGCCGCCGCACACGTGATTCTAGGTAACGTCCAGGACGCCACCAAATAAGAGGCGTTGTCACTGCCTTCCCTTAGAATGGAGGTTGCGCGATGTATATTCTCGCTATCAACGGAAGTCCGCACCGCGAAGGGAATACCGCTTTCTTATTGGAACGAGTCCTCGCGGCCGCCGCTGATGAGGGGGTAGATGGTAAAGTTTTCCATGTAACGGATGCGCTCAAAGGGCAGAAGAACCCGTTCTGCACGGCCTGTTCGAGTCCGTGCAGCGAAAAGTGCCGCGCCGACGACCCCGGCTTGGCCGAGGGATGCGAGTTACTGGAAGGGGCATCCGCGCTTGTCCTGGGCAGCCCCGTCTATTTCGGGACCGTCTCAGGACAGTTGAAGGCTTTCTGGGATAAGACCCGGGCGATACGCACAAGGCGATCTTTGGTGGGCAAACCGGCGGGTGTAGTGAGCGTGGGAGCCGCTCGATTCGGGGGCCAGGAAACTACGTTGAAAGCGATTCAGGACATGCTGCTGATACAGGGCATGTCGATAGTCGGTGAGGGAGCTTCGGACGAGGATGCGGGTCACCAGGGCGTGTGCGCGCAGAACCCGGCCGATGAGGATTCGTTTGCGTTGGAGAGAGCCCGCATTCTGGGCAAACGCCTGGCGCGGGAGGTGAAGAAGGCGACTTAATGACCACCAGGGAAGAGATCGAGCGCTTCGAAGAGCAATGGCTTTCACCCTATGCCATGAGTTGCCGGCAAAGCAAGGGCCGCGAGAGGGAAGAAGCGCCGGATCCACTCCGCACTTGTTTCATGCGGGATCGCGATCGCATTATTCACAACAAGACCTTTCGCCGCTTGAAGCACAAAACGCAAGTTTTTCTGGCCCCGGAGGGTGACCATTACCGTACCCGCCTGACGCATACTCTTGAAGTCAGCCAGATCTCACGCACTATCGCCCGGGCCCTTCATCTTAATGAAGACCTTACCGAAGCCATTGCGCTTGGTCACGACCTCGGGCATACGCCCTTCGGCCACATGGGCGAGGAAGCCTTCAGGGACTTGACGCCCCGGCCCTTCCATCACAATGAACAGAGCCTGCGGGTAGTTGAAAAACTGGAATATAATGGTAAGGGGCTGAATCTCACCTGGGAGGTGAGGGACGGCATACTCAACCACACGGGCGGGAGTCTCCTGCCGGCAACCCTGGAGGGAAGAATCGTTCGTACTGCGGATCGCATTGCTTATGTGAATCATGATATAGACGACGCCATTCGGGCCGGGGTGCTCGACGCGGGGGACCTTCCGGTGTCGACAACCGGGATCTTGGGCCGCCATCACAGCCAGAGGATAGATACGCTCGTCAAGGATATGGTGGCTGAAAGCACGGGAAAGGATGATATCCTTCTCAGTTCGCAGGTCGGGGAGGCGCTTAACGAGCTGCGCGATTTCCTCTTCGACCGGGTCTACGTGGGTTCGATTGCGAAACAGGAGGAGGATAAAGCCATAAAAGTGTTGCGCACCCTGTTCTTGTTCTATTATGAACATCCGGGCGAGATGCCGGAGGAGTACCAGCGGGAGGACGAGGACCTGCGGGTGCGGGTATGCGATTATGTGGCGGGGATGACGGATCGCTACGCCATGCGTAAATATCACGAAAACTTCCTTCCCCATGTATGGGTGGGAGAGCTGTAAAGGGAGGGTAATGGCCAGAGGCAGGATAAGGGACGAGGACCTCGAGGCGCTTCGCGACCAAAGCGATATCGTGGATATAATTTCGGATTACGTACAGCTGAAGAAGGCGGGCAGGCTGTACAAGGGGCTGTGCCCCTTTCATGACGAAAAGACCCCCTCCTTCATGGTCGATCCCTCCAAACAGCTCTACCATTGCTTCGGCTGCAGTGAAGGCGGTAATATCTTCAGCTTTCTTAAAAAAAAAGAAGGCTTGGAATTCCGCGAAGCGGCGGAGAGGTTGGCGGCGAGAACCGGATTCACGCTTCGCTACGAAGGGGTCAGCAAAGAGGCGAGCGAAGTCGAGGACCGCCGGGCGCGCCTATACCGCATCAACCAGTGGGCGGCGGATGTCTATTCTGTCGTGCTGACAAAAGATGCGGGAAAAGTCGCGCGCGATTACCTTACGTCTCGGGACTTCGATGATGAAATCATTCGGCTTTTCCACCTGGGTTTTGCGCCGGCCAGCTACGACTTTCTCTACCGCCAGGCGATGCGAAAGGGCATTGGAGCATCCGATTTCGTAGGCGTGGGTCTGGGCATCAAAGGGGAACGGGGGATCTACGATCGTTTTCGGGGCCGCCTGATCTTCCCTATCAGGGATCTGCAGGATCGCGTCATTGCGTTTGGCGGCCGGGTCATCGGAGAAGGGCAGCCCAAGTATTTGAATTCACCCGAGACGGCTCTCTATGTAAAGAGCAAGCACCTCTACAATCTCAACCTTGCCCGCAGGGAGATAGTTTCCTCAGGATATGCAATTCTGGTTGAAGGTTACACTGATGTCATCGGCCTTTGGCAGGCGGGCATCAGGAACGTGGCCGCTACTTTAGGAACCGCATTGAGTGAGGAACATTTCAGGCTGCTCTCGCGTTTGACGGAAAGGGTTGTTTTTGCCTTTGACGCCGACGCGGCCGGCGTAAGCGCTTCTGAACGCGGCTTAGACTTCTACGATCAATTCAATCTTGACCTGAGAGTAATGGTCATGGAAAAAGGCTTGGATCCTGCCGATTTTGTGGCATCACAGGGCAAGGATGGTTTCCTGCAAAAGGTCGAATCCAGCCTCCCTCTCATCGATTTTTGCCTGGAGCAGCTTCTCCGCGAGCATGATGCGAGTGATGCCAATGCCAGACTGAGGGCGGTGCGAAAAGGGAGCCAATTGCTGGGGACCCTCGATTCGGACATCGAGCACGAGAGGTATATCAAACGGATGGCTGATTGGGCAGGGTCGAACTATGATACTGTCCATGACATTTACCAGCAATCGAGGGTTCCCGGAAAGTCGGCGAAATCGAATCTCGCGGAATCAAATATTGCCATGCCGCCTCAAATCAAGGTCGAGAGGGAACTTTTACGCCTGGTGGTGCATCATTTATACTTACTCGAAAGGTTGAGGGACGAATTAGACACCGGCCTATTCATTGACCAAGTCAATCGCTCGATTCTTCAAGCTCTCCTGGAGGTTCAACCTGATGGCGATAGTTTGAAGAACGGTGGCCGAACCATATCCCGCCTGATCGAAAAAATGGAGTCCGAACAGGTCCGCAACTTCCTGGCGGGGTTAATTTTCGACAAAAGTGGGAATGTTGATAATATAGATAGGGATGGCGTGGATTCTATCTACGTCGATCTTTTGACATCCCTGAAGGAATTTTATTTCGAGCGTCAAATAAGGAGATTAAAGAAAGACTTGGAAGGCCTTTCTTCGACTCCTCAAAGGGACCATAAACGTGAAGGCGAAGTTACCGAGGAGATTTGCGCTCTCGAACGTTTAAAGAGAGAGCTCAGGTAGGCGGCTAAAGGTAAATCATAGTTCATTCGATTATCCATTAGGAATCCTCACCAGGCGGTTACAAATTGGAAGATTGGAAAGATCTCGACTACGAGGAGATAAAGGAACTGCTCTCAAAGGGACAGGGTAGGGGAATTCTCACGCAGGACGAGATAAATGAATCGTTACAAGCTTTGGAGCTTACTCCAGAGCAGCTCGATCACTTCTACGTACTCTTGGATGAACTCAATATTGAGATCGCAGAAGGGCCGTCTGCTGAAAGCCTTCGTGATATGGAGGATGAGGGCGAAGAGCAAACAGAGGAAAAGGAAGAGAGATTGGACCGAGATATGGAGCTGGCCGGCAAGACACCTACCAATGACCCCGTTCGTATGTATCTTAAAGAGATCGGCAAGGTGCCGCTCTTGACCGCCGCCCAGGAGGTCGATCTGGCGAAGAAG
>MELM01000044.1:160-2061 GCA_001767605.1 Candidatus Solincola sediminis | reverse complement strand
TTCCGCGTGAGGACCTGCGGGCATTGAGACGCCAGGAATCGGTTGGCCAGGAGGCGAAGCGCAAACTGGTGGAAGCCAATCTGAGGCTGGTTGTTTCGATTGCCAAGCGTTACGTGGGCAGGGGGATGCTGTTCCTCGACCTCATCCAAGAAGGCAATCTGGGTCTCATCCGTGCCGTTGAAAAGTTTGATTTCCGCAAGGGATATAAATTCTCCACTTACGCGACTTGGTGGATACGGCAGGCTATAACCCGGGCGATCGCCGACCAGGCGAGGACCATCAGAATACCGGTTCACATGGTTGAAACCATAAATAAACTCATCCGCGTGCAGAGGCAGCTCTTGCAGGAACTCGGGAGGGAACCAACTCCCGAGGAGATAGCTGGGCAGATGGAGCTCACCCCGGAGAAGGTGCGCGAGATAATAAAGGTATCTCAGGAGCCGGTTTCGCTGGAGACTCCTATCGGCGAGGAGGAAGATTCCCACCTGGGCGACTTCATCGAAGATTCAGATGCGGTCGTACCGATAGATGCAGCGTCCTTTATCCTTCTTCAGGAGCAGTTGGAGGATGTGCTCAATTCGCTGAACGAGCGGGAGAAAGAGGTCATAAGGCTTCGCTTCGGGCTCACGGACGGGCATCCTCGCACTCTGGAGGAAGTGGGACGGGAGTTCGGCGTAACCAGGGAACGCATCCGGCAGATAGAATCGAAGACGCTGGCCAAGTTGCGCCATCCAACCCGCTCCGCCAAGCTCCGCGATTACCTCGAATAAAGCCTACACAAAGGTGTCAGGCACCTTTGTGTAGGCTCTCTTAATAAGAAAGTTCGAACCGGAAACGAGATTTTGCCACCTACACAAAGGTGTCAGGCACCTTTGTGTAGGTGTCCCTTTTGTTAATTCTTTTAGCGGACTATCTTCAGGACGGTTATTTGTGGGGGCGCGTAATTGGAGACAAATAACCTTTCACCCCGGGCATCGACCGTCATCCCGATCGGCTTTGGGGTTTTATAGGTGAAGATTTGTTTGTATGCCTTGAGATCAACGCATCCCACCGCACCGTCGTCGTAATTACAGACGAAGAGGTAGGCGCCATCCGGAGTGATCGCTATGGTCCTTGCTTTGTTTCCAACCTTGATCGTAGCTTTGACCGCACCCGATAAGCGATCGACGACGGTCACCGTGCCCGGGATGTTGTTGCTCACGTAAATGGTATTTCCATCCGGCGATAGAACCGCATGGCGCGGGTTCTCGCCACAATATATCTGCCTGGCCACGGCGTGCTGCGCTACATCGATTTCGGCGATGGTGTTACCACCCATCACGCACACGTACGCCTTGTCACCCGCGACGGAAAAGCATATTCCACGCGGCGTTCCGTACATCGAGATTTCCTTGATGCGGCCGCGCGCCTCGGCATCGATCACGGTAACCGTATTTGATTCCCAGTTGGCGACATAGACCCATTTCCCATCCGGGCTGACCGCTATTTCCTTGGGAATATTTCCCGCCGCAACCTGGCCGGATATGGTCCCCGTTTCCGTATCAATCATCAGCACTTTCGAAGAATTATAGAGCGAAACCCAGGCGATGCGACCGTCCGGGGAGAAATCCGTTTCCACCGGCTCATCGGGCAGCGGAATGACCTTCAGTTTCTCGTACGTCTCGGTACTGAAGATGAAGTTCTTGTGCGCATAGAGATCGTTCACGAATATTCGGTCCCCTCCGGGCATGAGTTCCACGGATTTGGGGCCCGCTTCCACGGCAAGCACCTTGAGGGGTTCCAACCCTGTCACCACGCCGGTAGCATAATCTACTACTGCTACTGCCTGGTCTCCGAGGTCCGGCGCCTTTTCCGTGGTCGTCTCCGGCGGTGAAGAACCGCAGCCCGTTATTACCAATAGG
>MELM01000044.1:0-151 GCA_001767605.1 Candidatus Solincola sediminis | reverse complement strand
AGGGCAGGAAGAAGCTTGTATACCTCGGCTACTCGCTTCCCGGTCATGGCACCTCTCCAGTCACATTATCAAAACAACAGGATCATGCCGTTAGCGGCAGCCGCGGCTATGATAAAAATGATCACTATGATCAACCATATCGAGTCTATTG
>MELM01000043.1:24623-27759 GCA_001767605.1 Candidatus Solincola sediminis | reverse complement strand
CATTCCTATGGCCCCCGCGATGACGACGCTCAAGGCAAGGCTGCCTAACCCCCATGTGAGGAATTGGGTTCTGCTCTCATCCGTTTCCCTCTCGTAGAAGAGCACGTAGAAGAAGGCTATGACCGTTTCCATCAAGGGGATCATCAGGAATCCGGACAGGAATTGAAGACCCATCACGCCTCCGGCCGCCATGAAGAAAGATCGTCGCCGTTCGGAAAGAGCCCGTTCGAGGCAATAGAGAAAGAGCGGCATCCAGGCCGCGGTGGCCACGACGTTGGGGTGGACCATGTGAGAGATGAAGAAGCCACCCATGACGAAAGGTATCGCCGCGAAGAGGGAGGCGGAACGGCTGAGGCGGAGGCGGCGGCAGAAGGCATAGGTGAACCAGCCGCCCAGCAGGTAATGGATGACCAGAGAATAGTTGAAGCCGGCCGTTACGGGCAGGCGAAAGAGCAACAGGTTCAAGGGGTAGAAAAGCGCCATTTCGCTGTCGGCTAATAGCGGAAAGCCGCAATAGATGCCGGGGCACCACAGCGGGATCGAACCGCTCTTGACCGCTATGGAGAAGTAATTCCACGCGGGATAGTAATAGGATTTAATATCCGATAGAAGGGGTACTCTCTTGAGGAAGATCAAGGAGTTGAAGTATATGGCCACCACGAGGGCGATGATCAGGAGCGGCCAAATCCTCCTCGGTCTGTCACTATTGTTAACGGCAGTGTAATCAGTCGCTGTCATGCGGCTTCTTTCTTCGTCTGCCCCCGATAGACACTACAGATGCAAGATTTACATACTCCAACATCATATTCAAGGACGGCTTGTAGTGCTATTTTGGTTTCAGAATGCAATCTTATTCTCGGTCATCCGGTTGATGTGGTCCATTGCCGTTCCCGAGGGCTGAGGCTAAAATAAAAAAAGGAAAAGGAAAGGAAATGACAAATGCCTTTTTATGAATATAAATGCCAGGATTGTGGCGAGAAGTTCGAGTTTTTTGCCCGGAGTACCTCTGATAAGGCCGAAAGCTGCACTGCGTGTGGCGGAAAATGCATCCAGAAACTCTTTTCGACCTTCGGGTTCAAGAGCGGTTCGGCTTCTTCTGGTGACTTCCGCTCCTCGGCCGGATCTTCCGGTTGCGGCTCCTGCTCATCCACCAGCTGCTCCAGCTGCTCTAATTAGGGGAACGGCATGAACGAGAATTGGGAGCAGGCAAAAACCATGGCGGAGTTCTTGGAGGACATTTCCGATTGCCCGAAATGCAATTTGTGCAAATCCCGGAGCCGCGTGGTTCTGGGCGCGGGAAACGAGCACGCCGAGATTATATTCGTGGGAGAAGCACCGGGCGTACAAGAGGACAAGCAGGGGATTCCCTTTGTCGGACCGGCGGGCCAATTCCTCGATCAACTGCTGAAGTCCATCGAGCTCGACAGGGCGGACGTTTATATCACCAACACGGTAAAATGTCGCCCGCCCGATAACCGCGATCCCGAGGCCGACGAGATAGCAGCCTGTAATCCATATTTGAAAAAGCAGCTGCGGATGATAGAACCGCGCATTATATGTACTTTGGGGAATTATGCGACCAAGACGATTCTCAAGACCAGCAGTGGGATATCTCAACTGCACGGTAAATTGATACGCCAGGGCGAGCTCGCTTATGTGCCCCTTTTTCACCCTGCGGCCGCGCTGCATAAGCCACCTTTGAGGAACGTATTGATTGAGGACTTCGAGCGGTTACAGCAGCATCTTGATGCGGAGAAGGTACGCTGGAAGACGATTCTTGACGAACCCCCGGAGAGTCTCTCCGCCCTCGAGCCGGAAGGGCAGGCGGAACAGATGGGCCTCTTTTAATCAGTGCCATGCGGGAAATGGCCACTTCAAGCGAGCATGAGACTCGCGCCCTGGGCGAAAAAATAGCATCGCTCGTGCGCCCCGGCGATGTCATCCTTTTGATCGGTGAGTTGGGGACGGGAAAGACCGTGCTCGCCAAAGGGATAGCACAGGGACTGGGGATAAAGGAAAAGGTCTTAAGCCCCACCTTCACTATCCTGAAAGAATACGCCGGCAAAATCCCGCTGTATCATCTCGACGCCTATAGGCTGGATGGCCCCCGCGATCTCCAAGATCTGGGATTGGAGGAGTACCTCGAGGGAGGCGTCTTGCTGGTGGAATGGGGCGACCGGGTATGCAGGTACTTCACGGCCGATTATCTGGAGATCAGGATAGATTGGGGCGGCCCTGAATCTGCAAGGAGAATCGCGCTGGTTTCCGAAAGCGAGACCTGGCGGCGGAGGCTGGATACATTGGACCTGGGGGGCGATCTGATTGACTGACTGGGTCCTGTCCCTCGATCTTTCAAGCCCGCAGGGAATTCTGGCCCTGGAAGGTCATGGCAAATTATTCCATCGCGAGGTAGCGGCCGGCTCGAGGGTATCACAACTTTTTGTCGAGGCGGACGAGCTTCTATCCCTGGCCGGGATCGATTTCAAAGATATCGGGGCCATCGGCGTCGCCAAGGGCCCGGGCTCGTTTACAGGAATAAGGGTAGCCGTCATGGCGGCCAAGACACTGGCGATGGTGGCCCACCTGCCCCTGGTTGCGCCGGCGAGCCTGGAGGTCATCGCCGAGGGATGCCGGGGACCTGTCGAAGCGGTCATGGTCGCTTTGGATGCCAGGAGAGGCGAAGTCTATTACGGCCTGTACCGGCTTGATTCCCCCATCCCTGCGACACTGGAAAAGCCACATGTCGCAAGGCCGGATCTGGCTGCTGCCAGCCTTATACAGTGGCAGGACCGGTTACCGGGAACGATCGGCCTGACGGGGAGCGGACTGAAAGCATACGAAGATGCCTGGCCCGCCGGAATGCTGATCATCGAAAAGGCTGGGCCGGATGCGCAAGGACTCAGCCGGCTATGCCGCAATTACTACCGGAGCGGCCGGGTGGAGGAAGCTCTCCAGCTGATGCCGCTCTACCTCAGGCGCCCCGATTTGGGAGGAGGCGCCACATGCGCTTGAGTATAAAGCCCATGAAGAGGGCTGACCTGGATGACGTCATGGGGATCGAGGAGGGGGCTTTTACCAGCCCTTGGAATCGTGCCATGTACCTGCACGAGTTGGAACGGCTTGACGCCTGCTATCT
>MELM01000043.1:23317-24612 GCA_001767605.1 Candidatus Solincola sediminis | reverse complement strand
GCGGCCGTTTACTGATTGGCTATGGCGGCGTTCTGGTTATCCTCGATGAGGCTCACATTATGACCCTCGCCGTGCGGGATGATTATAGGAGACAGGGGATCGCGATGCGCATTCTCCTCGGACTGATAGATCGCGCCGAAGAGATGGGCGCCCGATTCCTCACCCTCGAGGTGAGGAAGTCCAACCACGCCGCGATCAGCTTGTATGAGAAACTCGGCTTCCAGATTATGGGAGAGCGCAAGCATTACTATATAGACAACTTGGAGAACGCGCTTATCATGTGGACCGACCGCATTACCTTACCCGAGAACATAAAGCTTCTGCGAAACCTGCGGAAGAAGTATTCGGATGAATGACCTTATACTTGGAATCGAAACATCGTGCGATGAAACATCGGCGGCGGTTGTTCGCGGTCCTGATGAGATCCTTTCTCTGGTCATATCTTCCCAGACCGACCTCCATGCGCGTTACGGAGGTGTGGTACCCGAACTGGCGAGCCGAGCCCACCTGGAAATACTTCTGCCGGCCATCGAGGAATCGTTGCAGCGGGCTCGCGTGGGTTTTCAGGATCTCGATGGCGTGGCTGTTACCCGGGGTCCGGGTCTGATCGGTGCCTTACTGGTGGGGCTTACTTCCGCCAAAGGCATCGCCTTTGCGCTTGATATCCCCTTGCTTGCGGTCAATCACTTGGAGGCCCACATTTATGCCAATTTCCTTAATTTCAAGGAGCTGGAGCCACCCCTGGTGGCCTTCGTTGTCTCCGGCGGACACACTCTTCTTGCCCACATGCCGGAACACCGCAAATATCGTCTGCTCGGAGAGACCCTGGATGATGCGGCGGGCGAAGCCTACGACAAGATTGCCCGATACCTTGGGCTCGGATACCCGGGGGGTGCGGCAATCGACCGCTTGGCACGAGCGGGCGACCCCGGCGCCATCTCATTTCCTAGAGCGATCATGCGCGATGGCAGCTACAATTTCTCACTGTCCGGTTTGAAGACAGCGGTCATCAATTATGTTCGCAAGCTAAAGGAAGGCGGGCAACCGATTCCGACCCGGGATATAGCGGCCGGGTTCCAGGCGGCTGTGGTGGAGGTGCAAGTTTTCAAGATAACGCGGGCGGCGAGGGAAACCGGTGTTAAAAGTGTGTTGCTCGCGGGAGGCGTGGCCGCGAACAGCTATCTTCGCGAGAAGCTGCAGGAGTCATTGGATGCCATCGGCGTGGCGCTTTATTACCCGCCCATCGAGCTCTGCATGGATAATGCGGCGATGGTGGCGGCTCTCGGAGCACGGAT
>MELM01000043.1:11678-23294 GCA_001767605.1 Candidatus Solincola sediminis | reverse complement strand
CATTGAATGTCGATGCCGCGGCTATATTACCCCTATAAATGGGATATTTTCCCCTTGATTTTTCCGGAACCGTATACTATCCTCTCATTAGCACTCGTAAGCGAGGAGTGCTAACAATCAGGCAGAGCGAGTGATAACATTCTAGGCGCCAAAGTGGAGGGTGTTGTTATCTGCCGGTTGTACGCAGGAAGTAAAGGTACGGATAGGAGGGATGTGTAAATGAAACTGAGGCCTTTGGGAGATCGGGTGATCGTCAAGCCCAGCGAGGGAGAAGAAAAAACGCCCTCAGGGCTGGTTATACCCGATACAGCCAAGGAAAAGCCCCAGGAGGGGAAGGTAGTTGCCGTAGGTCCGGGACGATACGAGGACGGCAAAAAGGTACCCATGGACGTCAAGGAAGGGGATACCATTATTTATTCGAAGTACGGCGGAACTGAAGTCAAGATAAAGGGAGAGGAACACCTCATCCTGAGCGAACGCGATATTCTCGCCGTCGTTGTTAAGTAGGAATTGAAGTTTTAGCAAGAAACTCTGCTAAGAGGAGGAGAATGAGGAAATGGCCAAGGAAATAATGTACGACGAGGAGGCACGACGCTTACTCGAACAAGGCGTTAACAAGCTGGCCAATACGGTCAAAGTGACCTTGGGTCCCAAGGGCCGCAATGTGGTGTTGGAGAAGAAGTTCGGAGCCCCCGTCATCACCAACGACGGTGTAACCATCGCCCGCGAGATCGAGGTCGAAGACGTCTGGGAAAACTGCGGCGCGCAGCTGGCCAAAGAAGTGGCCACCAAGACCAACGACGTGGCTGGTGACGGAACCACCACGGCGACCGTACTGGCGCAGGCCATGGTGAAGGAAGGCCTCCGTAACGTGGCCGCCGGCGCCAACCCGATGTCGCTTAAGAGGGGCATCGATAAGACCGTCGCCATGGTTGTCGACGAAATCAAGAGTATGGCCAGAGAGATCGAGACCAAGGAGGAGATCTCCCGGGTGGCCGCGATCTCGGCCGATTCGGATGAGGTCGGCAACATCATCGCCGATGCAATGGACAAGGTCGGCAAGGACGGGGTTATCACCGTCGAGGAAGCGCAGACCTTCGGCATGAGCTACGAAGTGGTCGAGGGCATGCAGTTCGATAAGGGCTACCTCTCGGCTTACATGGTTACCGATCCTGAGCGCATGGAAGCGGTTCTCGAAGAGCCCTATATTCTTATCGTCAACCAGAAGATCAGCGCCATTGCCGACCTGTTGCCGATATTGGAGAAGGTAATGCAGGCTGCGCGTCCACTCTTGATAATCGCCGAGGACGTCGAGGGCGAAGCCCTTGCCACCCTGGTGGTCAACAAGATCCGTGGCACCTTCCAGTCGGTGGCCGTGAAAGCGCCCGGATTCGGCGATCGCCGTAAGGCAATGCTTCAGGACATCGCCATAGTCACCGGGGGCCAGGCGATCAGCGAAGAGCTGGGCATCAAACTGGAGAACGTGACCCTGGACATGATGGGTAAGGCGCGCCAGGTAAAGATCACCAAGGAAGACACCATAATAGTCGAGGGCTCGGGCACGGCCGAGGACATCAAGGGCCGTATAAACCAGATAAAATCCGAGATCGATCGCTCCGATTCGGAGTTTGACAAAGAGAAGTTGCAGGAGCGCCTGGCTAAGCTTTCCGGCGGCGTGGCCGTAATCAAGGTTGGAGCGGCGACCGAGGTCGAGCTCAAGGAGAAGAAGCATCGCGTGGAGGACGCCCTGTCAGCCACCAAGGCAGCGGTCGAGGAAGGCATCGTAGCCGGAGGCGGAGTCGTCCTGGTAAACGCCATCAATGCTATTAGCGACGATCTGGAAGGCGACGAGAAGACAGGTTCCGGAATCGTTAAGCGCGCTCTCGAGGAGCCCCTGCGGCAGATAGCCAATAACTCAGGCGTCGAGGGCTCCGTGGTGGTAGAGAAGGTCAAGACCCTGAAAAAGGGCATGGGCTTCAACGCTGTAACCGGGCAGTACGTGGATATGGCCAAGGAGGGGATCATCGATCCCGCCAAGGTTACCCGTTCGGCCCTGCAGAATGCCGCCAGCATCGCCGGATTGCTGCTGACCACCGAGGCTGTAGTAGCCGAGAAGCCCGAAGAGGGCGGCTCCGGCGGAATGCCCGGTGGAATGGGCGGAATGCCACCCGGAATGATGTAAGCGCAAACAACTAAAGCCAAACGAGGAGGGCCATCCCGGCCCTCCTCTCTTTTACCTACACAAAGGTGTCAGGCACCTTTGTGTAGGTATGGCACGTTGTATGAGCTTGACATTGCACAAAAGGAAGATGAGTATTGGTGTCTAATATATAAAGAAAGCCTCTTTTTAGGGACCCTTGTTTCATCATATCTGGAGGTGGAGATGGAGATCGAGATCGGATTGGGAAAATTAGGAAGAAGGGGATATGGCCTCGATGACATATCCGTCATCCCCTCCCGTCGTACGAGAGATGCCGACGATGTGGATATCACATGGGAAATGGCGGACTATCACTTCGAATTACCACTCCTTGCCTCGGCAATGGACGCCGTAGTGGATGTCGAAATGGCGATAAGGATAGGAAGGCTGGGCGGACTTGCGGTGCTTAACCTGGAAGGGCTACAAACGCGTTACGAAAACCCGGTGCCAATATATGAAGAAATAGCTTCCTTTTCGAAAGAAGAAGCGACCGAAGGGTTGCAGAGGCTTTATCGCGAGCCGGTAAAGGAAGAGCTGATAGCAAGACGCATAGGTGAGATAAAAGAGGGGGGAGTCATAGCTGCGGCATCCCTTACTCCTCAGCGGGTAGAAGATTACTACAGGATCGCACTCGAAGCGGGCCTAGATATAATGGTCATCCAGGGCACGGTGATAAGCGCGGAGCACGTATCTTCCAGAACCGAACCATTGAACCTCAAGAAATTCATCGCCGAACTTCCGATTCCCACTATTGTCGGTGGGTGCGCCTCTTATTCCACGGCCTTGCACTTGATGAGAACGGGGGCGGTGGGCGTGCTGGTGGGCGTAGGTCCGGGCGCCGCATGCACGACAAGGGGGGTGCTGGGCATTGGTGTGCCGCAGGCGACGGCCCTCGCCGATGCGGGAGCTGCACGCGTACGGCATCTAACTGAAACGGGCATCTATTGCAATGTGATCGCGGACGGGGGCATGCGCACCGGTGGTGATATCGCAAAGGCTATCGCTTGCGGGGCGGATGCCGTTATGTTGGGATCGCCGGTCGCCGCGGCGAAAGAAGCGCCGGGCCTGGGGTACCATTGGGGAATGGCCACTTTCCACCCCGATCTTCCCAGGGGCACCAGGGTGGAGACCGGCAGGCGTTGGAGTATCGACGAGATCCTGATCGGGCCGGCGCATGAGAACGATGGTACGCTGAACCTCTTCGGAGCCCTTCGCACATCACTCGCAACATGCGGATACGAAAACATTCGCGCTTTTCAGAGGGCGGAGGTAATGATCGCGCCGGCGATTCGCACCGAGGGGAAGAGCATGCAGCATGAGCAGGGCGTTGGGATGATCAAATAGGGAAGGAATACCAATTGACGCGGCCTGAAGAAACGATCCTGGTAGTAGATTTCGGCGCTCAATATGCACAGCTAATAGCCCGCCGCGTGCGTGAATGCAAGGTGTATTCCGAGATAGTGCCCTATAACGTGACGCCGGAGGAAATCGAGCGCAGGGGCGCAAAAGCCCTTATATTTTCGGGTGGGCCTTCGAGTGTTTACGAAACGGGTGCACCCAAACCGAACCCGGATATTATGAAAATGGGCCTTCCAATACTCGGAATCTGCTACGGCCACCAGTTGCTCGCGAGGGAATTAGGCGGGAAGGTGGAGCCCACCGGCACCAGGGAATACGGCAAAACGGAACTCAAACTTGCCGGCAACGGCATTCTCTTTGAAGGGCAGCCGGTAAGCCAGGCGGTATGGATGAGCCATGGCGACGCCGTCATTGGAGCCCCCAAAGGATTCCGGACGACCGGCCGGACGGATTCATCTCCCGTTGCCGCCATGGAAGATGCCAAACGCAAGTTGTATGGTGTGCAGTTTCATCCCGAAGTCATCCACACTCCGCTCGGCAAGGACATACTGAAGAACTTTCTTTACAATGCCGCCGATTGCCTGCCCTCCTGGACCATGGTCTCGATTATCGAGCAGGCGGCCGAGGAGATACAGAGGGTGGTGGGTAAGAACAAAATCATCTGTGGCCTTTCCGGCGGTGTCGATTCAGCGACCGCGGCCGTCCTCGTGCATAAAGCCGTTGGGGATCAGCTCACCTGTGTCTTCGTGGACCACGGCTTGCTTCGTAAGGGTGAGGCCGAACAGGTGGAGGATACCTTTCGCCGCCACTTCCACATGAACCTCATTCATGTCAAAGCGCAGGAGCGCTTCTTGAAGCGTCTGGAGGGAGTCACGGATCCGGAGGTCAAGCGAAAGACTATCGGTGAGGAATTCATCCGGGTTTTCGAGGAGGTTGCGGCCGATCTCAAGGACACCGACTTCCTGGTGCAGGGTACGCTATATCCGGACATCATCGAGAGCGGGACAAGGGACGCGGCGCGCATAAAATCACATCACAACGTGGGTGGCCTGCCGGAGGATATGAATTTTACGCTGGTGGAGCCGTTGCGCAGTCTCTTCAAGGACGAGGTGCGCTGTGCGGGCGAGGAGTTGGGGCTGCCGGAAGAAATCGTCTGGAGACAGCCCTTCCCGGGGCCCGGCCTCGCCATCCGTATAATCGGCGCCGTGACCGCGGAAAAACTCGATATGTTGAGGGACGCCGACGCTATCGTAATCGAGGAGATCAAGCGGGCGGGCCTGTATAGAGAAATATGGCAGTCCTTTGCCATCTTGCCCGACATCAAGACGGTCGGAGTGATGGGGGACGAGAGGACTTATGCCTACCCGGTAGCCATAAGGGCCGTCACGAGCGAGGACGCTATGACCGCCGACTGGGCCAGGCTTCCCTACGAGGTGATGGAGCGCATATCGTCTCGGGTGATAAACGAAGTAAAGGGTATCAACCGCGTAGTCCTGGATATAAGTTCGAAACCCCCCGCTACCATCGAATGGGAGTAACCTACACAAAGGTGTCAGGCACCTTTGTGTAGGTTACTCGATTGCCGGCACACGGACTTGTACTGTTGTCCCCTCCGGCTCGCCGATGATTTCCAATTGGCCACCAAGTGCCGAGGCACGTTCTTTCATGCCCAGTATGCCTATCGAGAAAGGACCTGAGACGTCCTTTTCCGAAACCCCTCTACCGTCGTCCCTTATCGAAAGCAAGACATCACCGTCAACCCGGCTGAGCTCAATGTCTACGCGTGCGGCGCCGGCATGACGGACGATATTGGTGAGGGCTTCCTGCGAAATGCGAAAGAGGCCCACACGCGCCTCCGGATCGAGGCATGATTCGTCGAGAGTGGCCGAGAGGGAGGTCTTTACCGCCGCTTGTTCGGCGAGGGCATTGAGCTGCCATTCGAGGGCGGCGGCAAGCCCGAGATCATCGAGCACCGGCGGCCGCAATTCGGTCGAGATCTTGCGTATCGATTTTATGGTCTCGTCAACGGAGGCGGAAATTTCATCGATCTTTCCCCTGACCTTTTCATCATCCGTCACGATCTTCAGCAGGGCACCCAGACGCAACTTCATGACCGTGAGTTCCTGCCCCAATTTGTCATGGACTTCAAGTGCGATTCGGCGCTTTTCCTCCTCACGCACGGATTCCTGCTGAGCCGATAGCGCCCTGAGCCTGGCAGCGGTTTCTTCCAGTTCCTTCGTGCGCTCGGCTACCTCATCCTCGAGTTGGTCGCGATGCCTGGCCAGGACCTGTTCCGCCAGCTTTCGCGCCGTGACATCTTCCCAGACGGCAACCACTTCGGAAGTGGGCAACCGGTAGATAAAGAAATCTTTCCAGCATTCATCCGGGTGCCGGCTACAGGAGACTTCCGGAAAATATCCCGAATGGCCATCCTTCCATACCTCGCGTACCATATGTATGAGTCCGCATTGGTAAGAACATGGAAATACCGGGGTCAAGTCCTTTCCCAAGACCGCTTCCCGCGCCAGACCCTCCATCCTCACCGCGGCGTCATTGAACTCGACTATCTCGAAGTCCTGGCCGCCATCCTTCGCTTTGTATACGCTTACCCCGCTCTTCATGTTATTCAGAAGCTCCATATAGCGGTTCTCACTCGCCGCCAGGGCTCCCTCCCGCTGTTTCAATTTCCTGAAGAGGATTTCATACGGCCTCTCGAATCCCGTTTCGATTATGGCCAGGTAAACCAGGTAAAAAGCGACTATCTTGAGGAAATGGCCCAGCATATTAAAAAAGCCGTAGACGTCAATGTAGAGGGTAAAGGACAACTCCGAAGCAATGGTCACGGCGATTGCCGCTGTCATCAACTTGAAAACCCTCGCATCCAACTCCTTGCGTTTTCTATAAAGCAGGTATGTGGCTGAGACCAGGATGAGACAAATGACGTACTCGCTTATTTTCTTGAAGGCGGTTAATCCGGTGCCTTCTATGAAAGCAGTAGGAAATATGCGCCATTGGAACACGGACAAAATGATGAGGATAAAAATGCCTGCGTATACTGCAAATGCGAGGCGGACTCTCAGCCTTCGCACCAGGAATATCGGGGCTATGAGCAGCGAGAAGGCCTGCATGTAGCGGGCCGCGATCCAGAGCTGAGTGGGAAGGTTGCTGCCATATCCCTTGAACACCGTCATGCCCGAATAAGAGAGCATGTGCACCAGATCGAGCGCCGCTATGAAGAGATAAGCAATGCCCAGAAATAATAAGAAATCGTTCTCGAGGTTGCGTCTCGTATGCCAGGCGATGACGAAAATGGTAAATCCGACGACGGAGCTGAATATCTCCGCCCCGGCATGGAAGACCAGATAATCCTGGCGTCCGGCGACTACCAGGCCGGCGAAAAGCAGTATTCCCGCCGCTGCAATCAAGTAGGCGCGAGATCTTTTTGCTTCCCGAACTCCATCCGTTTCCAAAATCTTCCCCTCAACCGAATGATAACGCCCCTTTTCCAGGCAGGGCGTATACTATATTCTCTGGTAAGCCCTCATTATACGTATCTATAAATTGACTGGGAATAAGAGGAATCATTAGTGGCAGCCATAGGCGAAAAAGAACTCTTACGCGATCTCAACCCCGAGCAGCAGGAGGCTGCGCTTCACCTTGACGGCCCCCTGCTCATACTCGCAGGTGCCGGCAGCGGTAAGACCCGGGTCCTCACCTACAGGATAGCCCTGCTGGTCGGGCCGAGGCAGGTGCACCCCGGCCGCATTCTGGCCATCACTTTTACCAATAAGGCGGCCGAGGAGATGCGAGGAAGAACCGCGCGCTTGGTTGGTCCCGACGCGGCCAGCATCTGGGTTTCGACCTTTCATTCCTCCTGTTCGCGCATCCTGCGTATGGAGGCGGAGCGGCTCGGTTACCGGCGCGGATTCGTGATTTATGACGACGACGACCAGTTACGGATGATTTCCAGCCTGATCAAGGAAATGGGGATAGATAATAAGAAGTATGCCCCCCGCCTGGTGCGTGCTTTGATAGAGGATGCCAAGAACGAGATGGTGGACGTGGACGGCTACCGGGACAAAGTGCATGATGATCTTACCGAAATCGCCTACGACGTCTATGGCGCCTATCAAAAGCAGCTTATGCGCAACAACGCTATGGATTTCAGCGATCTTCTCAACAACACCATAGCCGTCTTGGAACTCTTTCCCCATGTGCTCGAGCACTACCAGAACCACTTTTCATATATCAATGTAGATGAATATCAGGATACCAATCCGGCCCAATACCGCTTGGTGAAGCTACTTTCTGCCGGCCACCGCAACCTCTGTGTTGTAGGCGACGACGACCAGGGTATCTATTCTTGGAGGGGCGCAGATCTACGTAATATCCTGGAGTTCGAGCACGACTACCCGGACTCGAAGGTGGTCAGGCTCGAGCGCAACTACCGCTCCACCCCGGTTATCCTCGGGGCCGCCAACCATATCGTCTCCTTGATAAACGGGCGCAAGGAGAAAAAGCTGTGGACCGAGCGCGAAGGGGGAGAGGCCATCAAGTACCTGTATGCCGGGACGGGAAACGATGAAGCCTCCTACGTGGCGCTGGAAATCAACCGCTTGCTGGAGGATGGCACCTGCGGCCAACGCGATGTGGCCGTCTTCTACCGTACAAACGCTCAGTCCCGTTCCTTCGAGGAGATCCTCCTGCGCTTCGGCATCCCTTATAAAATAGTGGGCGGCTTCAAGTTCTACGAGCGCAGGGAGGTAAAGGACGTCCTCGCTTACCTGAAATGCATCCTCAACCCGGACGATTCGGTAAGCCTGCGGCGCATTATTAACGAGCCGAAGCGCGGCATAGGCCTGACCACCGTTTCGCACCTCGACGCCTTTGCCCGCCTGCAAGGGATAACCTTATGGGAAGCGATAGGGAGAGCGGAGGAGGTGGGCAATCTCTCATCGGGCGCCGCCAAGAAGCTGGAGCAGTTCCGGGAGATGATAGAAAGCTTGGCGAACGAGAGGGAAACTGCTTCATTGCCCGCATTTCTCCACATGATACTCGAGAGGACGGGATATGCCGAAGCCATTCGCAAGGAAGGTACCTTCGAGTCGGAGGGCAGGCTGGAGAACCTGCAGGAATTGCAGAATGCAGCCGCGGAGTTCGTAAGCACCCATCCGGATGAGGGTATGGAGGCCTTCCTGGAACGGGTATCCCTGGTGGCGGAGATAGACCTATACGACGAGGACGAAGGAGCCGTCACCCTGATGACGCTGCACAATGCCAAGGGCCTCGAGTTTCCGGTGGTTTTCATCGTCGGGCTCGAGGACGGGGTCTTCCCGCACCAGCGCAGCATGGACAGCCGGGAAAATATCGAGGAGGAGCGGCGGCTCTTCTATGTAGGTATGACCCGGGCCAAGGACTTGCTCTACTTAACCGGCGCCGCCTACCGTTCAAAATTCGGCGAGATGAAGCTGGGGCCCGAATCGCGCTTTATGAAAGACATTCCCAGGGAGTACCTGGAAGTAATTTCGTGCGGAGGTCCGGCGGCGCGCGATTCCATAAGCAGCGAGCTCAGATCGCGCGAACTGGAGATGCTGGGATATTCGTTTCACGTAGGCGACCGCGTCTTGCACAACAAGTGGGGCGAGGGCATAGTGACCGCCATGTCGAGGAGCAGCAGCGGGCCGGAGGTTACGGTTAATTTCCCAGGAGAAGGGGAGAGGTTGCTCCTCTTAGAGTACGCCCCCCTCCGAAAAGTAGACTAAATTGGTGCCGTGTCTTGAATCTACACTCAAACAGATACCCTTCTCCATGAGTGTAGATTCAAGACACGGCACCAATTAATGGACCATCTTCATATTCTTGAGCAGCCCATCGACGGCCCTGACACCGGCCTGGATCATGGTCTCCATCTGTTGCTCCACCGAAATCACATAATTCTCGTCAATAGCTGCATCGCCGGTCATGAAGGCGTTTATACCGGAACCCGATCCCCGGCTCACGACGCGGTTTTCCCGGTTGTCCAGGAGGAAGGCGCTTATGTGGACGAAGCCGAAACCGCCGTCTGCGCCGGTTCCCGTCGTATGCAGGCGGGGATACCTGAAGAAGAAATAATTGACTTCGGGAAGAAAGAGATATTCGGGATCGTACTTGCTCTGTATGAGGACGAAGAGTTCGGTCGGCACGTTCGCAGCCTGCTGGGTTACCGTGTCTACCTCACTTGGATCGGGGATGTCATAGAATCCTAGCGGATCGAGCACCCCCTTGACCAGCCGGGGCAATACGGCTTCCGCCTGGGCGAAGTAGCTCTCCTTCTGACTGGCCATTAGCCGTCCCTTTTCAAGGTCGCTCGACATATAGAGCTGACAGCCGATGGCCTGCGAGGGTTGCAGCTCGCCCTCCCGCTCGACGAGTTGCCGGAAGTCCCCCAATCCTTCTGGGTCCTGGTCGCTCTCCACGAAGGGCATGATCACTATGCGCATCAAAGGAATCATCTTGCCCCCGCATTTGTTGCAGAATTTCGCCTGTGACTCGCCATATTCCTTGCATTTGGGGCAATAAGGATTCTTGGCCAATTCTCTTCCTCTCTCCGTAGACAGCCTATGATTCCAAAAGTTTTATCGTCTTTGCTCAAGCTTCCCTTGACAGCGCGACCCTGATTTGAGCCGGATGTTATAATAGGAAATCGTTTTCCGGCAATTTCGCAGGTAACTGGGAGGTTAATCCAAATGCTCATCCCTTTCTATGAGATTGCGCCCCAAGTTTCTTCCCAAGCTTTCCTTGCCGAAGGCTGCATGTTGATAGGAAACGTGAAAGTGGGGCCTAATGCCAATATCTGGTTCAACGCTGTCTTGCGAGGGGACCGCGGTGAGATAGCAATCGGAGATTTTTCGAGCATACAGGACTGCTGCGTCCTGCACGGGCCGGTAACCGTGGGAAGTCACGTTATCGTGGGACACGCGGCGGTACTTCACGGCGCGACCATCGAGGACAACTGCGTGATCGGCATGAATGCCGTGGTTTTAGACAATGCCGTGATAGGGCACGGCAGTGTGGTGGCGGCGGGCGCCGTAGTGCCGCAGGGTATGCAGGTGCCGCCTCATTCAATGGTGGCCGGGGTCCCGGCCAAGACTGTGAAGGAACTTCCGGCGGAGAATGAAGAGGTCTTCAAGAAGATGGCCTCCGATTACTTCGAGTTCGCGCGCCCCCACATGGGCGCACAGTCGTAGCAATTACAGCAGAGGAGGGAGTATGGAGGTACTAGACAACAAACGCAGGGTCTATGTACTGGGAGGTGGTATTTCCAAGTTTGCGGCGGAGCGCGTAGACGGAAACATGCGCGACTGGATCAACGAGTCGGTGCTTGAAGGGCTCGAGGACGCTGGTGTCGATATCCAGGACATCGAACACAGCACGACGAGTTATTTCAGCGATCACTTCGACAAGCAACTGAAGGCGGGGGCGATATTCCACGACAACATCGGGATGTGCCCCAAGCCAAACGTGCGGGTTGAGGGCGGTGGAGGAACCGGCGGTCTCGCCATCCGCAACGCGTACGCCTACATCATGTCGGGGCTGTGCGATTCGATGATCATCTTCGGCTCGGAAAACATGGGGCGTCAGGTGCCCTCGGATGTCGCGCAGCAGTTCATCGCACTCGCTTCCGACACCGACTGGGAAGTGCAGGTGGCGGGTTTCTATATCGCTTATTACGCGATAATGATGGTCAGTCATATGGAAAAATATGGCACCAGGGAAGAGCAGTTCGCAAAGGTCAGCGTGAAGAACCACCGCAATGCCTTGTACAACCCCAAAGCACACTACCCCATGGATATAACTGTGGACGATGTCATAAATTCCAAGATGATCACCTACCCCTATAAGCTACTCGACAACTGCCTGCTCTCGGACGGCGCAGCATGTCTCATCTTCGCGAGCGAGGACTGGGCGAAGAAGCATTGCCGTACATGGGGGAGCAAGCCCACCGTCGAGCTGACCGGGACGGGATGCGGCACCGACTTCATGCGCCTCGCCGACCGGCCCTTCCCCTATCCGGGGAT
>MELM01000043.1:9637-11670 GCA_001767605.1 Candidatus Solincola sediminis | reverse complement strand
TTAGAGGGAAGCGCTCGGCGGCGGAGCAGGCCTATAAGATGGCGGGCATCAAGAATCCGCGCGAGGATCTGGACTGCTTCGAGGTACACGACGCATATTCCGGCGTCGAGCTGGTTTCCTACGAGGACCTCGGCTTCTGCAAGGAAGGGGAGAGCGGACCTCTTACGGAAAAGGGCGTCTTTGACCTGGGAGGAGACCTGCCGACCAACACCTCCGGCGGCTTGATCGGCTTCGGACACCCGGTGGGGGCGACCGGTGTCGCGCAGGGTGTCGAGGTGCTCAGGCAACTCAGGCAGGAAGCGCACCCCAAGCGCCAGGTGGAGTTGAACTCGAAGCGCGGGGGAATGGACTCCCACGGAGGAACCGGCACCTTCTGCGCCATCAACATATTCGAGAGGAGGGATTAGGATGGGTCTCGAACTCGTCACGAATCTCCTGGAGGTATTCACCGCTGAGGATCCCATGGCTTTCGAACATCCGGAGGGTGACCCCTGGGCGGATTTCCGAGAGATCATGCGTATAGAGTGGAAGATGGACTTCACCTACAAGCACATATTGGGAAAGTATTCCAAGTTCTTCATAGAACTGGCGAACGGCAAGTTCCTGGCGACGGAGTGCAAGAAGTGCGGCAAGGTCTGGGCCATCCCGCGCCCCCTTTGCGCCGACTGCCTGGGGATCACCAGGTGGAAGGAATTGCCAGGCACGGGCAAGCTCGAGAGCTTCTCGGTCTCCCACTTCGTACCGGCCTTCATGGAGGTAGAGATACCCTACGTCCTTGCCATGGTAAAGATGGATGGAGCTGGCACATTATTTACTCACCAGTTAAGCAACTATGGCGATTCCCCGGAGGCGATAAAAATCGGGATGCCGGTAAAGGTGGCCTATGCAAAAGAGCCGGTTTCGCATCCGATGCTCCTTATGCATTTCGAACCGGCGTAATCATGAAATGGCGGTCGGGCGCCCTGGGCCTTGCCCTCCAAATCGCTCCTGATAAAACCCGGGTTTGTGCAAATGCCCAAGGCCCGACCACTCTTAGGCTAGGTACGCAATATTAACGATTTGCGTAGAAAAAATGTGCAAAATGTAAAATCTGCGCACAAAGTGGCACGTCTCAAGGGTCGCTCTCAATAGGTGTCAACGCGGAGGCTTCCCAAGCAATCTTTAGATCCTGATATCTGATTATTGTTAAGGCGTCGATTTAATTCCCGGGAACCGCGGCTCTGCTGCTCGCAACAGCATGCAATTTTTCATCAAGGTAGAGGTCACGGCACAGAAATCTTCGCTTCTTGCCGCTGGAAGTCTTGGGCAGGCTGCCCGCCCGCACCAGGACTACCTCACGCACCGGCACGCCGATTTCCCTCCTGACTGCTGAAGAAACAGCATGCGCCGCCTGCAGTGCTCTATCCGGAGATTCAAACCGGGTTTCGCTGACCAGCACCAGACGCTCCCGTCCTCTCGGAGTTGTGATACCGAATGCGAAAGTGTTGCCCTTGCGGATTCCTTGTACCTGTTCGGCGCAACGCTCGACATCCTCCGGGAAAAGGTTGCGACCCCCCACTATCATCATTTCTTTTATCCGGCCGACGAGGAAGAGTTCGCCGCTGTCGATGTAACCGAGATCGCCCGTGCATAGCCAGCCATCTCGCAGGACTCTTGCAGTCGCCTGCTCATCCTCCCAATACCCTTGCATGACGGAAGCACCGCGGACACCAACCTCTCCCACCTCGCGCTCCATTGCCTCCTCACCATCCGCTTTGACGATACGCACTTCGATGCCGGAGAGAGGCGTTCCTACAGAGACAACGCTTCTCCCTCTATCCAACTCAGCCGGGGCACGATCGATCCGGTATCTCTTTCCGGGATTTGGGAAGGTAACGGCGAGTGTAGCCTCGGCGAGACCATACACCGGATAGGGGACGGTTTCTTTAAGGCCGTATGGCCGCCCCTCCCGTATAAATTCATCGAGAACCTTGGCGTCGACCGGTTCAGCACCATTCAAAGCAAGCCGCAGCGAGGACAGATCTATATCACCG
>MELM01000043.1:2294-9617 GCA_001767605.1 Candidatus Solincola sediminis | reverse complement strand
AAGCGCGTAGGAGAAGTTGGGGCCGCCCGTAATCGTCGCCCTGTAATCGGAGAGGGCGCGAAGCCAGGCGGAAGGATCGGCTGCGAACCTCTGGGGAGGCATAAGAATAAGCGAACAACCGGCGCTGAGCGCTGTAATGAAGAAGCCAATTAGGCCCATGTCATGGTAAAGCGGCATCCAGGATAGAATGGTATCCTTCGGTCCGACTCTTACTCTTTTACATATAGCGCGAGAATTGGCGATAATGGCCCGATTGCTAAGCACGACTCCTCTCGGGTCGCTGGTAGAACCCGATGTGAACTGGATCAAGGCTGTCTCATCGAGGCCCGTTTTCTCAAGCGGCGGCTCTTCCTGTATACAGAGATCCTCCGCCGCAACGAGTCTCGTCGTACTTTCCAGATCTCCGACCATAGGGATAAGATTTCCCGGGATTACGAGCAACTTGGCCCTTACTTTCTGGAGCCTTCTCCCGCTTTGTTCGATGAATGCTCGCGGATCCATAGCCCGCATGGGAAGGGGCAGGGGGACCGGAACAGCGCCGAGAGCCCAACAGCCCAAGAGGGTGAGAACGGTAGTAGGTGTTGTTTGGGCAAGGATCCCAACCCGGTCCCCGCGTATGACACCGCTTTTATGAAGACCTGCCGCCGCATGCATCGCGGCTCTTAGAAGCTCCTGTGGCCTGTACACCGTTTTGCCGTTTTCTTCCAATATAGTCAAGCCCTGTTGAGAGCGCATTACCCCATTTGCGAGACACTGCCACACATTCTTTGCGTTTTTCATAGACAAACCCCCTTCATAATGAACTAGTCCTCCATACTCTCTCTTTTATCATTCTTTTAAACGGGAACAATCGGCGTGCGATAAGGGTTACAGGTGGGCGAATCAAGCGGTATTTCGATGACGCAACGATCCTGTGAAATTGCTGTTACGATTCCGCGATTCCTATAAGGAGCTTTTACAAGCTTGACGAGGAATTCCTCAGTGAATACGATGGATGAATCTTCCGGGTTGGGGCTTGTATGGGTACGGGGGGAAGGCTCACTTCCTTAGCAATCGCAATGCCTTCCCAATAGCGTCTCCGAACGCTTCGAAAAAAAGTGGCTGGTCATAAGGAGATCTAGGGGGAGGGCCATGAGCCGACAAGGAAGACGTGCAAAACGCAGTATCGGGATTTTTATACTAATCATTCTCATCCTGCTGATCATCTTCGCCATTGTGTTCACACCCAGTTCTTCCGCAGATCCATTGGATATCGATCTTTCCGGAATGCTCGCCAAAGCTCGGGAATTTGTTCTTAATTCCCAGGCAAACGACGGCTCTTGGGGAAGCGACCTGAAGATGAGGGATACGGCCTTGGCGGCTGAGGGATTGTACTGGCAAGGTGGGAATGACGAATCTATCGTCAATGCAGCAACTTGGTTTTCTGCTAATCAGGCAACGAATTCCGATTTCGTTTCTCGCAAGATGTGGTTGGACTCGCTGATCTCCGACATCGCAGACGTTTCAATTTCGCAAAATGAACAAGATTTATTTTCTGCCTGTTCACAAGCGGAGGGTAGTTATTCTCTTTATGCCAACACCAGAGGCAACATTATCGATACGTCCTTGGCTTATCTCACATTAATGCTTGGCAATGATAATCAAAAAATCGAGCAAGCAATCAAATACATAAGGTCGTGCTCTGTAGAAAAAGGTTACTCCCTGGCACGGCAACAAGGTCCAGCAAATCTTTCCGCAACCGCCTATGCTTTGAAAGCTCTATCCAGAGAGCACAATCGAGTGATGAAGAATAATTCCGGGATAAGCCATGAACTGCGTTGGTCTTTAGAATATGCGGTCGAAAGCCTGGCGGGGTTTCAGAATGAGGATGGAGGGTTTGGTGCTCATGGCTCAAGTGTTTATGAAACCGCCTTGTCACTCGAAGCACTGTCCTGGAGCTCCGAGGAAGTCGGAAATGAAGATGCAGCCCTCGCATGGCTTTCGGAGCAACAACGGCCCGATGGTTCCTTCGGTGGCGATTTGGCGGCAACTTCCCTTTTTCTGGCTGCAGCCCGGCCTAATCTACGGATAAATGTAATAAACCTTTCAGGTTACGAGGTTCCTGAAGCAGTACCTGTCCTTGCTCGTTTCACGGTTGAAAACACTGGAATGGCACCAACTGGTCCATTCAATATTTATGTTCATTCACAAGAAGATCTAATCAACCCTATATCGACCATAGTTGAAAGCCTGAATGCCAGGGAAACAAAAACCCTTGAGTTGACGCTCTCTACGCTGGGCTTACAAGGGCGGAAAGATATGATAATAAAGGTCCAACCTCTGGCCACCGACCTTGATTATCTCAATAACAGCGCAATCTTCAGCTATTTCGTTACAGGTGGTTACAACTTATCCATCGCAAATAGCGATTTAACTTACAGGCCTTTTGAGCCGGATGCATCGCAACTAATCTCCATCTCCGCAAACGTAAGCAATACAGGACGAGCAAACGCGCGGAATATCGGAGTGTCACTCTATGATGGTGATCCGCAAGCAGGAGGAACGAAATTAAGCGAAGTAGAAATAAATTGCCTCGAAGCTGGAAGGAAAGGAGAGGCGACATGCACGGCGTCACTCTCATCAGGCCAGCACCAATTGTATGTCCAAATCGATGAAGTGGGAGCGATTATTGAAACTAAGGAGAATGATAACCAAGCATGCATTAGTCTGACGGTTGCCCATGCTCTGACAATACCAAATCCGATAGCCCCACTGCCTTACACGGTCATGCGAGAAACGCTTCCTGTTTTTTCCTGGCAACCGTCCTCGGGAGCTCAAAATATTTCATATCTGCTGGAGATAGATCGCGATCGGTCGTTTATGACGGATGAGCTTATTTCTTACCCTGGAATACCCCAAGATGAAGGGCAGGTAGATTTTACCCTGCCCGAGTCGCTAGCTGCAGGCAACTGGTACTGGCGGGTTCGTGCCACTGATGGCATCAAATACACTGAGTCCCAGGAACCACGAAAGCTTACCATTCAATTAAGCCCTAATAGCATGGCAATATCCACCAATTGGCTTTTCATCAGTCCCAATGGTGACAGCATCCATGATGAGGTGAATATAAAGCTCGAGCTTGGTGGTGATTTTCTTATTAGTCTGCAAGTTCTTGATCCGAATAGGAATACGGTACGCACACTCCTTGAAGATCAGGAGATGGAGGCTGGATCACATACACTCCCCTGGGATGGAAAAGACGAAGCTGGAAATGTCGAGGAAGGTACATATACGCTGTTTATGTCAGGTATGGAAGCTGCGGGCTATGAATCCAGCTGCCAATGCGAAATAGTTATTGATACCACATCGCCTGAAATTGGCGGCCTTTCTGCATCGAACTCGGTTTTCAGCCCCAATGATGACGGTATTCTCGACTCGATAAGTCTCAACTTTTCGCTTAGCGAAGAAAGCGATGGAGAACTGCTGGTCTTTGATCAGAACGGCCAAGAGATGGGGCAAGCTCTCTGGAATACTAGATTCT
The DNA here is from genome assembly GCA_001767605.1 of Candidatus Solincola sediminis. GTDB lineage: Bacteria > Actinomycetota > Geothermincolia > Geothermincolales > RBG-13-55-18 > Solincola > Solincola sediminis. The sequence goes on along the minus strand of MELM01000043.1, from coordinate 6,097 downwards.
ACACTGGTGATAACATCATTATTTGGGACGGCTCTTTAAATGGAAAGGTCATTGAGGATGAGGGTGACCTGCAATTAGGCTTGGTGATACACGATGATGCGGGTAACTATGCTGAAATGCAGACCACAAATATAAGAATAGATCTAACGCCCCCTAGCCTTGGTTTTCCGGAAATCGATGTTATAGGGGAAGAAGAGAAAAAATTAGTAATAAAAGAGAGTGCCACAGGAGCCCAAGAAGTAATGGCCGGCTTTTATGGCCAGGAACTCGAAATGTGCTTGGATGACTCTGGATTTTATATTGCAGAATTTCTTTATCCGTTAGAAGCTGGTTCTTACCCGGTTACGGTAAACGCAATTGATGAAGTTGGTAATGCTTGCACCGCCTCGGGAACGAGTCTGCTCGTTCCATCTACAACCTATACCGCGTTTAGGGGAGATACGAACCGAACAGATTTTACCAAGTCCCAAGGGGCAGAAAATGTAGATTTTGCGACATTTCCAGGCGATCTTAGCATTGACGCCCAAAAGCAGTCCCTTCCGGATCTTCCCTATGAACTTGAGGGAGCTTGTGCGTATTGGATGGAGGGCAAGATCTTTATTGTTGGAGGCGCGCAATATGATGGAGCTGAGACCTTCTTAGGAATTAAGCACCTTCGAAAAGAAGTCCTTATATTTGATCCTGAAACGCAAGAATATTCGTACGGCGCTTCACTACCGGCAGGTAGGTCTCAAGCAGCATCAGCTATTGGGCTTGATGGAAAGCTGTACATTTTCGGCGGACTTATGGGAAATTCTCTTGAAGTCACCGCCTCCTCGCTGGTTTATGATGCAACCCTGAATACATGGAACGAAATCCGGCCACTTCCCGAACCCCTATTGTACGCAAAAGCAGAGAGAGGACCGGATGGACGCATATATATTTTTGGAGGATGGTCTCCCAGGGGTGAAGCAACAGATTTTATCTATGAATATGATCCCGTAACGGATTTGTATGAATTCATCGGCCATCTTCCAACCCCACGGTGGTCTTTAATTACTGAAGAAAGCAGTGATGGGATATATGTCGGAGGCGGCCGAAACGAAAATAGCGTCTTTTATGATTTCTGGAAATTTGACCCTCAAACCCTGACCTGGTCGCCCCTTCCCGATATTCCCTTGCCGAGTTACGGAGGTACGGCTATAAAGGCCAATAATAGCATCTATCTATTTGGCGCTGCTGGTTTCTATGAATCGGAGAATGACGACTATCCTCATTTCGGTGATCGAGTTTTTTGTTTCAGCTTGGACCAAAACACATGGGCTGAGATGCCTCTTGAGCCTAATAAAGGAAGCCGTTCCGCCGTTGCGGTAAGTCCGGATGAAAAAGCGTACGTTTTTGGCGGTTATATATACAGATCGACCTGGTATGGCCCACTCCACTATTGCAAATCAACAGCGAGTATATATGATCCAGACTTTGCAAATGAAGGCACTTTAATCTCAAGATCCTTCGAGCTTGAAGAGGGCTCGAGCTTTGGAGATTCCATGGTTTCTGCCGAAATCCCGCCGGGAACAGGGGTTTATATATCTACAAGAAGTTCTGATGATGCGAGCAATTGGAGTGAGTGGTCTTCAGAACAGCCGGCACCGGGCGGCCCTATCACCAGCCCTGTTGGCCAGTACTTGCAGTACAAGATACGCTTAACGACTCAAGCCCCGACTCTAACGCCGGCTGTTTTTGATGCATTCTTGAGCTACAACCGGCGACCGGAAGCTCCTTTCCCAGTAGCACCGGTCGGCACTGCCCTGTCGAATGTTAACCCCCATTTCGAATGGAGCAAATCCCGAGATCCCGATGAGCATGATCAACAGAACTTGAATTACACCATTCAAATTGACCGATCCGCAAATTTCAATACTTCTGAATTAAGGGAGTACCGCAATATTAAGAACTACGGTACTTGGCACGAATCATTTACCTTGCCTCAGGATAGGCCTCTTTCAGATGGGATTTGGTATTGGCGAGTTAGAGCCACCGACGGCAAGGTTGTTAGTCTATGGGGCCGCGCAGCTTTTGTCGTCGATACAAACTCACCTCAAGCCGTGTCAATAGATTCTAACCTGGATGCCTTTAGCCCGGATGGAGATGGAGCGAATGATATCTGGGATTTGACACTCAGGACAGACGAAGTCGTTAAAACATTGCTTTATTTGACGGATTCAGAAGGCAATCAAGTATACGTAGAAGGGCAAGATGATAAAGGTTGGGTCGCGCCTGATGGGTATCAAGGAGGATACCTTGCCGCCGGTCCTTCCCATGCCCTTTATGCGATAGCCGCCGAAGCGCTTCGGGATCTTTCCTCCAATCTTGGGCTTGCGCCCGTGCCAAATTACAGCAGTGTGGGGCATTGGACCGTGGTCGACAAAGAAAGCAATATCTGCAATATCAGCAAGGAGGATTTCTCCTGCCATTTCTATGAAAGAAGCACTGATTCATGGGTGCAAATAGCTTCATTGCCGATTGACACTTCGGGTCTGGAACTCGGTCCAATGGCGAGTGATAGTAATGGTAATTTCTACGTTTTTGGATGGAAATCGAATAGCGCCGATCATGGCGGAGAAATCCTTTGTTATGATAGAAATGCAAATATTTGGGAGATCATTGGGGAAATACCCTCCCAAGTTTATCCAGCACATGATAGTTTTGAAAAATTCACTTCGACTTCATCTATACAAGGCACCATATATCTTTGTGGCGAGAATTCGATTTGGGAATACCTCCCATCCGCAAACGCATGGGAACAAAAAGAAACGCCGAATGGAATAACTTTCTCAACTGGAATTGTGACAAACGATGGGCAGAAAGCCATCGTTAGCATCGAAAAAGCCGTCTTCTTATTGGTAGACCTCACCTCTGGTTCGTTTTCGATTATTCCCAGCCCCCATGAAGGCACTTTCTACTATGACAAGCTCGGCACTAATCTCTCAGGCTGCTTCTTTACTTCAACACGGGTCTTTTCTGACGCTGACCCAACTTTGAATTATTGTAGCTGGAGTGGGGTGGATGAATGGGACGAATTGGTTCCGGACGGCGATTATTACTGGAGACTGCAAGCTGAAGATTCGGCTGGAAACAACTCAAAATTTGAGGGGCCGGTAACCGTAAACAGTATTGGTCTGCAAATAATATCAGTCATACCTAATCCTTTCTCCCCTCGGGATCTCGGAGCATCGGAAACCACTGCGGTATCTTACGAGTTGGATAGAGCCGCGATTGTCGGCGCAACTGTAACACCAACATCAGATGATCCTTTCTTTGCCCCCATCAAAACGTTTGAAGACAAAGACTTAAGTGCGGGAGAGTACACAATCATCTGGGACGGTCGAGATGATGCCGCCAACTGGGTGGTTGATGGGGAGTATAAATTGAACATTACAGCAAAAACCGCCTTCGGCAATTCGAAGACCGTGAGTACGAGAATCGAAGCCGTCAGCACTCCAGTTGATTTGACAGATTTGAGGGCTGAACCTGAGGCTTTTAGCCCGAATGGGGATGGAATCTTAGATTCATGCAAGATTTCATATAACCTCTCCGAAGATGCCACCATTGATTCTCTGGTTTATTCATCCGACTTGAATGCTGTTGCCAATCCCGTTACGGCAGAATTCCATCAAGGAGGACCGATCGAATTTTCCTGGAACGGCAAGGATGCATCAGGCAATTATGTAAATCCCGGTACTTACACGATCAGGATTACTGCTACGACAGCGAGGGGGAAGCAATGTCAGGCGGAGATTAGTGCTGAAGCTCAAGATAAGCTT
>MELM01000043.1:1953-2281 GCA_001767605.1 Candidatus Solincola sediminis | reverse complement strand
TCACACCCCATCGGTATTGACGGTGGTTACATCGGAAGAAGTGGTAGGAGCAAGCCTGCAGTTGGAAGTTGAAGAAACCCAGATGATTTCAATTGGTGACAACAAATGGTCCTGCGAATTGGAGAATAATGCTGGTGCTACAGTGGCATTATTGAATCTTACAGACACTGCAGGAAGTATTGCATCCACAACGGTTTCATTAATTCGGCCCGGATACTCAGGCGATTATCAACTGCAGATAACCGATAAAGAGCATTTTGAAGCGGGTGACAGCGCTGGTATTGAGATTAGCGCGTATCCAGACTGGCTGATTAACTCTGCAATGGAG
>MELM01000043.1:1137-1944 GCA_001767605.1 Candidatus Solincola sediminis | reverse complement strand
GGATCGGGTGGAACCGGAACTACTTGGGTCGAAAAGGCAAGTTTTCCCGGTGGGGCTTTGCCTGGCATGAATTCGGCGGTTGCGAACAATAAGATATATGTAGTTGGAACCTTTGGCTGGGGCCAAGGACTCGAATTCCCAATCTATTGCTATGATCCTCCAGCAGATACTTGGTCGATTGTCGGTCATATGCCCGAATTCCTTAACGGCTCAGGAGTGGCCTCTTTAGACGGTGAAATCTATATTTGCGGGGGAGTAGATCTGGAAACGAATCCCTCTACATCTTCTTACTGCTTTGATGCTAATAATAATGAAATCACACGCATAGCGGACATGCCGGTAGCAAGATCAGAGGCGGTTGCGACAGCAGCAATTGGTAAAATATGGATATTCGGCGGCATGAACGATCTTGAAACCCCTGCTCAGGAAATATTGTGCTATGATCCGGCTTCGAACACCTGGGATATAGCAGGACAGCTACCACCTGATTTTTACGTTGCTCCAATGATGTTGGATGCAATGGGTGTAGGGGATTCAATATTCCTATTTGGTTGTATGGGTGAGGAAGCACTGCCCGAAGATATGGGACTAGTACCGATATGGATTTTTAAACCTGGCGAGGGTTGCCATATTACAGGTGCCACGTCTCCAATAGGAGCCTGTGTGACAACTATGCAAAATGGCGAAATCCTGATTGCAGGCGGCATGATCTATAGTGAGGATATTGAGGATGTGGAAGCCATTAATTCTGCTTACATTCTTTCTCCGAGTGATATGCGAACGCGAAGCGTCCCCAATCTCACTCAT
>MELM01000043.1:353-1091 GCA_001767605.1 Candidatus Solincola sediminis | reverse complement strand
CGGCTCTTTTGAGATGCTCAATTCAGTAGAGTGCCTGGAATCGAGCCAGGGTGGAGAGCAAACGCTCACAATACCTGAGCGAATCTGGCATTCCACCTCCTACGACTTGGGCGCCGCTTATGAACTTTCAAAGGTCGGCTGGAGCGGAGCCGGGAAAGAAGCGCCATCTTTAACCCTTTCCTATTCCCTTGACGGCACAACCTGGCAAGAGCTGCCGGAAATGCTCGCATCGGGAGAGATAGAAGAGCAACCTCTGGCAAGATATGTCAAGATTGCGGCCGGATTCCCCGCAGGCTGTGTCTCCTCTTTGGGCGATATTTCCCTAACCTATGAAATCCCGGAGGCTGAACTTCCGGATCTTGCTGTTACATCGATCCAATGCGAGCCCTCTTCCCCGGAAATCGGTGAAGAGGTGGTGGTCAAAGTCAAAATAGCAAATGTAGGTGCACATTGCCAAGGTGTGGATGTAAGACTGACTGCGGATGATGTCCAGGTTGAAGGGGATAAAAAACTATATGACTTGGCCAAAGGGAGTGAAGCAGAAATTGAGTTCCGGCTTGAGGCAAGCGAGGCCAGGGAAATCGTCCTCAATGCCTTCGTTGATCCTGATGACAGGGTAATCGAATCAAGCGAAGAGAATAACATATTCTCGCAAGTGCTCGAAGTTGCATCCAGTGATGTTGAGGCAGCAATAACAACGGACAGCATCAGTTATTTAGCCGAGCAGGACATGACAAT
>MELM01000043.1:0-311 GCA_001767605.1 Candidatus Solincola sediminis | reverse complement strand
TTTTTATTCTTGTTGAAGATGAGGCTGGAAATCTGGTTGTCGATCTCGGCAGCTTTGACTTGGGGGAACTGCAGCCCGGCGAGACATTACCTTCTGAGACTTTTTGGAATACAGGCACGACTTATGCCGGCGAATACCGCGTCCGGGCAACTGTAACCGAATCGGATATCATGAAAGCCGGCGCCTCGACTTCCTTCGCAATCGAAGCCTCGTACGGCATCTCTCTGGGCCTGAATTCGGATCATGCATCCTATACTGCCAATGCGACCGCAGTATTAACAGCAAGGATTCATAACTTGACAATCAATGAA
>MELM01000042.1 GCA_001767605.1 Candidatus Solincola sediminis | reverse complement strand
GAAAGGGATGACCGTAGAACGTAAGAAGAACGGCTCGCGCTGCAACCGGCGGCAGATGAGTTCGCTCAAGCTGATGTTGTCGTTGCTCGTTGCGCTGCTCATTCTGCCGTTTACAACGGCGGCTGTGCAGGCAGCGCCAGCGGAAGTAGTGCTGGTTTCCTCGGATGCGGCAGGGGTGCAGGGGAATCTTGTGAGCCTCTGGCCGCGGATATCCACTGATGGAAGGTACGTCGTCTTCCAATCTACGGCCACCAACCTGGTCACTCCGGTAACGGCGGGCCAGCAGGTCTTCCGCAAGGATCTGCTCACCGGGGAGGTTAAGTTGTGCTCCGCGGATGGTGCGGGGGTGCAGGGGAACGGTGCCTCATCTTATCCGGTTATCTCCTCCGACGGCAGGTACGTGGCTTTTCATTCTTCCTCCACCAACCTGGTCGCCCCTGCTACCACTGGCAACCAGGTCTTCCGCAAGGACCTGGTGACGGGGGAAGTCCGGCTGGCCTCGGCGAACGCGGCGGGGACGCAAGGGAACGGCGGCATTTCCTATATCCCGGACATCTCCTCCGACGGCAGATACGTTTCCTTTACTTCCACATCCACCAACCTGGTCTCCCCGGCCACCTCCGGTGAGGAACTCTTCAGCAAGGACATGCTCACCGGGGAGGCTAAACTCGCCTCCTCGGACGCAGCAGGGGCGGAGTCGAATCTTGCTAATGGATACCCCTCCTATTCAAGCGACGCCAGGTATGTGTCTTTCGCCTCCAATGCCAACAACCTCATCCCGGGCGTGATCGGCCAGCAGATCTACCGCAAGGACCTGCTCAGCGGGGCGATTGTGCTCGTCTCCGCGGACGCCGCGGGGACGCAGGGAGCAGGCGGCATTGCCACGTATTCATCCATCTCGGCGGACGGCCGCTATGTGGGTTTTGATTCTTCGCAAACCAACCTGGTCGCGCCAGCTACCACTGGCAATCAGGTCTTCCGCAAGAACCTTGCGACGGGGGAGATATTGTTGGCCTCGGCGAACACCGCGGGGACGCAGGCGAACAACACAGCTCAACATCCCTCCATCTCCCCCGACGGCAGGTATGTTGCCTTCCATAGCAATGCCACCAACCTGGTCGCGCCAGCTACCACTGGCAATCAGATCTTCCGCAAGGAGATGGCCGCCCCCTACTACTTTTACTTCGCCGAGGGGTACACGGGGTCGGGCTTCCAGGAATACCTGTGTCTGGGCAACACTTCCGCCACCCCTATTACGGTAAAAACAACCTACCTCTTCAAAGACGGCACCAGCAAGGAAGAGATCTACGGCGTGCCGGGCAACTCCCGCCGCACCGTGAACGTCAACGCCGCAGCGGGCGCCGACAAGGAGGTCTCCATCAAATGTGAGTCCGACTCCTCTTTCTTAGCGGAACGCCCCATGTACTTCGACTACCAGGGAAAGTGGACGGGGGGACACGACGTCGTGGGGACCACCTCCCCCTCCCTCAGCTGGTACTTCGCGGAAGGCTACACAGGGGCTGGCTTCGATGAATGGATCTGTGTGCTCAACCCGGGGGACCTGGCCGCCAACTTCACCTTCTACTTCCAGACCCAGGAGACAGGCGAGATTATAAACGGGGTCCACACCATAGGAGCCCATACCCGCCAGACCTTCAAGGTCAACGACCTCTTAGGCGGAGAGTCCCGGCAGAACTCCCTCCAGCTCGTCTCAGACCACCCGATAGTGGCCGAGCGCCCCATGTACTTCTCCTACTCCGGCACAGGGGGATACGGATGGACCGGGGGCAGCTGTGTCATGGGCACCCCGTCACTTTCCAGTTCCTACTACTTCGCGGAGGGCACCACCCGGGATGGCTTCGAGGAGTGGCTCACCCTACAGAATCCCAGCCCCACGCCCATCACCATTCACGCCACCTACTACCTGGGTTCGGGGGCCCCGGTGGAGAAGGACTACCCAGTGGCGGCGGGCAAGCGCTCCACCATCATGGTGAACTCAGCCGAGGCCGGGGTGGGCGCGGAGAAGGACGCTTCGGTGCTGCTCACCTGCCCAACTCCCTTCCTGGCAGAGAGGCCCATGTACTTCGACTACCAGGGATTGGGCAACTGGGGATGGACGGGAGGACACTGCGTCATCGGAGCCGTCTCCCCGGCTAATGAATGGCTCTTCGCCGAGGGCTATACCGGCTCGGGCTTCGAGGAGTGGCTGTGCATCCAGAACCCCGGGGCCACGGCGGCCGCGGTGACTATCGACTACTACCTCGAGGGGGGAGGGGCGCCCATCACAAAGACCCACAACATCCCGGCTAACTCCCGTTACACCGTGCCCGTGAACACGGACGCGGGGGCGGGCCTGGCCATCAGCGCCAAGGTATCCTCCACCCAGCCGGTGATCTGCGAGAGGCCCATGTATTTCAACTTCAACGGGGCATGGTCCGGCGGCCACGACGTGGTGGGGTACGTTCCCTAAGGGACTCGATTAAACAAAAAAAAGCCCTCGCGGGAAACCGCGGGGGCTTTTTCACCGAGGTCTCGTCCATAATTTGTACATAAGCAAGGCAAGCATTAATGAGTTTGATAACCTGGCTACAAATATTGAACGTATAAGGCTGATCTCATTTGTTAAGAGGGGGGTTCATCAAGGGGAAGGGTGAAACGGAAGGCTGTGCCGCCCCCCTCTCTTGGCTCGTACCATATTTTGCCACCATGCTCCTCCACTATGCGCCTCCCTATATACAGCCCTAATCCCAAGCCGGGATGGCTGTGGTGGAGGACTTCTTCCACCTGATAGAAACGCTCGAATATGCTCTCACGAGCCTCCTGGGGAACGCCCGTGCCCCGATCCAGCACGGAGATAATCAAATTTTTATCGCCCTTCTCCACAATTACCTCAACCATAGATCCCGGCCAGGAATATTTAACCGCGTTATCCAAAAGTATGATCAGGAGGCGCACCAGGCTCTCCGGGTCCGCGTTGACCGAATCGAACCTGCCCCGAAACTCAAACCTGATCTCGACATCGCTGTCCTTGGCCAGCATCTCATTAACAGCCCTCTCTACGAGGGGCTCCAACGCCACCTCCTCCTTGACCATGGGGTAGCTGTTACGCTCGATGCGGGACATATCGAGCAACTCCTGCACCACGTGGACCAGGCGGTCCGCGCCTACCCCCATGGCCTCCAGGGATTCGTTGAGAGTCTCCGGACTCAAAGTTTCCCAGTGTTTCTTAAGGGTCAAGGCGTAACCCTTGAGCAAGGTGGTCGGATGGCGTAGCTCGTGCGCGGCGATATCCAAAAAATCCTTGAGCTGGTCCGCCTTCTCCAGAAGTTCCCGCTCGTAATTTTTCTTTTCCGTGATATCTATGAGCGAAACCACGCTTTTATCGATTTCCGGCAGGACGTTAATACTTATAAGCGCCTCAATTATTCTCCCGGTCTTATGCCGGGCCCTCACCTCGTACTGGATGGGTCCTTCCAACTCTCCCCTCGCGAGCTTCAAGGAATTGCCCTTCACCAACTCGACGTCCTCGGGTATGAGGAATTCCATGTAGCGCATCCTGCCCACCACCTCTTCATGGGAATAGCCGAAGGTCTTCTCCATCTCGCGATTGGCGTCCGAGATGACGGCGTTTTTATCGACGAGAAACATGGCCGTTCCCGTGGACTCGAAGGTGACCCTATATTTTCCCTCGTTCTCCCTCAAGATCCTATCGATCTGCTTGCTTTCGGTAATATCTCGGAAGTTGAGCAATATGCCCTGTATGGCTGGGTCATGCAGGAAATTGCTCCCGGTTCCCGCAAACCAGCGCCAGGAACCGTCCTTGTGCCGGAAGCGCACCTCCATACTGGTTGAATTGCCAGGGATTTCCAGACCACCGCTGAATGCCTGTAAAGAAACCTGCACATCTTCGGGGTGCAGATAATCAAAGATGTTCTTTCCCACCAACTCCTCCTGCTCGTATCCCAGTACCTCTTTGATGGAGGGGCTCTCGTATCGTATTACCCCCATGCCGTCGAGAATGGTGATGACATCGAAAGCTTTTTCGATGAGCGTCCGGAAGTGCTCCTCACTATGCCTGAGGGTTTCTTCCGCCTCTCTTTTTTCTGTGATGTCGAGAGCGATGTTGGAGATCGCGATAAGCTCTCCTTTCTCGTTATATAAAGGCGCTGCCGTGTTGTCTATATAAAACGGTGACCCGTCCTTTCTGGTCAATCTATACTCCGCTCTTACCGGCTTTCCGGAGAGCATTAACTCCTGAAAGTTGATTGCCGCCTTTTCAATGTCATCCGGCTGCAATATGCCCAACTCCAGTACGCTCCTCCCTATCAGCTCCTCCTCGCTGTACCCGATCTCCTCGCACCCGACGCGGTTTACACTCATAATCTTCATGTCTCGATCGAAGGTGAAAATTGCCTCCCCAGCGTGATCATGGAGAAGGCGAAACCTTTCTTCGGAGTCTCTGAGGGCGGAGGCCAGGCGGGAGCGGGCAATGGCCTGGCCGATCTGGCCTGCCAGCATATCGATAATATTTACAGAATGTCTCGGTATCTCATCCAATATGTGCGAGGCTACGCTGACGCTGCCGATTACATCGCCATTTGACTTTACGGGGATTATGGCCACGGCCTTGATCCCCTCCTTGACGCGGGCATCCGTCTTGGGCAGATTCATCTCTCTATAATTCGTATAGACGGGATTTCCAGCCTTTACCAGTCTTGCTATGGGGGAATCGGGATCGTAGTGGGCTATCTCACCTGCGAAGGCCTCCGACACGCCTTCGTGATAAGCAAGGTCCAACCCTCCCGAAACCTGATCGTAGATGTGTATTCCACCACAATCCAGATCGCTTGCCTCGAGGATTGCTTTAAAGGAGGTCTCGAGAACCTCAGTGGGATCGCTGGTGCCGCTTAGCTGGATGGCGAGATCACGTTGCACCTGCACCATCTTTTCCGCCTGTTTGCGCTCGGTGACGTCCCGTGAATTTATCACCAGCCCCTTGACGTTCGGGTCGTCGAACAGGTTGTACGAGCTTACCTCGTGCAATCTCCATGAACCATTTTTATGAAGCACCCTGAGCTCTGCGTACTCGGTTTTGCCCGACCGCTGCATGGCAATTTCAAGAGCGGTCTTCCCACCCTGCACATCGTCGGGATGGACGAACTCGAAAATATTTTTGCCAAGTAACTCCCGCTGATCGTATCCGAGAATAAGCTTTACGGATGGGCCTATATAACTTACTCTCCCCTCTCTATCCAGAATCGCTACCAGGTCCAGGGATTTCTCGATGAGCAGCCTGAAATGCTCCTCGCTTCGGGATAATTCCTCTTCTTTTCGCAGGAGGTCGGTAATATCCGCACCTAAGCCCAGGACCATCTTCGGCCTCTTTTGTTCGTCGTAGATAACACAGGTTCTCCAGGATATCGTGCGCTCTTCCCCACTTTTAGTCAGCCAGGAATTCACGGAGAAGTCAGGCGCTCTCCCGGACTGGAAATCCTCGAAAAGCTCGATAAGCTCGGTTTTGATACTATCGGGGATGAGGAAATCAAGCATATGGCGGCCTATTGCCTCTTCCGCACGGTAGCCGCTAACCCTCTCGCAGGCGGGATTGAATATAGTGATACGGCCTTCGGCATCCAACCCGAAAACCAACATTTCGGCGTTTTGGTAGATGGCCTCAAAGAGCTCGCCCTTGTTCTGCTCCACGGTGGCCTCCGCTAACTCCGTGACCCAAGAACAGTCCTCAGGTCAAGTTATCCATATTGCCCCTTCTCACATCAGATATCGGACCCAATGACCCCATCCTTACGATTATTGCGGAGAATTCGCCATATAATACGATATATTTGCTGGAAGTCTACTCGCCTAGTGCTTGCTTAATGAGATAAGGTCGAATTATTGTTTCTAGGATTCCTGGAATATTGGTTTCTCTGCGCAGGCCATAAAGAATCTTGTCTCTAGCTCCACTATGGGGAGCTTGTAAAGCAAGCGGGACCGAGGGGCCTCGCTTTCCTTTCTTATTCCTCCTCCTGTTTCATCTTCTCCAAGAGTTCGTCAAGGCGATCGTAAGATTCATTTATCCCTTTCTCCATGCCGCTTTGGATCTCACCATCCCTATCCGCAACCGATTGAAAGACAGCTTGAGTCACTATCTTTGTTCTATTACCTGGTATTGTTTCAAATCTCGCCGTTTGGAGAGAGACATGCCCTTTTTCCGGCAAGCCTTCAAACTCAAACGTGCCGATTAATCTCTCGGGGGCTGTAATCTCATGGTTCACTCCATGAAAGCCATATTCATTGCCGTCCTTATCTTTATAAATATATCGCCAGGACCCGCCCTCTTTCGGTTCAAATGTCTCAATAGTCATTGTAAGTTCTCGTGGCCCAAGCCACTGTATGTAAAGCTCAGGATCTATGAATGCCTTAAATACTAATTCCCGGGGCGCGTCAAACTCCCTAGTAATAAAAAACTCTTGCTTGCCTGGTTCCGCTGTAATTCTTGCCTTATCCATCATTTTCACCTTTCACTCCCGTATATCATGGTTATTCTTGTAGCCCGGATTGGATGCAAGCAACTCATGCGGGATGGACGTGCTCTCAATAAAAATATTACCCATCCGGAAGTTTTCCCTTTCATAACAAATACAAACAGAATCCGACTCACGTTTCTAACTTCATTTGTTACGGGGGAGCCAGCAAACCAAGCGAGGCCGAGAGGCCTCGAAGCTGTTCGGTAACGTGGCAAGCTATCAGGTCTTGGTTGTTAAATCTTGGTATCAGGTCTTGAGCGTGAGGCGAAACGTAGCGTGAGTACCACAAGGAACCACTCCAAGCTGTACTTGGCTCCGCGTCGTTCCCAGAAGGCCAGAAGTAGCTCGAGCAGGATTACGGCCGCGATACCGCACAGCAAGGCAGGGATCGCCCCCATCAGCCCGCTGAGGTAATATTTGCCGGTGATTAAATAGATCAGGACCAGAGGCCACCCGATCAGTATGTAGTGAAAGAAATAGAAGGTGAGGGAGAAGCCACTGGTGCGGTTGTAGATGCCGACGATAAAGCTCACTTTGTGTTTATCCTGCTTGAGCACATCGTAACAGTAATAAAGGATGCTGAAAACAATTAGGGCCATGCCCAGCTGGAAACATATCATGGTGAAGGAGTCGGGGTAGAAGCTCAAGGGGGCTACGAATCCGTTGATGATGGACGACTCCGGGTGGCCACGGCCGGCGTATGCCCCGCCCAGGCCGATGCAGACCAGCAGGATCCCGATCATGATCAGGAGGGGAAGGTCGTGCCGCATCCGACGGTTGACGATACGGCGGCCCATGATATAACCCACCAGCGGGAAGAGGGACCAGGGGATTACGGGGAAGTAGCCAGTCAGTAGGAAGCCCTGCGCGATATCCTTCGCCCGCCAGACCACCTCGAACTCCTTGGCCGGATCGAGCATGATTCCGGGGAGGTAGTGGGAGATCACCGGCACGTGGACGAACTGCCCTCCCCACACCGCATTGAAGTCGACTCCCCCGCGCAGCCAGGGAGTGCAGACAGCCAGGGCGGCGACGATCGCCAGGATAGACCATGAGGGCAGGAAACGGCAGAAGAACAGCAGGATGGTGGCGAAGCCTATCAGGGTGAGGATGTCCCACTGCCAGATCTGGTAGGGTCCCCAGGCCAAGGCCAGCATGATTATGCCCACCATGAAGATAAAGCACCCGCGGATAAGGGCCCGCTTGAAGAGAATGAGGTTGCCCTCCTCTTTGTGTTTCTCTCCCGAGAACACCTGGCTCATGCCCATCATCATCAGGAAGCAAGCCGCCCCCCAGTCGCCAAGGATGTGGTTGAGAATGAAATAAGGCCAGGTATTTGCGGCGCCGTCGTTCCCATAGAAGATCATGAAATGGACGAGCACCATGCAAATGAGAGCGAAGCCCCGCATGACGTCGATGGAGATAATCCGTTCGGGCTTAATGTCTCGCGTCCCGTCCCTCTCTTCCGCCATTTTTCAACCCCATATTTGATATGTAGGGACTGATAATCAATCTCTTAAGATGCTGTTGCTCTATTGCTCATTAGGGAATTCCAGCATGCCTCCTTAGACCTTCGGAGATTCGATGAGGTAGCTTAAGAAGGCCTAATGCAGATCACGGTTCTAATTTCGTCCACTACTGGGAGCCAGCAAAGCAAGTAAGGCCGAGCGGCCTCACCTTTTTATTAATAGCTGCGTTTTAATTGCGAGGTCTTCCAAAAGCAATGTCTACCTCGCTGATTCGTTAATAGTATCTAAAGCTGGCATGGACTTAATCAGAAATGTCGTTCTATGGATTGCTTCATCGCTGCGCTCCTCGCAATGACACAAGGATCTAGCGAGGCTCCACGGACAGCTTGATGGCGGTTCTCTCTTCCCCGTCGATCATGATTTCCTGGAAGGATGGTATAAATACCAGATCGATGCCGCTCGGCGTCACGAATCCCCGAGCGATAGCGATGGCCTTGACTGCCTGGTTCAGGGCACCCGCCCCGATAACCTGCATTTCGGCGCTGCCCTGCTCGCGCAGGGTTCCCGCCAGTGCCCCAGCCACGGAATTAGGATTTGATTTAGAGGCGACCTTCAGTACTTCCAACCTTCGGCGCTCCTCGCCTTGCTGATATCGCAAACACGACCTGTCTCCCAATGTAGCTTTTTATGATACTTTAACTGCTCTATGCGAGCAAACACCGCCGCATATTACTGAATGCACGACGCGAGGTTTTCCTGGAGATCTCTTCGGGGATCAGAGCCCCGCTCAGGATGCCGGCTATCTGGGGCATCATTCCAGGAAATCCCTGAGTTTGGCGGAATGGGAATGATGGCGTAGTTTGGCCAGGGTTTTAAACTCGATCTGCCGAATCCTCTCCCGGGTGACACCGAACTCCCGACCCACTTCCTCCAGAGTGCGGGAGTGGTCGTCGGCCAGGCCGAAACGCAGGCGGATAATCTCTTTTTCCCTCTCGCTCAGGGAGTTGAGGACGCTGTCGATCTCCTCCTGGAGGAGGATGAAGGATGCGGCATCGATGGGGACCACGGCGTCGGTGTCCTCAATAAAATCCCCCAGGTGGGCGTCCCCCTCCTCCCCTATGGGGGTTTCCAGGGAGATTGGTTCCTCGGAGACTTTGATTATCGCCCGCACCTTCTCCGGGGTGAGTTCCATATGCTCGGCTGTCTCCTCCGGAGTCGGCTCCCGACCCAACTCCTGCAGGAGATGCTTCTGTACCCGGTGAAGCTTGTTGATATTCTCCACCATATGCACCGGGACGCGGATGGTCCGGGCTTGGTCGGCTATGGCCCGGGTTATGGCCTGCCTGATCCACCAGGTAGCGTAAGTGGAGAACTTATAGCCCTTGCGGAAATCGAACTTCTCTACCGCCCTGATAAGGCCCAGGTTGCCCTCCTGAATGAGGTCGAGGAAGAGCATTCCCCTTCCCACGTAACGCTTTGCTATGGACACCACCAGCCTCAAGTTGGCTTCCACCAACTTGCGCCTGGCCTCCAGGCCGATGCGTTCTTGCCTCCATAATGCCCGCAGTTCGCCTCGGGATAGCTTATCCCCCTTATCTCGCAGCCCCGTGGAGGCATCCTCGCCTTCTTCGGTCTTTCTCGCAAGGTCCATCTCCTCGTCCCTGGTGAGCAATGCAACCTTCCCTATCTCCTTCAGGTACATGCGTACAGGGTCGTTGGTGGGGGTTTTCGCAGCTAATTTCATGCCTTCATCCTGTATTTCATACGCCTCCTAGTTCCGTTATCTTATCATCTTGCGGGAAAAAGCGGGCGGGCGAGGTGCGAGGCCCTGCCCCTCGACGAATAATAATTACCATATTATGGCATATAGATCGCGTTTCCGGCGGTCTCGCCTAATAATAATCATCTTTATATCCTTGTCCCTTCTTCTCTCCCTACAGCATTTCAACCGCCATCCATATTCTTCCCCGCGGCAGCGCACTCTCCCGTCCGATTCAAGCTTGTCCAAATGGCAATGCAGAATCTGCGGACCCGGGAACAAGGCGACCAAGGGATTTTTGAAGAGTCGCGACGCAAACTCGGGGAAAGAGACCGGCCCCTCGGACAGTACCCCCAATATCTTCGCCTCGCGACACCATGGGAAGCCAGTAAAGCAAGCGCGGCCCAGAGGCCTCGCTTTTAGCAGCTCTTCTGATATCCAATTATTTTCGGAGCGTGCCGGCAAAGACCTGCCATGCCAATGCCGACTTCGCTAGAAGGCTCAATATAATGTAGACCTTCTCCCCAAAGAGATAGTCACGCCATTTCCCAACTTTTTTATACTGAAGCACCATGTTGAGCGCGAAAATATTAAAGAAGACGAAGAGTATCGGCAAGATGAAATAGACGAAGGTGGGGACTCGGTTCACAGGGTTTGTAACGGCCGAAAAGAAATAGAGCGCGATAACGACCCACGGCACAATGCCAGCCAGGCAACCGAAATAAAACGCTGTCCAGTTTGTCGTGCGCGTGGTCTGATTGTGTAACTCCATCATCCAACCGAAAAGGATCATCATCATGTTCAGAAAGAAGAGAAGGATGAGCGTGCCCAGGTCGAAAATCCCGGAAAGCATGGCGATGACTGCGATCATGAGCGAAGCGCTGAATGCGTATTCGACCCAGCGGGCATAATTCGCCCCTTTCCGCAGGTTCTTCACGTACCACTCATAAATACCTGGCATCACAAGCAAAAAGTGATCGAGCGCGCTAATAAAGAAAAATGCTGCCACTAGGGGACCAAGCACGAGAGTTCCTATCTGATGCGGCAGCGGCAGGTTGACCGGACTCCCGTTATAGCTGGTGGTAATAGGTACAGAATTGTTACTGCTCAGAACAAGTATGGCCAATCCTTGGGCCAGGTGAAAAACGCCCGCTATGCCGTTATAAATACGGAGCCTTTTGAATTGCGCTTCGTCGCGCTCTATAACCTTCTCAACTGCCGCTGAAGTCTCGACCATGACCCACCTCCAAAGCCTGCTCCTGCTTACCTAAAATATAACCGGTTTGAGAAGGGATAAACCCAGCCGCGGTACATAATCCGGGCCGGGGAGGGGAGATTTACTGGAGCCCACATTTTCCATTCACCCCTGTTTCGCTGACATTATAATTCTTCGGCAATCTGTAATCTAACGCAATTGCAGCTCTAACTTCGTTCACTACGGGGAACCAGTAAATCAAGTGGGAGAAAAATCTACCGATATGGGAAAATATCAGCCAAAAAGCGCAAACTAGTAGTGCTTGCTTGCACTCGCCCCGGCTTGAAAGGAGATGCCCGATGATGCCTGGTGAAATAAAGCTAGTCGTGGAGCCCTTGGAGTCGCTGTCTTTCGAGCCGGTGATGGTCCGTGCCGAGGGGCTGCGCCCCGGCTCGCGTGCGACGCTTGGTATCGAGATGACGGACGCCGGCGGGGTTACTTGGTCGTCGAGCGCCCGGTTCGTCGCCGGCGAGGACGGAACAGTGGACCCGTCCAACCAGGCACCGGCGTCGGGTGACTATAACTTTGTGGACCAGGCCGGGCTTTTCTGGTCGCTCAAGCCGGTTTCAGCCAATAGACCATCAGGCGCATTCGGAAAGAGCCTTGCGCCTCAGGAGATGGCGGCGTGGCTAGAGGTGGATGGAGAGCGGGTCGCTACCCAGGGGTTCAGACGCCTGCGCCTCGCTCCCGGAGTGGAGCGCATCGAGGTGCGAGAGAAAGGGGTGATCGGCACCCTGTTCCTGCCGGCAGGGGAAGGCGCGCGACCTGCCGTCCTGGTAC
>MELM01000041.1:49007-49318 GCA_001767605.1 Candidatus Solincola sediminis | reverse complement strand
TACAGGAAATATCTGGGTATTTCGCGGCTCGCTTTACCTGGTATTGCTGCTAGGTGTGGAGACCCTTGTGCACCGAGTCGTCGTGATCTACCTCGGCGCAAGGTCAGCAGACCTGAGGACGAATTCTTGAGCAATGAAGGACCACGAAAGCTTTTACACCGACCCTTCCGGCTACCTGAAGTATTACCTTCTTCGCATGGCCTGCCGCCTGATCGGGTGGTTGCCCAATTCAGCAAACCAGGCGCTGGGTATGATCGGCGGTGAGATAGGCTACAGGCTACTTCCCGAGAAGCGTCGGATCGTATACGAGA
>MELM01000041.1:42235-48960 GCA_001767605.1 Candidatus Solincola sediminis | reverse complement strand
CACAGCTTTTATAATTACGGTCGCTACTGGATCGATTTCCTGCGTTGCTACTGGCTCACTTTCGAAGAGATATATTACGACCTGGTCGTGCCACACGGAGTCGAATGGTTTGATGAATGCCTGAAGGCGAAGCGCGGAGTTATTCTGGCGCTTCCACATTTCGGTAGCTGGGATATGATCGGGGGCTGGGTCGGTCACCAGTACCCTTCGTTCTGGGCCGTTGCCGAGGTCTTGAAACCCCGGCCAATGTACGATTTTCATACCGAACTGCGCCGCCATTCAGGCATAAGCATCATTCCCCTTGGCGGCAATACTGTTGAAGAGGTAATTAAAGTCCTTACCTCCAACGGTATGGTCTGTCTCCTCTCTGATCGGCTGGTAGCTGGAAACGGAGTCGAGGTTGAGTTTTTCGGAGAACAAATTCAGATGCCGATCGGGCCCGCATTGCTAGCTATAAAACTCGGCGCAGCCATCCTCCCTTGCCTGACCATAAGGGAAGGGGACAAGTACCACGGTTATGTCGGTCCTCCACTCGATATTGAACTGACCGGAGATACTCGCCATGATGTTCAGGTCAATACCCAAAAATTGGCACGCGTATTCGAAGATTTCATACGTCGGGATCCGTCCCAATGGCATATGTTCCAACCGATCTTTAAGGAGAATGAGCCGGATATCGTGTCAGGTAAGAAGAAATGAAAAACAACATCTGACGGACTTGGAGACCTTCTTCGAAAATTCTATCAGGTATATGGGAGGCCCAATGAAGGCCCGCCTTCGGGAAGACATGAAAGTGCGTGATATTATCAAGTTATTGGAAGAGGATGGTTGGTATCTTATAAGAAGCAGGGGAAGGCAGAGGCAGAAGCCCGCTTAGTCTTCCCCACCGCCGATCGATTGCGCAATTATGCTGCGGAAGGCGTCGAGCAGTCCCTTAAAGGCATATTCCAGACCCTGGAACTCCTCGCCCTTGTGGATTTCAATCTCGACATCGAGGTTGCCATCCATAACCTCTGCAGCCGCAGCTGACAGTTCATCTATAGGCTGTTATGCGCTTGCGGATGAGGTAACGGAGAGCAAAGAAGGAAATCAAGGAGCATCTGAAGGCAGCAGGCTTAAAATATGTCCATGCTGTAGAATTATCGCCATGAATATCGGCATGGTCTCTCCATATTCCTGGGATTTTCCCGGTGGCGTCAACAGGCACGTCGAGCAGTTGTCAGAGCAGTTACGCAGGCGCGGGCACAAGGTGACCGTTATCGCGCCGGACGGCCGAGAAAGCGAAGATTTCCATAATGCCGGGAAGTCCATCTCCATCCGTTCCAACCGCTCTGTGGCCAACCTGTCATTCGGGGCTGCATCGGCTGCCAGGATGAAGCGATTTCTCAGCGGGAAGGAATTGGATTTGCTGCACTTGCACGAACCTCTCATACCAAGTACATCCATGCTTGCCTTGCATTATTCCAATTGCGCCAACCTGGCAACCTTTCACGCTGCGAGGGAAGGAGGAAGCAGAGCATACTCCTTGGCGAGGCCGTTACTCCGCCCCCTGGTACGCAAAATCGACGTCCGGGTGGCCGTAAGCGAGTCGGCGAAACAACTAATCTCCGGCTATTTCCCGGGCGATTATCGCATCATCCCCAACGGCGTCGATACGAGCGAGTATTCCCCGGACGGGCAAGCCCTTCCGGGACTTGACCCGGGCCGCTTTCACTTGCTTTTTATAGGTCGTCCGGAACCGCGCAAGGGACTCGATGTTCTGCTGGATGCATTTCCCGAAATTCACAAGAATCATCCCGAAGCCCGGCTCTTGATAGCAGGCGTGGAAAATCCTATCAGGAAGATGGAAGGAGTCATATGGCTGGGCAGGCTGAGCGATGAACAGGTGCCCATGGCCTATCGCTCGGCGCGATTGCTTATCTCGCCGGCACTCGGTTCGGAAAGCTTCGGAATAATACTGATCGAAGCGATGGCTTCCGGGGTGCCGGTCGTTGCATCGAGCATTCCCGGCTACCGGGCGGTGGTTGATGACTGTGTACAGGGAAGACTGGTGCAAGCGGGGGACAGCGATGATCTGGCCGCCGCCGTTATAGCATTGATCGAGCATGAAGATACCTTGAGGGAGATGTCGGAGGCGGCGCTGCAAAAATCGCGGGAATATTCCTGGCAGAAGCTCGCCCTGCTGGTGGAGGAAGCATACCGGGAGGCGATTGATCTACATGGGAGGACTGTCTGATGCATTTTGAAGAGGTAAAAAATCTATGCCGCGATCTCGCGGATGAAATAAGAGACATCGTGAGACCGCACCTTGGAGATCCGCAAGCCCGCAAGATGATGGGTCGGGGAGCGGGCGGCGACTCGACTTTTGCGATAGACGAAATAGCGGAGAGCCTGGTGGAGGAGAGGCTGGATGCGATTCCCGAGGTAGCGTATCTCTCGGAGGACAGGGGGTTGGTGGGGAAGGAATCGGCCGCTTGGGTCCTGGTTGTCGATCCCATTGACGGCACCAGGCCGGCCGCCGCCGGTTTCGAATCATGTTGCGTATCGATCGCCGCGGCTAAATTTAAAAATAGTGGTGCTGCAACCCTGGGCGATGTGGTATTCGGCTTCATAGAAGAGCTCAAGAACCAGGCCTGGTTCGAGGCGGAGCGCGGCAAGGGTTGCAGGATGTCGCTTGATGGAATGGAAAAACAGGTGGCGTTGAGGCCACCGCCCGATTTGAGCGCCCTCTTCTGGACCCTGGGTTTCAGGGGCCGCCCGGCGTTGCCGCTGGCCCTGGTCCTCGAGGACTTGATCGACCTATCGAGCGTAGACGGCGGCCTTTTCGATCTCGGCAGCGCCACCTATTGCATGACCCGCCTGCTTACCGGACAGCTGGATGCCTATGTCGATGTAGGTGATCGTATGCTCAGAGAGGCACCGGGACTCGAGGGCAAGTTTCTGTCGGCGGGACACGGGTACGTCCTCAATAACTCCTCCTATGATCTGGCTGCGGCCGCTTTGATAGCTTCCGAGGCCGGGATCGCTGTCTGTGACGCCTTTGGACGGAGCCTGGACGGCTATCCTCTCCTTGCCTGCGGAAAGGAAGGCCAACTGTCCTGCGTGGCCGCCACCTCCGAGGCTCTCGAAAAAGCGATAATAAGCCGGATCGATGAGGGCATCGAGCGTATGAAGCAGCATTACGGATGGATATAAATGGAGCTTATCGGTATTTTTTTCGTCTCCCTCGGGGTTGGATTTTCCGGCGCCATAATGCCGGGGCCGCTTCTAACGGTCACCATCAATGAGTCGTACCGCAAGGGATTCATCGCTGCCCCGCTCCTCGTGGCGGGTCATGCCGTACTCGAAGGGACGCTGGTTGTCCTCCTCGTTCTCGGGCTCGACAAAGTAGTCCACAATTCCATTTTTTTCAGGATAGTGGGTTTAGCCGGCGGCGCTTTCCTGATCTGGATGGGTCTGGGGATGGTGGTCGATGTAAGAGACGGCAGGTTGCACCTGGATCTCAAGAAGAAGGGAGGAACCCGGATCGGGCCTTTCGTAGCCGGACTCACTACCAGCATTTCCAATCCCTACTGGAGTTTGTGGTGGGCGACTTTCGGCTTGAGCTACCTTCTTTTGTCCCTGCAGCACGGCCCCGCAGGAGTCGTCTCCTTCTACGTCGGTCATGTCATGGCCGATGTAATCTGGTATTTTCTGGTTGCTTTGTTGATCGTTACCGGGAAACGATTCCTTTCCGATCGCGTCTATAATTGGGTGATAGTGGGATGTGGCGCTTTCCTGATCGTTCTCGGCGGCAGGTTTATCGGAAGCGGGCTTGCCAATCTGGTATAGGGCGGAAAGTTTTCACAACCCGTACGTCGAAATGCCATCACAGACTGCTATAGGCTTATGTGCTAGAATTCAGAGTGATAAAGGAGGAGGTAGATTACATGCTTATAGCCATAATCGTAATAGCCGCAGTGGTTTTTTTGACGATCGTCTGGGCCATTTATGCCTACAACAGACTCATTCGCTATAGGAATCAGACGGACAATGCCTGGCACCAGATCGATGTCCAGTTGAAGAGACGCTACGATCTCATTCCTAACCTGGTCGAGACGGTCAAGGGCTACGCCGCGCACGAGCGGGAGGTTTTCGAGAAGGTGACGGAAGCCAGGGCTATGGGGATGAATGCACAGGGAGTCGGCGAACAAGCCCAGGCGGAAAACACCATAACCCAGGCCCTGAAAAGCCTGTTTGCGGTTGCAGAGAATTACCCCGACCTCAAGGCGAACCAGAACTTCCTGATGCTGCAGGAGGAATTGTCGGGAACCGAATCAAAGATTGCTTTCGCCCGGCAGTTCTACAACGACAGCGTCATGACTTACGATACGATTCGCCAGAGGTTCCCGGGAAATATCGTGGCCGGAATGTTCTCCAGCACGTTCGTTCCCAAGGAGTACTTCGAGATCGAGGTGCCCGGGGAACGCGAAGCCCCCAAGGTTGCTTTTTAGCAATCACGAGCCGCACATCGGGATGGACCTCGAGCCCCTGGTTGGACTATGTTTATTGATGGAAGAAAATCCGTTTATGAGGTGCGTTAAGGCGTGAATTTTTACAAAGAGATATCCAGGAACAAGATGAAGTCGGCTCTCCTGGTGAGCCTCTTCATTATCATCATCCTGGGGATAGGGTTTGGCGTAGGTTTCATCTGGGGATTCGAACGCGCGCTGATCGGGCTGGTCATAGCCGCGATAATAGCAACTATTATGTCTCTGACCAGTTACTACAACAGCGATAAGATCGCTCTCTCCACCTCAGGCGCCAAGCCGGTCACCCGCGCGGATTACCCATATTACGTAAATACGGTCGAAGGCTTGACCATTGCCGCCGGCCTTCCCAATCCGCCACGGACATATATTATTGAGACGCCGGCTATGAACGCTTTCGCAACGGGAAGGGATCCGCAGCATGCGGCCATCGCGGTTACCACGGGCTTGCTCGAAAAATGCAATCGCCTGGAGTTGGAGGGTGTTCTCGCGCATGAAATGTCGCACATCAAGGATTACGACATCCGCCTGGCATCCATGATCGTGGTCCTGGTCGGACTGCTGGTCATCTTCTCGGAAATCATGCTCAGGATGCTTTTCTGGGGCGGTATCGGCGGCGAGCGCCGCGAAGGTGGGGGAGACGGCGGAAACCCCCTTCAGATCATCCTGCTGGTTGTGGGCTTGGCCTTCCTGATCCTTTCACCCATACTCGGCCGGTTGCTGCAACTGGCGGTCTCCCGCCGGCGCGAATACCTGGCCGATGCGAGCGGCGCTATGATCACCCGCTACCCGGAAGGTCTGGCCAGCGCGCTGGAAAAGCTCACCGATGAAGCGCAGCCCTTCCCGCGAACCAGCAATGCCACCGCCCATCTCTTTATCGTGCAGCCCTTCCGGAAAGAGGCGAAGCGCCACAAACGCAACAAGACGACTCTCTGGGAGACGCATCCTCCGATTATGGAGCGAATAAAGCGTTTGAGGGGCATGGAAGGCATGGAGGGGATGTACAACGACGCCCAGATGCAGGCAAGGCTGCAGGGCCAATAAAGAAGACTTGTTTTCAGCATCTACGCCAAGAGTTGAGGGCAGTAGTTGGACCCCTGCCCTCGCTTTCTGACTCCTTATTCTCTCGCGCTTATCGATACCTTTGTCCGACATGCTCTTGCAGTCTGATTCCCCAATGCATTTAGTGGTGCTGCTTTGCGTCCTGTACGTAGTCATTGAACTGAATCGACACCACATCTTGCGAGGACGCCCAGTTCGGAACGTTTATCGTCTTCATCTTGCCGCCGCCGCCTCGTGGAGTCAGCACAAGCGATATGGTTGCCTTGGGAGGATTGGCCCCGGGAGATATAGATCGACCCCGGTCAGGAAAGGCAGCGCGGCGCCGGGCTGAGGCAAGTAATCTTTCTCCCGGCTCCGGTTTGCCTCGACCGTGGCCATAAAAGCGAGAAGGATAAGAAAAACCTGCGGGTATCCTTGTTTGATAAGACGTATGAGAGCTATCATAGAAACGAGGGAGCCCGCTAGGGCGCTTTATTGATAATGATGGTTGGAGGAAATCGCAAGCATGGAAGAAAAAGGAACGTTGCGGGTAAAAACCGGTCTGGCGGAGATGCTCAAGGGCGGTGTAATAATGGATGTCACCACCGCCGAGCAGGCCATGATCGCCGAGGAGGCGGGAGCGGTAGCGGTAATGGCGCTCGAGAGGGTGCCGGCCGATATCCGGGCGGCCGGAGGCGTAGCCCGCATGGCCGACCCCGAGATTATCGCTGCAATAATGGAGGCGGTCAGCATTCCTGTCATGGCCAAGGCAAGGATCGGCCACTTCGCGGAGGCACAGATTCTGGAAGCGTTGGGAGTCGACTACGTCGATGAGAGCGAGGTGCTGACCCCGGCCGACGAGAAGCACCATATCAATAAATGGGACTTCAAGGTTCCATTCGTTTGCGGGGCTATAAACCTCGGCGAAGCATTGCGTCGCATAGGTGAAGGCGCCGCCATGATCCGCACAAAGGGCGAGGCCGGTACGGGTAACGTAATCGAGGCCGTGCGCCACATGCGCACCATAAACACAGAAATCAACAGGCTCCGGATTGCTGAACGGGAAGAGCTGATGTCGACGGCGAAAGAGATGGGTGCGCCCTACGACCTGGTTTGTTGGGTGGCGGAAAACGGGAAGCTGCCGGTGGTGAATTT
>MELM01000041.1:11012-42166 GCA_001767605.1 Candidatus Solincola sediminis | reverse complement strand
TTCAAATCCGAGGAACCCGCTGCCACGGCGCGCGCGATAGTGAGGGCCACAACCCACTATGCAGACCCTAGCATACTCGCCGACGCTTGCCGTGGTCTGGGTAAGGCCATGGCCGGCCAGGAAATATCGGAGATCGGCCACGAAAACCTGATTCAGTTCAGAGGCTGGTAAGATTCTAGAACAGCCGCTTCAAGAGGAAACGAGAATGAAAAAACCGACCATAGGAGTGCTCGCCTTGCAGGGAGCGTTTCGCGAGCACTTGCAGATGATTGAAAGAATCGGAGCTCGAGGGATTGGCATAAAATATCCTGCCGAGCTTCATTTATGTCAGGGATTGGTGATCCCGGGCGGCGAGAGCACTACCATAGGCAAGCTTATGATCGAGTATGGGTTCCTCGAGGGGATACGCGACCTCGTGCGGGAAGGGATGCCGGTCTTTGGCACCTGCGCCGGCTTGATAATGCTGGCGAAAAGACTGGACGAGGGAGATCAGCCCCTGCTCGGGCTTATGGATATAACCGTGAGAAGAAACGCCTTCGGACGCCAGGTGGATAGTTTCGAGACGGAGCTATACCTGGAGGGGATAGAGGAAGCGGACAATCCTTATAAGGCTGTATTCATCCGTGCACCGTGGATTGAAGACACCGGGCCCGAGGTGAAAGTCCTTGGCCGGTTCGAGGGAAAGCCGGTCATCGCCAGGCAGGATGGCATGCTGGTTTGCGCCTTTCATCCCGAGCTTACCAAGGATTCAAGGATCCATCGCCATTTCCTGAAAATGGTAAATGAAAATCACTCGGTCACCGCCGAGAAAGGATAGGAGGAAAAATGTCAGGACATTCCAAATGGTCGTCCATAAAACACAAGAAGGGCGCAGAGGATGCGAAACGGGGGCAAATGTTCAGCAAGCTATCTCGCGCAATTATTATCGCGGCGCGGGAGGGGGGCGGTAATCCTGACATGAACACCGCGCTTGCCAATGCCATAGAAAAGGCCAAGAGCTACTCCATGCCCAAGGACAACATCGAGCGGGCGATCAAGCGGGGCACCGGGGAGGGCTCGGGCGCCGACCTAGAGAACATACTCTATGAAGGCTATGCGGCTAATGGAGTAGCGGTAATGGTGGATATCATGACCGATAACCGCAATCGGGCCGCTTCGGATATCAGGCGCATCTTTTCGAGAACCGGCGGGAGCTTGGGGACGTCAGGATCGGTGGCGTGGATATTCGAGAAGAAGGGCAACATTATTGTCAATAAGGATGCCGGCGTGGACGAGGATGTCCTCCTGGAGGCGGCACTCGAAGCGGGAGCCGAGGATATGCGGGCGGAGGAGGACCACTGGGAAATCGTGACTGACGTCGAGTCTTTCCGCCCCGTCGTAGAGGCGCTGGCCGCCGGGGGAATCGAGATTGCCTCGGCCGAAGTAACCATGCTCCCAAAGAACACTGTCGAGCTGGATAAGGAGTCGGCGAAAAAAGTTCTCCGGCTGGTAGATGCCCTCGAGGATTACGATGACGTTCAAGAAGTCTATGCCAATTTCGATATTCCTGACGACGTGCTGGAGGAAATCTCCGAGGGGTGAGGCCGGCGGATTCCATGATCATCATGGGTATTGATCCAGGGCTTTCCTTTACCGGGTTCGGGGTTGTGGAAAAGGATGGCGACACGCTGCGGCCATTTGGCTTCGGCGGTATAACCACTTCATCAAAGGACTCCATGTCATTCCGCCTTGCTAAGATATATGGCGAGGTGAAAGAACTGGTAGAGCGGTACCAGCCGGATCTACTGGTCCTCGAAGCGCTCTTTTTCAATACCAATGTTCGCAGTGCCATGTTGGTCGGACAGGCGAGGGGGGGCATTATTCTGGCCGCCGAGCACAGCGGGATAGCGGTCGAGGAGTACACGCCCCTACAGGTGAAGCAATGCCTGGTAGGACACGGCCGGGCGGATAAGAATCAGGTGAAGTATATGGTGCGCACATTACTCCACATCGAGGAGGACATAAAATCCTCTCATGCCAGCGATGCCCTTGCACTGGCCATATGCCATGCTCATCACGAGAAGATGAGGCGCCAGGTGGAAGCGGCGGTAAGGAGGCCCAAGCCTTGATAGATTTCGTGCAGGGAAAACTGGCGGAGAAATCGGAGGACGGCGCCATAATCGATGTCGGCGGTGTGGGCTTATTCCTCTGTGTCTCAACCTCGACGCTGCAGGGCCTCCCTAAGCTTGGCGAGAAGGCGAGATTACAGAGTTACCTGCACGTTAAAGAAGACCTCCTGCAGCTCTATGGCTTTTCCGACAAGCGGGAGAGGGAAATATTTTTAAAGCTCATAGGGGTGAGCGGCATCGGGCCAAAGGCGGCGATGGCGGTACTTTCGGCCTACGATCCGGAAAATTTTATACGAATCATTGCGACGGAAGACCTGGATGCCATCACGGCGGTTTCTGGCGTGGGGAAAAAGAGCGGGCAGCGAATATTGCTGGAACTCAAGGACAAGCTCGCACCATTAGCGGGCGATCTTTCGAAAATAGGCGCCAGGGGAGACGGAGGCGATATGTACCGGCAGGCCAGGGAGGCATTGAAAGGACTGGGATATGGGGCGACCGAGATCAATCTCGCCCTTGATGATTATGCATCCGAGGAGCCTCGGCTCGAAGACATGATAAGGTTCGGCCTCAAACACCTGGGGGGAGCATAGTAATATTATGAGCGATCATTTCGATGATCTAGAGGGCGACCTGGAAGCGGTTGAGGAAAGACTGCTCGATCCCGAGCGGAAGGAGGACGAGCAGGAGTTCGACCTCAGCCTGCGCCCGCGCTGGATAGCGGAGTTCGTGGGGCAGGACCGCATTCGGGAGCACCTGGAGATATTTATAAAAGCCGCAAGAGACCGACAGGAGCCGCTCGACCACGTCATTCTGTCCGGGCCACCTGGTTTGGGTAAGACCACCCTTGCGGGCATCATCGCCAACGAGATGGGGGTCACCTTCAAGCAAACGTCCGGGCCCGCCCTGGAAAGACCGGGAGACCTCGCATCGATCCTCACCAACCTGGAGCCGAGCGACGTCCTCTTCATAGATGAAATCCACAGACTGAACCGCATAGTCGAGGAAGTGCTCTATCCGGCCCTGGAGGATTTCCAATTGGATATCGTTATCGGCAAGGGGCCGGCGGCGCGCTCCATCAGGCTCGATCTCCCTCCTTTCACGCTGGTTGGAGCCACCACCCGGTCCGGCCTCCTGACCTCGCCGCTGAGGGATCGTTTCGGGGTGCAGTGCCGTTTGGACTATTACGGAATCGAGGAGATCCGGGCGATCATAATCCGTTCGGCAAGAATTCTATCGGTTGATATCGATAACGAGGGCGCATACGAACTGGCGCGCAGGTCGAGAGGTACTCCTCGAATTGCCAACCGGCTCTTAAGGCGGGTGCGCGATTTCGCCCAGGTGAGGGCGGAGGGGAACATAACCTATGACGTCGGTTGCAGGGCACTGTCCCTATTCGAGGTGGATGAGATGGGCCTGGACAAGGTGGACAAAATGATAATTTCGACGATTATCGAGAAGTTCAACGGGGGACCCGTAGGCGTGAATACACTCGCCGTTTCAATCGGTGAAGAGATAGACACCATCGAGGAAGTATACGAGCCATACCTTCTTCAGATAGGTTTCATGCAGCGCACTCCCCGCGGCCGTGTCGCAACCGATCATGCCTATAAGCACTTGGGTTTGCAGAGAAACGGTGAGGCCAGACTCTTTTGATTATTATGCCGGTGAAATATGCGTAGAATACTGATCGATGCCTGTTGCGGTCCCTGTTCCCTGGCTGCCATGGATGCGATTCCCTGGCCGGATTACTCCAGACACTACCTTTTTTACAATCCGAATATCCATCCTTTCCGGGAATACCGGAGGAGGCTCGAGAGCTTCGAGTCGCTAATGGCCGAAGAGACTGCCGAGTATACCATGTTGCCCTATGAACCCGAGGAGTGGATCCGGGCAGTCGCATACAGAGAGGAAAGTCGCTGTGAGATGTGCTACAGATTGCGCTTGAGGAAGGCGGCCGACTTAGCAATGGAGGAGGATTTTGATTCACTCACCACAACCCTCTTCGCCAGCCCCTATCAGGATCACGATCTGATCTCCCTGCTCGGCGATTCCATCTGCCGAAGCAGAGGCTTTGAATTCTTAGTCTGGGACGGCCGGCCTTATTATCAGGAGACGCTGAAACGGGCGAGGGAAAGGGACATGTACACACAATCCTATTGCGGCTGCATAATGAGCGAGCGCGAGAGGTATGACAAACGCGCCGGATGGCAAAAAAAGGATGAAAGACCATAGATGCAAACAGACCTCTTCGATTATCATCTTCCACCCCAGCTCATAGCCCAGAAGCCATTGGAGCGACGGCGTGACTCGTTGTTGCTGGCCGTTAATTGTGAGAAGCGGACCTTCGAGCACACCCTCTTCCGCGACCTTCGGCTCTATCTGCAAGAGGGCGACTGCCTGGTTTTGAACTCCAGCCGCGTGAGGCGAGCCCGCATTCATGGGTTTAAGGAGGGCGGAGGCGCCGAGATCGAGATACTCCTCCTCAACAAGGATGATAACGGCAAGTGGAATGCCCTGGCGCGGCCCGCACGCCGCCTCCGGCCGGGCGTCAGGCTCAAATTCGCCGGCGGAGAGATGGAGGCCGAGGTCATCGAGACGCATGAGCGCGGGGAGGTCTCGATCCGCTTGAGTGGGCGGGCGGGCAGGTCGGTCGAGGCGATTATCGAGGAAATAGGCGAGATACCGTTGCCCCCTTATATAAAAGCGGAACCGGATGATCCCGAGAGGTATCAAACCGTCTTTGCCTCACAGCTCGGTTCCGCTGCAGCGCCGACGGCGGGGCTCCATTTCGAGCAGGAAGAGTTGCGAGCCCTGGAAGAAACGGGAGTGAAGCCGGCCTTCTTGCGCTTGGATATCGGCCTGGATACATTTCGTCCGATAGAGACGGAACTGCTGGAAGACCACCGAATACATATGGAAAATTATGCCATCGATGAAAGCGCCTGCAACCTGATTAACAGTACCCGCGAGGAGGGCGGGCGAATTGTCGCAGTGGGGACAACGGTGGTGAGGGCTCTGGAGAGCTGTGCATCGGGGGGCGAGGCGAAGGCCTTTTCCGGCGACACCGATCTTTTTATCTATCCCGGTTTCCGGTTTCAGCTGGTGGATTGTCTGCTGACCAATTTCCATATGCCTAAATCCAGTCTGCTTGCCCTGGTCTGCGCTTTTGCGGGAACCGGTCTGGTGATGGAGGCATACCAGGCGGCGGTTATGAGCGGGTATCGTTTCCTTAGCCTGGGAGACGCCTGCTTCTTCAATTTTCCGAACGGAAGGGACACCTTCAAATGACGTTTCAATTCGAAATAATCGATAGAGATGCGGCGACGCGGGCACGAACCGGCATAATCAGGACGGCCCGCGGCAATGTCGAAACGCCCGCTTTTCTTCCTGTTGGAACCAGGGGCGCGGTGAAGGGGATGGCGCCATGGGAACTCGAGGATATCGGGTTTAAGATGTTGCTTTCCAATACCTACCATTTGTATCTACGGCCGGGAGCCGAACTCATTCATGAGGCGGGCGGTTTGCATGCTTTCATGAACTGGCCGCACCCCATTCTTACCGATAGCGGAGGCTTCCAGGTGTTCTCCCTGTCCAAGACTTTGAAAGTAGAAGAGGAGGGGGTCTTCTTTCGTTCGGTCTACGATGGGAGTGAACACCTGCTTACACCGGAGAAGGCTGTTTCCATCCAGGAATCTCTGGCCTCGGACATCGCGATGATACTCGATCACTGCACGGCCTATCCCGCTTCCAGGGAAGAGGTGGAAGCATCGGTAGCGACGACGTTAAGGTGGGCGAAGATCTCCGTGCGGAAGAAGAAACCGGGAGAACAAGCGCTCTTCGGCATCGTGCAGGGGGGCGGCTATCCGGATTTGCGTGTGCGCAGCGCGGAGGAGACTGTGGCCATGGATTTTCCGGGTTACGGCATAGGCGGTCTTTCGGTGGGAGAACCGCGCGAGCTGATGCTCGAATGCCTGGAATCGCAAACGGCCGTACTGCCGGAATCCAAGCCCCGCCACCTCCTGGGCATAGGAGATCCGGAAGGCCTATTGCAGGCGATAGCCCTGGGAGTGGACCTCTTCGACTGCGTTATGCCCACCCGGATGGCGAGGAATGGTGTCGCCTTCACCAGGGAGGGAAAGGTGAATCTGCGGCACGCCCGTTATCGTTCCGACCTCCTCCCCCTGGAAGGAGATTGTGCCTGTCCCGCCTGCAAGAACTTCAGCCGCGCCTACCTGAGGCACCTGCATAAGGGCAATGAGATGCTGGGCCACCGTCTCTTGACGTGGCACAACCTGTCCTTTATGCGGCAGCTTATACTTGATTGCAGAGCCGCAATAGGTGCTGGTAGAATGGTAGAGTTAATCCAGGAATGGAAGGGCTGGGACACGCTTCATTCCGGCTGATTGAGAACGAAATATTACCAGATATTGGAAGGTAGGTTGAAATGAATCAGAGTGCCATGTCTATATTGCTCATCGTGGGCTTGATAGTAATCTTTTATTTCATGCTCATTCGGCCGCAGCAAAAGCGGATGCGACAGCAGATGGAATTGATGGGCAGCCTGCGGGAGGGCGACGACGTGATGACCTCCTCCGGCATCTACGGAACCGTGAGCGAGGTGGAAGAAGATACGGTCATACTGGAGGTCGCGGAAGACGTACATATCAGGTTGGCAAAGAACGCCGTGTCCCGCGTACTGACCGAGCATGAGCCGGAGGAAGAGCCGGAAGAAATCGAGGAGGAAGAAGCGCTGGAAGGCGAAGAGCCGGAGACTGAAGAAACGGAGGCCGCCGAGGAGGAGCAGGGCGGGGGAGCAAATGCTTCCGGAAATTCCTCGAAAAGCAAGAAAAATAATTGAAGATCGGGGCGGACCGCAATTAGGAGAAAAGTGCCTTTTAATAGATACCATAAAATGACAATTCACGGGGCGCGCTGCATACAAGCTCTCTTTGAGTATTCCCATTCATCTGGAGGATTAATTGAACGTCCGTAGATCAATAACAATGCTGGCGGTGGTAGTTGTCCTATTGATTGGAATCTACCTGCCTATCATACTGGGAGGTTTTTCACCCCGGCTCGGGCTCGACCTGCAAGGCGGCCTTAGTGTTACCCTTCAGGCGGTCGGCGATGCTTCCTCCGAGCAGATGAGCAAGGCGGCCGATATAGTGCGCAACAGGGTGAACGCCCTCGGTTTGACCGAACCCGTAGTAGCACCGCAGGGCAACAATCGCATCCTGGTACAGATCCCGGGTGAAAGCGATCAGGATAGAGTACTGTCAATCATCGGCAGCACGGCCCAACTACAGTTCCGCGAGGTTACCGAAATCGTATATGCGAGCGACGAAAAATATGACCAGACCCAATTGACCGATATAAATCCGTCCGATACCGAAGCCTACCAGGCGCTGAAAGACCAATCGATAACGCTTCCCTTTACGCCGGACAGCGGGGAGGAAATAAAAATCGTTATGGGTCCGACCCGTCTGACCGGAGACATAATCGCCGGCGCCGAGGCGGCGGTGGATACGGAGAAGAGCGGGTTTGAGATAAAATTCACCTTGACCTCAGAAGCCGCGCCTCAATTCGGGGCCCTTACGACCGAATTGAATGGAAAACAACTTGCGATAGTCCTCGACTACGAGGTCGAATCCTTTCCCAACGTCAATGAACCTATAACCGGTGGGGAGGGTGTGATAAGCGGGAGCTTCACCAGGGAGGAGGCGAGGGACCTGGCGCTGGTCCTACGAATGGGTGCGCTGCCCATCGAGTTCAGGCCCGATCCGCTGATCGAGAATGTGAGTGCCACCTTGGGCCGCGATTCCTTGAGGCAGGGACTGCTGGCGGGAATCATCGGCTTGATACTGGTTCTGTTTTATATGCTCTTCATGTACAGAGGCTTGGGGCTCATCACCTGCCTGTCCCTTTCCGTTTTCGGGCTGTTCATGTACGGCATCGTGACCCTTCTCGGGCATTACATATCCTGGTCGCTGACGTTGCCCGGCATCGCCGGTATCGTGGTATCCATCGGTATATCCGCCGATTCCAGTGTCGTCCTTTATGAGCGTCTTAAGGAAGAGGTAAGGCAGGGCAAGACCTTGCGATCATCAGTGGACCGTGGATTCAAATCCGCCTGGCGTACCATGGTGACCGCCAATGCCACCGCCTTTATAACCGCCTTCATCCTCTGGTGGCTGTCCACCGGGCCGGTGAAGGGTTTTGCCTTCACATTGGGGATAGCAACCATCATCGATCTGTTTACCATGTATTTCTTCACGCATTCGATGGCATCGCTCCTTTCCCGGCTAAAGGCCTACAACAAGCCGCGCTTCGTCGGTGTGGGCAGGGAGATCGAGAGGAGTGAGGCCTGATGTTTGTAAGGGGTCGCGAGGTCAAGTTCGGGCTGGTCGGCGATAAGGCCTTCAAGCCGCCCAACGTTTACTGGTTCGCGTTCTCGGCGGCTCTCATCGTGATGTCCATTGTCGCCCTGATTACCCTGGGGTTGAACCTCGGGATCGAATTCAAGGGCGGTTATCTGGTGAAGCTGCAACTGGATGAGCCGGCGAATGTGGAAGATGTGAGGGATATACTCGGCCGGTATTCGAGTGAAGGTTTGGACAAGGCCATCG
Organism: Candidatus Solincola sediminis; assembly: GCA_001767605.1. GTDB lineage: Bacteria > Actinomycetota > Geothermincolia > Geothermincolales > RBG-13-55-18 > Solincola > Solincola sediminis. Next base: position 33,432 of record MELM01000041.1, on the reverse strand, counting down.
TACAGACGGCCGAGGATGGATATGTGCTGACCTTGAGGATGCCCTTTATAGAGGATGCAACTACGCGCAACGAGACAATCAAGAATGTGGAAAACCAACTGGATGAGAAATACGGGATCGCCGAGACCATACAGGAGGAGCAGGTAGGCTCGGAGTGGGGACAGGAAATAAGTCGCAAGGCCTTGATAGCCCTGGGCGTTTTCGTGGTGCTCATTATCATCTTTATAACTTTCCGCCTCGAATTCAAGATGGCCATCACCGGTATTATCGCACTCGTCCACGATACGTTGATTTCGGTGGGCATCTATGCCTTGACCGGGAGGCAGGTGACGCCGGTCACGGTCATTGCCTTTCTGACCATCCTTGGTTATTCGCTCTACGATACCATCGTGGTCTTCGATAGGATCGAGGAAAATACGAACTTGCTTTCCAAAAGCGGCCGAGTCGCCTATTCCGATATCGTAAACGACAGCGTAAACCAGACCTTGATGCGATCGATCGGTACGACACTGACCACCTTGTTGCCAATTGCTACCATATTGATCTTCGGCGGGGAAACACTCAAGGACTTCGCGTTTGCGCTACTACTGGGAGTTTCCTTGGGGGCTTACTCCTCGGTTTTCCTTGCGTCACCCTTACTGGCGATCTGGAAGGAAAGCGAGCCACGCTACGCCACCGTGAGGGAAAAGGTCGTGAGCAAGGGCGCAAAGGAGGCAATCCTCATAACCCGGCCGGCTCAGGCGGCAACGAGGGGCAGGAAAAGCGAAGCCCTCCAGGCTTTTGAAGTGGAGAAGGCCGTAAGTGCTACGGCAACCAAACCGGCGCCCTCCCGGAACAAACCACCGGCATCGAAAGCCAAGAAGAGCACGACCAAGGGCCCGAGCGGCGGCAAGAAGAAAAAGAAGAAGAAAAAGAAATAGGGCTCAGCTTCTCCTTATTAAACTATTCTCGGTCAGCCAGACAGCATCAACACCATGTTATTTCATCTAGCCAGCCTCCCCTTACCTATGGCACTATCAAATGAGCAGCATGTTTTAACAGGTGGAGGAGCAGGATTTGTCACAATCCCTCGAGTCTCTGGTTCAAAAGGTAAAATCATACAACGGTAAGGGCGATACCAAGGCCATTCGGGACGCCTATGAATTCGCGCGCACCCAACACGCCGAGCAGGTGAGGATAAGCGGAGAAGAATTCATCCTTCATCCACTGGCCGTAGCCCACATACTCGCGGATATGCAGATGGATGAAACCACACTCGTCGCCGCACTCCTGCATGACGTGGTCGAGGACACCGAGATTTCACTTGATGAGGTGAAGAAAAGTTTCGGTCCCGAGGTGGCCGACATTATAGACGGCGTAACCAAGCTCGAACGCATATCCTTCCGGAATCGCGAGGAAGAGCAGGCGGAGAACTTCCGCAAGATGTTCGTGGCCATGGCCAAGGATATTCGAGTAATCATCATAAAACTGGCCGATCGCCTGGATAACATGAAGACCGTAGGGCATCTCTCCGAGGACAAACAGCGTGCGAAAGCTCGCGAAACCCTTGATATTTATGCGCCCCTGGCCCACCGCCTGGGGATTTCCCAATTGCGCTGGCAATTGGAGGATCTTTCTTTCGCAAACCTCCACCCCCTGCGCTTTCAGGAGATCGTGGAGATGGTCAACCAGCGGCGCCCGGAACGGGAAGCCTACGTGAAGAGGGTGGAAAAGGACCTGCAGACGGCCTTGAAGCAAGCCCGCATCAAAGCGGAAATAAGCGGAAGGGTCAAGCATTACTACAGCATTTACTCCAAGATGAGGGAGCGTGGCAAGCAGTTCGACGAAATATACGACCTTTTTGCGATAAGGGTGCTGGTCAATTCGAAGGAGGACTGCTACACAGTGATGGGAATCGTTCATTCCCTTTGGCAGCCGGTGCCCGGACGCATCAAGGATTACATAGCAAAACCCAGGTTCGGAATCTACCAGAGCCTGCATACCACCGTGATCGGTTCTCAAGGTAAACCGATGGAGATTCAGATAAGAACCTATGATATGCACCGCACGGCCGAGTTCGGCATCGCCTCCCATTGGCGTTATAAGGAGGCACAACATTCGCAGGAGAGGATAAGGGAAAGGATCGCCTGGATAAAGCGAATTGTTGAATGGCAGAGGGACCTGGCCGACCCTCGTGAGTTCATGGAGAATCTGAAGATCGACCTCTTTCAGGACGATGTCTTCGTGTTCACGCCGCAGGGGGACGTTATCGACCTTCCCAAGGGATCGACTCCCGTCGATTTCGCCTACTCCATTCATACCGAGGTCGGCCACCGCTGCGTTGGAGCAAAGATAAATGACAGGCTGGTTCCTCTCGAATACAACCTCCGCAACGGCGATATGATAAACATCATTACTTCAAATACCTCTCCCGGCCCTTCCCAGGATTGGCTCGGCATCGTGAAAACCGCCCGGGCCAAGACCAAGATAAGGCAGTGGTATTCGAAGGAAAGACGGCAGGAGGATGCCCAGGAAGGCAGGGAGATGCTGCAGAAGGCATTGCGCAAGGCCGCACTTCCCGTGCAGAAAATACTGGGTTCCGACATGCTGGAGGAAATCGCCGTGGATGAATACGGTTTTGCCCTCCTTGAAGATCTTTATGCCAGCATCGGCGCCGGCAAGGCTTCGGCCCAGCAAGTGGCTAACCACGTTTCGGCCAGGATGGAGCCGGGGGAAAGGGGGGAAGAGCCCGAACCGATTCCGGTGCGCCGGCGCAGGGGACCGGCGGCATACAGCCGGGGCGTGAAGGTGGAAGGAGTCGAGAACGTTTTATGCCGTATCGCGCACTGCTGCAATCCCGTCCCTTACGATGGCATAACCGGCTTCGTCACCCGTGGAAGAGGTGTATCGGTTCACCGAGCGGACTGCCCCAATGCCAAGCACATGATGGAGCAGGACTACCGGCCCATCGAGGTAAGCTGGGACACGCTGCAGCCCACGAGCTTTCAGGTAGAGATTTGCGTCGAAGCGATGGACCGTCCGCGCTTGCTCCGCGATATAACGACGATTATGGGCGAATACCACGTGAACATCCTCTCGGCGACGATGAATATCAACCGAGAGAGCGTGGCCCTAAGTAGATTTGTTTTCGAACTGGGCAACATCGCCCATCTGGAAGATATACTTCGTAATATCCGCAAGGTGGATGCCGTATACAATGCATACCGGGTGGTGCCGGGCCATTGAGGGCTATTCTACAGAGAGTCTCATCATGTTCTGTAAGCGTGGATGGTGAGGAAATATCCCGCATTGGAAGGGGTTTGCTTGTTTTTCTGGGCGTGTCACGAGACGATAGCCTGAACGATGTCGAGTTCATAGTGAAAAAGACGGCCGATCTGCGCGTCTTCGATGACCGGGAGGGAAAGATGAACCTTTCTCTCCGTGATGTAGGCGGCGAAATAATGCTTGTATCCCAGTTCACCCTGTACGCCGACACCAGAAAAGGCAAGCGGCCCGCATATACGCAAGCGGCGCATCACGAACACGGCAAGGAACTCTATGAGGCTGCCAGTAAGGCCTTTTACGAAGCAGGATTCCCTCCGGCAACCGGTGCTTTCGGGGCGCACATGGCTGTAAAGCTCGAAAACGACGGACCGGTAACTATTCTTCTGGAATCATGAGTACCGGCGGCGCTCCGTAATACTTTTTTCGGGCTTGTCATTAAGGTTATAATGTTCCGTAATCTGCTTAAGAGAGGTTTTTATGTTACTCGAAACCCTGACTATCGGAATGCTGGGCACCAATTGTTATATTCTGGCCTCACAACCCGGTTCTCAAGCGTTGGTCATAGACCCGGCCGGCGAGATCAAGAGGATCATTTCCTGCCTGGAACGCTCGAGCCTTTCATGTGCCGCCATCTTGTGCACGCATGGGCACAGCGATCACGTGGCGGGAGCGGGGCCTTTGAGCGATGCCGTGCAGGCACCGGTTTACATTCACGAGGCGGATGCGCCGGCGCTAAGGAGTGCGCGAACCCGCGTCCTCGGTTTGGTGGGAGGTGCCGCCTCGGGAAAACCGGAATCGATTTGCAATCTCATAGACGCGCAGGATATTGCAGTCGGTGAGTTGTCCTTAAAGGTCCTTCATACTCCGGGTCATACGATAGGGAGCGTCAGTTTCTATACGCCGGGTTACCTGTTCTGCGGCGACCTGATATTTCAGGGTTCGATCGGGAGGACGGACCTCAAAGGCGGATCGTTACAGGCCTTGCTGCGCTCGGTCAAGGAGAAGGCCTGGAGTCTTCCGGATGATACCCGGATAATGCCGGGTCACGGCCCCGCTACTACTATCGCCGTCGAGAAGAGAAAGAACCCCTTCCTGGCGGGACTGGATTGAAGGCGAAAGGCAAATAATGGTAATAAGAGCCCCCAAGGGGGTAGCCGATATACTCCCGCCGGAGAGTGAACGATGGCGGCATGCCCAACAGACCGCGATCGATCTCTGCCGCGCTTATGATTATCGCGAAATAATCCTCCCCGTTATCGAATACACCGAGCTGTTCAATCGGGGAATCGGGCAGGAAACGGACATAGTGCAGAAGGAAATGTTCACTTTTGAGGATAAAGGCGGCAGGAGCCTTACATTGCGTCCTGAAGCCACGGCCGGAGTTGTGAGAGCATTTATACAAAACCATATGGAAAAGGGCGGCTTGCCGATCAAGCTGTATTACCGGGGACCGATGTTTCGCCGCGAGAGGCCGCAGGCCGGACGATACCGCCAATTCCAGCAACTGGGCGTGGAGCTGATTGGATCGGCTCTGCCGCTCGCTGATGCGGAAGTCATCATCCTCTGTGCCCGCTTCTTCTGCGCTTTGGGAATAACAACGGAACTGGTGATCAACAGTGTCGGTGACGATAAGTGCCGTCCAGGCTATATTGAGGCTATTAGGAATTATCTGGAAGACAATTCAGCCGAGCTATGTGAGGATTGCCGCCGTCGCACGAGAGAAAATCCGCTCAGGGTCTTGGATTGCAAGGTTCCGGGTTGCAAGGAAGCGCTGCTGGGGGCGCCGGATATCCAAGCCTACCTTTGTGACGAGTGCAGGGACCATTTCCGCCAGGTGGAAGAGACGCTAGAAGCAGCCGAGGTGTACCCGAAACGAGACAGCCGGCTGGTGAGAGGAATCGATTACTACACGCGCACCGTCTTCGAGTTCGCGACTCCTGCTCTGGGCGCCCAAAACTCGCTCAGCGCCGGCGGTAGATACGACACGCTGATCGAGGAGTTGGGCGGGAAGCCGACTCCGGCTACGGGTTTTTCCATCGGGATGGAGCGGGTCATGCTGGCCGACCCACGGTTGCCGGAACAACGGGATTTCGGGATCTATGTGATGGCCATAGGTGATGAAGCGAGGAAGCCCGCTTTTATGCTGGCACAAAGTTTGAGGGACAAGGGTTTCAGTGCGGACCTCGATCTCATGGATCGCAGCCCGAAGGCGCAGATGCGGGAAGCCGACCGCATGGGCTTTCAGCTGGCGGCAATCATCGGCAAAGACGAAATGGCGGGAGGCTATGTTGCCTTGCGGGACATGAAGAGCGGGGCGCAGGAAAATATCCAGGTGGCTGAGTTGGAAGGCGAAATAAGGCGGCGCCACAGCGCCGGAGGGTTGGGAATATGATTGGTAGAGAATGGAAAAAACGAACGCACCACTGCGGCAGCCTGCGAATCGAAGATGTAGGACGGGATGTAGTTCTCAATGGCTGGGTGCAGAAGAGGCGCGATCATGGAGGGGTGATTTTTATCGACCTGCGCGATGTATCCGGCCTCGTGCAGGTGGTATTCAATCCGGAAATAAGCGCGGCAGCACATGAGGTGGCCGGAGAGCTGCGCGGCGAATACGTGATTTCCTGCCGGGGCACGGTCGGTGCCAGACCGGCCGATTCGGTAAACCCCAGGCTCGCCACGGGCGAGGTCGAGGTAAGGGTCGAGGAAGCGGATGTTATTTCGGCTTCCCTCACACCACCGTTCGAGATTCAGGAGGGGTCGGATGTCGACGAAGCCTTGCGCTTTCGCTACCGCTTTCTGGATATGAGGAGGCGCGATCAGCTCGAGCCGCTTATACTTCGCAGCCGGGTGGCCGTTACGGTTAGGAACTTCCTGGACAGTCGCGGTTTCCTCGAAATAGAGACGCCGATGCTCACCAAGAGCACCCCGGAGGGAGCCCGCGATTTCGTTGTCCCGTCAAGGCTCCAACCAGGCAAGTTCTATGCTTTGCCCCAATCGCCCCAGCTTTTCAAGCAGCTCCTGATGATAGCCGGAATTGACAGATATTACCAGATAGCCAGGTGTTTCCGCGACGAGGATATGCGGGCCGATCGGCAGCTTGAATTCACCCAGATAGATCTGGAGATGTCATTTATCGAGCCGGAGGATTTGATTGCAATCATGGATGCGATGTTTGTCGACCTCTTCCGGCGGGTCATGAGCGTGGAATTAAGCGACCCCTTCCCTCAGATTAGCTGGCAAGAAGCCATGGAGGCATATGGAACGGACCGACCGGATCCGCGCTGGGGCATGGAAATAGATGATTTCTCGAGTATATTTTCGGCGACCGACTTTAAACTATTCCGTTCGATACTTGAGGAGAAGGGCCGGGTGCGGGGCTTCAAGGTCGATGGATTGATCGCCCCTGCCCGGCGAGAGCTGGACAGCCTGGTTTCCGAGGCGCAACGTCTGGGAGCGGGAGGGCTGGTGTGGATGGTGAGGGAGGGCGATTCATTGCGGTCCCCAGTGGCCAAGTTCCTGTCTCAGGGTGAAACGGACGCTCTGATCGAGAAGGCTGCCATGGTGGAGGGCGAAGTATTTTTACTCGCCGCCGGCCCGGGCGATTTAAACCCCGTTCTCGCCGGCCTCCGCCAGTATTGTATAAAGAATTTCGCTCCTCAGCCGGCCGAAGCATGGGCCCTGCTGTGGGTCATCGATTTCCCTCTTTTCGATTGGGATGAAAACGAGAAGCGCTATAAGTCGAACCACCATCCCTTTACGAGTCCTTCACGCCGCACCCTGGAACTCCTCGATGATGATCCGCTGCAGGTTACATCGGATTCATACGATATGGTGCTCAATGGAGTTGAAATCGGCGGCGGAAGCATTCGTATCCACGACCCCGAGCTTCAGGACAGGATATTCAAGATTCTGGGATTGGGTGAACAGGAAGTCGAGGAGAAGTTCGGATTCCTCATCGAAGCCTTTCGTTACGGGGCCCCGCCGCACGGCGGAATCGCCTACGGTCTGGACAGGCTTGCCATGTTGATGGCGGGCAAGGATAGCATCAGGGATGTAATCGCTTTCCCCAAGACTCAGTCAGGTCTCGACCTGATGACGGCCGCTCCTGACATAATATCCCAGGCACAGCTCAAGGAGCTTCGCATCAGGTCGACATAGGACGGCCCTCCGGATTGGGGCATCCACTAAAGATGCTTATTCATGAAACGTTTATAATTCAATTGTAGTAAGGGGAGTTATTACTCATGGAAATAGCTGTCGCAAAACACGCGGGTTTCTGTCCGGGGGTTAAGAGGGCCATCCGGATGGCCGAGAGTGAGCTGGAAAAGGCGCCGGAGGCTGTATGCACCCTCGGCCCTATTATCCATAACCCGCATGTGGTAAACGAACTACAGGAGAGGGGTATCAGGATTCTGCCCGATGATAAAGCCACTCTACTAAAATCACATATCACCGGCACTCATATCGTAATCCGCTCACACGGAATATCGCCCGATTTACAGCAGCTACTTATGGAAAGAGGCGCCCACCTCGTTGACGCCACGTGTCCTACCGTCAAAAAGGCGCAGAGGGCGGCAATACGGCTGGTAAAAGAGGGCTACAACCTCTTCATAGTGGGTAATGCGGAACATCCCGAAGTTAAAGCCATACTCGGCCACATAGACGGCGAGGCGGTGGTCATAAGCGAGCCTCATGAATTGAAGAACTGGTGGAGCAACCAAACGCGCAAGGTGAGAAAAGTCGGCCTCATCGCCCAGACTACTGTCGATCTCTTCATGTTTCGCAATCTGGTGGACGAATTGATCACCGAAGTACCCGAGTTCGTGAGTGAGGTGCTCGAAGTCAAGGTTATCAATACGCTATGCCGTAATACATTGGCCCGCCAGTCCGAAGCCTTTCAGCTCGCTCTTTCATCGGACTTCGTCCTGGTGTTGGGCGGCCGAAACAGCTCCAATACCGAGTTCTTGCGCAAAATATGCGAGATAACCGGTACCCGCACTCTGAAGATCGAAACGGCCGATGAACTCGATCTTGCGTTCCTGGAGGGCGTTCAGCGGGTGGCCATCCTCGGTGGAGCTTCGACTCCCAATACAATTGTGGAAGAAGTGCGGCAAAAAATAGTCGGTTCGGGCTGAAATCACTTTACATAGGGAATAATACTAAAAAGGTTGATCAGGCCCGTGTGTGAGATCAAGGCCTGTGTTAAGATTTAAGTAGACTCGAGTTACGGGCTCGACCTTGTGCGTTTGTGTCGAGAATTTATCGTTGAGCCAACACTCAGTATTAGGGAACCGTTTTCCGAAGGCGGACACAATGCCCCGGCAACAAGGGGACTGTGAAGGCCCGAGGTAGGTGCCCACCTGCTAGGAGCAGGTTCATGGTATCGGCGGAGACGGCAAGGTGGAGCCCGGTCTTTCCCCGGAGAAGGCTTTGATTATTTTCCACTCCAAATAACCGGGAGAACCAAAATTTGGACCTGTTCGATTCCGTGCGAGAAGATATAGAGGCAAGGGAGGGACCGCTGGCCCTCCGTATGCGTCCCCGCGACCTGGAAGAATTCATCGGGCAGCATGAGGTGGTGGGAGAGGGGACGTACCTTCGCAAGGCGATCGAAGAAGACCGCTTACTTACCGCCATTCTTTGGGGACCGCCCGGCTCGGGAAAGACCACTCTCGCCCAAATCGTCGCGAACGTTACGCACGCCTATTTTCAACAGATATCCGCTGTTACCAGCGGAGTCGCGGAGGTACGCAAGTTGCTGGGGGAGGCGGAGGACAGGCTCGCAATGCAGGGGCGAAAGACCATCCTCTTCATCGACGAGATACATCGCTTCAACAAGGCTCAGCAAGATGCTCTCCTGCCGGCTGTCGAAAAGGGAGTAATCACTCTCATCGGAGCGACCACGGAGAACCCTTATTTCGAGGTCAATTCAGCCCTGGTATCCCGTTCCAAGATATTTCGTCTTAATCCCCTGACCTCCGATGAAGTGCGCACCATAGTAGATAGGGCTTTAGCCGATGCCGAACGTGGTTTGAAGGATCTCCATCTCGACATCGATGAAGACGCCCGGGAGCATATTATTCAAACGGCGGGCGGTGATGCGCGCGTGGCTTTGAATACCCTGGAGGCGGCGGCCCTGCTGGCTGAATCGGACGGTACGATGAGGCGCGTGAACTTGAAGGTCGCGGAGGAGGCGGCTCAGCGCAAAGCCCTGCTCTACGATAAATCAGGGGATGCTCACTACGATACGGTATCGTCCTTCATCAAGTCGATGCGCGGCTCCGATCCCGATGCAGCGCTCTACTGGCTCGCGCGAATGCTTTATGCCGGGGAAGACCCGCGCTTTATAGTCCGCCGGATGATTATCTTCGCTTCCGAGGATGTGGGATTGGCGGACAGCGAAGCACTTCTCGTCGCGACTGCGGCGGCGCGCGCGGTTGAATTCGTCGGGCTTCCCGAATGTCAGCTCAACCTGGCGCATGCCGTCCTCTACCTCACTCTCGCCCCCAAGAGTAATTCAGCCATAACAGGCATAATGGCGGCGCGTAAAGAAGCCGAGGAGGGAGCGACTCCCCCCATCCCGCCCCACCTCCGTGATTCGCATTATCCGGGCGCCAAGGTCCTCGGGCACGGCACGGGCTATCTCTACCCCCACAGCTACCCGGGGCATTATGTGAAACAAACATATCTTCCGGAGGGTTTGGAGGACAGAACCTATTACCGTCCCGGAAGCGAAGGCCGAGAAGCGGAAATAGGGAGCAAATGGAGGGAAGCGAAGCGAATAGCCGAGCACGGTGGCGACGAAGGCCCGCCGGCCTGACTGAGAAGCATGGGGGTCACCCCTAAACATGGGGTCGTGCCTCAACATCAACATGGTGCCAGGCCTAAACATGGGGTCGTGCCTTAACATAAACATGATCAGCATTTGGTTAATCTGTGGGTAGCTCTATTTAATCTTGAGCCATCGGCCCGCTTGAATCAGCCTTTCGCATTGACACTCTCGAAGAGGCGGTGTTATCCTCGAAAACGTTAAAAGCCCTGCATATTCAGGAGAAAAGCAAATGTATAGCGACAAGGTGATCGACCACTTTCAGAATCCCCGCAATGTAGGCGACCTACCGGATTGTAACGGCATCGGCAAGGTGGGTAACCAGGCATGTGGGGACATGATGGAGGTATATATTAAGGTGGAAGAAGGGCGTCTGGCCGATATCAAGTATAAGACCTTCGGCTGTGGTGCGGCAGTCGCTTCAGGAAGTATGGGCACCGAGATGGCCAAGGGCATGACGATCGAGGAAGCCATGAAAATAACCAATCGCCAGGTGGCGAAGGCACTGGACGGTTTGCCTCCCGAAAAGATGCACTGCTCCAACCTCGCCGCTGATGGAATAAGGACGGCGATCGAAGATTACTTCAGCAAACAGAAGATCGGGAAAGGTGAATAGGGGAGTGGCATGGGTGGCATAGCCGCACTGATATGCGCAATATCTTTCGCTTTGGTGATGCTGGCGTTTGCGATCGTGATTCTCAAGCTCGCGCGGACGATGACCATCACCAACGGCATCCTCAATGATATTCGAAAAGAGGCTGTGCCCTTGTTAGGCAAGTTCGAGACCACAATGGATCACATAAATGACGAGATGGGCTACGTCGATGGGATTTTGGAATCCGGGCAGAAATTAACCGAGCGAATTAATTCGATGACCAAGGCATTGCAGAAGGTCGTGACTTCGCCTTTGGTCAGGATTTTAAGCCTGGGAGTGGGGGTGCAAAAGGCTCTGGGGGGATCCTCCGAGAAGGAAGGGGACCGGGCTGAAGCGGGAGAAGACTAATAAGGGTTAATGACGGCTTCGGGGTTCCGGTCATGCGGGAACTCCTTTTGTTATAAGGAGGATTCGTTCTTGAGGAGTGAAGAAATCAGGGCCAGGTTTCTGGAGTTCTTCAGAAGCAGGGAGCACCGTATAGTAAAAAGCTCATCGCTTATCCCTGACGATCCGACCCTTTTGATTACGAATGCCGGTATGGTGCAGTTCAAGCCCTATTTTTTGGGAATCGCCAAGCCGGAATACCGGCGAGCGACCAGTTGCCAGAAGTGCGCCCGCACCACCGATATCGAAAAGGTGGGGCACACGGCGCGACACCTCACTTTCTTTGAAATGCTGGGCAATTTCAGCTTCGGGGATTATTACAAAAAGGAAGCGATATCGTGGGCATGGGAATTCCTTACCGGTGATATGGGCCTCGACACCGCTCGAATGTATTGCTCGGTTTATGAGGAGGATGACGAGGCGTACGAGATCTGGCGTGATGTGGTGGGAGTACCGGAGGAAAGGCTCGTGCGCCTGGGCGAAGAAGACAACTTCTGGGACATGGGCACTACCGGACCATGCGGTCCCTGTTCGGAGATACTGTACGACCAGGGGAGGGCCTTCGGATGCGGCGAGCCCGATTGCCGGCCGGGATGCGACTGCGATCGTTACCTGGAGCTATGGAACCTGGTCTTCATGCAGTACGACCGCAATGAAAAAGGCGACCTCACCACGCTGCCCTCCAAGAATATCGATACCGGTCTTGGTCTCGAACGGCTTGCATCGGTCATGCAGGGCGTACCCAACAATTTTGAAACGGATACTCTTGCGACAATCTTGAAAGCGGCCTCTGACATCGCCCATACACCGTATGGCGGAGACGCGGATGTCTCGCTGAAGATCATCGCCGATCATGCGCGGGCCATGACCTTCATGATCGCCGATGGCATATTGCCTTCGAATGAGGACCGTGGGTATATCCTCAGGCGGTTGATCCGGAGGGCGGTAAGGCATGGCAGGCTGCTGGGAATTACCAAATTATTCCTTCCAAGCATGGTCGACGTAGTCGTAGAGAACATGGGGGAAGCGTACCCTGAGCTGAAACAAAATCACGGATTTGTTTCCTCGATTGCAAGAAGCGAGGAGGAACGTTTCTCCCAGACCCTGCGCACGGGGCTCCTCTACTTTGAGGATAGTGTGTGCGAGTTGCAGGCAGCAGGTGCAACTATCGTGCCCGGAAGTGCAATATTCCACCTGCACGATACGCTCGGCTTCCCCTTGGAGCTTACGCGAGAACTCGCCCATGAGCGCGGGTTGGAGTTGGACGAAGATGAGTTCGGACGCCTGATGGAGGAGCAGAAGGAGCGCGCGCGCATGGCCAGGGCGCAAGAAGGTTACTCCGCCCAGATTCAGGAGATATATAGCGAGGTTCTGGACAACTACGGGCAGACTCTTTTCACCGGATACGAGACTATGGATGAGATGGCAAATGTAACCGCGATCGTAATCGCCGGCAGGGCGGCGCCTTTTGCCGAGGAAGGCCGGGAGGTAGAGGTCTTCCTCGACCGCACGCCGTTCTATGGTGAAATGGGAGGACAGGTCGGCGATACGGGCATTATTACCGGTCCTGAAAGCCGCATTACAGTCGAGGAGACCTTCCACCCCGCCCCTTCCCTTGTTTCACATAGGGGCAGGATCGAAAAAGGCAGGCTCCAGGTCGGGGATTGCGTAAAGGCCGAGGTGGACACCCAGCGGCGGCTCTCGATCAGGCGAAATCATACCGCGACCCATGTCCTGCATTGGGCCTTGGGTCAGGTACTCGGGGAGCATGCCAAGCAGGCGGGATCCCTGGTAGATGCAAGGCACTTGCGTTTCGATTTTACCCATTTCGCGGCGGTAACGGCGGAAGAACTGGCCGAGATCGAGGAACTCGCAAACAGCCGGATAATAGAGGACATTCCGGTGAGGTCCTATGTTACGACTTTCGATTACGCAAGCAGCATCAACGCCGTGGCGCTTTTCGGCGAGAAATACGAGGATTACGTGCGTGTTGTGGAAGTGGACGAAATCAGCAGGGAGTTGTGTGGAGGAACCCATGTCGGAAGGACCGGCGAAATCGGGATGTTGCTGATTACGAGTGAAAGCGGCATCGGAGCGAATATGCGAAGGATAGAGGCCGTCAGCGGAATGGAGGCATATCATTATTATCGCCGCCGGCAGGCCATTATCGTAGAGGCGGCGGCGGCCCTGAAGGTAGAGCCGGAGAGATTGCCGGATCGAGTCGACCGGACCGTCGGGCAAATCAAGGAGTTGGAAGCCGAACTCAGGAAGCGGGGACATGAAGAGGTCGCGGCGCTTATAGAACATGGAATCGAATGGAACGAGATCGAGGTGGCCGGCAGAAAGATCATTACGGCGAGGGTCGAGGACTTCAAACCCGATGACCTGAGAGAGCTGGCGGAGAAAACGCTTTCAAAACGGGGAGCCGGTATGGTAGCCATTGCTACTGCACAGGAGGAAAAGGCGAGCATGGTGGTAGCGGTGGCTAAAGACCTGACAGCGACGGGCTTAAACGCAGTCGAACTTGCAAAGAAGGCGGGAAAGCTGTTGAAGGGTGGTGGCGGCGGCCGCCCGGATATGGCCGTGGGGGGCGGACCGAGCATTGAAAATATCGATGAAGCCCTGACTCTTGTCATCGATGATGCGAAGTCGCATCTGGAATAATCATATGCGAAGCATGGGATTGGATATAGGCACCCGCCGAATCGGCGTAGCCATCTCGGACCCTTTAAACATGAGCGCACATCCCATAGAGGTGTTACAGGATATCGATTTCCCGGCGTTGCGGCGTTATGTGGAAGAAAAGACCCGGGAAGGAGTCGGGAGGGTGGTCGTGGGGTTGCCCTTGACTTCAAGGGGCGAGGAAGGCCAGCAGGCGGCCATTACCCGGGAGTATGCGAATGCGCTGGAGGGAATCGAGGGCATCGAAGTGGTGCTCTGGGATGAGCGACTTTCGACAGTTGAAGCGGAGAGACGGCTCAAGGAGGCCGGGCATTCGTTGCGAGGCAGGAAGGTGGATGCCGAGGCGGCCGCCATCATCCTGCAATCATATTTAGAGTATTTAAAGACCAAGAAGAGACAGGCGGGAGAATAGTACCATCGCTAAGCGGCAAGGCGACGAGAAATGGATTCATAAATACAGGGGATTCGTGATCCTCGGCCTGTTGCTTGCCATGTTCCTGGTTTTCCTCATCCTCTTCGTCCACTTTTTCTATCCACCAAGACAGGAGCAAACTGTTCATGTTTTTATCAAGGAAGGGGCTACCACGTCGGAGATCGCCAAGATGCTACATGACGACGGCGTGATAACCTCAACCCGCATTTTTCGCTTTCTCACCTGGCTCAAAGGTAATGGAAGTGATTTCAAGGCAGGCGATTATGTTTTCGACAAGGGGATACATTATGCGGAAGCCTTCTCGATCCTGGAAGCGGGGCCCAACTACCAGGCCAGGTTTACCGTCCCGGAGGGCTTGACCGTCGAACAAACCGCTTCTCGGGTAGCCCAGGCTACAACAATCACGCCCGATGATTTTATCGAAGCTGCTCTAAGTGGCGATTACAGCATCGAATACATGTCATCGGCAAACCGGGATAACCTCGAGGGATTCCTCTTTCCCAAGACCTACACGGTCGCCAACGATGTTTCTGCCGGCCAGGTGATCGAGATGCTTCTCAACCAATTTAAGGCCGAGACGTCTGATCTGGATTGGTCGAAAGCGGAAGCGATGGGATTAACGCCTTATAGAGCCGTGATAGTAGCTTCTCTGATAGAGAGGGAGGCGGCGATAGACGAGGAGAGGCCGCTTGTAGCTGCCGTCATCTTCAACCGCCTGAAAAAAGATATGCTTCTGCAGATCGATGCCACGGTTCAATACGCCCTTCCGGAATGGAAGGATGTGCTGACCTACGATGACCTCAAAATCGAATCACCCTACAATACCTATCTCCACAAAGGCCTTCCTCCGGCACCCATATGCAGCCCCGGGCTTGCCAGTATCGATGCCGCACTCAATCCCGCGAATGTCGATTACCTCTATTACCTGGCGGTCGGCAACGGCCGGCACTTCTTTACGGCCGACTACAATGAGTTCCTGCGGGTGAAGAACGAGGTCCAGAAGGGCAACTAGGATTTCGCCTTAAGGCGAAATCCGTATTGCGAGGAATGGATTAACGAAGCAATCTCGTCAGGGTGCGGACACAAGGGAAGAATGGCAACTCCTCGGGCAAAACCAGCAGGATAAGCAGCCGTTTATATTTAACAATAAATGGCCGACATATCATCTGAAAGAAAGAGAGATCTTCAATATGGCTGGCGAGATAGAGATTCTCCAGGAGAGGTTGAGAGCCCTTTCGGAAGCGCTGGCGGTACTCGACCTGGCCGGCGAAGAAGTAACCGGCAGGTCCGCTCCGCAATTGATGTATTTTGCGGGCAAGGACCTGGGTATGAAAGAATCGGCCAGGTATGATTGCACCGACGATCTCGAGCAGGCCCTGCGCTGGGTGTTTCCCCAATCGCAAGAAACCTGGAAGATCACTTTATGGAAGAATAAGGAAGACGACGATTTCTGGGTGTACGACGTCGAGGATATGTTTGTTCGCCTCCTTTTCGAGCAATGTCCCATTCGTGAATCGTGCCGGGTGTCAGGGACAAAATTGGGAGGCGTCGCCTGTCAGGCCATCCATGGCTATGCGGCGGGAATTCTTGAAAAAGTCTTCGGGCGTAGGGTCGACCTACACACCGAACACATGGGGCAGGATGCCTGTCTGGTCATGTTGAAGACGGATCTGGAGTAAAAATGCGGGTTGCTATCGTTTCCTTGAGCTCCTGCCAAGGTTGCCAGATGGCATTCCTGAGCCTGGGAGAATACCTGTATGACTTCATGGATGAGAACCACCTTCCCTATGTCCCCTTCCTGCTGAGCGAGAGGGAATTGCCCGAGGTTGATCTGGCGCTGGTGGAAGGAACGGTAAGAAACGGGGATCATTTTAAGCGGGCGCGAGAGGTGAGGGGCAAAGCGGAGCGATTGGTGGCCTTGGGAACGTGCGCCTGTTTCGGAGGGGTGCAGGGACTGGCGGATATGTACTCCGAAGAAGGTCTGATGCGAAGGCGTTTCGGAAAGGGCGCTTCCTTCGAGGATTCTCCCGCTCCGGTTCGCAGGCTTCTGCCCCTCGATTCATATGTAGGCGTCGACGCCTATCTTCCCGGGTGCCCGCCCCCGGTCGATTTGCTGAAGTCCTTTCTGGAAATGGCGCTATCAGGCGCGCTGCCAAATCGGGACGGCGCAACCGTGTGCTCGGAATGCCGGGTCGGCTGCCTGCCTCTACCGCAACCCGGGCCCCGGCGCATAATCGAGGAGGAAGCGGAGGCGGGCGAGTGCCTGCTGGATCAGGGATTCATCTGCCTGGGGCCAGTGACGCGTGATGGTTGCGGCGCCGATTGTCCGAGCGAACACGGGATTCCTTGCAGCGGTTGCCGGGGGCCCTCAGCAGGTGCTCTCGCCGAACCATTCCTCGATCCCCGGCTGGAAAGTGTGAGGAGGCTCGCCCGCGCAACCCGCAAACGTCCTTCAGAAATAGATGGATCGATAAAGGATCCGGCGCAATCTTTCTTTATGCATTGCCTTGCCGAACCCCTCTTGAGGCGGCGCAGGCCGGGAGGGACTTCTTCGTATATAAAACGTCTGGGTGAGAGATAAATCAGTCTGACCGCGACTGGCAGCGAGGCAGAGATATGGTGGATATACTGATAGATCCGGTAACGAGAACTTACGGCACCTCCGCCGTAGCGGTGACGCTGGGTGAGGACGGGAGCCCGCCGGATGTGCGTTTCCGGGCTTTTGGATATCGGGGTTTCGATCAGATTCTCAGGGGAGCACACATCGACAACCTCTTGCCCATAGTGGCCCGTATATGCGGCCCCGATTCCCTTTTTCATCAGATCGGCGCGGCTATTGCAGTCGAGCGGGCTCTAGCTGTCGAAGTGCCGGAGGAAGCCTTACGCTTACGTGAGTTGGGCATGTGGGCGCAACTCTTCGAACGCCACGCCGTATCCCTGACTGTGCACAGTCTCCCCGATCTGCTGTTTCCATCATCTGGACAGAATCTGCGTAGCATCATAAGTATTCACAAAGTAGAGGAGGAAGTCGTACAGCGTGTTATGAGGCTTAAATCATTGGGCACGGCGATACTGGCGGAGGCTGGAGGCCGGGCGGTACACCCGGTTAACTTCCTGATCGGGGGCGCCGTAAAAGAGATAGCGGCGGGTCGCCGCGGCGAACTTATCGATAGGCTGGAAGAAGCGAGACCCTTGCTGGTTGAAACATCGCACCTCGTGAAGCTCTTGCTTCGCAGGAACGAGGAGGTTATAAAGACCCTGGGCACGGACCCCTCCTCCTACCTTGCCCTCAAGGATGACTCGTCCCTGGCGCTCTTAGGTTCCCGGGTATGCCTGGTATCTCCCGAAGGCGAGGATCTGGGAAGCATCGAGATGTCGGATATGCCCGCCCGATTTGTGGAAAATAATGCCAGCTATTCCCACATAAAGTTTGTTGAAGTTTCAGGGGCAGGGCGGTTTCGGGTCGGCCCCCTGGCGCGATTGAACATTAATGGAAAGTACGGTAGCGCGATGCCCGACGAAGAATTGGAGGAAATCAAGGCCCAATGGGGCTTTCCTATCCACCCCAGCATGCTGGCTCATATAGCTCGGATGCTCGAGATGATGCATGCCTGGGAGAGGATGAAGGAACTCTTGAATATGCCGCAGGGGGAGGTAATGAGGAGGCCTGTAACCTGCAAGGAGGGAAGGGGCTCGAGTATAATCGAAGCGCCGGAAGGCTTGCTCATGTACGACGTGGAGGTAGACGAAGAAGGGCTTATAAAGAAATTAAATTATGTCGCGCCGCTGCAATTCAACATGAAAGGATTGGAGGCGTCGCTGGCAGAGACTGCGGCAACCTATTTAGGTCCGGGCGAGCCCGAGGATCGGGCGGCAGGCTTCATGGAAATGGCGGTGCGTGCTTACGCGCCCTGCCCGATGTGCGCGCTGCATTGATGTGGGTCACAAGGAGAGAAGATGGTTGAAGAGGTAGAGCCGGTTGGACTCTCCATAGAGATCGACGAGGAGAGGTGCATCAGATGTCTGGAGTGCATCGACATCTGCCCTCAAAGCGGCGAATTTGAGTATCCCGTTTTTATCGAGGGTCCGGAGAGAACCCCCGAAGTGGCCAATCCGGAGAGCTGCATTCTATGCCGCAGTTGCGAGGTCAATTGCCGGGCTATGGCCATAAAGGTTGAGGAGGAAAATGCTGTAAGAAAGGATCTATTTGCTGGGGAAGTACGGGCCGAGAATAAAAACAGGGCCATGTTTTAAGAAAAGAATCGAAATGACGATATCTATCCATTGGAGCTCTAAGAACAAAAAGAACGGGATTAAAAGCGGTTGAGCTGATGTCGATAGAAACCATAAGCATTAGAGGAAGTAGTATGGACGGCAGCCTAAGGACGAACAAGAGAGCCCTTTTTAAATAGGGCAGGAGGTGGTGTGGATTGGCCGATCTAAGAAAGATCCTGGAGGAATTGGTGGCCACCGGGGCGGTAAGAGCCTGTCTGGTGGTGGGGAGAGACGGCTTTATTATAGAGACGGCCGGCGAGGACGCGGCGCAGTTGGAGGCCGTCGGTGCTATCGCCCCCAGTTCCCTGGGTGCTGCCGAGGTTATCGGCCTTGAGTTGGCCCAGGGCCCAATGGCCCAGGCTATGTTTGAATTTGAAAAGGGCGCAATACTGATGAGCGCCGTGGGCGCTGACGCCATTCTGGTCTCCATTTTGCCATCCGGAGCAAACCTGGGAAAAGCCAGGTATGACATCCGCAAGTTTCTTCCCGCCGTGGAGGGTAGCTTGTAGGGAGAACCTCTCCGGAAATTTCCATAGGATTTGGAATCGGCCGGCACTTACTCAGGGAGGTTAGATTGGCTTCAGACAGAATTGATAAAATGAACTCCATCCTGGGGGACCTCAGAGCCAACCTTCAGGAAATAGAGGCTGCGGTTCTCATCAGTTCCGATGCGATGGCTTTGGCTTCGGATATTTCCGAGGAAGCCGACGAGGATATGATCGGCGCTCTCTCCGCATCCGTCTTGAGCATGGGTGAAAGGGCGGCGCGTGACCTCAAGCGGGGAGTACTCGAGCAAGTATATATAAAAGGCGATCTGGGTTATCTCCTTCTCGTCCATTGCGGGCCGGATGCGCTGCTGTCACTCTTGGTAAATCCCGAAGCCAAGTTGGGAGTCGTCTTCATGGAAGCGAAACGTACGGCTGAGGAACTGGCGAAGTTATTCGAATAAGCGGGAAGCAAGAGGATTTCATATAGGAGGTTTACTTGGCCGAATCAAGGGAAGAAAGGCTGCGAAGCGCACTTAGCGAACTGGTATCGAGGTCGGCCGAAGTCGATGCGGCCGCTGTTGTCAGCATGGATGGGCTGGTAATGGCCTCCGTTCTTCCCAATACCCTGGAAGAAGACAGGCTGGGTGCCATGTCGGCAGCCTTGCTGAGCCTGGGCGAGAGGACCTCCGAGGAACTGGGACGGGGGGAGTTGGCCCAGGTATTCGTTGAAGGCAACGCGGGATACGTATTCCTGATGGCCGCGGGAGAAGACGCGGTATTAACTGCTCTCGTCAGGAAGGGGAGCAAGCTGGGATTGGTCCTTTATGATGTGAAGGGAGCCGCCAAGAAGATCGCGGAGATCATCAAGGCGGAGTTCAGGATCGAATATGATTAGAGGGAACAAAACAAGCACCTGGATTAATAAATACGGTCGCATTAGGCTTGCAGCGAAGCGAAAAGCCGTTTTGCGAGAAGGCGCAACCGACGTGGCAATCTCGATTGGCACGGCCTTTCACGAGGAGATAAAGCGCACGGCGCCCCGACGCTCTCGGCGCCTGACCGTATTCATGAACCCAGGTACTACGGGAACAACAAGGCCCAGGCCTGAAACGGGCCGGATTCGAGATGATGTGATATGGCACTGAAGGGGAGTCTTAAGGATTTCAGTCTTCCCGATCTATTCCAATTGTTAAATTTTAGCAAGAAGAACGGGACGCTCAACCTTACACGTGGTAAAGCGAGAGGCTACATTTGTTTCCGCAATGGCGAAGTCTTTTTCGCCACCACAAACTGGAAGCGCCAGGCGCTGGGTATGAAGCTTCTGAATGCGGGCATAGTCAACAAGGTGCAGGTAGACGAGGCGCTGGAAATGCAGAAGACAACGGCCAGGGGGCAGCGGCTGGGGCAACTACTCGTACGCTTGAACTACATAACCAAGGAACAGCTGGAGATTTTCGTCGAGGAGCAGATCCAGGATGCGGTATTCGAGATGCTGCGCTGGACCGATGGGGGTTTCGATTTCCAGCCCGGAGTCGTATTTCCGGAAGAGGATATCGGGCTTTCCATCAGCACCGAGGAATTGATAATGGAGGGTTCCAGGCGCCTGGATGAATGGAACCGAATCGAGAAGAAAATCCCGAATCTGAATGTCATCTTCAACATGACTTCAATGCAAGGCCGGGATGCGGCGCAAATCAGTCTGACGCCCGAGGAATGGATGGTTCTTACTTACATAGACGGCGAAAAGAGCGTTCGGCAGATTGTTGAGCTAACCGGCATGAGCACACTGCACACGTGCAAGATCCTTTACGGATTGATCGGATCCGGTTTGCTTGAAAACATTACGCCGGCAGTCGAGGAGCAGGAAGCAGATCGCAGGCTGGAGCAACTCGCGGAGGAGTTGGACCGTTTCGAAAACCAGGTGATCCCGACGGAAGCCCCCGAAGTTCAGGAGTTGGATTTCATAGATACCCTAGCCGAAGCCCTGGACGAAGAGGCGCAGGAGCCGGCTGAGGTGACGGGCGAGATCGACGAGATACATCTTGAAGCTATCGAGGGAGCGGCGGCACCCGAACCCGCCCGGGAAATATCGGAGCTGGAAACGGAAGGTGAATGGCAGGTAGCAGACGCAGTTGGGGAGGTTTTGGAGCAGTTCGAGGAGGAATCCGCGATCGAAGCGGAAGAGAGCCCCATCGCATCTATTGAAGAGGTACTCGAGGAGGAAGCGAAAGAAGAAGCGCCGGGCGAAGCTGCTGCTGAGCCAGCGATTTTCGAGGAGGTCTCGGAGATCATGGAGGCGGCGGCGCCCGAGGCGGCCGGAGAGGTGCCTTTGCTCGATATCGAGCCGCTTACAATCGAGGAAGCCGCGATGATCGAAGCGGAAGAAGCGGCTATAGAAGAGGAGCCGGAGGAAGCTGCAACGGTCGCTGCTTCAGAAGAGACGGCGATAGATGATTTGGTTGAGAGTCCCATGCAAGCGGGAATCCTTGAGGGTCCGGAGCCGAGCATGGATGCGATTCAGGCGGAGTCAATACAGGAAAGTGCGGAACTGGAGGCTGAATCCGAACTTGCCGGGGATTTTGTAGAAATCGAGATCGGTGATGACTTCGAAGGCGACATTCTGGTTGAGGAAGAAGCTCCGTCATTAGATATCGATGCGGTGTGTGAAATAGCGGTCGAAGAGGAATTGATTGAGGAACTGGTAATAACGAGTGATTCCCGCCAGGTGATCGAGGATGAGCAGCGCAAGCAAGAAGAGCAAATAGAAGAGATGAAAAAAGCTGCTATGGAAGAAACCATAGAGGCGGAGGAGATCCTCTCCATCGACAGCAAGGAAGCTGAGCTCGATGAACTCAAGAGAAAGATAAGCTTGCTTCTCCCGGAAGGCGTACGCATCGATGAGGAGGAGGAAGAAGAGGCCAAACCCGAAGAGACCAAGAAACTGCCGGATTACGGCTATGAAAAAATGACCAAGGAGAGTGTGGAGGCCAGGGCGGCAAAGAGGGCGTATCTCGAAAAGAAATACGGTAAGATCGAACGTCTGGCCGGCGAGGAAGACATCCCGGAACTCGAACCGGATGAGATACCGGAAGAATGGAAGGATCATCTCCAGAAAACAAGGGCGGAGGGACGGGCAACCGAGATGGTCGAAGCAGCTCCCGATACAGGCTTCGATAAATTACTCGAAGAGCAGGCTCCGGAAGAGCCGGTCGAACCGATTCGCAAAGCCGGAAACGTTTTGGAAAGCGTTATGCTCGAAGAGATTCCGGAGACTGTGGAAGCCTTGACCTTAGACGTTGCTTCTGCGCCTGAAGTTGGAGACCTCATTCCATCGGCGGCCATCAAGCCCGATTCTGCGGCTGAATCGATTGCCGGAAACATTCTTGAGAGTGTCATGCTGGAAAATATTC
>MELM01000041.1:2325-11005 GCA_001767605.1 Candidatus Solincola sediminis | reverse complement strand
AGAAGCGCTATTGCCACCGGAAGGAGCACCTTTCATGGCGGGAACGGCCCTTGAGGTGGACGAGTCCTCGGTGGTCGAGATCGGGACCGGGGGTGAGGTCCCCCGACTCGATGATGAGTTCCTGAAGGAGATCGAGGAGCTCGAAAGGGAAATACTGGAAACTGAGGACGGGACCACGGCACCCTTGGAAAGCTTCCAGCAAGAAATTACAAATCTTGAGCAGGAGATCCTCAAAGAGGAAGTACAACCAGATCTGGGTGCGGAAATAACCGAGTTGGAAGGTGAAATCGCGGAGCTGTACGAGGAATCGCGCACGGAAGCTCTTGAAGCGCCGATAGAGCCGGCCGCTCCCATCGAACTACTGGAGTCTATCTCCGAGGAGACGCTTGATTCCCCGGCAATCGAGGCAGACGAGGGGATGCCCTTAACGGAAGCCTTCGAATCGCCGGAAAATATTATCGAGCCCACGGCCGGGGAGCAGTTGCAGCAGGATGAGCTCCGTGATCTGATGGAGGGACTTCCCGAAGCCGCGCCGGCGGCCAAGCCAGAAGAA
Source organism: Candidatus Solincola sediminis (assembly GCA_001767605.1). Classification (GTDB taxonomy): domain Bacteria; phylum Actinomycetota; class Geothermincolia; order Geothermincolales; family RBG-13-55-18; genus Solincola; species Solincola sediminis. The sequence goes on along the minus strand of MELM01000041.1, from coordinate 10,452 downwards.
CAAGTTGAAGAGATTGCGGCGATCGAGTCTCCGCCGGCGGAGCCGTCGGCACCGGATGTGGTAACGCCTCCTCAAGCTCCGGCGGAACCCCCGCCGATAACTCCTGAGGTTGCAGAGACTCCGGCTCCTGCTCCTCTGGAGGCACCAGAGGAGGAGAAACGGCCCGTTGAAGAGGAAGAGGCAACCGGATTTGATATGGGCGGCTATTCACTTGAGAGGGAACTCGCCGAACTGACCGGAGCATCAATACCGCAGCCGACCAAGAAAATCAAGATTCCGGTAAAACCGAAAGGAGAAGAGGGGGAAGTGGAGGAAATAGATAAGGGAAAGCCGGTACCGAAGGTGAAGCGCGACAAAGCGGTGACCAAGAGCATTATCATGCGTATCATTGATGGGATAAAGAGATTGTAAGGGGTGTAGTGGCTTGCGATCCTTCAAAATCGTAGTAACCGGACCCTTCAGTGCGGGTAAGACTACCTTTATAAAGAGCATCAGCGAGATCGCGATCGTCTCGACCGAGAGAGCCATCTCCGATTCGACAAGACGGGTCAAGGCGGAGACGACCGTTGCCATGGATTTCGGTAGAATCACCATTTCAAAAGACATAGTCCTCTACCTTTTCGGTACTCCCGGACAGGAGAGATTCGATTTCATGTGGCAGATACTATCGGAAGGAATGCTCGGCTATATCCTGATGCTTGATGCGAGCAGCCCGGACACTTATACCGAGGGAAAACGGATTCTGGAATTTTTTGCCACCCTGTCGGATGCCCCTTACGTGGTAGCTGCGACACGAATCGAGGATGGCGATCCCGCAAAAGCGGTCGAGGGAATCAGGAATGAACTCAGCGTGGATGGGGAGGTCCAAATAATTCCATGCCAGGCCATGGAAAAGGAAGACGTAAAGAAAGTCCTCTTGGGTCTCCTCTATGATATCCTGAAAACCCTGGATAAGTAGACTTGAACTCAAGATCTTCCTGACGCCTTCTTCTTGGTTCCCACGAATTGGGGGGTGGATTCTATAGTACCTGTGGACGGTAAAACGCAAATGGTAGGAATCATCGGATACCCCATCGACTATACGCTATCGCCGGCCATTCATAATGCGGCTTTTTGCAGTCTCGAAATGAATTGGTTGTACATCCCCATGAGGGTCATTCCCAATCAGCTGGAATCGGCGCTCGCCGGTTTCAGAGCCTTAGGTTTCAGAGGGGCAAACGTAACCATCCCGCACAAGATGGCCGCCTCGGATTTGGTCGATGAATTGCGGGGCGATGCCCAGCTGCTGCAGGCTGTGAATACCATTTCTTGCGTTGACGGCGCTCTTCTGGGCTTCAACACTGATTCCAAGGGTTTTGAGGCTTTCATGCTCGAGGCGGGCATAGATGTTGAAAACCGACTGGTAACCGTTCTTGGCGCGGGTGGGGCCGCACGGGGTGTCGTCCTAGCCGTTGCGAGGCAAGGGGCGGCTAGAGTCTTTGTAATGAACAGAACCAGCGATCGGACACTCGAGCTGAAAGCCTTGTTAAAGAGGGCCATCTGCGATTCCGAGATATCTGAAAGGACGTTCGACAACGAGGGTGCAAGGGTGATCAATGAGTCGGACTTGATTATCAATTGCACGCCCCTGGGGAAAAGGCACGAGGATATGCCGCCCATCGATGTGGAGGATTTCCATCAAGGTCAGTGGGTGGTCGATTTGAAGTACCGGGAAACAGGCTTATTATTGCGGGAGGCGGCAGCGAGGGGGGCCGGGACGGCGGGTGGTGAAGGCATGCTACTGCACCAGGCAGCCGCCTCCTTCGAGATATGGACGGGGCGGCCGGCGCCCCTCGAGGCCATGCGAGAGGCAATCGAACAGGAGATGACCTCCTAAGGTAGAGGAAAGAGATGCAAAAGCCCAAGAAAGAGAAACTGGGGCAGATACTAATACGAAACCGCATCATTACTGAAGACCAGCTCGAGGAAGCTCTGGCCAAGCAGAGGGAGAGCGGCGACTCATTGGGCCGGGTGCTCATTGACTTGAAAATGGTCAGTGAAGGAGCACTCACCTCTATCCTTGCTCGCCAGATAGGCCTGAAATATATAGACCTCGCAAATTATGACATCGATATTTCCGCTTCCAGCCTTGTCGATGCGGAGGTCGCTCGCCGCTATACCCTGCTGCCGATAGGTTTCGAGGGCGACAGACTCTTGATCGCCATGGCCGATCCCACCAATGTCTTCGCTCTCGATGACGTGCGAATAATGACCGGCATGGAAATAGAGCCGTTGGTGGCTACGAAAGAAGATATAGTAGCGGCGATCAGCCGTTTCTGCCGGGCCGAAGCCGATTCCGAACTCTCGGTGGAGGACATCAGCGAGGAGATAGGTGACGACGGCCGAGAAGCGGACGCTGATGATGCGCCGATCGTAAAATACGTCAATCTGCTTATAACGGAGGCCGTGGCCGATCGTGCGAGCGACGTACACATCGAACCGATGGATAAAGATGTGCGGGTGCGTTTTCGAATTGACGGAGTATTGCACGAGATCCGCCGTAATCCCAGACAGCTTCACCCCGGGGTAGTGGCCAGGATCAAGGTCATGGCGGATATGAATATCGCCGAAAAAAGAGTTCCGCAGGACGGCAGGGCCTCCGTGGAGATGAGGGGGAAGTCGGTAGACATCCGCGTCGCTTCTCTGCCCACGATTCATGGCGAGAAGATGGTGCTGCGCATTCTGGATAAGAGCGCTTCCCTTATGAGTCTCGAGGAACTGGGCTTCCGGGAACAAACCATGGAGGCGTATTCCCGCAGCTTTCGTAAGCCCTACGGGACCATCATGGTCACCGGCCCAACAGGAAGCGGCAAAACTACGACACTCTATGCGACCCTTAATGTTCTCAACAGCATCAAGCACAATATAATAACGGTGGAGGATCCGGTCGAGTACAGGCTGCCCCTCATAAATCAGGTCCAGGTGCATTACAAGGCAGGCCTTACTTTCGCGTCGGCATTGCGTTCCATCCTACGCTGTGACCCGGATATCGTCATGATCGGGGAAATACGAGATCCTGAATCCGCCCAGATAGCTATTGAATCAGCCCTCACCGGACACCTCGTCCTTTCCACCCTGCACACCAATGACGCGCCAAGCGCCCTGACACGGCTTCTGGAGATGGGCATCGAGCCGTTTCTTATAGCGTCGGCAGTCGACTGCGTCAGTTCTCAGAGGCTCACCCGAAAGTTGTGCGCGCGCTGCAAGGAACCCTATGAACCCGACCCGGATTTCCTGGAAAAGGTGGGGTTCACTTGGGAAGATATGGAAGAGAAGGTGTTGTTCCGCTCAAAAGGGTGTGCTGCCTGCAATAAAACCGGATTCAAGGGCCGCATCGGAGTTTACGAGGTATTAGAGGTGAGTGAAAACATAGAGAAGCTGGTGGCGAGGAACGCGCCACACGTCGAGATCGCAGAGATGGCCAGATCCGAGGGAATGAGAACCATGAGGGAGGAAGGCTTCGCTAAAGCCAGACAGGGAGTGACATCTCTTGAAGAGGTTCTCAGGGTCATCATGTAGAAGAGTAATATGGCTCGGCACTAATGAGAGTCGAGAGGAGGAACGGCCTTGGCTGTGAAGCTTGATATCAATGAACTCCTGGAAGAGGTGCTGGTGAGAGGTGCTTCGGACCTCCACCTCACGGTAGGTGCCCCTCCCGTCATGCGCATAAACGGCGTTCTGCAGCGGCTGGAGGAGTATTCCAGATTGACTTCCAATGACACTCGGGACATGATCTACAGCATTCTGACTGCGAGACAAAGGGAGCAGTTGGAGAGCAACCTTGAGTATGACCTCTCTTATTCGGTGCCCGGCAGTGCGCGCTTCAGGGTTAATGCCTATTTCCAGCGCAACTCGCTGGGGGCCGCTTTCCGCATCATCCCTTACAGAATCAAGACGGTGGAGGAATTAGGCCTCCCACCCGTGCTCACCGAGTTTGCCATGCTGCCACGGGGTTTTATCCTGGTCACCGGGCCGACCGGACAGGGCAAATCGACCAGCCTGGCAGCCGTAATCAATATCATCAACGAGAATCGTAATTTGCACATCATAACTGTCGAAGATCCTATAGAGTTCCTACACGTTCACAAAAAGTGCATCGTGAACCAGAGGGAGGTGGGCGGAGACACCCACTCTTTTTCCAATGCTCTCAAGTATGTCCTGCGTCAGGATCCCGACGTCATCCTGGTGGGGGAGATGAGGGACCTGGAAACAATTTCCACGGCGCTGACGGCCGCCGAAACCGGCCACCTGGTTTTCGCCACCCTGCATACTCAGGATGCACCACAGACCATTGACCGGATAATCGATGTTTTTCCCACCTATCAGCAACAACAGGTCAGGCAGCAGCTGGCATCGACCATTCAGGCGATCGTCACTCAGCAATTGCTGCCCACAAAAGATGGGCAGACGCGAATACCGGCTGTGGAGGTAATGGTGGCAACGTCGGCCATAAGGAACCTGATCCGCGAGGCAAAAGCGCATCAAATATATTCCTCTATGCAGTCCGGCGGCCAGTACAAGATGCAGACCATGGACCATTCAATCGCCGCTCTTTTCAAGAGGGGTATTATTTCATACGAAGTTGCCATGTCGCGCTGCAGTAACCGTGACGAGATGATAAGGCTAATCGGGTGACGGTTGATGGCAGCGGTTCTTCGCATAGAGAACCTTAAAAAAAGTTACAGGACGGGACGAAAGAGCCCCCGGCGGGAAGCTATTGATGGCCTTAATCTCCAGGTGGATGCCGGACAAATCCTCGGCCTGCTGGGGCCGAATGGAGCGGGCAAAACAACCACGCTAAAATCGGTCCTCGGTCTGGTAAACCCCGATTCCGGAGATATTTGGCTGTTCGGGGAGCAGGGCATAAACGCCAAAGCGAGAAAGAAAATAGGTTTTCTTCCCGAGCAACCTTATTTCGAACTGTATCTCACCCCACGGAAGCTGCTGAAATACTTCGGGAAGTTGTTCGGCCTGCAGCCATCGGGCATCGAAGCACGCATTTCACACCTCTTGAGCCTGGTCGGCTTGACCGAGGAAGCAGACCTCAGTCTTAATCGTTTTTCCAAGGGAATGCTGCAGAGGATGGGGATAGCGCAAGCCCTGATCTCCGAGCCGGAGTTTCTGATTTTGGATGAGCCATCGAGCGGCCTCGACCCTTTGGGCAAGGTTCATATAAGGGGAATTCTCGAGGACTTGAGGCAGGGAGGAACCACCATTCTCATCAGCTCGCATCAATTATCGGAGATCGAGGATATATGTGATGCGGTAGCGATAATCGACAGGGGCCGAAATGTTGCATCCGGCTGTCTGGATGAGCTGCTGCTATCAGAGGACCGCTATGAAATCTCTTTGCTCGAACCGGCACTTGATTTATCCGCCGAACTTCCTCCATCAGCGAAATGGGTAGGCGAGGAAAAGGACCGCCTCAGTTTGAGGCGAGTAGACCTGAATGATGCTTTAAAGTTGATTATCGATAACGGAGCCTCAATAGCGGGGGTCAGGGAAGAGCGCTTGAGTCTTGAGGAATATTTTACCAACAGGGTGAAAGGATCATCGGAAGGGACGGAAGAATGAGGCTGTTGGGCGTCTTTGCCTGGAGCGTCGTCGAAGATGCAATGCACAGGAAGGTATTCTATATAATCCTGGCTCTGACCGTCCTCATGATATTCTTGATCCCGCTTCTCCCCAGCGCCCAGGTCGGCGTGCAGCTTGATTTAATGCGGGAGGCGGCCTTGGGCCTCACGACAATAATGGCCTTTGTTCTCGCTATCATTATGGGGGGTACGAGTATAGCACGCGATGCCGAGCAACGGACGATTTATAACATCATCTCCAAGCCGGTGCAGCGCTGGCAATATTATTTGGGGAAATTCCTGGGAATTATGCTGGTGCTTGTCATCACCCTCGCCCTAATCTTTATCGTGATAGGAGTGTTCGTGCTGGCGAAGTTTCGTGTCTTTGATCCCGGCCTCGCCAAGGCCCTATTCACGATTTTTCTCGAGGCTTCGATACTCACATCACTCACTATGATGGCGTCGGTTTATCTTAGTCCCCTGGTATGCGTTTTTGTGGGAATTCTCTTTTATGTAGTGGCCCATGTTAAAGGTGGCTATCTCTACGATGCCATGAATAACGGCAACCCCATCGCCAGGATCGGCGCGGGCTTTCTCTATTACATCCTGCCTAACCTTGAACGCTTTAATATTAATGAGACCATAGCTCATGGAGAAAGCGTATTCAGGGTGGGACTTCTTGATCTCATCCTCTTGACCTTAATGGCCGCCGCCTTTACCGGTATCTTCCTCTACCTCGGCATCTTTCTCTTTTCTCGGAGGGATCTGTGAAAAAGACAGTGATTGTCCTGATAGTGGTCCTTTTGCTCGCAGCCGGGTTCCTTGAATGGGGAGTCGACAGGCGCTCTGCGCAGGTGAATGAGGAAGGGGGCGGTGAGTTCAACAATGCGGCGCGGGTCCTCGATTTCTTGGGCGGAGTGCGGCAATATCTCGCATATTCATTGTTCATAAAGGCCGATAAATTGCACCATACATATTTTGGAAATCCCCAAAAGGAATCAGAGCTGATTCCTTATTTTCTTCTGATAAGCCTATTGGATTCCCACTATACGGGTTCTTATTATATCGGATCCGGTCTCATTGCCGATCAAGGCAGGATCGATGAAGCGATCGATTATATGAATCAGGGTATCGATGCGAATAAAGGATCCGCAGATTTGTACTTTGAGCTTGCGGATTTTTTTATCAGGAAAGACGAATACAACGAAGCTAAGAATGCTCTTGAGGAGAGTCTTGAGTTTCAACCAAACATAACTTCAAGGAGTTCGATACTCCAGGCTTTGGCAGCCTGCTATAGGAGATTGGATGTGGAAAAAGCTCGAGCAGTGATGATGGAACTCGGAATCTATTGTTCCATCAGTAGATATAATCCATTATCCCATGATGATCTCGAGCGCATGGTTGATCTTGTGAACTTTGCTTTTGAAGGAGCGGCGGAAGGATAAGGCATTTCCATATCGAAATTAGTGCATATGAAGCAGCCGGGGTCTGAGATTAAGTAATTCATTTCATAGCACGATATATAAGGCAATGCAGAAGATTGAGGATGTTCCTTAGGGATGGGTTCGCCAGGTAAAAAACAGACTTAGTAGCAAATATAGTCAGGATATTTTATAGAGGAGAGAGGCTGTGGCGCAAGACTATTCCTATCGGGTGAGAGACCGGGCCGGCAAAATAATATCGGGTAGCCTCGAGGCTGACAACGAAGCCGCTGTTTCCCAGCGTCTTAGGGAAATGGGTTACTTCATAATTGGCATAGAGGAACAGAAGGTTTCGCTTAGGAAGAAACAGCTCCATATTTTTCAACCGAAGGTGAAAGGCAAAGATCTTAATGTTTTTACCCGCCAATTTGCCACAATGATTAATGCAGGGCTTCCTCTGGTTAAATGCTTGAGTATCCTTACCGAACAAACCGAAAGCCCGGTTCTCACAGGAGTCATAGCCGATGTTCAACATGAGGTTGAGATGGGAAGGTCCCTTTCAGAAGCATTGGGAAAGCACCCGGAAGCATTTAAGGAGTTATATACAAGCATGGTTAAGGCGGGGGAAATCGGTGGCGTTCTTGATGATGTGCTTTTAAGAGTAGCAGCAACCCTGGAGAGCGAAAGCGAGATCAAGCGAAAGATCAAATCGGCAATGACATATCCTATTGCGATGATGGGCATATCCATGCTGCTCTTGTTGGTAATGTTGGTTTTTGTTGTACCGACGTTTGAAAAAATGTTTAAGGATATTGGAGCGACCCTTCCCTTTTTAACGAAAACAATTATGAGCGTGAGCCACTTTTTATTGAGTCTAAAGGGGCTGATTGTCATCGCTTTGTTGATTGGGGGAGTAATCCTACTGGGAAGGTGGATTAAAACGAAGAAGGGCCGGAGAAAACTAGATGCCTTCAAACTGAAACTACCTGTTTTTGGCATACTCTTTCATAAGATGTCGCTCTCTCGTTTTTCGCGAACCCTAGGCACGCTCGTTGCAAGTGGGGTGCCGATACTGCAGGCGTTGGAAATTACTT
>MELM01000041.1:1639-2289 GCA_001767605.1 Candidatus Solincola sediminis | reverse complement strand
GTGTTAGGGCTGGTGTGAAGGAAGGTGATTCGATCGCCCGGCCGTTAGGCCAAAGTTCTTTATTTCCCCCTATGGTTACACAAATGCTTGCTATTGGAGAAGAGACGGGCGCCCTGGATACAATGCTCAATAAGGTCTCGGACTTTTATGATTCTGAGGTCGCTTCAACCGTTGAAGCTTTGACTTCCTTGCTCGAACCTCTGATGATCGTTGTTCTTGGTTTGGTCGTCGGTACAATTGTTATTGCTTTGTATATGCCGATATTCTCCCTTATCACACAGTTCCAGCAGCAGGCGTAAGCCGCAAATTAATGGCAAAGCGCGGCAAATCTCTATAGCTGATCGGAATAGATTCTTAAGGAGGCAAAAGGAGTTCCTAGATTAACACAGAATGATTTTATAGATAGATCTGTAATGAAATGTAAGGTAGTGTTAGCGAATGCTATTGCTGGTGAGATTTTGGACTAGAATATGCGGTTGTGGCAAAAAGCGACTATCTTGTTTAGAGCTAAAGTTGGTTGAAGATGTTGGCGATGATTTATATTGGTCATGCTGTTCATTGAAGTGGAATTAGATCTAAATACGGGTAAGTCGGAGGTTTGATTTTGGGGGATCGATTTAGCAATAAATTACTGACTGTTAATGAGGTCG
>MELM01000041.1:741-1607 GCA_001767605.1 Candidatus Solincola sediminis | reverse complement strand
AAGGTGGTCAGATACCAGCAATAAGGGTCGGCAAAAACTATCGCATTAAAGAAAGTGATGTAAACGACTACCTAACAAGGGGGAGTCAAAAATAAGTAAGAATAGGCTGGAGCCAAGATGAATGCGAGAAAACCAAGCACTGCGATTGGGTTGGATATCAGTACTAATTCAGTCAAACTCGCCGAGCTGACTTTTAACCGGGGAGAGGTAGTCCTTACAAATCTTGGAATAGTGCATATTCCTGAAGGAGTCATACGCGACGGCGAGGTAGAGGACGGTGTAACGCTAGCCGAGTCTTTAAAGCAGCTTTGGGGTATGACGGGAGCAAAAGGGCATTCCGTGACTCTTGGTATCGCTAATCAAAAAGTAATTGTACGACCGATCGAGATCCCTTATATGGAGAAAGAAGAGCTTGAAACAGCACTTCGTTTCCAGGTGCAAGAATTTATTCCTATTCCTATTGAAGATGCCATACTGGATTTCGATATCATTGAGGAATTTATGACTGCGGATGAGGAAAGAATGCTAACGGTTCTCCTCGTTGCGGCTCATAAAGATATGATTCAGAGTTTTATTGAAGTACTTAGGGCAGCGGGCTTATCGGCTTCGGCGATTGATCTCAAGGCGTTTGCGCTCGCTCGCTCGCTCGTATCCAGGAACAGCCCCGAAAGTTATCAAGAGGCGGAAGCCATATGTCTAATCAATATCGGTGCCGGGATCACAAATGTAACGATTCTCAGAGATAACATACCGAGGTTTGCCCGCTTTATCTTAAGAGGTGGCGATGACTTCGACAGAGCCCTCATGAATCGTTTGGATATGGATGAGGGAGAGGCAGAGGAGTATCGCCGCGGGAAGCAGTCAAA
>MELM01000041.1:373-577 GCA_001767605.1 Candidatus Solincola sediminis | reverse complement strand
GCCTCCCTGTCGAGATCGGGAAACCTTTTCAAAATGCGCAGCTTGGTAAACTCGCGTATACCCCGGAAGAACTCGCGGAAATTGAATCATCCGTCGCCGTCTGCGTGGGTCTTGCGCTTCGGGAGGTTATGGAATGACCAGAATCAATCTCCTGCCGCCAGAAGTAAGGGACAAAGCACAACGTCCTCATCTTGCACCCTGGTT
>MELM01000041.1:0-215 GCA_001767605.1 Candidatus Solincola sediminis | reverse complement strand
AGAAGGACCTGAGGGCGCTGGAAGCCCTGTACGAGCAGTCGAGTTCAGGAAGGGTCGCTTGGGCTCATATGCTAAACAATCTTGCCATGTACGTTCCTGAGGGATTGGCAACGGCATCAAATCCGAAAGCTCCTTCTATCTGGCTAAAATCCCTTCTAATAGATGCTCAATCCCTTGAAGCGACAGGTGGCGAAAGCACGGCAGCCGTAGGGATT
>MELM01000040.1:5325-5965 GCA_001767605.1 Candidatus Solincola sediminis | reverse complement strand
TCTGTTATCGAAGCTACGTGATAACCGAGATCGGGAATCAAATCTATTGATGCCGGATCTCCGTAGTCTATGGTTTGCGTTGCCGGATTAACCGATCCTCCGGCACCCGATACCGAAGCATCCACGCTGAAGGTATCTACTGCGAAGGTTACCACTACGTTGTGGGCTTCGGTGACATTGGAGATAACGTAGGGGTTAGTTATCGCCTGCGGAACTCCATTATCCACGATACTCGCGACATGATAATTTGCATCCGGAACCATGTTTATTGATGCCGGATCTCCGTAGTTTATGGTCTGGGTTGCCGGGTTAACCGATCCTCCAGCACCCGATACCGAAGCATCAACCGAGAAGGTATCTACTGCGAAGGTAACCACTACGTTGTGAGCTTCGGTAACTGTTGCTATGACGTAAGGATCTGCTACTGTCTGGGGTGTTCCGTTATCTGTAATTGTTGCTATGTGATAACCAAGATCGGGGATGAGATCTATCGATGCCGGGCTTCCGTAATCTATCACCTGGGTTGCGGGGTTAACCGATCCTCCAGCACCCGATACCGATGCATCAACAGCATAGGTATCAATAGCAAATGTAACTACCACATTATGAGCTTCAGTCACGTTATTAATCACGTAGGGGT
>MELM01000040.1:5056-5184 GCA_001767605.1 Candidatus Solincola sediminis | reverse complement strand
TCAACAGCATAGGTATCAATAGCAAATGTAACTACCACATTATGAGCTTCAGTCACGTTATTAATCACGTAGGGGTCAGCTATGGGTTGCCCCACTCCATTATCGGTAATAGAAGCTATGTGATAATG
>MELM01000040.1:1010-5040 GCA_001767605.1 Candidatus Solincola sediminis | reverse complement strand
AGAAGCTATGTGATAATGGGCATCTGGAATCAGATCTATCGATGCGGTGGATCCATAATCAATATTCTGGGAGGCGGGGTTAACACTTCCGTTCCCTCCCGATACGGATGCATCAACAGCATAGGTATCAATAGTAAACGTGACCACCACATCATGATGCGCATCGATATTGGTAATCAAGTATGGGTTGGCTATAGTCTGCGACACCCCATTATCAACAATCGAATCAATATGATAATGGGCATCGGGAGTGATGTTGATCGTAGCCGTGCCTCCGGGATCAACAATCTGAGAGGCCGGGTTCAGACTCCCATGCCCACCCGATACGGATGCATCAACTATAGCCTGCAAATCGACATTCACATCCGCATAGGCATTCCCAGGCGTTACTCGAGCACGAACGGTGGCAACTCCAGGGCTATTCCCAGAAAGTTGAGTAGTTACCTGCCCGCTCGCATTAGTTACACCCGATGCGGGCACGACGGTTCCAAGAGTAGTCGTGAAGTCTACAGTATAACCCGCACCCACGGGGTTATGGTTAAGGTCCTGAACGGTTGCAGTAATTGTGCTTTGAGAAGTTCCGTCGGCCACGATAGTCCCCGGAACGGCAGTTACATCAACATAGGCCGGTGATTGCAGATATGTATTGTTTACTAAATCGATCCCACCCGGCAGATACCCATTATTGAAATATACGGACCTTATATAGTGGTTTTGATATGCGGCACCGGTTGCAGCCGTAAACCCAAAAAAGACACTATCTCCATAATGGGAGTAAAGGTCGATCGTACTGGTTAGAACAGGTGTGGCAGGGCGCGTCGGTGTGGACGTGTTTTGCCGCAGCATATAAACTTCGAGATTATCATTAAGCCCGTCATAATCAATCCATGCCCACCAAGTCGTTGTGCTTTCCAGGGTCGCCGGAGGCGTAGCTGTCTGTACTGATTGAAGGGACCCGTCAAGATCGATCCCTATATGATTGGCATCCGGATCACCCTCATCGGTGTTTTGCCAAGTGTCGAATTCGACAGCGAAGCTATTGGGGATGCCGCCATAACCAAGACCCTGACCGGGAGAACCCTCTGCGCTCGAGTTCGGTTGAATGGCGAACGTCAAGCCATCGGCGCCACCACCTCCCTGGTCTCTCATCAAAAAGCGAAACGCCATACTGAATGAGCCTTCGTCAATCAGAGAAGTCCTCGGTTCCCACCAACCCGCACCATATAAGTTGGTAGTATTACGCGTAAGACGAAGCGAATTAGTAGTAGCATATCGCGCTGCGTCACCAACCAACGACCAATCATTAATACTCGTGGCCGTGAAGCTTGGATAAGCGGCGGTGATATAAATCGTAGCTGCGAGAGCTGTCGAACAGAGCAGCATGACTATGATCAGGCTCACTAGCAGGACCATCAGTGTCAGGGCTACTGATTTAGGATAGGCGGATTTATTGCGTGCGTGCATCAATCAGGCATCTCCAGGTTACTCTAAGTACACTTTTGTATGAATCCCCAGCTGCATTTCCCCAGACCTCCCGAAATTCGCAGCCGTTACAACATTTATCGGTCATTTCGAACCTCTTATTTATGTAGACGTCTATATATAGAGTAGAACCCATAAGAATTCGGGTTCGGTATCAATATGGGCGGTGAACGGTAGCAAAAAAGGGTTGTATGGATAGGGTATTTCAGGCCAAATATGGGCATCTTGCAGGTATTATCTTATGAAAAAGACACCTTTGAAAATAATGTATCTTGGAGGCGCGCCTGGCAGGGTTATCGAGGATGGTCTTTTAAGGCCGGAAATAGAGCGTAAGCCAGGGGAAGCAGCAATCGTTATAGAATAAGGAATAGCATTGCATGGACTGATAAGGAGCTACTTATGATGCGGGGCAAAAAATCCCGAAAGAGGATGTGGGTTTGCATACTAGTGCTGGCGGTTTTGATAACCTTTTCCTCTTTTTCACTTCAAGATGCCAGGCCGGCCAGTGCAGCCGGTGGCAATATCACTTTCAACGGCCACGGCAAGGGCCATGGCGTCGGCATGTGCATGTCCGGCGTCTATATGAGGGCCCAGAGAGGCGAGACCTACCAGACCATGATTCCCTATTACTATCAAGGTGTCAGTTTCGGGACCATGGATGACAACGAAACCCTGCGAGTACTATGCAGGGACGGTGTCGTTAGAACCTACACCTTCAAAGAGTACCTGTACCGGCAGGAAGAAGAACCGAACAGCTGGCCTCAAGAGGGTCTGAAAGTACTGGCAATTGCCATGCGTACTTATACAAGATCGGTGAAAAACAATAAGAAGCATGATGCGCAAGGCTATGATATTTGCCCGAGCGGCTCATGCTGTCAGGCTTTTAACGAAGCGATCGACCCTTCAAAACGGCCAAATATAGTTGCGGCGGTTGATGCCACGGCCGGATTGGTTATCACCTACAATGGAAACCCAATAGTCGCCGCATACTCCAGCAATTGCGGAGGCCACACAGCGACTTCAGCCGAGGTATGGGGTGGAGCGGGATACGCCTACTGGAAGGCCGTCCCCGATGATGCTTGTGTAGGGACGAACGGCCATGATTGGACGGTCACCATGTCCTGGCAAGATCTGGAAGCGAAACTGAACTCCAATGCCAATACCGCGGTAGGAGCCCTCTACGGCGCTACGGTTCTCACACTCGGACCAAGCGGCCGGGTCACGAAAATGAGGCTGCAGGGAAGCGGAGGCAGTAAAGAAGTATCGGGCAGCTTCTTTGCATCCGTTGCGGGCTTGCCCACTAATTTCTTTGCAATCGCACAATCAAACTTCGATGAATATATTCTCCTCGGAAACACGAGCGAGTCGCAGGAGGCGAAAGTCCACATAACTTACACAATGCCCGGAGGAAACCAATACGAGGCCGACTATGTTGTCGGACCTCGTTCGCGAAATACTGTTTTTGTGAATTCATTCCTGCAGAATACCGAAGTCTCGGCAAAGGTGGAATCGGATATACCGATCCTCGCCGAGCGGGCTATGTATTTCAGCTATCGGGGTAACTGGACCGGAGGCTCGGATACGCTCGGCACCGCCTCGCCCGCCAACACCTGGTACTTCGCCGAAGGATATACCGGCACTGGTTTCGAGGAATGGATTTGCGTCCTTAACGCAGGAGACAACCAGGCCAACCTGACGATGCGTTTTCAAACCCAGGAGGAGGGAGAAAAAGTAGTTGGCGGTCTCTCTGTTCCAGCCCATTCCCGCCGTACCTTCTCGGTCAACGATCTATTGGGTGGTAAATACCAGACCTCGCTCAAGTTGGAATCCGACCAACCCGTGGTGGCCGAGCGACCGATGTATTTCGACTACTCCGGCACCGCGAACCTGCATTGGACGGGCGGCCACTGTGTCATGGGAACCAACTCCCTCTCCAAGCAGTACTACCTGGCCGAAGGAACCACGCGAACGGGTTTTGAGGAATGGCTTACCCTTCAAAACCCGAATCCCGATGAGATAACGGTAAACGCGACCTACCAGCTGGGAGAGGGGCAGGGAGCACCCGTGGACAAGAGCTACACCCTGCCGGGCAACAGCAGGCGCACGATCTTCGTACCACATGAGGTTGGCAGGGACAAGGATGTCTCGATCTACGTGTCGTCCGCCTCGGACTTCCTGGCCGAGCGGCCTATGTACTTCGACTACACCTTTGCCGGTTCACATTGGACCGGCGGCCATTGTGTCATCGGCTCCCCCCAAACGGCCAACGAGTGGCTCTTTGCCGAGGGCTATACCGGAGACGGGTTCAATGAGTGGCTGTGCCTGCAGAACCCCGGAGATCAGGACACAACAGTTTCGATCACCTATTACACCCAAGAGGCGGGAGCACTGGAAACCAAAACAGAGACAATCCCAGCCAGGTCACGCAAAACCATTATGGTGAATCAGCATGCAGGGGGGGCTTACCAGCTTTCGACAGACATAAAAGTAACGGCAGGACCCGGAATAGTTGCAGAACGCCCCATGTACTTCAACTACGCGCACACAA
>MELM01000040.1:412-1000 GCA_001767605.1 Candidatus Solincola sediminis | reverse complement strand
ACGCCCTCGGGTTAACTGCACCTTCCACGATCTGGTACTTCGCTGAAGGTTATACCGGCCAGTAGGGCTGCGAGAAATACATATCCTCATTTCATCGCTTGCTGCCGACTGCTTTGATGCGGATGAAGCGAGGCCTTAAAGAGCTGAGCATTTCAAGGCGATAAACACTTTGACAATAGGTGTTATCGATCAAGGATGGTGATTTGCGTGGCGGGAACTTTCAGCCGGAGCATGCAGATATTCAAAGAGAGCCTCGGAGTCCTTAAGCAGGACAAGGAACTCGTGCTCTTCCCCTTGATATCCGGGGCAGTGATGCTTGTGCTCACGGCTTCCTTTTTTGTACCGGTTATTCTTCTAAGCTGGATAAAGGATGGTAAGTTTCAAGGCAACCCCTTATATTACGTCCTTTTTTTCCTCTTCTACCTGGTGGGCTACTTTGTGGTCATCTTTTTCAATACAGGCTTGATAGCTTGTGTGCAGATACGCCTGAGCGGTGGCGACCCCAAATTCAGTGACGGCATGCGCTACGCGACGGGGAACATCGGCAAGATAGCGGGTTGGGCCCTCATTTCCGCAACAGTCGGAATG
>MELM01000040.1:0-320 GCA_001767605.1 Candidatus Solincola sediminis | reverse complement strand
CGGTAATGATCTTCGAGAGCGCTGGTGTAATAGAGGCCATTAAAAAATCTTCATCCCTCTTCAAGAGGACCTGGGGAGAGAACGTGGTCCTACGCTTCTCCCTTGGTTTGATAATGTTCCTCGCGGGCCTGTTGGGTATCGTGCCTATCGTCCTTGCTGCTATGACGAAGTCGCTCGTGGTGATTGTTATAGTGGGCGCGGTGGTTGTGCTCTACTGGTTCGCCTTGGGAATCATGAGCGCTGCGCTGAACGGTATTTTCGCAACCGCCCTTTACAACTATGCGACCACAGGGACGGTGCCGGCGGCGTTCAGTCCAAAC
>MELM01000039.1:8973-9292 GCA_001767605.1 Candidatus Solincola sediminis | reverse complement strand
GGGGAATCAGAGGCAGCTTGCCTTAGCGACTTTCTTGAAGACGATATCGTGCTTTACGCCGAGCCCAATTACATCGGCCATTTGACTGATATTCCCAACGACCCTAGTTTTCCATCTCAATGGAATTTGAGCGGTGATTATGTCGGCGGCATTAATGCTCCGGCTGCCTGGAACATCGAGAAAGGCAATTCGGAAGTCATAGTCGCCGTCATTGATTCGGGGATCGGAGGAGACGTTCAAGATATCGCACCACTAGGTAGCCCTCAGTACGTCTGGCCCCTTGATTTGGCTGATGATGACAACTATCCGCTGGATACCA
>MELM01000039.1:8713-8862 GCA_001767605.1 Candidatus Solincola sediminis | reverse complement strand
CGATGCAAGGCGGTGGAGAGCCATACACTACGTCTGGTTTGGTTTCAAGCGCCTTCAAATGGGCCGCCGATCACGGCGCGAAGGTAGCGAACTGCAGCTGGGGTTTTGATGGTAGTTCATATTCCATGGCCGATGAAGTTGCGTACGCG
>MELM01000039.1:7624-8680 GCA_001767605.1 Candidatus Solincola sediminis | reverse complement strand
GGAATTCAAATCAAAACAGAGTGGGTTATCCCGCCGCTTATAATGGGGTCATCGCGGCAGGTTCATGCACTGCGGGGGGCAACAAAAGTTCTTTTTCCTGTTATGGAGCAGGTCTTGATCTGCTGGCTCCCGGCGACATGGTTCTTTCAACATCCCCCAAATTCAAAGGCAGCTACTATAGCGTGGTAAGCGGGACCTCATTCTCGGCGCCTCACGTCGCCGCCGTAGCGGCCCTTCTCCTTTCCAAATACCCGAACCTGACCCCGGGGTGGATCCAGGCCATTTTGCAGGGATCGGCCTCGAGGCCCTCGGGTTATAATGAGATTTTTATGGCGCGGGACTCTTGAATGCCTATTCAGCCTTAACCTATCCATGTATTCCCAATCCACCAAGCGAAGACGTGACGCCGGTAAGAAGCCAGTGGTATCTTGCCGAAGGCTGCACCAGACCGGGATTCGAGGAATATGTGAGCGTTGAAAATGCAAGCGATCAAACGGCGAGAGTGCAATTTACTTTTATGCTGGCCGATGAACTGCCCCTCAAACACGTTATGAATATGGGGCCGGGTTCAAGGTATACGCTGCCCGTGCATGGTTATGTTTACGGAAAGGATGTTTCGGTGCAAGTCACTTCCGATCAGGAGGTGTTCGCGGAAAGGTCGATGTATTGGTCGAACAAGCGGGAGGGGCACACGAGTCACGGCATAGAGGAGCCTGCTTTCCAATGGTACCTGGCCGAGGGATCGACCAGGCAGGCTGAAGGCTTCCGGGAATATGTGCTGCTGATGAATCCCGACAACGATACGGAGTTCACCCAGGTGACCTTTATGCGCGAGGACGGGCATATTTATACACTGAGTTATTCTCTGGCACCGCAATCCCGTCAGACCATCTGTGTAAATGACGTACAGGATTTCGGCAACTGCGATGTCTCTACCGTGGTTACCTGCAGTCAAGATTCCCCTACTGATAAGGGGATCATCGTGGAAAGAGCCATGTATTGGGATATCCCGGACGGCGGGCAGCCTAAGGATGCCTATGGTGGACACGGCGCCCC
>MELM01000039.1:4442-7614 GCA_001767605.1 Candidatus Solincola sediminis | reverse complement strand
TCGGCGGAATGCGAATGGTACCTGGCGGAGGGATCGACCAGGGACAATGAGGGATTCGAGGAATGGGTGCTTCTCGAGAATCCCGGCAATACCGCTGCAGTCATAAACATAACTTATATGACGGAAACCGGGCCTGTGAACCGAGACCCATTTACTATAGCCCCGCATTCCCGATTCAATATTCATGTAAATCAGGAAAGCGTGAACGGTGAGAGCATGGACAATAGGGATGTCTCCGTTCGCGTAGCCTCCTCCGTTCCCATCATCTCCGAGCGGGCCATGTATTGGAGGCCAACGGGGTACACGGGTCTCAAAGGACCCGGGCATGACTCGGAGGGCGTGAGCAAAAAGGCGAATGTCTGGAACCTGGCCGAGGGCTGTACGGCCATGGGATTCGAAGAGTATATCCTCATCCAGAATCCGGGCAATGATGTCGCTTCTGTGACTGTCACCTTCATGAGCAGCGGGGGGGTTATAGGCGAGCCCTACACCCCGTCGCCGTTAGGCGGCGGGGTGCGAAGAACGATACGGGTTCACGATTTGGTACAGGATAATTACGAAGTCTCGGCCCGCATCGATTCCAGCCAGCCGATAATCGTCGAACGATCTATGTACTGGAACAGTAAATGGGGCGGAACCGATTCGGTGGGGATCGCTAGGAACCTCGAGGCCGGCAACACACAGCTTCCCAATCCAAGCACGGTGGCCCTCGATCCCTTTACCCTTATTTTCAGCAATCTTCTAACCGAAGGCCACACGGTACTTGTCACAACCGATCCAATGGCGGATTTTGAAGATCCGTCCGAGAATCCTAGCCTGTTTTATCAAGGCGTGCCCCTGTCGCTAATATACGATGTGGGGACAAGCGCTACTTATAGCGGAGACGTCACAGTCATCTTCTCTTATGGCGCCCCCACTCCGAAGTTGGCCTTGGCACAGTACGAACCCAACTTTGCCCCGCGGCTTTTCCAATATGACGAACTATCTGACAGCTGGTTTGATATAACCACGCAGACGGATGAGATAAACGGAACCGTCACCGGGGTCTGCGCCGAACTCGGACGCTTTTGCCTCATGATCCCCTGGAGCTCCTTCTACTCCGGCCTTTGGAATCGACAAGCTGCCAATGCCCCGTATGACCTCTTCGGCGTCACGGCAGTCGACGATTCCACCGCTTTCGCGGTCGGGGACGGAGGAGAGTTGCTGAGGACGACCGACGGCGGCGCCAACTGGGTGCTGAAGGATACCGGAACCAGCCAACCGCTCCTGGCGGTGGGGGCTGGAGACGCCTTCAACGTTTGGGCGTCGGGAGTAAGCGGGATCATCATAAAAAGCTCAGACGGCGGGGAGACGTGGAATACCCAGCAGCCTGAGGGTTCTCATTCCGATCTGGATTCAATATCAGCGGTGGACGCGGCGACCGCATGGGTCTGCGGCAGCAACGGGATCATCGAGAAGACAACCGATGGCGGGTCAACCTGGCAAGTAATAAAAGCGGAAAGTAGCATACCCCAGCGCCTCCGCATATCCGCCGTTTCCGCAAACGTTGCCTGGGTGGTAGGAGCTACGAGTGACGGCGCCGCCTGCATTGAAAAGACAGAAGACGGAGGAACTACCTGGATTTCCCAGCCTCTCCCCATAGCCGGCCTGGAATTGATGGGGATGTCGGCGGTCGATTCTCAGAATGCCTGGGCTGTGGGTCTCTCCGATTTAAATGGCGTTATCCTTCACACATCGGACGGTGGCGCCAACTGGGAGTCTCAGCCAGCCCCCGGCCTGCTCGGAGAGTCCATCGGGCCCCTGAGCGCGGTTGCTGCCGCCGATACCCAGCACGCCTGGGTAGTCGGCCCTCTGGGAATGGCAATGTACACCGATGACGGGGGTATGAACTGGTATTTGCAGATGATGGGGAATCCCTTTGAGCTCTTCTTAGGGGGAAACGTCCCAATCATATTGAGCGTCAGCGCTTCGGATCTAGATACGGCTTGGGCTGTAGGTTCGCTCGTATCGGGATACGACCCAACCGGGCCGCGTGAAGGAGTCATTTATAAGAAAGATGCCGGGCCTGCGATCAGCTACATCACTCCGACGGGTGGAACCGGCGATCTTGTGCAAATCCAAGGCTACGATTTCGGTTCGTCGCGAGGCTCCTCCGCTGTCCTTTTCGGTTCCGTTCCGGCCACCAGCTATGTCTCTTGGGACAATCAACACGTATTGGTAAGGGTGCCGGCGGGAGTATCCGGAACGATTGAAGTAAGAGTGGTAACGGCGGCGGGACAATCAAACGGCGTGCCTTTCCTTGCCGGCTGGCCGACCCCCACCATTTCATCCATCGCACCTTCTTCGGGAATCGGCGATCAAACAATGCCTATTTTCGCTGTCTCCGGAACCAACTTCCGCTCGGGCGCTTCGGTGACCCTCAAGAAGCAGGGAGAACCGGATATCGCGGCAACGAATGTTGTCGTGGGGTCGCCTGAGAATCTGAGATGTGACTTGGATATTACGGGAAGAGCCACGGGACAGTGGGATGTGGTCGTCGCCAATCCCGACGGACAGTCGAGCCTGCTTGCGGGAGGATTCACGATAGAAAATCCACCGCCTGCGGTTTCTTCTATAACCCCGGCTTCGGGAACCAGGGGATCGATTGTCGAGGTAAGCGACCTTTCGGGAAGCAACTTCCGCCCCGGCGTTTCGGTCCTCCTCAGACGACCGGATAGTGAAGATATTCCGGCCGCCAATGTGACCCTCGTCTCAGCCGGCAAGATCACCTGCACGTTCGACCTCACGAACAAAGCGGAGGGAGCCTGGGACGTAGTAGTCAGCAATGACGATGGAAAGAGTGCGGTTCTTCCGGGAGGCTTTTCCATCGGGCACCCCGCTCCCACAGTATCTTCAATCGACCCGAATTCCTGCGCCGTCGATTCAGTGCTTGGCGTCAGCATCATCGGAAGTAACTTCTTGGATTATGCGACCGTCAGACTGGATAAGGGAGACACGGCAATATACGCGGCTGATATACAGGTAATATCAGACAGCCAGATAAGTTGTTCTTTTGATACTTCCGAAGCGGCAGCAGGCATCTATGATGTTGTGGTAGCAAACATCGACGGTCGGGAAGGTTCGCTGGCATCAGGGTTTACGATTACGGGTCAAGCTGTTGTTGTATCGTCCA
>MELM01000039.1:4202-4415 GCA_001767605.1 Candidatus Solincola sediminis | reverse complement strand
CGGTAGTCCAAATCACCGACCTTTCCGGTGAGAATTTCGCTGTCGGTGCCAGTGCATGGCTACAGCTTGGTTCCAACAGGATTGACGCCAGTAACGTAAGCGTCTCAAGCCCAAGTCAGATCACTTGTACCTTGGATCTCTCAGGAGCACAGACGGGGGCATGGGATGTTGTGGTAGCCAACACGGACGGACAACAAGCGACGCTTACGGGAG
>MELM01000039.1:0-3993 GCA_001767605.1 Candidatus Solincola sediminis | reverse complement strand
GAGCACAGACGGGGGCATGGGATGTTGTGGTAGCCAACACGGACGGACAACAAGCGACGCTTACGGGAGGATTTACGATCACTGCTCCGCCCAATCCCTGCGGAGGGGGAAGCGCGAGTGCTATCCTGATGCTAGGGATAATGCTTGGCCTTCTGTCCGCAGCCGGATCCTCAAAACGCAGACTGAAAAGAAAGCGAGGCTGAATACTGGCTTGTAGAGGAGATCGCTTCTTGGAGAAGCGTGCGCTACGAAAGGTTCTATTGCTACCGGCGATTCTGGTGCTCGGAATATGGTGTTCATTTCTGCCGGGAACTAGCGTGGCCAAAGCCGACACCATTACCGGATGGTATGAACAGCAGTCAGGGGTCAGCGAGGACCTCTGGAGCGTTTCTGCTGCCGATGCCTATACGGTATGGGCCGTTGGGAACAATGGCACGATCCTTAAGACGGCGGATAGTGGAGCGACATGGGTTGCCCAGGCATCGGGAACCGGCAATCACTTGCGTAGCGTGTGTGCTATAGATGCGAATATCGCCTGGACCGTAGGGACTTCTGGAACAATTCTTAAAACAGTTGACGGCGGTACGATTTGGAGTCCCCAGGTCGCAGGCGGAGCTTATTCGTTTTCCGGAATCGCCGCTGCAGATTCAAACAACGCCTGGGCAGTTGGATCAGAATATAGTGCAGGCACTTTTCACGGCATTATCTTGAACACTTCTGATGGCGGCGGTACATGGAACCCTCAGCCTTCATCCGGCACATATTCGCTCTCCGGAGTATCGGCCGTCAATAATACGACCGCCTGGGTAGTGGGAAGCGCCGGAGCCCACGGTTTTGACAAGGCCATATTGAAGACGGTCGATGGTGGACTTACATGGACTCCTCAAACGTGTCCCCCCGATATCCTGCCTTATAAGATATCGGCTATTGATACCAATACAGCATGGGCTGTTGGAAGCAACATCATTGCTACAAAAGATGGCGGGACGACCTGGACGACACAGGAATCGGGAACCAGCAATAAGCTGGAAAATGTAGTCGCCGTGGACGGTCAAACAGCATGGGCAGTGGGCAGCATGAGCGGATACAGTGCCTACAATCGCATTGTCCTCAAGACTAGCGATGCAGGCTCCACTTGGTCCATGCAAACCCCGCAATACGCATTGTTTCTGCTTGGCGTTACCGCCTCGGATGCCAACACCGCCTGGGCGGTGGGCGACCAGGGTACGATTATCCACACATCCGGAGGTGGTATGGAATATACGTGCTATTTTGCGGAAGGTTATACCGGTCGAGGATTTCAGGAATACCTGTGCTTGGGAAATCCCCAAGAAGAGACGGCGACGGCCATAGTCAACTACATCTTTAAGGACGGTACCACCCAGGAGGAAAGGTTGACTATTCCTCCATTGTCTCGCACCACCATCAATGTCAATTCTCAAGTGGGAGAGGGAAAGGAAGTATCCGCGAAAGTCGTTTCGGACAAAGAAATATCCGTGGAAAGACCGATGTACTTTTCCTATAACGGGGTTTGGTCTGGAGGTCATGATTCAGAGGGAGCGACTGCAACCGATTCCTCATGGTATTTCGCGGAGGGATACACGGGATCCGGGTTCGAGGAATGGATCTGCGTCTTGAACCCAGGGGAGCAAGAGACTGATATCACCTTCAACTTCCAAACCCAGGAGGCGGGAGCGCTGGAAAAGACCGGATTCAAAGTACCGGCACATTCCCGATCCACTTTTAAGATTAACGATGTGTTGGGTTCAGGCTTTCAAAATTCACTAAAGCTCGAATCGCGCTATCCTGTTGTCGCCGAACGACCTATGTATTTCGATTATCAGGGAATAGGAGGCCACCACTGGCAGGGAGGAAGCTGCGTAGTTGGTCTGAACGATCTCAGCAAGACCTACTATCTGGCGGAAGGCACGACCAGGACCGGATTCGAGGAATGGCTGACCTTACAGAATCCGGGCCAGGGAACGGTAAACGTAACGGTGGCCTATCAGCCCGGTCCGGAGCAGGGTGACTCTTTTGAAAAAACCTATGTGTTAAGTCCCCTCTCCCGCTTCAGTGTCTATGTTCCGAATGAAGTCGGGGAGGGAAAGGATGTGGCCGTGACATTGACGGGAGACAACGCGTTCGTGGTCGAACGGCCAATGTATTTCAATTACACGTACGGAGCCGTGACGGCACAGGGGGGCGATTGCGTAATGCCGGCAATCTCTCCTTCCTCCGACTGGTTTTTCGCTGAAGGCTATACCGGGGAAGGTTACAACGAGTGGCTGTGTCTTGAGAATCCGTACGATGAGGCATCAACGGTTGAGGTAATCTATTGCACGCAGGAGGCGGGCATTCTCCCCGCCGCATCCATAACCGTTCCTCCGCGGTCTCGTTCCACAATAATGGTGAATGAACAAGCCGGTTCCGGATACCAGTTATCCACGCGGCTAAAGGTAGTATCGGGGCCGAATATCGTCGCTGAACGCGCCATGTATTTCAATGCCGGAGGCTTTAACGGCGGTCACACTGCTACCGGATTTTCCATGTAGCCTTTTCTGCTAAGGCCAGATACTCGGTGTTTAACGCTCTGACGCCTTATATACGAGGCGGGACTTGTCGAAGGGGCCTACGCTCTTTACCTCATCGACCATTGTCCTGATAGTCTCCGCGAAGATGCCGCCTTCGGAGGCGGAGATCCAGGCGAGCCGAAGGCGTTCGGGTTCGATGCCAAGCTCGGCCATGACTTCCTTTAAAGATTCGAAGCGTTCCTTGGTGCGGTAGTTGGCGTCGATATAGTGGCAGTCGCCGATGTGGCAGCCGGAGACCAATACGGCGTCGGCGTTGGAGCGCAGGGCTTCAAAGACGAACATGGGGTCGATGCGTCCCGAACACATGAAACGGATGATCCTTATGTTCGGCGGGTACTGGAAGCGGGATACGCCGGCTAAGTCGGCACCCGCATATGAGCACCAGTTGCAGGTGAAGGCGATGATTTGGGGCTCGAAGTCGGGGCCGGATTCCGAAGGAATCGGGAAGGCGTCGTGGATCATGGCCATGGCCTGATTGTTCTGGTAATGCCGGGTGGTGATGGCGTAGCTCGGGCAACCCGCGGCGCAGGTGCCGCAGCCCTTGCACAGCGCCTCGTTTATGCGCGATACGAACTTGCCGTCCTCACGGGTAACAAGCTTGGGCGCCGCGTAGGGGCAGATGTCGGCACAGAAGCCGCAGCCGATACATGCCTCTTCATCAACGGAAGCGGTAATGGCCTCGGTAAGTACGATCTCCTGCGTCATGGGGTTCACGGCGTGCGATGCGGCGGCGTTGGCCTGGGCGACCGATTCGGTTATATCGGCCGGGCCGTGGCAGGTGCCGCACATGTAGAGGCCGTCGGTCGCGAAGTCGACCGGGCGCAGCTTGACGTGCGCCTCGAACATAAACTTGTCCTGGCCGAGGGGGGTTCTTAGCATCTTGGCTACCTGCTGGCCACCCTCGTTCATGACCAGCGGAGTGGAAAGAATTACAAGGTCCGGGTGGTATTCCATGTCCCGGTTCATGAGTTGGTTGTGGAAGTTGACCTTGAGATCGCCATCCTCTGTGCTAACCTCGGGTCGCTTCTCCGGGTCATATTTCTTGAAGCGTACTCCCGCCTCTCTTGCCCGGCGGTAGTTATCCTCGTATCTCTGGCCATAGACCTCTATGTCGTTGTGCAGTATCTCCACCTTGGCCTCCGGGAAGACCTCCTTTATGGCGAGAGCGTTCTTGATCGCCGTCGAGCAGCAGACGCGGGAGCAATACTGCAGATCCTGCCCGCGAGATCCCACGCACTGGATCATGACCGCTTCTTTAATATCCTTTAGCTTGCCTTCCTTGAGCGCGGTCTCCAACTGCTTCTGGGTCATGATGCGCGGGTCTGATCCGTAGGAGTAGAGCCCAACCGGTTCGTACTCATCGGCACCCGTCGCTGTAATTATCGTGCCAACCTTAATGCGG
>MELM01000038.1:84456-84579 GCA_001767605.1 Candidatus Solincola sediminis | reverse complement strand
AGATTTCAAGAATATATGGCAAAAATAACTGAGGAACGCATAAAATTAATGCGAGAGAACCCTGAGGAATTTGTGATCCGGAGAGACAAACTGCAAGGATTCTAAGGCTTTCTAACATCTCTT
>MELM01000038.1:75921-84321 GCA_001767605.1 Candidatus Solincola sediminis | reverse complement strand
AGGGTCGCGGGTTCGAATCCCGTCTTCCGCTCCAGATGATAAGGGGTCTCCCGCAAGGGAGGCCCCTTTAAAATGCGGCCCCCCGTTTTAATACCGCCCGGCCAGTATATCCAAAGACGGGCGAATAACCGCCTTTCTTTTTGGTAATATATATTGAGGATCGATCATGTGGCGGCGTGGCCAAGTGGTAAGGCAAAGGTCTGCAAAACCTTGATCACCGGTTCAAATCCGGTCGCCGCCTCCACGAGATAACGGGAGTCCACAATTGGGACTCCCGATTTTTTTAGGCTAGATTTCTATCTGCGGGAAAGCGTCCCTCAGGCACTGCATCCGTGCCGCCATGGTCGGCTGGGAACGGAATGGGCGGTAATTAGCGAAATCGACGACCGGATGAAAGAGCAGAGCATCGAAGCAGGCAGGGAGCAGCAAGACATCCCTGACATCTTCAGCGCTGTGTTTGATTGCTTGATAAACCGCATCAGGGTCCCTTGTAGAATATACAGCTTGCATATCCGCGTAATATTCCCTCTCTTTATCGAGAAAGCGTTTTAGCAACTTGTTCATGAGAAAAGGCAGGAGGGCGGCGAATACGATGAAGAGAATGGCAATGGTGGCCCAGATGTTTCTTGAATAGAAGCTGAGATCGGGACTTGAAAGGCCGCTCGACATGGCGATTATAGCAAAAGTCAGGGCCACAGCGAATCCAATTGTGATAGCAATACCAAGAGGCTCCGAGATCATGCTTGGCCGGCCGTCTATCCTCTTCAGCGCTCTTCGCCCCGTCAGTCGCACCATGATGGTGTGAATCACGGTATCGCCCATTTGCATGTGCGCGAGCTCGTGCGCCATGATTGCTTCCCGCTCGCGTGCGGGTAATTTGTCCGCGATTCCCTGGGTGGCAAAGAGGGCGTAAGATCCGTCGGGAAGCGAAAGGGAAAGAGTGTTGATATCGGGATCAGGTATGATCATCAGCCGGATCCTTTCAGCCATTCCCGATGCGAGTTTCGCGGATTCCAGGGCATCTCGTAAATGGTGATCGGTCTCCCACGGTGGCAGGGTTATCAAGTGCTTGAATATCCATTTACCACCCAGGGCATAGCGCAAGATGGCGTACATCGCGAAGCACAACCAGAAGAGTGATAGTAGTAGCCAGAAATTGATATTAATATGCGCAGGTTTGTAAAGGAAAAAAAGACTCACCCCTGAGACCGCCATGATAACGACGGTTGCGGAAGTGAAGGCCAGGGCCAGGCGCACGCGATTGTGCGATACCCTCTGATAGATGTCCAGTTCATGAAATCCGCCCATTTGCTATTCTTTTTCGACATCCGGGACGTCTACTTTGAGTCAATGGCTCGGTTGCCAAAAAGATGGAAATCACCCAGAATAAGGAACGGTGCGGGCGCGTAGCTCAGTGGGAGAGCGCTTCCTTGACGCGGAAGAGGCCGTGGGTTCAATCCCCTCCGCGCCCACCACTAAACTCTCCAGTCGGGTAACGGCGAAGTATAAGTCCATTTCGGAGGTTCATCATGAAATGTCCTAAGTGCCAGGCCGAAAACTCCGACGACGCGCAATATTGCTCGCTCTGCTTTGCCCGCTTTCACTTTGAGATAAGGTCTGGCGAAGCGGATCAGGCGGGCAAGGAGATGGCCGAGAAACATAAGGGCGCTCAACTGAAGTGCCCCGGCTGTGGCGAGCTGACCCCGCTCGATTCCCCCTTCTGTCTAAAATGCGCTTTTGTCTTCGAGGATCCCGAGTCAATCATGGTAGATGCCGCCGAGGTTGAGGAGATGCATAAGCGAAGGAATGGGCTAAAGAGGCATGAAGAAGATGAGATGATGGCGGCGCCTTTGATCCTCACCAAGGAATCCGATGGCAACGAAATCATGCGGCACATCGGCGATGCGGTGAACCGTGGATATAAGGCCCGAGTCCATGTAGGCGGCCGCAATGGCATAACCCATGCGCTGAAGGTGATCGCACTTCTCGGCGAGGATCTTGCCAAGGCGGGAAAACAAATATATCTGAGGGTGAATCTGATTAGCGAAGGCGTTGTCGTCGAACTCGATGACGTGGAACTGGAAATAATCATCGAGGCAAGATAAGGGGCCTGAGGATTTTTGGTTATGGAGATAACAGTTGAAGATGCCGGGAAAGGCAACAACATACAAGATTTTGCCGATTCTCGCTATCCGGAAATGGCCGGCAAGGCTATTGCCGCCCGCATAAATGACAAGTTGGTTGATCTCACCGCTGCTCTGGAAGAAGGCCGGCTCGAACTGCTCACCTGGGAGGACGAACGGGCGAGAGAAGTCTATCGTCATACCGCTTCCCATATCATGGCCCAGGCGGTTATGGAGCTTTTCCCCGGGGCGAAACTGGGCTTCGGCCCGGCCATAGCAGATGGCTTCTACTACGATTTTGACCTTGCCAGCAGCCTATCTCCCGAGGATCTCGAGGCTGTAGAGGAGCGCATGCGTGAAATCACAAAAAGGGACCTGCCGATAGTACGGGAGATTTGGGGACGAGATGATGCAATTCGCTTTTTTAAAGAATCAGGGCAGGATTACAAGGTCGAGTTGCTGGCGGATATAGAGGATGCCGAAGTCAGCATTTATCGCCAAGGCGAATTCGTTGATCTTTGTCGTGGTCCCCACCTGACTTCTACAGGGAGGCTGCGCTACTTCAAGCTCTTGAACCTGGCCGGAGCCTACTGGCGAGGTGATGAGAAGAGACCCATGCTGCAAAGGATCTACGGCACCGCTTTTTACGACCAAGGCGAACTGGATGCGCATATATATATGCTCTCGGAGGCGGAGAGGAGAGACCACCGGCGAATAGGCCGCGAACTCGATCTTTTCAGTTTCCACGAGGAAGCCGGGCCTGGTGTGGTTTTCTACCATCCCAAGGGTGCCGTTCAGCGGGAGATAATCGAGGGCTTCTTGAAGGAAGAGCACCGCAAACGTGGCTACGATATGGTTGTAACCCCTCACTTATTCAAGGGGCAGCTCTGGCACGAATCGGGCCACCTCGATTACTACGCGGAAAATATGTATACATTCGAGAAGGATGGTGTCGAATACGTGGTGAAACCGATGAATTGCCCGGGACACATCCTGATCTACAGAAGTCAGCCGCGTAGCTATCGCGACCTTCCTCTCAAATTCTTTGAACTGGGTACGGTTTATCGTTATGAGAGGTCGGGAGTTCTGCATGGTTTGCTGCGAGTACGGGGCTTTACACAGGACGACGCCCACGTCTTCTGCACCGAAGAGCAGCTGGAGGAGCAGATCCGGGAATGCCTTGAATTCGCCTTCTTCTCCCTGCGCACGTTTGGTTTCGAGGATTTCGAGGTCTTCCTCAGCACCAGGCCGGAGGGATCGGTGGGAAGCGAGGAGCAATGGGACAAAGCTACGGATGCTCTCGCCAAAGCCCTCGAGCATCTTGGCATAAATTACCAGGTAGATCCCGGCGAGGGGGTTTTTTACGGGCCGAAGATAGATATCAAGTTGAGAGACGCGATTGGCCGCCTGTGGCAGGGGCCGACCGTGCAGGCCGATTTCAACCTGCCGGAACGTTTTGGCATCACTTATACCGGAGCGGACAACCAGCCTCACCGTCCGGCCATGATTCATCGCGTTGTCCTCGCGGGAATCGAGAGATTCTACGGGATCCTTATCGAGCACTATGCCGGCGAGTTTCCCATGTGGCTGGCTCCGGTTCAAATTATCCTGATTCCGGTGGCCGACCGCCACCTGCCATACGCCAGAGAGCTGGAGGAGCTTTTCCGCGCCGAAGGGTTGCGGGTGGAGGTCGACGACGACAGTCAGACCGTGAACATGAAGATCCGCAAGGCTCAGATGCAGAAGGTGCCGCTCTCGGTCGTGGTCGGCGATCGTGAAGTGGAGGCCGGAACCGTTTCGGCAAGGGACCGTTCGGGGCATGATATAAGGGGCATGGATCGGGAGCAGTTCCTTACGGCGGCTTTAAGAAGCGTGAGAGAGAAGACACTTTCCATTGATTGGGAGGCCTGATGGAAAGGCTTTGGAGCCCATGGCGAATAGGATATGTATCCGATTCGCCTTCTTCCGAATGTGCGGATGATTGCATCTTCTGCGCAAACCCTCAGGAGGGCGACGACGAGAAGCTGCTTATCCTACACCGCGGCCGTAGCGCCTATATCATGATGAATCTCTACCCCTACAATAACGGGCATCTCATGATCTGCCCCTTCCGCCATGTCAGCGAGCTCGGTGAGCTGGAGCAGGCGGAGGTGATGGAGCTTATGGAGTTGAGTGTGCTGGGAATCGAAGCATTGAAGAGGGAGATGAAGCCGGCGGGTTTCAATCTCGGCATCAACCTGGGGAAGACCGCCGGCGCAGGCTTTGCCGGCCACCTGCATTTGCATATCGTCCCGCGTTGGGAAGGCGATACTAATTTTATGCCCGTTCTCGCTGATACCAAAGTGATAGCGGAAAACCTAAAGGCCGCTTACAAGCGCTTATACGGAAGCATTCAGAACATTCTCGCCGGCCAATAAAAGCCTACACAAAGGTGTCAGGCACCTTTGTGTAGGCTCCTTTGATGAAACTTCGGGAATGACCTACACAAAGGTGCCTGACACCTTTGTGTAGGTCATTCTTTCTTTTCTTTGGAGGCTTCGATAATCTTTGCCGCTATGTGGGAGGGCACTTCTTCATAATGCGAGATCTGCACGCTGAATGTGCCTCTTCCTCCCGTTATCGAACGCAAGTCAATTGAATAGCGCAACATCTCGGCCATCGGCACCTGGGCTTTTACGATCTGCAAACCGCCATCGGATTCCATTCCTAAAATGCGGCCGCGCTTCGCATTCAAGTCGCCTATGACGTCTCCCATGTATGCCTCCGGCACCATGATTTCCACTTCCATTATGGGCTCGATCAGATAGGGGTCGGCTTCGGGCACCGCGTTTCTCAAGGCCAGGGAACCGGCGATTTGAAAAGAAATATCCGAGGAATCGACGGGATGATATTTTCCGTCGTAGAGGACCGCCTTGAAATCAACCATGGGATATCCTGCAAGAAAGCCCTCGTCCATCGCTTTGCGAACACCTTTTTCTACAGAAGGAATGAACTGCCGGGGGATGACGCCGCCTACTATCTTATCTACGAACTCGAAACCTTCACCGCGTTCTACTGGATCTACTTCGACCCAGGCGATCCCGAATTGCCCGTGGCCTCCGGTCTGTTTCTTATGCTTCCCCTCAGCCTTGGCCGTCTTGCGGATTGTCTCCTTGTAAGGAACCTTGCGGAGTTCGGTATCCACGTTAACACCGAATTTTCGCGACATACGATCCATCATGATATCGAGATGGGCTTCACCCATTCCCGATATGATGGTCTGCTTCACCTCGGTGTCCCTTCTCACGCTGAAGGTCGGGTCTTCGTCGGACAGCCGGGCAAGTGCCACCGACAGTTTGTCCTCGTCGCCCTTGGTCTTGGGGGCTACGGCGAGAGACATGATCGGGTCGGGGAACCTGATGGGGGGAAGAACCAGCTGTTTATCTTTTGCGCAAAGCGTGTCACCGGTCGTAGTCTCGGTTAGCTTGGCGATACCCCCGATATCACCGGCTGCAATCTCCCGCACAGGGATCTGGTACTTTCCCCTGACCATGAATACCTGGCCGATGCGCTCCTCTTTATCCCGATTCGGATTGTAGACGGTACCGTCTGAGGACATAACGCCCGAGAATACCCTGAAATAAGTAAGCTTGCCGACATAGGGATCGGAAATCGTATTAAACACCAGCGCACAGAGGGATGAATCTTCGCGGGCCTTCAACGAAATCTCTTCGTTGCCCCCTTTTTTCACGCCTACTATCTCCTCGCGCCGTGCAGGCGAGGGCAACGAATTTATTATGGCCTTCATCAGAAGGTCGATTCCAATATTGTGGGTCGCGCTGCCACACAGCATGGGGACTATGGTTCCCTCCGAAACACCCCGCAGTAGGGCGTCCAGAACCTCCTGTTCCCCGAGTTCTTCCTCCTCCAGGTACCTCTCCATCAACTCATCGTTGGCCTCGGCGGCGCCCTCGATCACCTTTTCCCGGGCGGCCTCCACCTGGCCCATCATATCGGGAGGAATATCACCCTCCCTGGTCGCACCGTTGTCGTAGAAGTAGGCCTTATTTGCGATAAGGTCGACCACGCCTTTGAAATCGTGCTCCTCGCCAATTGGGAGTTGGAGGGGGACCACCCGCGCTCCGTATACATTTTGAAATTCGTCCAAGCAGCGCTGGAAGCTGGCGTTTTCACGGTCCATCTTGTTTACGAAAACCACTCTCGGATAGCCGTATTCATCGGCCATTTTCCATATCAGTTCCGTTTGAACTTCGAGACCCGCAACCGCCGAAACCACGAAAACCGCACCATCGATTACCCTGAGGGTTCCCACGACTTCGCCTATGAAATCCGCAAATCCCGGCGTATCGATGAGATTCATCTTGTAATCCTGCCATTCAAAGGCCAGTGGTGTGGAACTAACCGATATTCCACGCTTCTGCTCATCGGGATCGAAATCGCTTACCGTATTGCCCTCGTCGACGCGCCCCATGCGTTTTATCAGATCAGCAACGAACAACATAGCCTCGGCAAGCGATGTCTTACCCGAATCGCCGTGCCCGAAAAGGGCTACATTGCGGATTTTTCCCATTTCGTACTTATCCATAAAATGGACTGCTCCTTTCTTCGCTGATGGGTAACGCTAACTATTATATGCGCGAGGCACTACAGGCGCTACACGATTTATCCTGGTAAAAGCCGCATGCTTCAACCCACTGAAACCGAAGGTCCCTGCCGGTTCATCCGGCTATGATATTCCCTGCTAGAAGGCGATTTATAGGGGCTGAATTGGTTGCCTGCAAAAATCTGTGGTGCTATACTTCATGAAGAAAAGTTGGAATCAAGAAGCCGAGTGGGCGAGCGCCCACTTTTTGTTTGGCAATGAGGTGATGACGTGCCGGGCCAGCCGTTAAAAGAGATGGAGACGAGGCTGGAGGATTTAATAGAGCCTCTGGTCACGGAAGCAGGATTGTGTCTTGTCTCGGTAGACGTCGAGAGAAGGGGCAAGAGATTGGTTGTGGGCGTAACCCTCGATAGGCAGGGGGGAATAGATATAGAGACCTGTGCTCAAATGAGCGAAGAGATCAGCCGTTATTTAGACGTCGAGAACCTGGTAGACGAAAGCTATCATCTCGAAGTGGAATCTCCGGGTCTGCAACGCGTGCTTCGCAAGCCCCGTGAATACCGGTGCTTTCTGGGCAGGGAAGTTGAAGTAATTCTGAGGCAGGCCTTCGAGGGGCGGCAAAAGATGCTCGGAAGGCTGAAGGCGGCTGACGATGCGGGAATGACGGTTGTCGCGGAAGGCGAGGAACTGAACTTTCCGTATGAGGCCGTGAAAAAGACGAGACTTTATTTCGAATCACCCTGGTGAGAGATATTTGAAGGGGGAATACCGGGTTGAATCTTGAGTGGCTTGAGGCTCTGCGCCAGATAGAGCGGGAGAAGGGCATTGATTCCGAGACCATAATCCAAGCCTTGGAAGCTGCTCTGCTGTCCGCGTATAAAAAGAATTATACGACCGAGGAAGAAGCTCGGGTCGAAGTCAATCGCGAGACGGGGACGATACATGTCTACGCCGAGGTGGCCGGCGAGGATGGCGAAGCAGGCGAGACCGAAGTGACTCCGAAGAATTTCGGAAGAATCGCGGCCCAGACAGCAAAGCAGGTGATCCTGCAGCGCATCCGCGAAGCCGAGCGAGACCTCATGTTCGAGGAGTATCACGAAAAGGTCGGGGATATCGTAACCGGAATCGTGCAGCAATCCGACCAGCGGTACACCCTGGTCGACCTTGGCAAAGTAGAAGCCTTGCTGCCCGTTTCCGAGCAGATTCACGGCGAGCGGTACAAGCATGGAATGCGTCTCAAGGTCTATATCGTCGAGGTTCGTAAGACCAGCAAGGGTCCGCAGATTCTGGTCTCCAGAACGCACCCGGGATTACTAAAACGCCTCTTCGAGTTAGAGGTTCCGGAGATAGCGGACGGTTACGTCGAGATAAAGGCGGTGGCTCGCGAACCGGGACATCGCTCCAAGATAGCCGTCCTTTCCAATGACCGCAACATCGATCCTGTGGGGGCCTGCGTCGGCGCTCGGGGTTCGAGGGTCAGGATGGTTGTGAACGAGCTGAAGGGCGAGAAAGTCGACATTACACCCTGGAGCGAGGACCCCAAAGAGTTGGTTTCAAACGCCCTCAGCCCCGCCAAGGTGAAAGAAGTTATAATCCATGGCGATGAGGAGCTTGCCGAGGTCATTGTCCCGGACGGCCAGCTCTCACTGGCGATCGGAAAGGAAGGCCAGAACG
>MELM01000038.1:62859-75848 GCA_001767605.1 Candidatus Solincola sediminis | reverse complement strand
GGGCGACGCCGGTGATGTCTGGGTAGCGATTCCTGAGGATGTGCCGGAAGAGACGGAGGAGATAGTACAGCCGGAGCTTGAAGAGGCGGAAGAAACAGTGGAGGAAATTGCCGAGGATCTCTCGGAAGAAGGGGAAGAGGAGCCCATGGAAGAAATCGTGGAGGAGATTGCCGAGGATCTCTCGGAAGAGCCGGAAGGGGAACTCGCGAAAGAAGAGGAAGCGATCCAGGAATGACCGAGACACTGCAGTCTTTATTACTTTTATTTATCATGGATTGAAGAGTTAACGCAGGAGAAATGATGGCGGGAAAGAGAGTACATCAACTAGCCAAGGAACTTGGGGTGGCCAGCAAGGAATTGCTGGATGCCCTTAGGGCTATGGGTGAAGAAATACAGAACCCATTGTCTTCAATAAGCGAGACGACCGAAAAAGAGCTTCTAAAGAGACTGGGCAAGGCGGCCAAGGCGGCAAAGCCTAAGAAAAAGCCTGCGGCTAAGGAAGAGAAGCGGCCGGTGAAAAAAGCTGCCAAGCCGGCGCCGGCGAAGAAAGCTAAAGCCCCCGAGCCTGCAAAAGCCGAAACCCGAAAAAAAGAAGCACCGAGCTCACAGAAGGAAGCGCCGAGCTCACAGAAGGAAGCGCCGATCGTGCAAAAAGAAGCACCGGGCATGCAAAAGGCGCAACCGGTTCCGAGCAAGAAGCCGGCGCCGGAGCAACGAAGCCCCGGGGGACAGAAGCCACAAGCACAGCAGCGCGGCGGGCCGGCGAGGCCAAGACGCCCGGAGCCGATGAGGGGCAGGGCCGGTTCACGGCGGAAACCCCAACCGACACAGCCACAACCGGCGCGGAGCGAGCCGAGCACCAAGCCCATGAAGAAAAAACTGCGGATCGCACCGGGCATAACCGTTCGGGAATTCGCGCAAAGGGCCGGAAAAACGCCGTCCGAGGTAATCAATACCTTGATGGGACTGGGCGAGATGATAACCCTTAACCAGTCAATCTCCGGCGATGCTTTGCTGCTGGTTGCCGATGAATTGGGAATCGATCTCGAGCTCAAGGCCCGGCCCGGCGAGCAAGTTGTAGTGACCGAGGATCGGCCGGAAGCGCTCAAGCCGCGACCGCCGGTTGTAACGGTTATGGGCCATGTCGATCATGGCAAGACCTCGCTCCTCGATTCCATAAGAAATACAAGCGTAACCGACAAGGAGATGGGAGGCATCACCCAGCATATAGGAGCCTCGGTCGTGGAATTCGAGGGTAAGACAATAACTTTTATCGACACTCCGGGCCATGAATCCTTCACGGCATTGAGGGCCAGGGGGGCAAAGGTAACCGACATAGCGGTTCTGGTGATAGCCGCCGATGACGGAGTAATGCCTCAGACCATAGAAGCGATCGACCATGCTAAAGCCGCGGAAGTACCTATTATGGTTGCGGTAAACAAGATCGACAAACCGGATGCCAATCCGACTCGAGTGCGCCAGCAATTAACCGAATTCAACCTTGTTCCGGAGGAATGGGGTGGAGATACGATTTTTGTAGATGTCTCCGCAAAGGAGGGAACCGATGTCGCGCACCTTTTGGAAATGATCCTGCTTCTGGCCGAAGTAAACGATTATCGAGCCAATCCGGATGCGCCGGCGAGCGGCAATATCATTGAGGCGCGTATCGACAAGGGTCGCGGTCCCATAGCCACCCTCCTGATCAAGCGGGGAACTCTCAAGCGAACCGATGCATTGGTGGCGGGAAGGGCTTTCGGCAGGGTGAGAGCCCTGATAGACGCTAAGGGTCACATGATAGACGCGGCGGGACCCTCGGTTCCGGTAGAGATCCTGGGATTGAGCACTGTGCCCGAGGCCGGAGACGAGTTCACGGTCGTGGAAGACGATAAGAAAGCGCGGGCCATAGCCGAAGCGCGTACCAACCGCGAAAAGGCTGAAGTGGGCGGACAACCTTCACGCAGCATGTCTCTCGAGGACCTCTTCAGGCAGATAAGCGAAGGTGAGATACAGGAGTTCAACCTGATTATAAAGGCCGACACCCAGGGTTCCGTCGAAGCGGTCAGGGACTCGGTCGAGAAACTTAAAGTGGGCGACATCGAAGTAAAGGTGATCCACACCGGCGTTGGAGCGATCAACGAAAACGATATCATGCTGGCAAGGGCTTCCAGCGCGGTTGTGCTGGGCTTCAATGTGCGACCGGATGCCGGAGCCCAGGAAGTCGCGGCCAAGGAAAAGGTCGACGTCAGGACCTATAGGGTGATTTACCAACTTCTGGAAGACATTCAGGCAGCCCTGGAGGGGATGCTGAAGCCGGAGTACCGTGAGGTACAGATAGGCCTGCTCGATGTCAGGGAGGTTTTCCGGGTTCCGCGCCAGGGAAATATTGCGGGCAGTTTCGTACGGCAGGGCGAGATCAATAGAAATTCACGCGTGAGATTAGTGCGCGATGGAGCAATCATATATGAGGGAAAGATCTCATCGCTTCGGCGTTTCAAGGACGACGTGCGATCGGTATCAGCGGGCTATGAGTGTGGGGTGGGCCTCGAGAACTTCCAGGATATCAAAGAAGGCGACATGATAGAGGTCATAGAGCTTCAAGAGGTGCCGAGGGGCGCGGAAGCGGAAGTCTGAGGAGAGACCTTTCATGTATGTGGGCGCGCTAAGTGTCGAACTCTATATGCCGCAGTGCCGAACACTCAAGGACAAGCGACAGGTTGTAAAAAGCATCATCGAGCGTACCCGCAGCCGCTTCAATGTATCAGTGGCCGAAGTGGACCACCAGGATTTATGGCAGAGGAGCAGTCTGGGCATTGTTTCGGTGAGCAACAGCGAATATGCCGTCAGGGAAATGCTCACCAACGTGGATCGAAGCATCCGATCGTTAGGCAAGGCTGAAGTAATTGAATCGCCAATCGTAATCTTCACACCACCTTAGGCCATTGGGGTAGGTAATGATACCGGATAGAATGAAGAGGGTTAATGAAGCATGCCGCGAGGCGCTCGGTGAAATCCTGCAAGGGGAGATGAAAGATCCTCGTGTGGGGTTCGTAACAGTGACCAAAGTTGAGGTATCACCCGATCTCCATCAAGCCAAGGTCTGGGTAAGCATCCTGGGCAATGAGGAGGAGGTCGAGGAAACGCTGGCGGCGCTGGAAAAGGCCAAGGGTTTTCTACGCAGGGAATTAGGTCAGTGGGTGCGTTTGAGGTATACTCCCGAGCTGAAGATATTCTTGGACCGTGGGGCGGAAATCAGCGAAAAGGTCCAAGATATTCTTCATATTCTGGAGGAAGCAAGGATGAATACACCGCAAGAGGTTGCACAAGCATTAGCCAAAGCAGGCAGGATCGCCGCCTCATCTCATGTGAATCCGGATGGCGATAGTGTCGGCTCGCTTGTCGCGCTCACCATGGCTCTCGAAGGTATTGGTAAAAGTGTTCACTCCTGCCTGCCTGATCCGGAGAGCTATCCACCCCAATACGATTTTCTTCCCGGCCGCGACCGGCTTCTCCAGGAAGCCCGATTTCCCGATGACATGGAAGTCTTCGTGGCGCTCGATTGCAGCAATTTCGACAGGCTCGAAGCAGTGCGGCCTTATGCCGAAACCGTTCCTACGCTCATAAACGTGGACCACCATGAGGACAATCAGAAGTATGGAACTATGAACTTGGTCGACGCTCGCGCCTCTTCCACATCGGAGCTTGTTTTTAAGATTATCAAGGCGGGGGGATGGCAGATCACACCGGACATCGCGACTTGTTTGTATACCGGATTGCTCACGGATACCGGGCGTTTTCAACATCAGAATACGTCGCCGGAAACCTTCTCTATCGCTTCCGAACTGGCGGATGCCGGGGCCGATATCTTCCGGGTGGCGAGAGAGGTTTACGAGAGTGAATCGCTGGCCTACACACGCCTGCTGGGATTAGCGCTGGAACGGGCCACCTTGCTTGATGAATCCGGGTTGATCTACAGCTTCATCACCAGAGAGGACCTCGAGGAGACCGGAGCTGTTCTGGCTGAGACCGAGGACATGATAGATCACCTGCGCGCCGTGCGGGGAGCGAAGATAGTCGCCCTCTTAAAAGAGCTGAAGGACGGCCGTGTGCGCGTGAGCTTGAGAACACGCGAGGATCACCAGGTGGGTCCCATAGCCAGGTTGATGGGTGGTGGCGGGCATGCTTTGGCTGCCGGTTACACTTCGGATAAGGATATCGAAGGAAGCCTCGAGGATCTCCTGAATGCACTCGAGAATGCCCGTTAATCCCTCCGATCCTGCAAGCACCGAAGGGCTGCTTCTCGTTGACAAACCTACCGGTCCCACCTCCCATGATATTGTTGCCGCCATAAGGAAGATCCTGGGAGGAGTGAAAACGGGACATACCGGAACCTTGGATCCGCTCGCGTCCGGACTACTGGTCATCCTCGTTGGCAAAGCCACCAAGCTGGCTCCTTTCGTCATGGGCGATCCTAAAGTTTATACGGGAACCCTGATTCTGGGTTTGACTACCGATACTCTGGATATTAAGGGCAATGTCGTAGCAAAAGCAGTCTGCCGCACAGAAGGGGATCAAGCCGCCGATGCGCTTGCTTCTCTCAAGGGAAAAATGGAACAAATCCCCCCCATCTACTCGGCGGTCAAGATCAGAGGAAAGCCTTCTTACAAATATGCGCGCAGTGGAGAGGAAGTGGAACGGCTACCGCGATCGGTCAGAATATACGATTGCGAGATGACGGGCTTCAGAAAACAGGGAGAGGCAGCAGAGGTCGATTTCATGATATCCTGCTCGCCCGGCTTCTATGTTCGCGAATACGCTTCGCGGATAGGAGAAATGTTAGGCTGTGGAGGCACCCTGGCGAAGCTGAGGCGCCTGGCCTCCGGCCCTTTTCGCGTTGAGCGGGCTTTGACGATCGAGGAGTTACAGCGTTCATCATCGCAAGTATCCCCACCGCTCGATGCCCTTGAAGGATTGGCAAAGGTGACAGTCAGGGAAGAGTGGCTGGTGGCGGCGAGAAACGGCGTGCCCTTACAGGAAGCTATGGTTGAGAAGCCGGTCGAGGCGGGGTTTGTCGCCGTGATGGAGCCCGGCGGGAAGTTACTTGGAGTCCATGAAGTCGTCAGAGCTCATCCCTTCTGCTCAAAACCGCGACGAATGCTGTAGAAAGGACCATCAACGCAAGCAAGATATAATATATGGGAAGATCGATTTTACTTCCGGGAGAACTAGGCTATGGAAATAATTCCGGGGACGGATGCGATACCCGCCGATATAGGCGAGACGGTGGTCACCATCGGAATGTTCGACGGCGTACACAAAGGTCACCAGAAGATAATCCATATCGCACACGAAAAGGCGAGGGAGTGCGGGATTCGCTGCGTAGTCTTCACTTTCGATCGTCATCCTCTGGAGGTTCTCAAACCCGGAGCCCAACCTAAGCTGCTCTCTTCACCGGCGCAGAAGATGCGACTGCTCGAGGAACTGGATGTAGATATGGTACTGATGGCGCATTTCGACCGTAATTTTTCAAGCATGACGGCGGTCTGGTTCGTGGAGGATATGCTGGCCGGGAGGCTCAAAGCACGTGAAGTAGTGCTGGGTGAAAATTTCAACTTTGGCAGGGGGCGTGAGGGGAATGTGGATAACCTCACGGAGATAGGATTAAAGCACGGCATAGAAGTTGATGGGGTGCCCTTACTCAAATATAGCGGAGAGGTCGTTTCGAGCACATTGATAAGAATACTAATCGAAGATGGGCGAGTGGAGGCGGCTAATGAAAGGCTCGGCTGGGATTATTTGGTTGAGGGGGTGGTGGTTAAAGGCCACGAACGGGGAAGGGGACTGGGCTTTCCCACCGCAAATATCGAAGTTCACGACAACCGCTGCATCCCGGCGCCTGGGGTTTATTCCGGTGAAGCCCATCTCGAGCATAAAACCCTATTGGCTGTGACTTATATCGGCGACATACCGACCTTCGTGCCCGGTGGCGAGGGCAGGCAGAGGATCGAGGTCCATATCCCCGGCTGGGAGGAGGAGCTCTACGGCCATTTTCTGGGCGTATCATTTAAAAAAAGACTGCGCGGCGAGGAAGTATTTCCGGACGCGGAGGCCCTAAAAAAGCAGATAGAAGCAGACGTTCGTGATGCCCTTCAACACACCGAACCATGACCTTTGTTATGGTTGCCTTATTTTACCTGCGCTCGCGCCTATGCTATTATCAGTTTCAATAAAAGGTAGAAAGAGTGAGCATAGAAGGCGGTTGAAGACCGCCTGAACCTGGGCCTAGGCTTAGAGAAGGCCGACTCTATGCTTGGGTTCATGGGGATAAGGAGGTGAAAAGGCATGCCCCTCAGCAGTGAGGAAAAATTCCCGATTATCGAGACCTACCGTTCTCATGACAAGGATACAGGATCCGCTGAAGTCCAGATAGCAATCCTCAGCAAGCGCATCGACGATCTCACCGAGCACCTCAAAGTGCATAAGAAAGACCATCATTCGCGTCGCGGGCTGCTGAAAATGGTCGGTAGGAGGAGGAGATTACTCGACTATCTCAAGGATAAGGATATTGAAAGGTACCGTGTCTTGATCGAGAGGTTGGGGCTACGGCGTTAATTTAGTAAGGCGCCACGAGGCGCCTTTTCGGATGAATGGAGATGATAGTGAAAATGAACACGGAAACCAAGAGATACGCGGTCGATCTCTTTGGCAAGGAATTCGGATTTGAGATCGGTAAACTGGCAACCCTGGCCGACGGTGCCGTAGTCGTGTCCTGCGGAGGTACTGACCTCCTGGTGACAGCCATGGGTTCCAAGCATGAAGTAGACAGGGATTACTTTCCCTTAGTGGTCGACGTGGAAGAGCGAATGTACGCCGCAGGCAAGATACCCGGCGGGTTTTTCAGGCGGGAAGGAAGGCCTTCGGAGCGCTCAATACTGACCGCGCGGCTAATCGACCGCCCCCTTCGACCCAACTTCGCGCAGGACATGCGCATCGAAGTGCAGGTCATAGCGACCGTCCTTTCTGTCGATCAGAGCAACGCTCCTGATATATTGGCCATCAATGGTGCTTCCGCCGCCCTATGCATATCGGACATACCGTGGACGGGGCCGGTTGGAGCGGTGCGGGTCGGATTGATTCCGGAAGGATTCGTAATGAATCCCACTTTCCAGGATATGGCAAACAGCCGTCTGGATCTGGTGGTAGCGGGAGTCATGAATGAGGAAACCAACGAGGTAGACGTAATAATGGTCGAGGCGGGAGCCGAGCAGGTGCCGGAATCCGAAATGGCGGACGCCCTCGAATTCTCGCGGCAGGGCATACGCGAAATGATCAAGATCCAGCAGACGATGATACGTGAAGTGGGGAAGCCCAAGCGGCAGGTCAATCTTAAATCATACGATTTCGATGCCGTCCGCATGCGCTTTCCAGAGATGAAATCGCGTCTGGACCAGCTATTGCGCGAAATTGCCCGCAATCAGTTGGATAAGACAGAGCGGGACGAGCAAATTCGCGCCATGCTGCAAGGTTTTGTGGATACGGCGGAGAGCGAAAGCAAGGGAGAGGATTTTCAGCACGCCGTAAAGGAATATTTCGACCAGTTGGAGGGCAAAGCGCTCAGGCGCTTGATAGTGGAGGACGAATTACGCATCGATGGGCGGCGGCCGGAGGAGATCAGGCCGATTTCGTGCGAGGTAGGGCTTATCTCGCGCACACACGGATCCGGTCTCTTTGCCCGCGGGCTTACACAGGTGCTCACGCTTCTCACCCTTGGTCCCATAAGCGACGTGCAGAAAATAGACGACCTCTCCCTCGAGGAAAGCAAGCGTTACCTGCACCACTACAACTTCCCGCCTTTCTCGGTAGGGGAAACCGGTATGTTGCGGGGTCCGCGCCGGCGTGAGATAGGCCACGGTGCGCTCGCCGAGCGCGCGCTGGTTAGCATCATTCCGGATGAGAGCGAATTCCCTTATGCCATACGCCTGGTCTCGGAAGTTCTCTCTTCAAACGGATCCACTTCGATGGCATCGGTTTGCGCCTCAACGCTGGCGCTACTCGACGCCGGTGTTCCCTTGAGGGACAACAAGACGGTGGCCGGAATAGCCATGGGTTTGATAAAGGAAGAGGACAAAGTCGTAGTGCTCACCGACATTCAAGGCATCGAGGACAAATCCGGCGACATGGACTTCAAGGTCGCGGGGACAGAGGATGGCATAACCGCGTTGCAGATGGATATGAAGATCCGCGGCATCAGCGTCGAAACGCTCGAGCGGGCGTTAGATCAGGCTCGTGAGGCGAGAATGTACATTCTACGCAAGATTTACGAGACCATGGCGGAACCGCGCAAGGAACTATCGCCGTATGCACCGAGGGTCATCACCTTCACGGTGCCTGTGGACAAGATACGAGAGGTTATCGGCCCCGGCGGCAAAGTCATCCATAAGATAGTGGCCGATTACGAAGTAGAGCTGGACATCGAGGATGACGGGCGCGTCTTCATAACCGCCAAGGACTTGGATAGCGGTATGGCGGCGAGGAAGACGGTCGAGCAGATCATCCGGGAACCTAAGCCCGGTGAAGTATTCGACGGCACCGTCACCCGCACGACCAGCTTCGGTGCTTTCGTTGAGATCCTTCCGGGCAAGGAGGGCTTGGTGCATATCTCCAAGCTCGCCGACCGGCATATTCCGAGCGTGGAAGATGTCGTCAACGTGGGGGATCCCATTAAGGTAGAGGTGATGGAGATAGACAAGATGGGGCGCCTGAATCTGCGGGCCATCGACCTCAAGATACCCGAAGGGTTGCCCGAATCGGGTCCCAGGGGCGAGGGAAGGCCTTCCGATAGGGGAGGTCCCAGGCCGCCGGGCCGCTACCAGGACAACCAAGGTCGTGGTGACGGCAGGGACGGGAGGGGAGACCCCAACCGGCCACCCAGGCCAGAGCGCAAGAACTGGTAAGAGGCCGGCCCTATATGGATGAACGGCATTATCGCCTAAGCGAGAGCGCCAGCGGCATACGCATACTCACGGAAACCATGCCCGACCTCAGAAGCGTCACGTCCGGCTTCTGGGTCGGGGTGGGATCTCGCGACGAGCCCCAGGAACTAAACGGCATGAGCCATTTCATAGAACACCTCCTCTTCAAAGGAACATCAAGCAGAACAGCCAGGCGCATCGCCGAGGAATTCGATGCCATGGGCGGCGAACTCAATGCCTTCTCCGCCAAGGAATACACCTGCTATTATTCGAAGGTCCTTGATGAGAACGTCGAAGAATCCTTCACCATCATGGCGGACATGCTTACCGACTCCCTACTCCTCCCCAAGGACCTCGATTCGGAGAGAAACATAATCTTGGAAGAAATTGCCATGCATGAGGACTCCCCTGATGACATAATCCACGATCTCTTCGTGTCGGCTTTGTGGGAAGCGCATCCGCTGGGCCAGTCGGTGCTCGGCCACCAGAATGTAATAAAAACCCTGACGCGTGACGAGGTGGCGGACTATTTCGAACGCTTCTATAACCCGCGCAACCTTGTGGTTGCAGTCGCCGGAAACATCGAGCATGAGCGGGTGGTCGATCTCATAAACAGGTTCATGGAAAAGGAGGGCGCGGGCGACCGCCAGCAGCGGCACACAATGGTTCCCGAGATAAGGGCCCATACGGTGGTTTACGACAGGCCGACGGAGCAGGCGCACATCGTGCTGGGAACCAAGGGCTTACCGCGGCAAAACCCGGGCAGGTTCGCCCTTGCCGTTTTGGATAACGTGCTGGGTGGGGGGATGAGTTCCAGACTCTTTCAGAAGGTGAGGGAGGAGCGTTCCCTTGCCTATTCCATCTTTTCTTATCACTCTATGTATATAGAAACAGGGCTTTTTGCCGTCTATGCCGGCACCAGCCCTGAAAATACCTCCGCTGTTCTCGAGCTTATAAAAGAAGAATTGGATCGTATCCTGGAAAAGGGGATCAGCGAGGAGGAGCTGGAGCGGGCCAAAGGCCACATAAAAGGGAACTTGGTCCTAAGCCTGGAAGATAGTGGCAGCCGAATGACTCGATTGGGAAAGGCGGACATCTGCCAGAGTGAGATACTGAGCATGGGCCAGCTTCTTGCCAAGATAAACGCTGTGAGCAGCGAGGATGTGCGGAAACTGGCCCGGGAACTATTCGGGTCCCGCAAGCTCGTGGTAACCGCCATCGGCCCATTCGGAGATCATGAATTGCAGGGCCACCTTTTTTAAATCAAGGGGGTTGGGCAAGGTGAAGGTTGGAGTCTGCGGAGCGGCCGGACGCATGGGGAGAGAAGTCTGCAGGGCGGTAAGCGCAGAATCGGATCTTGAGCTCGTATGTGCCGTTGATGCTGTTCGCGCCGAAACCGCCCTCTCCGAACTCATTCCGGGCTTGATATCCGATTTGAGAATCAGCGCCGAACCCACTGCGCTAGCAGAGAACGGGGCTGAGGTAATAGTCGACTTCTCGATCGCGGAAGCTGCGCGGTCAAACGTGTCCTACGCCCTGAGAAAGGGCATCAATTGCATTGTCGGAACAACCGGTCTTGCCGAGCAAGATCTGAAGGATTGGGAAGAATTAGCGCGAAAGATGGGAACAGCTTGCCTGGTGGCGCCCAATTTCGCGATCGGAGCCGTCCTCATGATGCACTTCAGCCGCCAAGCCGCCCGTTATATGGACGGCTGCGAGATAATCGAACTGCACCATCAGGCGAAAATCGATGCGCCCTCCGGCACGTCGCGATTGACGGCCGACATGATTTCAGAGGCGGCTGGTCTACCGGCGGGCACAATCCCCATCCATTCCGTGCGGCTTCCCGGCCTGGTTGCTCACCAGGAAGTCATCTTCGGAAGCCAGGGCCAATCGCTTACGATTCGCCATGACTCCTTTGATCGAACCTCCTTCATGCCGGGAGTCATCCTGGCTTTGAGAAAGGTCCCCGCCATGAAAGGCCTGGTAGTCGGATTGGAAAAAATCCTCGACCTCTAACCCCTCTAGGGTGCCGTGTCTTGATTCTTGACTCAGGGATAAGGGCTTCCAGTCTTGCCTGAGTCAAGAAGAGTCAAGAATCAAGACACGGCACCCTAGAGGGTTGACACATCTCAAGACACACGAGCAAGGTTATTGATGGGGCGACGTGGAAAAAAGGGATGAATACTTAGGAGAAGCGATATGTCGGGTTCCAAATCCAAGAGCCGGAAAAAGGCGGCGAACAAGAGAGCGCCGGCGAAGCGCGCGAAAAGGGAAAGAGGCTTGCCCCGTAATATCCGGGAGATTTATGGGGTGGCAAGCATCGTTGTGGCCATTCTGCTCTTCCTGGCCTTTTTTCCTGAAACGCTTGGTCCGGTAGGAAGGGGCCTTGACTGGTTCTTCTCCTATATCTTCGGTCGCATCCGTTATCCGCTGCCGTTTGTGATCTTCGGGCTGGGAATCGCTCTGCTGTTCGGTCGCCTGGGAAACATTGCCGGTTCGGAAGACCGCCAATGGAGGCTTACCTGGGTGGAGTTGTCGGGACTTACAGTCCTCATACTAGGCCTTTGCGGCATCCTTCATCTGGGAGTGGGCGGTGCCGATGTCATGTTCGATCGAGCCAACCTTTTCACGGGAGGAGGATTGC
The DNA here is from genome assembly GCA_001767605.1 of Candidatus Solincola sediminis. Lineage (GTDB taxonomy): Bacteria > Actinomycetota > Geothermincolia > Geothermincolales > RBG-13-55-18 > Solincola > Solincola sediminis. The sequence goes on along the minus strand of MELM01000038.1, from coordinate 64,232 downwards.
TGGGGGCGTCAATGGCTTGGCCGCTGGTGAAGCTGCTCAGCTCGGCGGGAGCCTATGTCTTGGTAATTGGCATGATTCTTGTGGGCACGCTGCTGCTTACCGGCCTTACCGTTTCCCAGCTTCTTGAAGAGAGAGTAGAGAAAAGGCGAGAGCGTCGCATGGAGAAAAGGGAGGAGAGGCAGAAAGCGGCGGCCGTCAAAGTTAAAACAGGGGATCGAGCAGAGGACGAGGAGCGGGAAGCCCTGTTCACGGAGGCTAAAGAGGCGGAAGACTCTCATTCTCCCCCCAGACCGCCGCAAGCACCGATCGATTTACCTCCACCGCCAAAGCTGGTCGTCGAAAAAACGGGCCAGATGGCAATCGAGGTGGGTAAGCCGGAAATGGGCAAAGGATACAGGCTACCTCCTCTCGAGCTGCTTGCACGCAGCGAAAAGAGCACTATGTCGCGCAAGAGCGTCAACGAGAGTATTGCTGTTCTGGAAAAGACGCTCAGTGACTTTGGTGTTGATGCGGCGGTAACCAGGGTGACCAGGGGTCCGACGGTTACTAGGTTTGAGGTCGAGCTTTCATCGGGTGTGAAGGTGAACCGCGTGCTCAACTTGAGCGACGATATAGCCTATGCACTGGCTTCACCGGATATAAGAATAATCACGCCGATACCGGGCAAATCGGCTATAGGCATAGAGATTCCCAACCGGGAGAGGGACTTGGTAACCCTCGGCGATATCATGGAGACGCCCCCGGCACAAAAGAAGAGATCACCTTTGAGGGTGGGCTTAGGAATGGATGTCGCCGGAAATCCTGTAATTATCGATCTGCGCGAAATGCCCCATCTTCTGCTGGCGGGCGCGACCGGCACCGGCAAGAGCTGCTGTATAAATGCCATGATTGCATCGGTTCTTTTAACTGCGCCGCCCGGTGAGGTGCGCGCGGTCATGGTTGACCCTAAGTACGTCGAACTCAGCCATTTCAACGGCATCCCCCATTTGTTAACACCGGTGATAACCGATCCCAAGAAAGCATCGGGCGCGCTGGGATGGGTGGTTAGGGAAATGGAGCTAAGGTACAAGGTGCTCTCCAAAGCGGGAGTGAAGAACGTAACCGCTTATGTGCCGGCATTAAAGGAAGGGCTGGGGGCCGAGAAGGATGAGAAGGGCGACAAAATCTTCGGTCCCATGCCTTATATATTGGTGGTCATCGATGAGCTGGCCGACCTCATGATGGTCGCCCCGGCGGAAGTGGAGGATTCCATCGCGCGCATCGCACAAATGGCGCGAGCGGTAGGTATTCATCTAGTGGTCGCCACGCAGAGGCCGTCGGTCGATGTCGTGACAGGCCTTATAAAGGCAAATATGCCTTCCCGCATTGCTTTT
>MELM01000038.1:60737-62707 GCA_001767605.1 Candidatus Solincola sediminis | reverse complement strand
GGATACATCAAGCGCCAGAAGAGGGCGGAATACAAGGATGAGATCCTTGATGAAGTAGGTGCCAAGAAAGGCGAGCAAACGAGGGATGATGAACTTCTTGACGAAGCGATTGAAATCGTTGTCAGAGCAGGCATGGCATCGGCCTCGCTTCTGCAACGAAAATTGCGGGTAGGCTATGCGCGCGCGGCCCGACTTGTTGACCTTATGGAAGAGGGCGGCGTGGTCGGTGGGTATGAGGGAAGCAAGCCTCGCGCCGTCTTGATGTCGCAAGAGGAGCTAGATGAAAAGAGGCTTCGTGAAGCGCAGAAGGCCGCCCGGGATTAGAAAGAGGCAGGTTAAAGAAGGGTAATGTCTTGTCCGATTCAACATACGAGGGACTTTTCGGGTACCAGGTGGACGGGGCTGTAGCGTGGGCAAATTCGCATTATTGGAGGTCAAAGGGTGGCCAACAGACTGGCGCAGGAAGTTGAAAAGATTTTGGCGGCCTCAGTCGGCGATTTTATCGCAAAGGCAACGACCAGGAAGAACTGCGAATTAATCGGCACCACTATGGATGATCTCACCATCGATCAGCTCGATGAACTGGCTGAGAAAATAAGAAAATCGGTCTCCTTTTTTTCCGGCAAGGAAGTAGGCAGCGGGGTTGCCGAAAAGATAAGAGAAATAAAAGGCTGAAGCCGGGAACGGCGATCAACTTCCTCCAGTTCTGCAGGCGACAATCCCCAGCAATTAACGAAGATATAGACCCATGAGCATAAAGGAGCATGATGGCAAATAATGCCTTTTATTTGATATCGCTCGGCTGTCCCAAGAACGAGGTCGACTCGGACTCGCTCATTTCGGGACTGTTTGATTCCGGGTGGCAGAAAGCGAAGCAGCCACAGGAAGCGGATGTGATCCTCGTAACCACTTGCTCTTTTATCCAAACGGCGGTGGAGGAAGCCGTCGAATCGATTCTGGAAGCGGTTGATTTTAAGGAAGGCGGAGCTAGGAAGCTCGTGGTCGCAGGCTGCCTGGTTTCCAGATATGGCAAGCCGGAACTCGAGAAACTCCTGCCGGAAGTGGATCTGTTTATCGACTTCCCCGACTATGCACACCTGCCTGAGTTGCTTGGCAGTGAAAACGTGATGAAAGCGGGAACACCCCGGAATTTTTCATCAACCCTTGAAAAGGGCTATGTGTACATCAAGCTGGGGGAAGGATGTCGGCGAGCATGCTCCTTTTGTACGATACCGAAAATAAGGGGGCCGCTTGTATCCAGGCCATGGCAGGATATAAGGGACGAAGCGTTGTTTTTCATCTCGCAAGGGATAAAGGAACTCGTGCTTATCGCTCAGGACACCACTTCCTACGGAATCGATCTTTATGGAAAATCATACCTCGCGTTCCTCATCGACCGTTTATGTGAACTGGAAGGGGATTTCAGGCTGCGCCTGATGTATTTGCACCCTGAGGGAATCGATCACGAAATCCTGTATTCCATGGCCGATCCCAAGGTCTATCCATATGTGGATATCCCTTTACAACATGTCGACCCGGCCATTCTTAGAAAGATGAACAGAGGAGGGGACGGGGCATCGCATCACCGTTTACTCGACCGCATCCGTTACGAATTGGGCGACGTGTCTCTACGCGCAACTTTTATGACCGGCTTCCCGGGCGAGGATGATGCCTCCTTTGCCATGATCGAGGATTTCATAGCAAGCGAGCGTTTTGACTGGTTAGGGCTTTTTAGATATTCTCAGGAGGAAGGAACCCGGGCATTTTCAATACCCGGAATGGTTGAAGCGGATCGGGCGGAAGAGCGGCTTATACGCCTGACCGAGCTGCAGGAAGAGATAATGCGGGACAAGGCCCGCGGTTTTATAGGAAGAAGATTACAGGTCCTGGTCGAGGGCAGGAGCCTCGAAGCCCCCGGTTACTGGGAGGCCAGGTCGTGGCGGGAGGCGCCCGAAGTTGACGGGGTCATC
>MELM01000038.1:57493-60657 GCA_001767605.1 Candidatus Solincola sediminis | reverse complement strand
ATCTGATTGGCGCTATCGATGATTAACCCAGAGGATAAAGGCATAGCCGATGGCAATATAAATCTGCCCAACTCGATTACCGCCCTCCGCATCCTGCTTGCGCCGGTCATTGCCTGTCTGCTCCTCGAAGACGACCGCTTGAGGAATTCGCTCGCGGCCGGCACCATCGGCGTGGCAGCCCTAACTGATTTCCTCGACGGCTACGTGGCCAGGAAGCAGAGCAAGGTAACGCGAATGGGGCAGTGGTTCGACCCCCTGGCGGACAAGATCTGCTTCTCGACCGCCTTTGCCATGCTGGCCGCAAAACAGAGGCTTCCTCGCTGGGTGCCCGGAGTCATCATCGGGCGCGAAGTCCTCATAACTCTTTTCCGCGCCTATGCGGGCGCTCGCGGCTCATCGGTACCCGCCAGCATCTGGGGCAAGCTGAAAACCAACTCACAACTCATGACCCTCCTCTTGATAGCCATGCACCCCGACACCGATTGGTATGAGTCTGCCAAGAACGCATCCGTGGCTGTCACCATAGCCCTCACCCTTTATTCGGGCTATGACTACATTCACAAGGCCGGCAAGTACCTTGCCCAACCGGGTGAAAAAGATGCATAGGTGCGCGATTGTCTCCGTAGGAGATGAATTGCTCGATGGCAGGGTACCAGACACCAACTCCGATTACATTACGACCAAACTCTCGTCCCTCGGGCTCGAGGTCGGCCTCAGGGTGGTAGTGGGGGACGATCAAGATAAAGTGCGCGATACCATTACTTGGGTCATGGAAGCTTCGGATATGGTAATCGTGACCGGAGGACTGGGACCGACGGATGATGATATCACCCGTGAAGCGGTTGCGGATGCACTCGATTCGCGCCTCGAAAGGAACGAGGACCTGGAGCGGTTGATCGAAGCCCTGTTCGAGAAGATGGGCAGGGAGATGGCGCCCTCCAATCTCAAGCAGGCCGATCTCGTAGCGGGCGCTATTCCACTCACCGCCCGGCTTGGGACCGCTCCCGGCCAGTGGATCGAACGCGATGACAAGTACCTCGTGCTGATGCCGGGCGTCCCCAGGGAGATGAAAAACATGATGTCCGCGGATGTCCTCCCGCGGCTTGATGAACGCCTGCAGGAAAAGAACCGCAAATCATCCGTATCGCTTCATATCGCCGCAAAGCCGGAATCTGAAATAGGCGAGCTGGTTCATGCCGAGCTTGCGAACATGCAAGATATAAACGTGTCATACCGCGCGCGACCCGGCCAGATAGAAGTCCGGCTATCATCCTGGAATGCCCAACAGCTGTCGGGTGCCGCGGCTATAGTGAGGGAATCATTGGCCGAGTGGCTGGTTGCCGAGGGCGACGCCACATTGGAGGGAAACTTGGGGCGGGAGCTAAGGTCGCGAGGCCTTTCGCTCGCTGTGGCCGAATCCTGTACCGGGGGCATGGTCGGGGAGAGGATAACCAGGGTTCCAGGAAGTTCCGATTACTTCAACGGTGGAATTATCGCCTACACCTATCGAGCCAAGCAAGACCTGTTGGGAGTCTCAAACGATCTGCTCAAAGAAAAGGGCGCCGTAAACGAGGAAGTAGCCATGGCTATGGCGCAGGGGGTTAAGGAACGCCTCAATGCCGGCATAGGGATAGCTATTACCGGCGTAGCCGGGCCGGGAAGCGGCGGCGAGAAGGAGCCGGTGGGAACGATCGCCTTCGGGATAGCCACAAGGGAAGGGATGTCCAGTTGGAAATACCGCCTTCCCGGAGATCGTGAGATGGTGAGGGAGGCGGCATCAACCGTAGCGCTCGCCCTTACCTACTTCTATTTGCGGGGCGGGGCAAAGTAAGTGCCCGAAAGGAAGATACGTCTTTTCGTTGCGATGGATATCCCGGATGATATTCGCGGACTACTCTCTGATAGTATGACTGAACTGGAAGGAACTCTCAGTCGCGCCAGGTGGGTGAAGGCGGAGAACCTGCATCTCACCCTGAAATTCATAGGCTATTTGGAGAGGGAAAAGTTTGAAAAACTAAGCGCCGAGGTTTGTAAGGCGGCCGAACGAGCCCCGGGTTTCCGAGCTCGCTTCGGTAAGCCGGGCGCATTTCCCACACAGAGACGGGCTCGTGTCATGTGGATCGGTATGGAGGAGGGAAGCGAGGAGGCGAGGAAGATCGCCATGAAGCTCGATGCCAGGCTGGAAAAACTCGGGGTGAAGCGTGAGAAGCGGCCGTTTGCCGGCCATCTGACCCTGGCCAGATTGAAAGAACCGATCGATTGCGCCGATTACCTGGAAAACCTTGGCAATAGACTGGAGGGATTGGAAAATATGCCCTTCGATGTAAGGGAAATAACTCTCTACGAGAGTATCTTGAGCTCGAAGGGGCCGACCTACGATCCCCTGGAACGCGTTCAACTAAAGGTGAAATGAAATGGCCGTTCGCAAGCTGGCGCCCTCCATCCTGAATGCCGATTTCAGTAATCTTCGGGAAGCGATAGCCCATCTTAACGGTGTCGCCGATGTTATCCATCTGGATGTCATGGATGGGGATTTCGTTCCCAACATAACCTTTGGTCCGGTTGTAGTGGAGGCCATTAGATCCGTCACCGACCTTCCCCTCGACATACACTTGATGATCTCCCGCCCCGCAACTTTCGCAAAAGATTTCATAAAGGCCGGCGCTGACTGGGTTTCTTTCCATATCGAAGCGGTGCCTGAACCCCGCGAGTTGCTCGAGCAATTGCGGGAAAAGGGCGTGCTTGCGGGTGTGGCCATAAACCCGGCGACACCGGCATCGGTACTTTTTGAATGTGTCGAAATCATGGATTTTGTCCTGGTTATGTCTGTTGTACCGGGCTTCGGCGGTCAGGAGATGATAGTCGATGCGCTCGGCAAAATCGCCGAGCTCAAGGAAGCCGCAACGGCCCGTGGATTGGAGCTCGAAGTGGAGGTAGACGGCGGCGTCAACATCAAGAACATGAGAATGGTGATCGACGCCGGCGCCGATGTCATCGTGGCGGGCTCCTCTATATACGCGGCACCAGATCCGCGCCAGGCGGCGCTCGAAATGCGTGCGATACTCGATTCTTATTGAGCCCGCTTCTGGACACGCAACTCCCTTAGCTTTTATAATTTGAATTAGAAGATAGAAGGTCTTCGGGGCAGGGTGAAAACCCCGACC
>MELM01000038.1:53010-57487 GCA_001767605.1 Candidatus Solincola sediminis | reverse complement strand
AGCCGAAAGGCAGAGCCGGCGAAATTCCGGCACCGACGGTTAAAGTCCGGATGGGAGAAGGCCAAAGACGCCGTTGATTTCGGGCGTCGGGCTGCTCCCGGCGCCCTTTATTTTTCCTGGAAATGGAGAGCATGATCGGAAACAGCGACCTGAAGCACATGAAAAAGGCCTTGAGGCTTGCCGCCAAAGGCAGCGGTATGACTCACCCGAATCCGATGGTCGGAGCGGTGCTGGTAAAGAATGGCAAAGTGGTGGGCCAGGGTTATCACAAGGGGCCCGGTATGCCGCACGCCGAAGTGGAGGCTATCAGGGAAGCGGCAGATGAAGCAAAGGGAGCCGACCTCTATGTGACGCTGGAGCCGTGCAACCACCAGGGGCGGACGCCTCCCTGCACGCAGGCAATACTCGATTGCGGCGTTAAAAAGGTGGTCATGGCCGCACCGGATCCCAATCCCGGAGTGAAGGGAGGCGGCCGTGAAAGGCTGGTACAAGCGGGTCTGGCTGTTGAGGCTGGGCTTCTTGAGGAAGAGGCCCGGCGATTGAATGCCGCCTATGAAAAGTATGTGAGCACCGGAACGCCTCTGGTCACGGTCAAAGCGGCAATTACGGCGGATGGCAAGGTGGCCGCTCGGGGCGGAGCTTCGAGATGGATCACCGGTGAGGAGGCAAGGCGGTTTGCGCACAAGATGCGGCGGGAGGCGGATGCCGTGATGGTTGGAGTAGGAACGGTTGCGTCGGACGATCCCGAATTGACGGTACGCAATGTTCGGATGAATGGGGCGAGACCACCCAAGCGGATTGTGGTCGATTCGAAATTATCGATCGGGCTGGACAGCCGGCTCGCGCAAGGCGGAAACCCCACAGTCATGATGGCCGTAGCCTCCGGATATGATCGGGAGAAGGCTGAGTTCTTGCGGAGAAGGGATGTCGAGATCCTGCAGGCGGGAGAGAAGGAAGGGCGCGTTGATCTAAAAGAGCTGCTTGCTCAACTGGCCCGCCGCGAGGTAGTGCACCTTCTCGTCGAGGGGGGACCGACCCTCACCAGCGCTCTCTTTGCCGAGGGGCTTGTCGACAGGCTCATGCTTTTCATCGCACCCAAGGCTTTCGGTGATGAACAGGCGCCGTCATGGTCGCGCGGCAGGACGGTAATGGATCCATCCCAGGCTATCCGATTCGAATGGGAAGACGTGCGGCGTCTGGGAGAAGATATCCTCCTCCGGGCACGGATTTCGGAGTGGTGAGAGATGTTTACCGGGATCATCGAAGAAGTCGGGACGGTTCGGGAGCTGAGGGTTGCAGGCGAGGGGGCTCGAATAACGGTTTCTTCCGAGAAGGTATGGAAGGATTTGGAAATAGGCGAATCGGTGAGCGTAAACGGGGTATGCCTGACGGCCGTGGAAACGGGGCGGGGATACTTCTCGGCGGATATGTCATCGGAGAGCCTTGGCCGCTCTACACTCGGCGGGATGAGGAGAGGCAGTCCGGTAAATCTGGAAAGGGCACTCAGCCTGAATTCCAGGCTGGGCGGGCACATCGTGCAGGGTCACGTCGACGGGATCGGAACCGTAAGGAATATCGAGAAATCGGGCGAGGGAGCCCTTTATTCTTTCGGTTATCCGGGCGATCTCGATCGCTACATGGTGGATAAGGGTTCGGTGGCGGTCGACGGTATAAGCCTGACCATAGGAGCACTACGGGCCGGCGAATTCACGGCCGCAGTGATCCCGCACACTCTCCACGAGACCGACCTCAAGTCGTTAAAAGCGGGAGACGGCGTGAACCTTGAGGTCGATATCATTGCCAAATATGTGCAGAGGTTTTTGGATAAGGGATCGTCGCAGGCGGATGAGTCGGGCGACGCCTCTCTCTATAGGAAGTTACTTGAAGGAGGATTTGCGTGATGGATGAAGAGAGCGAGACTGAAGAGAGAACATTTGACAGCATCGAAGATGCCATTGAAGAAATACGCGAGGGGCGCATAATCATCGTGGTCGATGATGAGGACCGCGAGAACGAGGGCGATTTCTTGATGGCGGCGGAAAAGGTGACTCCGGAGGCGGTTAATTTCATGGCCAGGCATGGCCGCGGATTGATATGTATGCCATGCACGCCCGACCGCCTGGATGAGTTGAATATTCATCCTATGGTGGCGGATAACACCTCGACCCATGAAACAGCGTTTGCGGTTTCGATCGGAGCCAAGGGCAAGATAACCACGGGGATTTCGGCCTACGACCGGGCCGTCACCATACAAGCGGTGGTCGACCCGCGGACGCGGCCGGAAGATATTTCCAAGCCCGGGCATGTCTTTCCACTGCGGGCCAGGGAGGGTGGCGTGCTCAGGCGTGCCGGACACACCGAAGCGGCTGTGGACCTCGCCAGGCTGTCAGGGTTTTTCCCGGCGGGGGTGATCTGCGAGATCATGAACGAAGACGGCACCATGGCCAGGGTTCCCCAGCTCGTGGAGATAAAAAAGCAGTTTGGCCTGAAGATGGTAACCATCGAGGAGTTGATCCGCTACAGGAACCGCACCGAAAAACTGGTTCGGCGCATTGCCGAAGTCAGGATGCCGACTGCGTGGGGTGATTTCAAGGCTGTCGGATTCGAATCGATAGCGGAGGGCGGTTATCACCTGGCGCTGGTAAAAGGAGATGTGGAAGGAAAGGAAGACGTCCTGGTGAGGGTTCACTCCGAATGCCTTACCGGAGATGTTTTCAGTTCGCTCCGCTGCGACTGCGGCGTGCAGTTGAGACAGGCTCTGCAAATGATAGATGCGGAGGGTCAGGGTGTTTTCCTTTACATGATCGGCCATGAGGGAAGAGGTATCGGACTTCCTCATAAGCTCCGCGCCTACATGCTGCAGGAGCAGGGTCGCGACACCGTAGAGGCCAACCTCGACCTTGGCTTCCCGGCGGACGCAAGGGACTATGGCATCGGCGCCCAGATCCTCTCCGACCTTGGGCTGACCACAATGAGGCTTATAACCAACAACCCGGCGAAGAGGGTCGGGCTTGAAGGCTACGGCCTCAAAGTGACGGAGCGGGTTCCCCTGGTCATAGAACCCTGCGAGGAAAACTACACTTACCTCAAGACCAAGAACGACAAACTGGATCATATCTTGGAGCTCTAAGCGAAAGGAGATTTGTATGTCTACTACTTATGAAGGCCACCTGGTAGCGACCGGCCTCAAGCTGGGGATAGTGGTGAGCCGTTTCAACGAATTCATAAGCACCAGGCTTCTGGACGGCGCTCTCGACGCGCTCAAACGACACGACGCGGATATGGAGAGTGTCGATACAGCCTGGGTGCCCGGGTCTTTCGAGATCCCCCTGATCGCGGCGAAGATGGCGGAATCGGGACGTTATGATGCCATGATCTGCCTGGGAGCGATTATAAGAGGATCGACACCACACTTCGACTATGTCGCCGCCGAGGTCTCCAAGGGGATTGCACGCGTGACCCTGGATAAGGGCGTGCCTGCGTCCTTTGGGATCATAACGGCCGATACCATAGAGCAGGCAGTGGAAAGGGCCGGTGCTAAGCAGGGCAACAAGGGATGGCAAGCGGCAGTAACCGCGATAGAGATGGCAAACCTCCTGCGCACCCTCTAGGCCAAAGGCTACACAAAGGTGCCTGACACCTTTGTGTAGGTATTGGTTAGACGCTAAGAACGGGGTTGGGCCCTGCCGATAATCGTACTATGACAGGCAGGACAGCGACCGAAATTGTTAGAAGCGGCCGGGAGGACATCCTGACCAGGGCGATGATGTTCGTCCCGGGGTCGGAACTCGAGAATCTGGCAAATAGTGGAATGAATGTCAATAAATTCCTGGCGTCGGTGCTCGACTATATAAGCGACGATAGCAACGGTTCATCAGGGGGCACCGGGCTGGAGGATGCACGATCCGTACTTGGTCCGCTGACAATCGAATGGAAATCCATAACCTCGCTTGTTAATGCCCTTGGCCGCAGCTTGCTGGGTTACCTCGAAGAGCGCGGCGAGAGCGAACTATCCACGATTTATCGGGGTCTGATACGCGCCCAGTCACAGCTATTCGATACGTATCTTGAGGAAGAACGTAACAGGCGGGAAGACGTGTGGAGACATCAGAAGGAAATAGACCGATTCCCCGATACCATCGCAACCACTCTCGATCCGGCCACGCTGATGAAGGAGGGGATGGCCAGGTTGAAGCTGTTGACGGGGGCGAAGGAGGCTTGCTTCTTCAAGGTGGAACCGGAGGGAAAGCTTGTCCACCAAATAGAGGAAGGCCTTACGGGCGATGAGAGCCGGGAGCTGAAGATAAGTGGTGAAGCAGCGCGGCGGATAATCGAAGAGGGAGAACCCTATTGTGAAGAAGCTGAACGTGCCCGCTTCTGTGTAAAGGGTCTCAAACCCGATGCTCAATACGTATTGCTGGTGCCCCTCGTCGTACGTGGAAGGACAACGGCGGCGGCATTGCTCTGCGGCGGCAAC
>MELM01000038.1:52644-52962 GCA_001767605.1 Candidatus Solincola sediminis | reverse complement strand
AGCCGGCTGGCGGTCGCTATGGAGAATGCGGAACTACATTCCCGGGAGCAGCGCAAGATCAAGGAGACGGTTGCTCTGCTCGAAATAGCAAGGGCGATCAACTCCACCCTCGATATTCAAGAGATACTGGACAAGATGGTGCAGATGACGGTTGACCTCTGTGGTGTAGTCATGTGCGTCGTATATTTGCTGGATGAGGAGCGGGGACGCTTCGTGCCGGGCGCCTATTATGGGTTCATAGAGGACGCTCTATGGGAACAGGAGAGGGACCAAGGCATCGGTTTTTATGCACTCGGGCAGGAATATCTTTCCACTTTA
>MELM01000038.1:50045-52567 GCA_001767605.1 Candidatus Solincola sediminis | reverse complement strand
GGTGGACATGGTGCTCATGTTCCCTTTGAGTTCAAGGGAGCGCATGACGGGGATATTTGCTATTTTTTACCCCAAGAAGCCCGAGGATCTCGAACAGTCGGAAATAGAGGTGGTAAGGGCTATCGCGGCACAGGCTTCCCTGGCCATAGAGAACGCAGCGTTATACGAAGACATAGAGAGAAGCTATTTCTCCACTGTGAGCGCACTCGCCAAAGCGATAGAGGTGAAAGACCCATACACGCATGGCCACTCCGAAAGGGTAACCGAGTACGCCTTGCTGATCGCGGAAGCCATGCGACTTGATGAGAGGGAGCGGCAGAAACTGAAATATGCCGCCACTCTTCATGATATTGGAAAAATCGGCATTGCGGGTCGTGTCCTCAACAAACCCGGGTCGCTAACGGACGAGGAATATACACACGTAAAAACCCACCCCCTGCTCGGCGATTCCATTGTCGAACCGGTTGAATTCCTGCAGGGACCGCGGCCGATAATCCTGCACCATCACGAGCGCTTCGATGGCACGGGATACCCCGATGGTTTGAAGGGAAGAAGAATTCCCCTGTGCGCCCGGATATTAGCGGTGGCGGACGCCTTCGAGGCCATGCGCTCCGATCGCCCCTACCGCCGCGCTCTGCCCCTCGAGATCGCCAAGACCGAGCTTATGAAGAACTCCGGAAGCCAGTTCGATCCGCAGGTAGTTGAGACTTTCCTCCACATCCTCGAATGCCACGAGGGTGATCCCGTAAACGGCTGAGCGAGATTACGCTGTCTTAAAAACAAATAACCGCGGCCTTTTCACAGGCTTAAAATCTTCTTTTTCCAAATTTAGATATTTAAAAGTCTTTTCAGCGAACATAATAAGATTAAAACGGGCTTACGGAAGGCCCTGAGCATGTAGAGGCAACCCATGAAAAGAATAGTTATTGCCGGAGCGGGCTTTGCAGGAATTTCGGCGCTTAAGCCCTTGGGGAAATTTACTGTAACTGCGCCGGAATATGAAACCATGATTTTTGATAAGAACGACTATACAACCATGATGCCTTCTCTCCCGGATATCGCGGCAAAAAGAATTAAGCAGAATCTACCCAAAGCAAGCATCAGGGATTTGCTCCCGAAGAGAGTTCTATTCAAGAATGAGGAGATTGAGAGGATAGATTTTGATGCTCAAAGCGTTTCGGCGGGGTCAAAGGATTATGAGTACGATTATTTACTGCTCTCTGCGGGTTCCGTAAGCAATTTCTACGGCTTTAACCAGCATCTGAGCCGCATTTTCGTGCTTGATTCTTTTACGGAGGCCTTAAGGATAGAACAAGAATTCAGTAAATATTTAGAAAACAGGGAATCTTATACCGTAATTATCGCGGGGGCGGGTTTTACCGGGATAGAAACTGCTTGCGTTTTGAAAGCATATGCGGAAACGAATGCCAGAACAATAAATGTTGTCCTTATAGAGAAAGCCGACAGGGTCTTGGGAAATTTACCGGCGCATATAAGCGACTATCTTGAATCGTTTATGTCGGGCCTTGGGTTCAGGGTGATAAAAAGATCAACGGTAGAATCGTTCAACGGCAATGACATCGCCCTCGAAACCGGAGAGATTTTTAAAGACGTATTCTTTGTATGGACGAGCGGGTCAAAGAGAGCAATTGAAGATATATCAGGTACGTTCACCACTTTGCCTGATGGAAGAATAAACGTAACTGAATATTTACAGGTTCCGGGATATAAAAATGTCTTTGCCGCCGGGGATTCTGCCGCCATAAAAAGCGGGGATGGGTACCTGAGGAAAGCCGCCCCCTTTTCGGCATCTTCGGGTAGAGCAGCGGGAAAGAACATAATGCGCTCGCTTGAAAATAGGCCCCTTAAAAAGTTCAGGCCCGTAGAACTGGGATGGATCATACCCTTGTATCCCTCAAGCATCGGACATGTGTTGGGCTTGAACATAAAGGGCAGGCCCGGAATGAGCCTGCATTATTTAACCTGCAGCTACAGGACTCACGGTATTAAACACAGAGCCGGCTATTTCTTGCAGGCACTGAAAATATTAGTTAGCGGTGGTCAACCGAGACCTTAGCGGCGCGTTTCATATAATCCGGAATAACCTTCTAGGATTATCTCCACTGATTGGCGCATTCTCACAAAATTAACGCGGTTTCATAATGATACATATCATTGGCCGCCGCCCCCGAAAGCGCGACGCTATGTATAGATGGATATGAAAAGCAGGAGGTGGGTCTAATGAGCTACCGAGATGTGAAGAATAGAGTAAAGGGTTTCTTCAGCAGGATGAGGCCCGGAAGGAAAAAGACCGAGTAATTTTACTAATGGTGAGGCCTAACGGGTCATGACCTGGAAAATAACGAACTCTAAAGAGAGTTCGTTATTTTTTCGCACTACAAGGGGCGATAAAGAGGGGGACGGGAACAGACGATACCTACCATGATGGCCGTAGGAAGGCGAGGTGTTTCTTGTTCACCGATATTCTGAAAGGCGACTCCGAAGGACAGGACAAGACCAGG
>MELM01000038.1:33356-50014 GCA_001767605.1 Candidatus Solincola sediminis | reverse complement strand
CGACGATGATCCATACATCCGTGAACTTATCGTGGAGACCCTCTGCGATGAGTTCAAACCCATAGAAGCTAGAGACGGCAAGGAAGCGCTTAAGCTCTGCCAGGAGGAGAGACCGGATCTCATTATCCTCGATGTCATGATGCCCGATCTCGACGGCCTGCAGGTATGCACCCGCTTACGCAACGAGACGCTCACCAGCCATATCCCTATAATCCTCCTCACCGCCAGGGGGATGCTCGATGACAAGATCAAGGGTATGGAGACAGGAGCGGATGATTATCTCACCAAGCCATTCGATCCGTTGGAACTCGAGGCCAGAATAAACATGCATCTACGGCGCTCGATCAGGGACGGCGAAGCGAGTCCCTTAACCGGCCTACCGGGAAACCGTGCCATAGAAGAAACCATTCAAGGGCGCATCCGCGCCGACCTCAAATTCGCGGTCTGTTACGCGGATTTGGATGATTTCAAAGCTTACAACGACCGCTACGGCTTCATGGCGGGGAGTGAAGTGATAAAACTGACCACGCAGGTGATCCTGGAATCAGTTGACAAGTACGGCGATGAGGAAGATTTCATCGGCCATATAGGCGGTGATGATTTCATTGTCGTCACGGAAATGGAGAGGGCGCCGCTGATTACGCAGGAAATCATCCGGCTCTTCGATGCTCGCATACCGGCACATTATGAACCTGAGGACAGGAAGAACGGCTTCATTATAAGCAGCGATCGCATGGGAAATATTACTAAATTCCCAATCATGACCATAAGCGTAGCCATAGTTCACAATACCTATCGTCTCATTGACCATCCCGGCAAGGTCGCCCAGATTGCAGCCGAACTAAAAAAATATGCCAAGGCCATGGAGGGAAGCAATTTCGTCTTCGACAGGCGTCGCGTGGATTGATACCGGCGGTGTTGGGCATGAAGAGTAAGATATTCGGTGCCCGGGGATCGCGAGCTCGGGATTCCGGCCGGATAGGCGGGCACCGAAGCAGCGTCAGAATACTCCTCAGCTCTACACGATTCATCGCGTCGCTGTTCTGGCTGACGATCGTGGTCGCGACTCTGTTATTCGTGGTGCCATATTCAGGCCGCGTCCAGTCCCCGGCCTTCTGGGTTTTCGTCTTCCTGGGCATGGCCGTCTTCATAGCCCACCGCTTTTTCCCCTATGAGGGTTACCATCCGGCGGGTTTCTTCACGTTGATGGTTGCCACAGATTCGCTGGTCGCACTAATGATCTATCTCACCGGAGGAAGCCAAAGCAGCCTGGCGCTGCTGTTCCTGATTGTTATCATCTTCTCATCAGCCTATTTCGAATTGCTGGAGACGATTCTTATCACAGCCGTCACCTGCGCGATCTTTTTCGCACCGGTTCTTTACGAAACAGTCAGTTTCGAGACCCTGAAAAACATGGCGATTGCTGTTCCGATCTACCTCATGCTCGCTCTCTGTGGTTTCTTCGTAATAAGCAAGGCTCGCGAAAAGGAGCGGGAGAAGAAAACCCTGACGCATTTATTCGACGAGGCGGACACCAAGAGACAGGAGTTATCTACCCTCTATGCCGTCTCTCTGAAGTTCGCTTCGACCCTGGACGAGGAAGAGATGCTAAACATTCTTCTTCAGAACTCCCTGCGTCTGGTCCCCTGCGATGCCATTGCCATAGCTCTCTGGCAGTCCGCCGATAGGTTGCACATCCAGGGAGAGCGTGGGTTCACCGCGGGCGCACTGGAGGACCTAATGGTTCCGTCAAACGACAACCCCCTTTATGTATCCGCCTCGGCCGTCCTTCCCGTCATACTGAGGGATTGTGAAGAAGACGCCCGCTTCGAACCTTTCCTCAAGAGGATCGCTTACACCTCGATGATAGTCGTTCCGCTCTATGCCAGTTCCAGTGTGATCGGCGTGCTCTGCTGTACATCGAGGCAAAGCAATGCCTTCAATGACGAAGCCGCCAGGCTGCTGCTTACTCTTGCCAGCGAAGCCGCCCTTGCTCTGGAGAAGGGATATCTGTACAGGACTACTCTTGAGGATAAGAACAAGATAGAGGCTATCATAAACAGCTTGAGCGACGGCCTCATGGTTATCGATCAGGACGCCAAACTCATCCTGGCGAATCCTACCATATCGCGTCTGCTCAATCTTCGGGCGGGAGATTATGATGTAGATCTGCCACATTTGCTCGAGCGGGCCGAGTACATCATCGATCTAAAAGAAATGACCTATTCGGAGATGCTGAATAAGGTTCTTCGGCGGGGCGAGAACCTCAAGATCGAAATGACCTTGGGGACTGAACCGCCAACCATATTTCAGAGTTTCTGGGTACCCCTGATGGATAGCGAGGGAAGGGTGAGCGGCGCGGTGATCCTCCTTCACGATATCACCTACTATGTTGAGCTCGACCGGCTGAAATCAGACTTCATATCGATCGTGTCACATGAGCTTAAGACACCGCTCACCTCGATAACCGGCTTCGTCAGACTTCTGACCGCGGAGAGGGTAGGTCCGGTGACCGAGAAGCAGCGCCATTACCTGGATATCGTTCAGAAACAAAGCGAGAGCCTGACACAGCTTATCAATGATCTGCTCGACCTTTCGAGGATAGAGCAAGGCATTATCGAAGTTCGCCATGACCCCGTGCGGCTGGGTGATGTTATAGGCGGCGTTGTCCAACAATTGGATAACATGGCTCAGGATAGGGAGATTTTGCTGGAGCTGGGGATACCTGAAGACCTGCCTTACATCAACGGAGACAGCGACCGTTTGAGCCAGGTCTTCATGAATCTTATTCACAATGCGATTAAGTTCACCCCGCCCGGAGGCGCGGTGAAGGTCAAAGCGGGAAGCCTTGGAAACGAGTGTCTGATCCGGGTCTTGGATAATGGTATCGGGATTTCGTCTCAGGATCTCCCTAAGATATTTAACAAATTCTACCAAGTAGATTCCTCCTCGACGCGCCAGCAGAGCGGAACCGGCCTGGGCCTTTCTATCAGCAAGCAATTGGTGGCTGCTCATGGCGGTGATATGTGGGTGAGCAGCACACTGGGTAAGGGAACCACTTTCAGCCTGACCCTCCCTTTCTTTCTCCGAGAGAACATCGAAGGCGAACAGGCTGAACAAGCGAGTTGAAATTAGGCTCGTTGAAATTGGGGTCGGGCCTCACTCATGTGACGCTGCATCATGCGACGATTGTGACCGTCGCCAACTAAGTGATTGGCATCTCCGCCGCAATCGGTTTAATATTTCGCTGCGACGTCCGCGAACAACTGGGAGGGCGAAAGAGCGGGCTGCGGTAGAAAGGCGCGGGGGTAGACGGATAGGGAATCAAGGAGGAGACCCATGGCCTACATGACGGCAACAGAGCGCTTGGAGGCTGCCATCAGGATCGGGAAGCCGGATCGCGTGCCTGTCGTTCCCATTTACGATTTCTTCAGCAGCCGCTATGGAGGTATAACCCAGCGCGAGATGTTCTTCGACATCAAGAAGGCGGATCTGGCTTTGGAGAAGACCATTAGCGATCTAGGGCCCATCGATGGGCAGCATTTATCTTATGCAGGTATCGGGAGGATCATGGAAATAATCTTCCCGCAGCCTCCGATCATGCCCGGTGTGAACGGAGTGCCTGAAGACGCGCAGTTCCAATTCGTGGAGAAATCCATGATCGGCCGCGAGGATTATGCCCGTCTCAAGGATCGCAACTCCATTCTATGGCTGCTGGATACCTTAAAGATCAGGCACCCCCAGCTCCGCAACCCAATCGGCCTTGCCAAAGCGATCGCTACCATAGGCATAGACACTCTTAAGATGCGGAGATCGAGGATGGGCTGGCTCAAGAAGGGTGTGGAGACAACCGTCGGCTATAACATCCCTTTCACCCCCCTGGAATGGATCTCCATTTGCCTGCGCTCCTTTAACGATTTCGTCCTGGATCTCTTTCGTTACCCCGATGAGGTCAAGGCCGCCGCCAAAGCCCTCATGATGCCCATGAAAATGCAGGGCCTCCTCATGGTGAAGTTGAGCGGCCTGAAGAGGGTCTTCATGGGAGGGGCGCGGACCAGTGCCTCGTGCATCAGTCCCAAGCAATTCGAGGAGTTTGCCTTGCCGGAATGGCAGGAGATGGCTGAATATTTCGTGGGCAAGGGAATAACGCCATTCCTTCACCTCGATAGCGACTGGACGGCTTTCTATCCCTATCTCAAGAGCCTGCCCGTCCGTAAGTGCGTGCTCAATCTCGACGGCACCTCCGATATCTTCAAGGCAAAAGAAATCCTCGGCGATCACTTCTGCATCATGGGAGATGTGCCGGCCACCATGCTCAAGCTGGGCGAACCGGACGAGGTTGATGAGTACTGCCGGCGCCTTATAAAGGAGATAGGGGCTGACGGAGGATTCATCTTAAGCTCCGGGTGCACCCTTCCTATAGATGCCAAGCCGGAAAACGTGAAGGTCATGCTGGCATCAGTGCACCGTTACGGGAAGTATCCCATCCATGCTTGATGGAAGGCTGGGGATGATCAAGGGAAACCGGGACGTACTTCTCGTTATGATGTTTCGATGGGAGAATCAAATAAGGCTTCCGCGGAGCATGGGAGAGGGGATATATCATGAGTGAGAACCTGGCAAAGATGTTGGTGGAATTGGATGAGCAGGGGGTGCTTGACGAGGTCGAGGCGGCGCTCAACAGGGGTAAAGATCCCATGTCGATAGTGGAGGGGCTGCGACAAGGAATGGCCGAGGTGGGCAGGCGCTTCGAGGAAAAGGAATACTTCCTCTCCGAACTCATCATGTCGGCCGAGATCTTCAAGGAGGCCATAGCTGAGATAGAACCCCATCTCAAACCGGAGGAGGGGAATTCCAGGGGCGTGATCGTGCTGGGAACGGTCAAGGGCGACCTCCACGATATCGGCAAGAATATTGTGGCTGCCCTCCTACGCTGTGAGGGATACGAGGTGCGCGACCTTGGCGTGGATGTTCCTCCCGACAAGTTCATTTCCACAATAAAGGAGACAGGCGCCTCCCTGCTCGCACTCTCCGGCCTGCTGACCCTCGCCTTCGATTCCATGAAGGAAACGGTGGATGTCCTGAAAAAGGCGGGGATGAGGGACGAAGTAAAAGTAATCATCGGCGGGGGCCCGGTTAACGAGCAGGTGGTCGAGTATTCAGGCGCTGACGCCTTTGGCTCCGATGCGGCGCAAGCGGTCAAGTTGGCCAATGGCTATCTGGGCGGCTAATCCAGCTATTTAGTGAAGGGACTCCGCGAAGAGGCGAGAAAACCGTCTCTTTTGTAAGAGCTTACAGTCTTAGTTCTTTGTGGTTGGTCTTTTGTTACATATTTTCCGGAGTTTTGTTATACTTCATCCTGGTAAAAAGAATATTAAGAAGAAGCGGTTTTGCTTCTCACCCGGCGGTCAAAAAAAAGGATTGTCAGGGTTTATGAGAGCTCTAACCCGTGGATAGCGAGATATAACCGCTATCCTTTTCGTTTGAATTGGAGGGATGCCAGATAGAGAAAAATGCGCGCGTAAACGAGGATATCAGGGCGAAAGAGGTTCGCCTCGTGGGTCCGGACGGTGCTCAGATAGGAATCAAGCCGATCGAAGAGGCATTGAAGCTGGCCGAGGATATGGACCTCGACCTCGTGGAAGTGGCGCCGCAGGCTAATCCGCCGGTTTGCAAGATCATGGACTACGGCAAATACCGTTATGAGCAGACCGTGAAGATGAAAGAGGCGCGCAAGAAACAGAGCGTGGTCACCTTCAAAGAAATGAAAATGCGTCCCAAAATAGACAGGCACGACTACGAGATCAAGAAGAAGCATATAGAGCGATTTTTAAACGCCGGTTCCAAGGTAAAAGTTACCATAATGTTCAGAGGGCGGGAGATGAGCCATACCGAGCTGGGGAAGAATCTGCTCGAGAAACTGGCTGAGGAACTGCAGGAACTGGGAACGGTGGAATCCATGCCGAAGCTGGAAGGCAGGAACATGCAGATGATCGTCTCCCCGAATATGGTTAAGAAATGACGGAGGTAAGATATGCCGAAGATGAAGACCCACAGGGGCGCGGCCAAGCGCTTTGAGATAAAGAGGACGGGAAAGGTCATGCGCCGCAAGGCTTACGGAAGCCACATCCTCACCAAGAAATCGTCGAAGCGTAAGCGAAGTTTTCGCCAGAAGCAGGAAGTCTCGCCGCAAGATATCGGAAGCGTTCGCAGGATGTTGAGGCAGGGTTAAACGCCCGGCTACCCCTGATTAAGCCGAACATAAATTCCGGAAAGGATTGAGTTGATATGTCGAGAACAAAACACGCAGTTGCACGAAAGAAAAGGAAGAAAAAAATACTGGCCATGGCCAAGGGCTATCGTGGAGCAAGGAGCCGGAGCTACAAGAGCGCCAATGAACAGGTCATGCATTCGCTGCAATATGCCTATCGCGACCGTAGGGCCAGGAAGAGGGATTTTCGCCGCCTATGGATAGCCCGCATCAATGCAGCCGCGAGATTGAATGGGATTTCCTACAGCCGTTTCATAAGGGGATTGAAGCTGGCAGAGATAGACGTCAACCGCAAAGTACTGGCCGATATAGCCGTTTCAGATCCCGCCTCCTTTACGGCACTTGTGCAGAAGGCGAAAGATCAATTGCAGAAAGAGCCGGTTGCTGAGGAGGCGAGGGCTTAATGGGGTTTGCGCTTCCGGCGTGATCAACAGCGTAAAGAACGAACGAATCAGGCGCTGCCGCAGATTACGCAAGCGCAATTTCCGCTATAAGGACCACAAATTCCTCGTTGAAGGTATACAGGGGGTCGCCCAGGCCCTGAGCCACCCATCCAAGCCCGAAATAATTATCGTTAACGAGCGCGGGGCCGGAGTGCTCAATGCCTATTCGCATCTAATCGACGGTCGATCGATTCCCTGTTTTTCCGTAGATGAAAAGATCATGGAAGTCCTGACGACCACTACCACACCCCAGGGTGTCATTGCTGTCTGCCATTTTATCGATATCGATTTAATTGCATTGCTCGAGGCCCAGCCCTCTCTCATGTTGATAGCGAACCGGGTGAGGGATCCGGGGAATCTGGGAAATATGGTCAGGATAGCCGATGCAGCGGGCGCCGGGGGAGTAATAGTATGCAGCGAGAGTGTGGATATCTATAACCCTAAGACGGTGCGAAGCACTGCGGGCTCGATCTTCCACGTACCCATAACGATCGCGGGAGGAGCGCCGCAAGTTATCCACGAAGTAAGGCGAGCAGGTTATACTGTTTTCGCGGCGGAAGCGCATGAGGGCATCAACTCATGGGAGGTGGAGTGGCCCGAACGCGTAGCCGTCGTAATGGGAAACGAGGCATGGGGCATACCGGAGGAAGAGGAAGCGATGTTTGACGGCTCGGTGCGCATACCGATGCTGGGAAAGGCGGAATCGTTAAACGTCTCTTCGGCCACCGCCGTGCTTTTATATGAGATCCAGCGCTGCCGGGAGAGGAGGAACCACAGGTGAGCCGTGAGCCGGTACCCGGAGAACTCGCTGAAGACCCGAAGCTTGGCGAGCTTTACCGGGAGCTGCAAAGGGACCTCGAGGCGGCGGGCAGCCTGCCCGCGATAGAGGATGTCCGGGTGGCTTTCCTGGGCCGCAAGGGGAAGATTACTTCGCTTCTGCAAGGCATAAAGGATCTGGTTCCCGAAGACCGCAAGCGTGTCGGCCGGCTGGGCAATCAGCTTAAAGGCTACGCCGAGCGTGCACTGGATGAAAAGGCCGCGGCAATGGGGGATCTGGAGTTGGAAGAGGCGCTGCGGCGTGAGGCTTTGGATATATCCTTGCCCGGCAAATGCATCCAGCGGGGCAGCCGTCACCTGCTCTCGCAGATAATAGAAGAGATAGAGGATATCTTTATTGGACTTGGATACCAGGTGGTCGAAGGTCCGGAGGTCGAACTCGACTATTACAACTTCGAGGCATTGAATACGCCTGAATGGCACCCCTCTAAATCCCTGCAGGACACCTTCTATATCGAAAATCCCAAGGGAGATTATCAGGACGTCCTCTTGAGGACGCAAACCTCACCGGTACAGGTGCGCGTGATGGAGACGACACCGCCGCCCCTCTATGTAATATCTCCCGGCAAAGCCTTTCGCTATGACGTGCCGGATGCCACCCATTCGCCCATGTTCCATCAAGTGGAGGGTTTGGTCGTCGATGAGGGCATAACGCTCGGAGACCTCAAGGGCACCTTGGAATATTTTACCAAGCAGATGTTCGGCCAGGAGCGGGACATCCGCTTCAGGCCCCATTTCTTCCCCTTCACGGAGCCCAGTGCCGAGGTGGACGTTTCATGCATAATATGCGAGGGGAAGGGCTGCCGGGTATGCAAGGGAAGCGGATGGCTGGAGATATTAGGCTGCGGCATGGTGGATCCCAATGTCTATAAATACGTGGGGTACGACGAGGAGAGTGTGAGTGGCTTCGCTTTCGGCATGGGGGTGGAACGCATCGCTCTTCTGAAATACGCCGTACCCGACATACGATATTTTTTCGATAATGACCTGCGCCTTTTGAGACAGTTCTGAGGAGGATTCCTTGCGGGTTTCTCTTGAATGGCTTAGCGATTATGTCGATTTTGAAATCGACGCTCAGGAGATTGCCGACCTCTTGACGAACAGCGGGACCGAGGTTGAGAAAATAGAGACGATCGGTAAGGGCCTGGAGGGTTTTCAGGTGGGCCTTGTCCTGGAGGTAGCCTCCCATCCGCGGGCGGACCGGCTTTCGTTGTGCCGCGTCGATATTGCGGGCTCGATAAGGGAAGTCGTCTGCGGCGCGCCCAATGTCAAACCGGGAATCAAGGTACCCCTGGCGGCACCCGGATCACGGCTCCCAAACGGCACCGTGATAGAAGAGGCGGTGATTCGGGGAATATCCTCGCACGGGATGATCCTCTCCGAAAAGGAACTGGGCATATCCGAGGAAGCTTCCGGAATCATGGTGCTCGACGATGCGGTGGAAATAGGACGCGATCTGGCGTCTGTGCTTTCCATGCCCGATCAGGTTCTCGTGGTGGAAATAACTCCCAATCGGTCTGATTGCCTTAGCATGGTCGGCATGGCGAGGGAGGTTGCGGCACTGACCGGCAAGCAACTGAAGATGCCGCCGAGCAGAGTAGAGGAAATCGCGGAACCCGCATCAGGATTGGTAATAATAGAGATTCTCGACCCCGACCTTTGTTCGAGATATGCTGCGAGACTCATCTTCTCGGTGAAAATAGGGCCGTCGCCGTGGTGGATTCGCCGCAGGCTTCAGGCTGCGGGCGTCCGGCCAATAAGCAATGTGGTGGATATTACAAACTACGTCATGCTCGAACTTGGGCAGCCGTTGCATGCGTTCGATTACGATCTGATCGAGGAAGGCCATATTATAGTAAGGCGGGCGAAAGCCGGCGAGACGCTGACTACTCTCGACGGCGTCAACAGGAAGTTAACCGAGGATAGCTTGTTGATATGCGATTCCAAGGGCGCGGTTGCCCTTGCCGGAGTCATGGGCGGGGAAGAGAGCGAAGTAGGCGAGCGCACATCTAGAATTCTTCTCGAATCGGCACATTTCGATCCTCCCAATATAATGCGCACCGCCCGTTTCCAAGAACTTCCATCAGAAGCGAGCTACAGGTTCGAAAGAGGTGTAGATCCTAACGGATGCGTGAGGGCGGCCGATCGTGCCGCCGAGCTCATGCGGGAACTGGCGGGAGGAGATGTCATGGCCGGGGCGGTGGATGCCCACCCGCGGGTTATCGAACCGGTCGAGATCGATTTAAGGGTGGCGAGGACCGGCAAGCTGATAGGGATAACGCTAGGCTCAAATGAGGTAGCGGATTTGCTGCGATCGATAGAACTCGATATGGCGGGTACCAAGGTCGAGGACGGCGTCGAAGTGGTCAGCGTGATCGTACCGACCTTCAGGCCGGATCTGGAACGTGAAATCGACCTGGTGGAAGAAGTCGCCCGCCTCCGTGGCTACCAGAAAATATCATCAACTCTGCCGCTGACGTCAAAGAACATCGGGGGACTCTCCCGCGGGCAGAAGAAAATGCGAAGTATTGGCCGTACGATGGCCGGCGAAGGGCTTTACGAAGCTATTACGCATGCCTTCATTTCGCCTCGCTGGCTGGATATCCTCGATCCCTCCAGGCAATATTTACCAAACGATGTGTTCCGTGTCCGCAATCCGATAAGCGAGGAGTTTTCAGTAATGCGACCCTCGCTCATGCCCGGGCTGCTCGAGACCCTGAGCTTCAATTTCAACAGGCGGGTAACCGATCTTCACCTCTATGAAATAGGTAGGGTTTTCCTTAGCGATGGAGACGAGAAGCTTCCGCGGGAGCCATTGAGGCTTGGGTGCATTATGAGTGGCGAGTGGTTCCACAAGCAGTGGGGCGGGGAGCGGGAAGAAGCGGATTTCTATACGATCAAAGGAGTGCTGGAGGAACTTATAGGGGCCTTGAATATATGTGATTGGGATATTCGGGCCAAGGAATTCCCTTTTCTGCATCCTGCCCAATCCGGCCTCATTACCATAGAAGGGAGCGAAGCCGGCTATATCGGCACGCTCCATCCGCGTGTAGCGAGAGAAGCGGAGTTGCCTGAAAAGATAGCGGTTATGGAACTCGACCTGGAATCACTGATCGCATCGTCCCGTGACCCTCGATACAGGGAGATTCCCCGCTTTCCGGCTGTGCAGATCGACCTCGCTGTAGTCGTCGCCGAGGATTCGAGCTGCGCGAGGGTCGAGCACGTCATGAGAGAAGCGGGCGGCCCTCTATTGCGTGAAGTGAAGTTGTTCGACCTTTACAGGGGAGAACAGGTGGGGCCGGGCTGCAAGAGCCTTGCTTTCAAGCTTACCTTTTACGCCCTCGATCGTACATTGACGGATGAAGAAGTCATGCCTCTTCGTGATAGCATCATCGAGACGCTACGTGAAAGATTTGAAGCGCGGTTGCGCTAAGAAATAAGACTAAAATCCCGTATTGAACTTGTGCATCAGACGCGATTTTTTGTTCGCAGCGTTATTCTTATGAAGGACGCCGTCGCTTGCTGCGCGATCCAAGTGCTGGACCGCCTTTTTCAGGTGAAGCTCGCTTTCCTCGCGATCCCCCCGTTGCATTGCGGCATCAAAGTCCTTGATGTAGGTCTTTATCTCCGACTTGCGCGACTTGTTGCGCACGCGACTTTTCTCGGCCTGCTTCATTCGCTTGGCCTGCTGCTTGATATTCGGCAAAAACTTTCCTCCTTTGTTTGAACAGGGGAAATTGTAGCATAAGAGACCCACCTCCACAAAGGGATTGGTCCCTTAGTGAATGATGCCATGTCGATCCTAAGCGACATAGATATACAAAATAGAGGTGGATTGCGTATTCTTAATCCCTTTTTCTAAGAATACCGGACATCATATTGAATCGTAGACGGTAGAAGCGCCCTGGGCCGATGCTATAATTGCATCGGTGACATTAATGGATAGAAACAACATAAGGAATTTTTGCATAATCGCGCACATCGATCATGGAAAATCCACTCTCGCGGACAGGTTCCTGGAAATCACTCATACGGTGCCCAGCCAGAAAATGGCAAATCAATACCTGGACCGCATGGAGCTTGAAAGGGAGAGAGGCATTACCATCAAAGCGCAGGCGGTTCGCATGCACTATTCCCTCGGCGAGGGAGAAGAGTACCGCCTGAACTTGATCGATACTCCCGGCCATGTAGATTTCTCCTATGAGGTCTCACGTAGTCTCGTGGCTTGTGAGGGGGCAATACTCCTGGTGGATGCCTCCCAGGGCATCGAAGCGCAGACAGTCGGCAACGCCTATCTGGCTCTGGAAGGAGGTCTTACTATCATTCCGGTAGTAAATAAGATAGACCTTCCGGCTGCCGATTTCGAGGATACCGCCATGGAGTTGGCCGATCTCCTGGGGGTAGACTCCGGCGATGTGCTCGCGGTCTCCGCCAAGACGGGGGAGGGTGTAGAGGATCTGCTGCGTGCCGTTGTGCAAGAAATTCCACCTCCTTCCGGCGATCCGGAGTTGCCCTTGCGGGCCCTGGTCTTCGATTCGACCTACGACGTTTACAAGGGCGTCATAGCCTTTGTCCGGGTGAAAGAGGGCCTTGTTTCTCAGGGTATGAAGGCTTTATTCATGGCAACCGGAGTGAAGAGCGAAATAAACGAGGTGGGATATTTCTCGCCGGATATGATCTCTTGCCAAGACTTGGAAGCCGGAGACGTAGGATACATAAGCACGGGAATCAAGGACGTCTCGAGGATCAAGGTGGGCGACACGATAACCGATCAGAAGAGGCAGGCTGCGGATCTTCTACCCGGATACCAGGAACCGAAGCCCATGGTCTTTGCGGGAGTCTATCCCATAGAAGCGGATGACTTCGCCGATCTCGGTGATGCCCTCGATAAACTCAAGCTGAGCGATTCGGCTCTCACTTATAACAGAGAGAATTCGCGTGCTCTGGGATTCGGATTCCGCTGCGGATTTCTGGGCCTGCTGCATATGGAAATAGTGCAGGAGCGCCTGGACAGGGAATACGGGCTGCAACTCGTCGTGACATCCCCGACCGTGGTTTACGAGGTGGAGACCAGGGACGCGGAGGTGGTCTTCGTACGCAATCCTTCGGACATGCCCGACGCCGCAGCCTTGAAGGAAGTACGCGAACCCTACGTGCAAGCGACCATTCTGGTTCCTCCCGATTACATGGGGAACATCCTCGAGCTGGTGAAGGAGCGCCGGGGTGTTTACCAGGAAATGGTATATCTTTCCGGCAGGCGGGTAGAGATACGCTGTAAGCTGCCGCTGGCGGAGATAGTGGTGGATTTCTACGATCAGCTTAAATCGCGTAGCCGGGGATACGCCTCTCTGGATTACGAGCATATCGGCTTTCTGCCGGGCAACCTGGTTAAACTGGATATCCTCATAAACGGTGAACCGGTGGATGCCTTTTCCGCTATCGTGGATAGGAATCACGCCCATGATTACGGAAAAAAGATATCTCAACGCCTGCGCCAACTCATACCGAGGCAGCTCTTCGACGTTCCCGTGCAGGCGGCCATAGGGGGCAGGGTGGTGGCGAGGGAGACCATCAAGGCCAAGCGCAAAGATGTTCTCTCTAAGTGCTACGGCGGCGACGTCACCCGCAAGAAAAAGCTGCTCGAGAAGCAGAAAGAGGGCAAGCGGCGGATGAAAATGGTCGGCAAGGTGGAAATACCGCAGGAGGCCTTCATATCCGCGCTGAGGGCGACGCGCGAGGAGACTCCCAAGTGAGGCTATATATTCATTGGCCTTTCTGCGTATCACGCTGCGCCTACTGCGATTTCAATTCAAGAGTCGCATCACGAGAATTACATGCGCTCTATCACCACGCTCTAATCACGGAGATCGAAAATCGCTCGCGGTGCATCGGGGAGGAGAGGAGAGATCTGGGATCGCTCTATCTCGGCGGCGGTACCCCTTCCATCATGAAAGGGGAAGAGGTGGCGCGGTTCTTGGAGGAGGTATTCCGGTATTTCAGACGGGGGCCGGGAACTGAGGTAACTGTGGAGGTAAATCCGGCCGATTGGTGCGCGGGGGATTTTATACAAGCCCGGGAAGGTGGGGTCAACCGTTTCAGCATGGGGGTTCAATCTCTGAGTGACGATGTTTTGGCCTTTCTCGGAAGGCGGCACAGCGCGAACCAAGCAGTAGAAGCCATGCGTTCGGCGCTAGCCTCAGGCGCCGACGTTTCGGCCGACTTGCTCTGCGCGTTGCCTGCGGCCGGCCGGCTATCTGCGTCGGATTCGCTGAGTGATGTGCTCGACCTCGGACCTCATCATATTAGTCTCTACGGCCTGACCCTCGAGAAAAGCACGCCTCTTGCTAAGCGAGTCGAACTCGGCGAGGTAGCACTACCGGGAGAGGATGAGGCGGCTGATGAATATCTGGCGCTTGTGAGTACGCTGGGCGAGCGGGGTTATGAGCAGTACGAGATCTCAAATTTCAGCCGGCCCGGTTACGAGAGTCGCCACAACCTGGCTTACTGGTCTAGAGAAGAATACCTCGGGGTGGGGGCGGGAGCACATTCCCTTATTGCGGAACGTCGCTTCTCAAACAGATCCTCGGTCCTACAGTACATCGAGAATATAAAATCCGGAGGCTCGACACTCGAAAGCTATGAAGTGTTGAACCTGTCTGAAAGGGAGAGCGAAGAGATAATGCTGGGCCTGAGGACTACTGCCGGCGTCCGAGAAGAACTTGTCGGGCATTCAGTTGACGGTCTTGAGGCGCTGGGTCTTATCGTAAGGCGGCTGGGAAGGATACGCCTCACTCCCAGCGGCATGCTCGTTTCGAATACGATAATTGCCGGCCTCCTGCCTGATGTGGATAGTCTCCGATGCGCTTGACGAGGTATTCCCTTTTGGCTATGGTGAGAGTATCCTGGCACTCGAAGGAGGAGAGTGCTAAATGATGGACCTAAGACAACAAAAGATACTGAAGGCAGTAGTATATAAGTACATTACAAGCGGCATGCCGGTTGGATCCAAGTCGCTTGCGCAAAGTATAAATCTTGGCATAAGCCCGGCTACCATACGTAATGAGTTAAGCAAGCTCGAGGGCTTGGGCTACCTCTATCAACCGCATATTTCCGCAGGTAGAGTTCCCACCGATTTGGGATATCGTTTTTATGTGGACAGCCTCGGCGGCCGTCCGCGCTTGCGGGACGAGGAACGGGAAGCGATAATCACCCTCTTTTCGAACAAGAGCCGTGAGCTCGAGAACCTTCTCCAGGAGACGAGCATGCTGCTATCACGCCTGACCAGCTCGGCGGCGATGATCATAGCCCCACGGCTGCGGCGCAATTCGATAAAACATATAGACCTGGTAAAACTGGCCGAGGATATGATCCTCCTGGTTATCATCACCGATACGGGTAGGGTCGAGAAGAGACTGCTCGACCTGGCCAGGGACAAGAACCAGGATCTAGAGGAGATACAGCGCTTTCTCAATCGCAATCTGCAGGGAAAGGGCTTTGCGGAACTGAAGAGACTGGCCGGGACGCAGGCTATGAAAGAGCTGAAATCGCCGCGCTTGGCGAACAAGCTGATAGAAGCGATCAAAGATATCTTGTCCGAACAGAAGTATGAAAAGGTTTTTGTTGGAGGCATGGTGAATCTCCTGCGCCATCTGGATGACGAGGGAATGACGCGCATAGAGAACCTGCTGAAGCATTTCGAGGAGCAGTATTTTATACTCAACTTGCTGAATGAAGCGTTGCGGTCGGATGAGCTCACGGTGAGAATCGGCGATGAGAACCTGTCCAAGGAACTGCATTATTTCAGTCTGGTTGCGACGCCCTATCTTATAAGAGATGAGATGATGGGAACGGTCAGTGTCATAGGGCCGACTCGAATGGATTACGCACGCGTAATCCCGACCGTGGATTTCATTGCGAAATCGCTAAGCCGCAGCCTTGAGCTGCTCAAAGAATAACCTGGGGTGAATAATAGGACTTTATGAAAGATTACTATGGCGTTCTTGGTTTGGGCCAGGATGCCGATCAGGAGGAAATCAAGCGGGCTTACCGTAAGATGGCCCGCCAATACCATCCGGATGTCAATCCCGATGACGGTTCCGCGGAAGGAAAGTTCAAGGAAGCAACCGAGGCATACGAGGTCCTCAGTGATCCTGAGAAGAAACAACGCTACGATCTTTTCGGCGAGCAAGGTCCAGGCGCTGGAGGCTACGGTACGGGTTTCGAGGGTTTCGGGACACCCTTCGGAGATATCTTCGACATGTTCTTCGGACGTAGCCGCGGCGCAACAAGGAGGGGACCCGGCCGGGGGAGCGATCTCCTTTATGTGCTCGAGATAACTCTCGAAGAAGCCTATACCGGGACCGAGCGCGAATTGGATATTCCCCGCCACGAGAGGTGCGAGGAATGTGAGGGCGCTGGCCTGCAGAAAGGATACGACCTGGAGATCTGCCCGCAGTGCGGGGGACAGGGTACCCTCACCACGACCCGGCGAACGTCCTTCGGCACATTCAGCTCCAGCGCGGCCTGTCCTCGTTGCGGCGGCCGTGGAGAGATAAACTTGCATCCCTGCAAGAAATGCGGCGGTGATGGGATAAACGAGATAGCGGATGAGATTGGAATAAGCGTACCCGCGGGAGTGAGCGACGGTGATCGCATCCGAGTCCCCGGAAAAGGCGAAGCCGGCAACCGGGGCGGTTTGGCCGGGGATCTTTACGTAGAAATCCGGGTCGCGGAGGATGAAACCTTTGCGAGAAGAGGAAGTAACTTGCACGCCGTTGTCACGGTCAGCCTGGCCGAAGCCGCTCTGGGAACGGGAGTCGAGATCAAGACCTTTTCCGGTGAAGAGACGCTGCGCATCCACGCCGGCAGCCAGCCGGGTGAAGTCTTCCGGCTAAAAGGAAAGGGAATGCCTAAGCTTAATTCCAGGTCCAAGGGCGATCTCTACCTGACCCTTGAGGTCCAAATCCCCAAAAAGCTTAGCGGCGAGCAGAAGAGATTGCTCGAAGATTACCAGGAACTGGAAAGAAAAGGAAAGGAGGCGCCGCATCTTATGCAGCGCATCCGAAAGGCGATGAGGCAATAGCTTGACCATACCCAGGCTTTATATC
>MELM01000038.1:32961-33334 GCA_001767605.1 Candidatus Solincola sediminis | reverse complement strand
GAACTATCAACGTCGAAGGCCACGATCATCATTATCTCAGCCGGGTTCTCAGGATGCACAGGGATCAAGAAGTAATGGTACTTGATGGCGAGGGCCTTGTGGGAAGCGGCAGGATCCGCGAAATGAGTACCTCGAAGACCTTCATCATTGTAGATAGTGTAGAACGCCATCCGGAGGAGATACCCAGGATCTATCTTTACCAGGCGTTGATTTCACCCGGCAAAATGGACAGGGTCGTGCAGGATTGCGCGGAAGCCGGGGCCTCCCTGGTTCCCTTTTCCTCACGCCGTTCTCGAAAAAGCGAAGACGTAGCCGGGGAAAGACTGAACAGGTGGCGCAAGCTCGCCATGGAGGCCTGGAGATTATCGGGCAG
>MELM01000038.1:32507-32876 GCA_001767605.1 Candidatus Solincola sediminis | reverse complement strand
GGAAGAGATCGGCGGAGGTGCTTGGTGAAACGCAACCCGGTAAAGTTGCGCTGCTTATAGGGCCTGAAGGCGGTTTTTGCGATGAAGAAAGAACCGGCCTTTGCTCAATGGGAGCAAAGCGGGTCACCCTGGGAAAGGGCATCTTCCGGGCTGAGACGGCGGGTTTGGTTCTTATCCTGGCGGCACGATGTCACTACGGTCTGCTTTAGGAGATATATGGCGAGAGTTGGGGTATTCACGATCGGCTGCAAGGTCAACCAGGGCGAAAGCGAGGAATTAAAGATGTGCCTGGCGGAAGCCGGGCATGCGATATCAAACGATCCAGGCCTCGCCGACCTCTGTGTCGTAAATACATGTACGGTAACGGCG
>MELM01000038.1:30619-32355 GCA_001767605.1 Candidatus Solincola sediminis | reverse complement strand
GAACAGCGGATAGAGAGTCTGCTGCATGAAGCGGACGCGGGAGCACAACCGCTTTCGCTTTCGAGAACCCGGGCATTCATTAAGGTTCAGGATGGCTGCGAGCGGGAGTGTTCCTATTGCATAGTCCCCACGGCTAGAGGAGACGAATGGTCGCGGCCGATTGCGGAGGTACTCGCCCTCGCCAATAAATGGCTGGACCAGGGCACCCGCGAGCTCGTTCTTTGCGGGATAAACCTGGGGAGGTACAGGCCTCAAGCCGGTTTTGACCTTGGCTGCCTGGTCGAGGAAGTATTAGATATTGGAGGGGATTTCAGGATAAGGATAAGCTCCATCGAACTGGAGGATATGGACATGTCCTGGCTCCAGGCTTGGTCGGTCTCGGAAGGTCGGGTCTGCCCTCATTTGCATTTTCCCCTGCAAAGCGGAGATGCGGGAATCCTTGCGGATATGGGAAGGGGCTACAATCCGGGCGACTTCATCGAGGTATGCCGTGAGGCGAAGGCGGGGTGGCCCGGCATGACCGTGACGACGGAAGTGATAGCCGGCTACCCCGGGGAAAGCGAGGAGGCGTTCCACCATACCCTTGACGTCTTGACAGAGGCGAGGCCGTCGAGAACGCATGTCTTTCCTTTTTCCAAGCGCCCCGGAACCCGGGCCTCACATAAGCTGGAATGCGTTCCTCCCGGAGCCATCGCGGAGAGGTGTGGTCGGTTGCGATCCCTGGCGGAGGAATGGCGCGTAGCCTACGCGAAAGAGAGGATAGGAGAAAGTGCGAGGCTCTTAATCGAGAGGATCGTGGAGGGAGAGCCGCGCGTGGCATTGGGAACGACAGAGGATTATATAAAAGGGTCTCTCATCGAGCCGTCAAACGGGGCGCGACCCGGTTGCATCGTTGTGGCAAGGATAACCGGTGTGAATGATGGTTCAGCTGTGCTCGAGGTGGACGGCCATGATGGTAAATAATGGTATATCATTGTAAAATCTTAGGGGAGGAAGGTATATGGAAGGCTGTATTTTCTGTGATATAGCGGAAGGAAGGATGGAGGCAGACATAGTGTATGCCGACGACCAGATGGTGGCTTTCCGGGACATAAACCCGCAGGCACCGGTGCACGACGTCGTCATAACCAGGCGTCATATTACATCAGCCCTGGAATTGACCACCGAGGATTCGGGACTTCTATCCGATCTCTTCCAGGCCATTGAGAAGGTGGCGGAGATCGAAGGCGTGGCCGAGGGGGGGATCAGGATCGTGACCAACGTGGGGATCGAGGCGGATCAGGTGATCAAACACCTGCATTTTCACATCTTGGGCGGAAGGAAGATGCACTGGCCCCCCGGCTAGTATGTTTATGTTTGGCCTGACCCCTTGTTTATGTTTAGGCACGACCCCAAAGTTAGGAGGTTTTGAAAACGAGTAAGATAAGCACCAATGAAGTGAAGATACTGGTTCCCGGTCACCAGCCCATGGTCAACCTGCTGGGGGAGCGGGACGAATTGCTGAAGATAATCGAGAAAGAGTTCAACAGCACGATAATGGTGAGAGGAAACGAGATAACAATCTACGGCGATGAGGCCGAACTGGAAATAATCGGTGACTTGTTCGAGGAATTGTTGACGCTCTTGAGCTCGGGCATGGCCTTGAATGTCGAAAGTGTTGAGAAGGCAATCGAGATGATGCGCGAGGAGGGGGAGCTCAATCCCACCGAGGTGTTCACGGACATAATAATCAGCCG
>MELM01000038.1:18414-30590 GCA_001767605.1 Candidatus Solincola sediminis | reverse complement strand
CGAACCAGAAGCGATACATAGAAGCCATACGAAAAAAAACCATAGTCTTCTCCATAGGTCCGGCGGGAACCGGTAAGACTTACCTGGCGATGGCCATGGCTGTGAAGGCGCTGACGACCAAGCAAGTGGGACGAATAATATTGACCAGGCCGGCGGTAGAAGCGGGAGAGAAGCTGGGCTTTCTGCCCGGCGATCTGTATCAAAAAGTGGATCCTTATCTGCGGCCACTTTATGATTGTCTCTATGAGATGCTAGATTTGGAAAAATTCACCAAGTATATGGACCAGGGAGTGATCGAGGTGGCGCCGCTGGCTTTCATGCGAGGGCGGACGCTGAACGATTCATTTATCGTGCTCGACGAGGCACAAAACACCTCACCCGAACAGATGAAGATGTTCCTCACCCGGCTGGGATTCGGCTCAAAGGCCGTGGTGACCGGCGACATTACGCAGATCGACTTGCCAGGGGGCCAGAAGTCTGGGATGAACGTGGTGAGGGAGATACTTACAGACATAGAGAGCATCGATTTCTTGTACCTGGATGAAAAGGACGTAGTGCGCCACAAGATCGTACAAGAGATAGTCCGTGCATATAAGCGATATGACGATACGCGGAACAACGAGCCCGCCTAAAGCCGGACTTCCACTCCTCCGAGATAGGCTGAAGAGGACCGTTATTAAAGAATCCGCGCCGATTGCCGGTGATGTATAATATGGTCGTAAAAATGGACGATAAGGAAGGTTCAAGACAGGTATTATCCCGATTGAGCTCCCTGCTTCCCAGAAGCGGGAAGAGGAGAGCTCTTTTCTTGTCTCTTGCTTTACTCGTGATTATTATCGCCGTGCTGTTGCTCGAATATATGCCGCGTTCCGGAAGGTTCGAAGTGGGAAAACCTTCCATGGAAACAATTATATCCTCGAAGGATCTCAGCGTTGTGGATGAAGAGGGCACGGATCGAGCCCGCGAGGCGGAGAGGCAGAGGATTCGAGGCTATTTCATCGAGCGCGGGGCGCAGGCCGAGTCGATTTCCGCAATCAGTGAATTCTTCGGCAAAGCAGAGGAACTGGCTGCGGGCGATGAGAGCCTTGACGCGAAGATAGGTGCGCTGGCGCGATTTGACCCTGAGGTTGATACGCGGACTATTCAAGATGTCCTGACCTCGAGCCCTGACGACGCCCGAGTGCTGTACGGGATGGCGGTTGAATTATTGACCTCTGCCATGTCGGGACCGGTCGCTTACGATAACATCGAAGCGGTACGCGAGAGTATAGAAAGCAGCGCGGAAGATCTTTACCTGGAACCCTGGATAAAGAACAGCGCCGCGAGCCTGGCGGCGACTTTTCTCAAGCCTAACACTCCATATTCCTTTCATATGATAGAGCGTGATATGGAGGCCGCGTCGAACCGGGTGCAGCCGGTTTACGTTAATTACAAAACGGGCCAGAAGATAGTAGATAAAGGCGAGATAATAACGCCGCTCACTCTGACCGCTCTCGATCAAGCCGGCTCGCTCTCTCCCGTGGGTACCTATCAGCAGTCGCTCGGCATCGTGCTGCTGCTTATTACGCTCTATGTCGGGGCCGTACTTTTCTTTAATCGCTTCCGTCCTGATATTGCCGGCAATTGGCGAGTGGTGGCCATGATCTGCCTGGTGTTTCTGGTATTCTGCCTCCTCTGCAGGCTTTTCTCGGTTTTCGCCGACGAGAACCTGATGTGGGGCTATCTCATACCGCTGGCGGTAGTCGGATTAACGCTCGCGGTGCTGCTGGACCATCTGGTCGCGTTGTTTATGGTAACCATGGGCGGCATTATTACCGGCCTTATCGTAAAAGGAAATTTTTACCTGATGGTGACAGCCATCCTTGGTGGAATAGCCGCCATTATTCTCGTTACACGTTTTCAACAACGGGAGAGGCTGTTCCGAGTGGGAGCGGGACTTTCCATCTCAATCGCCATAGTCTCCATGATTACCGCGGGATTGATCAAGGACTTCCATTCCGTGGCCGTAGCCGGCGGCCTCGGTCTCGCAAACGGGATGCTATCCATGGTGCTTACACTGGGCTCGTTCCCCGTTCTGGAAAAGATATCGGGTATAATCACGCCGATACACCTGCTCGAACTCGCATCGCCGAGCCATCCCTTGATGAAGGAGTTGATCACCAAGGCGCCAGGCACATACAGCCATAGCGTCATCGTAGGCAACCTGGCGGATGCGGCCGCGAGGGAAACCGGTGCGGATCCGCTGCTGGCGAGGGTGGGATCCTATTATCACGATATCGGTAAACTAAAAAGATCGACCTTCTTCGTCGAGAACCAACCGGCGGGCTTTAACGGCCATCAGAATATTAAACCCAATCTATCCGCATTGATCATAACCGCTCATGTCAGGGAGGGAGTGGAAATTGCTAGAGAATACAAGATACCCCAGGAAGTAACGGATATAATCGGGCAACATCACGGAACATCGCTGGTGCGCTATTTTTATACGCGGGCCTTGGAGGAGAATACGGGTGAGGGATCGGTATCTGAGAGCCGTTTCCGCTACCCTGGAGAGAAGCCGCGGAGCAAAGAGGCCGCGATTGTCATGCTGGCCGATGCCATAGAAGCGGCGGCCAAGGCGCTCTACAAGCCGACGCCGGTCAAGCTCGAACAGTTGAGCCAGTCGCTGATCAAGGAGAGGCTGGAAGACGGCCAGCTGAGCGCATCTCCGTTGACCCTGGACGACCTGGAGAAGATAGGTCAGACTTTCGTGCGGATCCTGTCCGCGATGTACCACGAGCGGATCGAATATCCCGCACTGAACAGGGCGGAGGTAATTTAGTGGAAGTGGTGGTGAACGCCGGTCCCGGCCTCGTACTTAATAAAAAAGCGTTGAAGAAGGCATGTTTGAAGGTCTTGAAGGCGGAGTCGGCGCGAAAGGATACGGTATTGTCGCTTTCCGCCGTCACTTTGGAGGAGATGCGCGATTTGAACAGGAAGTATCTTTTAAAGGATTATGCGACAGACGTTCTCGCCTTTCCGATGCGAGAGGAAAGCCGGCGGGGTTTTTTGTTGGGGGACGTTATAATCTGCCCTGAGCTTATACGAAAGGAGAAAGGGCAGTATGATGTTGACGCGGGAAAGGAACTTGAATTCGTCGCCGCTCACGGTGTTTTGCATTTACTTGGTCATGAGGACGAAGATGCCGAGGGATGGCGCCGAATGGAATCACGAGAAAGGGAGATCCTGGGCTTGAGGGGGGTAAAAGAATAGTGGTGATACCGGGCATGACGGCCCAAATAGGCATTTCCGCATTTGAAATCGTTTGGAGAATACTGCTGCTCGTGTTGTTCCTGGCTCTTTCAGCTTTCTTTTCGGCTTCGGAAATAGCACTGGTCAGCATAAACCGCTTCCGAATAATGTCTTTGAAGGAGGAAGGACACCGCAAGGCCGGATCTCTTGAGAAATTGCTCGATCAGCCAAACCGATTTCTTTCAACTATCCTTGTATTTACTCTGCTGATTCAGGTCGGCGCAGCCGCCGTGGCAACCAGCCTGGCCCTGGCCTTGAAGCTGCCCGTTGCAACCGCACTCGCTACCGGCGTAATGACCTTCCTGATATTCATATTCTCCGAAATGGCTCCCAAGACCTACGCCAGCAATAATCCCGAGAAGGTGGCATTTTTTGTCGCCCCCTATATTAATCTGTTGGCGAGAATCTTCTACCCGGCAGTGAGGCTGCTGATATACATATCCAACGGGGTTATCCGGTTGTTCGGCGGTAAGGTCTATAAAGAAGGGCCATTCGTTACGGAGGGCGATATCAAGGCACTGGTTTCCGCCGCCGAAGAGCAGGACGTGATCGAGGAGGAGGAGAAGAAACTTATTCACTCCATCTTCGAGTTCGGCGATACCCTGGTTCGGGAGGTAATGATACCCAGGACGGATATGGTCATGCTTAGTGACGAGGCCGGGCTCGAGGAAGCGCTGCAGGAGATCTTGAAAAGCGGTTTCTCACGAATCCCCGTCTATCACAAGGACTTCGATCATATAATAGGGGTCCTCTACGCAAAGGACCTGCTTCCCTATCTGAAGCGGGGAGAGAGCGACGTAAGGCCGAGCGGATTCCTGCGCGAGCCGTATTTCGTGCCGGAAACGAAAAGGGTAAGTGAACTCCTGACCGAGTTGCGAACAGGCCCGATGCACATGGCGATAGTCCTCGACGAATACGGTGGAACGGCCGGGCTGGTCACGATCGAGGACCTGATCGAGGAAATCGTCGGGGAAATATTTGATGAATACGACCGGGCGCTTGTGCTTTACGAGCATTTGGGCGACGGCAAGTACAGCTTTGACGCGCGGATATCAATAGACGATCTCAACGAATTACTGGCGACGGACCTGCCGGCTCATGAGTGGGACACACTTGGTGGATTGATGTACAACCTTATGGGAAAAATTCCCAAACAGGGCGAATCCATCGAATTCGAGGGACTGCGGCTCAGCGCGCAGAAGGTTGTGGGGAGGCGCATAGATAAAGTGCTGATCGAGGTATTGGAACGTCCTGAAAGTGAAACCGAGTAATTTCCCGACTGAGCGTCCCACTTCAATAGATGCTTCTCATTTCTTGGGGGAAGCTTTCAGCCTCATCTTTACCAATCGCCGGGGGGGAGTGAGCGACGCGCCTTTTGATAGCCTGAATCTGGGGTTTCGCGGTGGCGATAATCCCATGTCCGTAAGTTCCAACCGCGCGACAGTGGCATCACAACTGGGCGTCTCGGTCGAGCGCTTCGTGTACCTTCATCAAGTGCACGGTACAACCGTGAGACGAGCGGGTAGCGAAGATGGCAGGAAAGCGGCCGAAACGGGCGATGCCTTTCCTAAAACCGACGGCGCCTATAGCGATAGGCCCCTTACCGTACTCGCGGTTCTCACCGCCGATTGCCTACCCCTGGCGATCGGTCACAAAGAAGGTTTATTCGTGGCCATGCTGCATGCCGGTTGGAAGGGAACCCTGGAAAATATCGCAAGCGCAGCTCTAAATGAAATCCGAAAGGAATTTTCCTTTCGACCATTCGATTTAAGGGCCGTGATGGGGCCGGGGATCGGACCGTGCTGCTACCATGTCGACGAAGGCAGGGCCAACCTTTTCGTCGAAAGATATGGCGAGGGGAGCGGCGTGGTGCAAGGGGGTGCGAGGCCCGGTCTGGATCTCTATCGGGCAAACAGGGCAAATCTGCTTGAAGAAGGCGTGAAAGAGGAAAACATAAATACAACGGGAATTTGTACCTGCTGTAACCCCGACTACTTTTCCTATCGTCGGGAAGGAGTGACCGGCAGGCAGGGAGCATTTGCATTTTTGAAGACCGGAAAATAGGGTTGGTGGATTTGAAATCGGCAATGGTGAATAAGAGGGCGCACATCTTGGTATACGGGAGGGTACAGGGAGTATACTATCGATCGTATGCCGAAGATGAGGCGCAGGCCCTCGGGCTCACCGGGTGGGTCAGAAATCGCCCGGATGGAAGGGTAGAGGCTATTCTTGAGGGAGAGGAAACGGCGGTGCGCGAAATGATCGATTGGGCTCACAAGGGCTCTCCCTCATCGCGAGTCGATAAGGTGGATGTGGCATGGGAAACGCCTACCGGAGAGTTTTATGATTTCCATGTCTCGTTCGGCTATTGAACAGGGTGACCGGAAAGGAAACTAAGGCTTGGTTGACATAACTGAAAACCTGCAGAGGGTCCGGGAACTGATGGCGGAATCGGCTGTAAAATCGGGCCGCAGTCCGGAGGATATCGAGCTGGTAGCAGTAAGCAAAGGCCGTTCCCCGGAGCTGATAGCCCGGGCTTTGCAGGCTGGACAAAAGACATTCGGGGAAAACAGGGCACAGGAATTGCGGGATAAGGTCGGGAAAATAGACGGCGATATCGAATGGCACTTCATTGGCCATCTCCAAACGAATAAGGTTAATATGGTTGTTGGAAACGTAAGCCTTATTCATTCGATCGACAGCGAACGGCTGGCTCGGGCCGTTGCCCGGAGGGCGACCCACCTGGGGATCAGGCAGGACGTGTTGTTACAGGTAAACGTTTCGGGTGAAGAGAGCAAGTACGGCGTGGAATCGGATGAGGTGTCGCGGCTTGTGGAGGCGGCGATGGATGAGCCGCAGTTGAGAGTGCGGGGACTGATGACCATAGCTCCGGTAATCGTGAACATCGAAGAGTCAAGGCCTTATTTCAGGAGGCTACGTGAGTTGCGAGACGACCTGGCTGAAAGGTTTCCCAAGACGGATGTGAGCCGTCTCAGTATGGGAATGAGCCAGGATTATCGGATAGCGATTGAAGAGGGAGCGAATATGGTCCGTGTAGGTACGGCCATATTTTCGGAATGATTACGGGGAGGTAATGCCATGCCTGGTGTTTTTAGAAGATCACTGATCTATCTCGGCTTGGTGGAGGATGACGAATTCGAGGACATGATGGAGTACGATGAGGCACAACAGCCCGAGGGGGTTGAGCCTCCGATGTCCCGTCGAGCCTTGCGGGAGGAAAGCAGGGTAGCCTCAGTCCAGGCCATTCCAAGCAGACAGGTAAGGATGCATACTGTGGAGCCCAAGTCCTTTAACGACGCCGAGCAGATTGGCCAGAAATTCAAGGCGGACATTCCGGTCATTGTAAACCTGCAGTCGGCGGATGCCGAGTTAGCCAAGCGGCTTATCGATTTCTCCAGCGGGTTGACCTATGGCCTCGATGGCGGAATACAGCGGGTCGCTGAAAAGGTATTCCTCTTGTCTCCCCATAATGTCGAGGTTTCCGCGGAAGATAAACGATGGTTGCGTGAAAAGGGTTTCTTCAACCAATTTTAAACTCTAAGGGCAGGTGACACGGGTGGGTAAGATCGCGTTCATCGGGGCGGGAAAGATGGCGGAAGCCATCATCAAGCAGCTGTTGCAGGGGGGCTGGGCGAGTCCCGAGGAAGTTATCATCTCCGATGTGGACAGCGATCGCCTCAACAAGATGGTGGCGGATTATGGAGTAGAGGCGGCGTCCTCGAACCAGGCGGCGGCGGAAAATGTTCGCATTATACTCCTCT
Organism: Candidatus Solincola sediminis; assembly: GCA_001767605.1. Taxonomy (GTDB): domain Bacteria; phylum Actinomycetota; class Geothermincolia; order Geothermincolales; family RBG-13-55-18; genus Solincola; species Solincola sediminis. The sequence goes on along the minus strand of MELM01000038.1, from coordinate 23,517 downwards.
CGGTCAAACCCCAGAAACTGGAGACCGTGCTTACGGAGCTAGCCGTCGTGGTCACGCCTCGGCAGATAGTGATATCAATAGCCATGGGGAAAAGCACGCAGTTCATAGAAACCTTGCTGCCTCCCGATGTCCAGGTGGTGAGGGTGATGCCTAACAATCCGGCGATGGTGGGATCTGCGGTATCGGTGATCAGCTATGGTCGCTTCGCCCGTGAGGAGGCCCGCGAAGCGGCTATGGACATCTTTTCCTTTTTAGGAGAAGCCTATGAATTAGACGAAAGCTTGCAGGACCAGGCGATGGCCCTCTCGGGATGCGGCCCCGCATATTTCTATATAATCGCAGAGGCTCTCTGCGATGCGGCCGTGAAGCTAGGCCTCGATCGCGCGCTGGCCTTGAAGCTCGCTTCCGGCACCATGATAGGTTCGGGGAGGATGCTCGCCGAAAGCGGCATGAATCCGTCCGCTTTGAAAGATATGGTGACTTCGCCCGGCGGCTCAACCATCGCCGCATTGGAAATGCTCGAACAGAATTCGGTGAGGGCTGCATTCTACGAGGCTTTGACCGCGGCATGGAAGAGGGCGAAGGAGGTTTGACTTGAGGCTTGTGGGCGATATCCTGTGGTGGGTATTGCTTGTTTACCTCTGGTTAATCATCGCCAGGATCATAATCGGATGGATACCCATACGCTGGCCCGCGCCCATTCGCCCGCTTGTGGTTTTCATATACGACATAACGGAGCCCGTCCTGTCGCCATTACGGCGCTGGATACCTATGATACCGATAAGTTCCGGAGTGGGGTTGGACCTGTCTCCGATGATCGTGGTGCTGGTAATCGTAGTCCTACAATGGGTGGTCAGGAGGATTTTCGGCTGACGGAAAGTATTATATTGTAAGAAGGAGAAGGTAAGGTGCGCCTTTGAGAAGGCGGTGTGACGGTCTTGAAGGAGGCGGTTGAGTTGGCGATCAGCCCTATGGATATCCATCACAAGGAATTCGGAACCGTAAGGATGGGTGGCTATAACAAGGAGGAGGTCGATGCCTTCTTGGATATGGTGGCCGATGAGCTGGACAGGTTGCTTCATCGCAACCAGGAGCAAGCCGAACTGGTTGAGGCCATGCGGCAGAAGGCAACACAGTTCGACAGCATGCAGCAGACGCTGCAGAACGCATTGATCAATGCGCAAAAAAGCGCGGACAATATTGTTCAGGAAGCGCGTACCGAGGCGGAAGGGCAGCTGAAGGAAGCGCAGGAGCAGTCAGGTCGCCTGCTCGAGGAAGCCAAGAACGAGAGCGGAAGAATATCTCAGAATTTTGCCGGGATCCGCGATCAGGTCTTCAGATACCTTTCGACCATACGAGAGTTAATGGATAAAAACCAGGCATTGGTCAAGGATTACGAAGCGCGTCTTAACGCAGCGGAATTGAAGGAGCCGGCGCGGGCTCCCATACCGGAGATAACTTTTCAGCAGCCGGAATCTCAGCGGCAGCCGGTAATCGAATACAAGGAGCCCAGGATTCAGGAGCCTGCCGGACCGCCGGCAGGGCTTTTTCCTAAGGCCCCGGCTGAAGAAGCGCCCGCATCACCCCCAAGCCCAAGCCTAAGTCCGATGCCCGAATTCAAGATCGCTCCGTCGCCGGCCGCGGCCCCGGTTATTCCGCCCGAGCCAATGACCGAGCCGGCACGGCCACCAGAGCGGGAAGAGGTAATGCCGGAGCCGCCACCAGAACCCCCTCGCCCTTCTTTTACGCCCGAGCAAGAGATGGAATTGATGCGGAATTCGATTGAGGAGTCGGAGCCGGCGGGAGCTCCGGAGAAGCCGGCGAGCGAAGAAGGGGAAAAGCACTTCTTCTGGGAGTGAACCATCAGGCTCCATAAGGTGCCTGACACCTTGTGGAGGTGTCATGGAAGATAGTGCGATATTGCAGGGCAAAGACGGAGTAATTCTGAGACTTCGGGCACACCCGGGTGCGGCGCGGCGAAAAATCCGGTTCTCAGAGGCAAGAATAGATATTTATATGAATTCACAGCCGGAAAAGGGACAGGCAAATAAAGAAGCTATACGCGTCTTGAGTAAGGCCCTGGGAATGCCGGCCGCCGCGATTCTAATAGTCAAGGGAGAAAAGTCGAGAGACAAGACCGCCCTCGTTAAGGGAATCGATATAGAACAGGTAAGAACACGGCTCGGAGCTGTCTGACCTGCTAAAAAACCGGTAAAGAACACCGGATTTCGTTGACACCCCTTGAGGCCCATGCTCATAATGGAGCAAAATCCCAAGTCATAATGGAGATATGGAGCCATGGATTATCGCAAGACATTGAATCTGCCCCAGACCGACTTCCCGATGCGGGCCAACCTTCCAAAGAGGGAGCCGGAGGTCCAGCGCTACTGGGAAGAGATTGGCATATACTGGAAGGTTCTCGAAAAGACGAAGGATAAGCCTGCTTTCATCCTTCATGACGGACCGCCCTATGCTAATGGAGACATCCACTTGGGAACGGCTCTCAACAAGATCCTCAAAGACATCATTATCAAGTTCAAAACCATGAACGGGTATTTTTCACCCTATGTTCCCGGTTGGGATTGCCATGGGCAGCCGATTGAATTCAACGTGGAGAAGATGCTTGGGGAAGAGAAGAGCGAACTTAATATCATGGAGATTCGGCGGCGCTGCCGTGACTATGCCCTCACATACGTTGAGAGGCAGAAAGCGGAATTCGAGAGGTTGGGAGTGAGAGGGGACTTCGAACATCCCTACCTGACCTTGGAGCCGAAGTACGAGGCCGTGAATATCCGGGTCTTCGCGAAGATGGTGGAGGAGGGATTAATTCTCCGCAGCCGCAAGCCCATCCACTGGTGTCCCCGGTGCATGACCGCGCTGGCCGAGGCCGAGTTGGAATATGCAGAAAAGAGTTCGCCTTCGATTTATGTCAAGTTCTCCCTTCTTTCCGACGTCGCGGGTGTATCGGCATCGATCGTGATCTGGACTACCACGCCATGGACGCTTCCGGCCAACGTGGCCATAGCCCTACATCCCGAGATGAATTACATCCTTTTTGAAGCGGCAGGCGAGAATCTGATCGTGGGAGAGCCCCTGCTCGAGCGAGCTCTCGAGGGGATGGAAATCGAGGACTACAAGGTCAAGGGCATGTTCAAGGGAACAGAGTTGGCCGGACTCAAAGCAGGACATCCCTGGCGGGAAAGGCCTTCGCTGCTGGTAACCGCGGATTATGTGACCATGGAGCAGGGGACGGGAGCCGTTCACATAGCACCCGGACACGGCCAGGAGGACTACCAGGTGGGATTGGAATACGACCTGCCTATGCCGATGCCCGTGGATGACCGGGGCAGATTCACCTCCGATGCACCCGAATTCGAGGGACTTTTCGTGGACGACGCCAACCCGATCATTATTGAAGATCTCAAGAAGAAGGGATTGCTGCTGGGGGTGGGTAATGTAGTGCATCCTTACCCCCATTGCTGGCGCTGCAAGGGGCCGGTCATCTTCAGGGCTACTCCCCAGTGGTTTGTCGGTGTTGATATTCCCTTTGGCGGCGCTTCCTTAAGAGGGAGGTGCCTTTCTGCAATCGAGGCCGTTGAATGGATACCGGATTGGAACAAACGCCGGATGAAGGGGATGCTGGACACCAGGCCCGATTGGTGCATCTCACGGCAGAGGGCATGGGGCGTCCCTATCCCCGCCTTCTACTGCAAATCGTGCAACAGGCAAGTGCTGACCCCGGAATCTCTACAAAAAGTGGAGGAATTGATTCGGGCCGAGGGTTCCGATGCGTGGTTCGAGAAGACGCCGGGCGAGATACTCGGGAACGAGATAGGTTGTCCGGATTGCGGCTCGGGCGAGTTAATGAAGGAGACGGATATCTTCGATGTCTGGTTCGAATCCGGTGTCAGCAACGAAGCGGTTCTGAGGCAATGGTCCGGGCTGAAGTGGCCGAGCGACATGTACCTGGAGGGAAGCGACCAGCACAGGGGCTGGTTCCAGACGGCGATGCTGACCGCGATGGCAGCCCGGGGCGAGCCGCCCTACCGTTCCGTGCTCACCCACGGCTTCGTCGTAGATGGCGAGGGCAGGAAGATGTCCAAGCTCCTGGGTAATGTCATCAGTCCCCTGGAGATATGTGACAAGCTAGGGGCGGACATTCTCAGGTTATGGGTGGCCGCGGCCGATTACACCGTCGATATTCCGGCCTCGCAGGAGATCTTCGACAGGCTGGTTGAAGCCTACCGTAGAATCCGGAACACGCTTCGCTTCCTGTTGGGCAATCTTTACGATTTCGATCCCCAGGCAGATACCATGCGGCCGGCCGAAATGGAGGAACTGGACCGCTGGATATTATCCAAGCTGCAGGGACTGATAACCCGCTGCACCCGGGCGTTTGATGAATACCAACTGCATCTTGTCTATCAGGCCGTTCATAATTTTTGTGCCGTTGAGCTTAGCTCCCTTTATCTCGATATGCGTAAGGATTGCCTCTATACCTTCGCGCCCGATTCCCCCGAGAGACGATCGGCGCAGACCGCCTTACGGCAACTGGCGGATACCATTGTGCGCCTGACGGCACCCGTAATCTCGCATACTTCCGAGGAGGCCTGGCAGGTCCTAATCGGTGGAGGTCAGCCGGAGAGCATACAGTTGCAGGATTGGCCACAACCTTCGGAGATATGGAAGGATGCCGCTTTGGAGGAGATATATGAAAAGCTGATGGAAGTGCGCGATCAGGTCACTAAAGCCATAGAGGAAAAGAGGGCGGCAAAGGAAATCGGCACTTCCCTCGAAGCCCTGGTGCGCCTGCGAGTGCCTGCGCCGCTTTGGCAGATCATTTCCGAGCACGAAAAAGAACTGCCCGTTCTCTTTATCGTCTCCGACGTCCAACTGGAGAGAGCTAAGGGTGGAGAGCTGCAGGTGGAGATATCAAGGGCGGCCGGCTATAAGTGTGCCCGCTGCTGGAATTACCGTCCCTCGGTGGGCCTGGATCCCGATCATCCGGAAATATGCGATCGTTGTCTTCCCGTGATACTGACGAAGGCCATAGGGTCGTAGTCGAGCCAGCTCTTGAATAATGCATATAAAGTGCCTATACTC
>MELM01000038.1:17063-18385 GCA_001767605.1 Candidatus Solincola sediminis | reverse complement strand
GGCTTGTTAGCATACGACTTTTACACTTGTGAAAAGGAAGGAAACGTGCATAATAGGGATAAACGCAGAGCGAGAGACGCGAAAAGAGCTGAGTAGAAGATGAACAAAAGAAAGATGGCCAGCTTCAGAAAGGTCCTTCTCGAGCAAAAAGAGATTCTCGAGAAGCAATACAAGGATCTGGAAGAGGGGAGCCTTCTCGCCTCTCAGTCGGAATTCTCGGGCGAGATGCCTTTTGAAGACGAGTATGCCGCCAGCGGGACGACCACTTTCGAGAGAGAACGGGATCTATCACTCTCGGAAAACGTAAAAGACATCCTCAAGCGGGTGAATGAGGCACTGGAGCGGATAGACAGCGGGAATTTCGGCATCTGCGAGCTTTGCGGGGATAAAATCATTGAAGAGCGCCTGCATGCCCTTCCCTATGCGAATCTGTGTATACTGTGCAAGCAAAAGGAAGAAAAAGCCCTCCGCTGACCCTCATAATCGCGGCCTCGATAGCGCTGGTCGTCGACCAGATTAGCAAATCCTTGATCCGCGTTTATCTGCCGCTGGGCGACTCTATTGCTCTGGGACCGCTCAAAATCAGACACGTCCGGAATCCCGGAACCGCCTTCGGCCTGATTTCGGGAAAATCCTGGCCCCTTTTTGTGTCCACGATAGTCATTTTCTTCCTTTTACTGGTAGTGCTCTGGAGATGGGGTGGACCGGGCAGCCGTATCTTTCAAGTCGGCATGGGCTTGATTGTAGGAGGTGCTGTAGGTAACATCATCGACAGGATACTACAAGGCAGCGTCGTCGATTTCATAGATTTCAGTTTCTGGCCGGTATTCAATTTTGCCGACATTGCGATCGTCGCCGGCGTGATTATCACATTATTCGTGGTGGCAAAGGAAACCTGGAAAAGCGAGGCGGAAGGAGCATGATCTGAAACCGGATCTCTTTAAAATCGGGCCCCTTACAGTCCATTCCTACGGCTTCTTCCTGGCACTTGCCTTCATTGTCGGAATGCTTATCAGCTATTGGTACCTTCGCCGCAAGTTCCTGGACGCATATGTTGTTTTTGAATTGGTCCTGGCGGCGGCCATCGGAGGTATCCTCGGAGCGAGGATATTCTACGTGATAGGCCACTGGCGCGAATTTTCTTCCTCGTGGTGGCTGGCATTCAAATTCTGGGATGTGCAGGGCTTGGTTTTCTACGGCGGGCTGATCTTCGGCATCCTGGCCGCCATTCTGGTTATCAAATTGCGTAAACTCTCTATAGGCGTCGTTCTTGATTCCGGGGGTCTCGCCGTTCCCGCCGCCCTGGCTGTCGCCCGTGTCGG
>MELM01000038.1:15591-17049 GCA_001767605.1 Candidatus Solincola sediminis | reverse complement strand
GTTGCTGCTACGGCAAGAGCACCAGTCTCCCGTGGGGCGTAACATTTCCCCTCTCGACCCAATCCAGCATGGGGATGCCCGTGAATCCTGTGCATCCTACTCAGATATACGAGCTGCTCATGGACCTCGCTATCTTGGTAATCCTCCTGTCTGTTTATAAAAAGTTCAGATACCGCGGCGAGATTATGATCGCCTTCATCATGCTGTATGCTGTTGTGCGTTTTATAAACGAATTTTTCCGTTATCATACCGCGGGCGATGCCAACCTCTTCTTTCAGCTGCTTAGCCTCGGGGCCTTTTCCGTTGGGGGAATAGTCCTGATAATGAGGCGAAGGTTGCTGCCGGAGGCTAGATAATTGGCTTATCATAAGTTCTCGGTGGAGGCCGGGGACGCGGATGCGAGGTTGGATCAGTATTTAACCAAGCCCACGGGGTTAAGCCGCAACCGGGTGCAAAAGCTGCTATCGGAGGGCGCTATCAGGGTTGACGGGAGCACCTGTCATAAGAACCACCGTGTTCGTATCGGTGAAGTTATAGAGGTCGAAATACCGGAACCCCAGGCGGCTCAGCCGGAACCACAGGATATACCCGTCGAAATCCTCTATGAAGATGAGTACTTGGCTGTAATATCCAAACCAGCCGGATTGGTTGTGCATCCCGCGCCGGGCCATCCAGATGGCACCCTCGTAAATGCTCTGCTCTTCTCGATTGAGGATCTGGCGGGAGTCGGTGGTGTGATGAGGCCGGGTATAATTCACCGGCTGGATCGTGATACCTCCGGGCTGATGGTGGTGGCCAAAAATGATAGGGCCCTTTCGCGGTTGCAGGAGATGGTAAAAGAACGCGAACTAAAGAGAATCTACCTGGCACTCGTTTACGGTATTCCGGCAACAAGGTTCGGAACCATAGATGCGCCGATCGGAAGAGACTCCAGGAATCGCAAGAAAATGGCGGTACGGGCTGAGGGATCTCGGGCTGCACTTACCCACTTCGAAGTGCTGCGGCAATTCGGGGAGGCGTCGCTGCTACAAGTTGAATTGATAACCGGAAGGACCCACCAGATAAGGGTACACCTGGCATACATAGGGCATCCCGTGGTCGGAGACCCGGAATATGGGGTTCGAGGAAGCCTTGAGAAAAAGCTTGGTATTGAGCGCCAGTTCCTGCACGCCTTCCGTATTTCATTCACGCACCCCGTTAGTGGGCTTGAAATGACCTTCGAGGATGCCCTGCCGGCGGACTTGGAGGAAGCCTTGGGGAAGTTGGAAGAATCGTAAAGCCGCAGAGCCCCCGCATCTGAAATAGCATCAGGAAATAATTACCAATAAATGCCATACCTTTAAAGATGTGAAAACAACCATTCAAGCTCCAAAACAGCGCGTTAGTGGGATTTATCTAAAAGGGCGTGAACAATAGGCTGATTATTGTATCGAAGGGAGAAATATTATGGCTCGGGTC
>MELM01000038.1:8408-15516 GCA_001767605.1 Candidatus Solincola sediminis | reverse complement strand
CATCGCAATCCAGGCCTTGAGGGTAGCGTACCGGAGCTTGCGGAAAGCATCGGGCGCGATCTGTCCCGGGTGGAAGATCAGATGAAAAAGCTGGTACAGCTGAACATTCTGGATGAAAAGGCTTTTGGAGGCGAGTTACGCTACCGCTATATACCACCTCATTACGTCTCGAGGAGACGCGAAAGGGGCCAGAAAGCGACCGCAGGGGAGAGGAATATCTACGAGCTTCAACCCGCCCCTGTTGATGGAATCCAACAGCAGCGTTAATAAGGTTGCAAGAAGGTTCCGGATGCCACCTTTAAAAAACGTAGCCGTCCCCTTTGTTAATCCCCTCTTCTCCTCTGTCCCCATCGTGCAAACCGTTGGGGCGGCGAAATAAGCCGTTGATAGGAATTTTCTCATCAAAATTCGGCTAGAAAGCGAATATATATGTATAGATCAAGGGCGGCGGACTGAAGACGGAAGGATTTCAAATTAATCTTATGAATGTTCCCGATCGAGTAGTAAGAATGGAACTCATTTCCTTCTTCATCAAGTATCCCGAGACGGTTGGCAGCTGCGAGACTCTATCAGAGAAGCTGGGGAGGGACAGCGAACAGGTCAAACGGCAAATGGACGAACTAGCCGAACTGGATATACTGCAAAAAGAGCTCATAGAAGACCAGGAGGAATATTCATATATTCCGGCAATATCGGCAAAACTCTCCAGAAAGAGACCGGTAGTATCCGCAGAACAGAAAGTGACGAACGGACCGCAGGGGAAAGATGAAAAGCTCCTGGAAACAGGGGTCGCAAAAGAAATCATGATGGATGAAGATGACCTCTGTGACGCGAACGGTTGCGGATAATTTATTAACTACGCTTTTTCACTCACCATTTCCGATTAAAGGGCCCCCAATCGAGTTTGCTTCGTCACTTCAGTTTGCTTCGTCTCTCCGTTCCTCGCAACTGCGCCCGCCAGGCGAAAAGCCTTGCTGGGTCATCTCCCGCTCCAATTCGGCGATGGCCTCTAGTAAGGCGTCCCGGCGCTTGAGCAAGGAACGATACCGGGACGCGTATTTTTCTTCCATGCTGTCCGCCTTGATCCTCTCCGGGCAGACATCCTGAAAGGAGCACCAGGGACATAGGGGGCCGGGCGTTGCGGGGAACCGGCGGGCGGTAATCGCTTCCGCCGTTCTATTCAGTCTCTCCAGAACTCGTGATATACCCTGTGCGTCCTGGGGTTTGGTCGTATACTTCTGATTCGGGATCAGGTAGTAAAAAGTCAACTTGGAGGGCGATATTCCCCAGGTTTTACTGCATGCGATCTGGTAGATGGGGAGCTGTAAGTCCTCACGCAGTCTCCTCAACTCGGGAAGTTTGCGATTGGTCTTATAATCAATGATCTCGTAGGATCCGTCGGGCCGGCGGTCTATCCGGTCTATGACTCCACTTAGAGCATAGCCGTCCATCTCTATTTCGAATCTTTCTTCTATCGCCAGGGGCAGACGAAAATCGGCCACGTTTTTCTGATAATAGGCGGTGAGGACTTCCGTGGCATGGCGCCGGAATGAATCCTCCTCCTCGCTGTCGCAGAAGCCGTCACTCTCCCAGCAGGCATCGAGCTCGAGGAGGAGATCATTCAGGGCGGGAGGCTCGGACACTTTTCGAGAATACAGCCATTGCAGGGCCGAATGCATACTGCGGCCGAAAGAGAGATACGGCGAGGGGGCAACCTCCAGTCTGTCTATGTATTGAAAGCGATAGGAGAGAGGGCATTTTTCATAGCTGCTTACCGCTGAATAACTGAGCCTCATCGGCGAATCAAGCTCCCTGGCTGTTTCCGGACCCTTCCCGGTTCCGCTTTTTGGAGAAGGAACCAACCTGTCTCCGCAGAAGGTTATAATAACATGGGCTCGGGACAGTCGGTCCGTCGTTATTGGTTGAGACCGTCGTGCGAACCCGTACTTTAAGAAGTATATATAAGGGCTTTGGCGGCTGCCAGAGGGCCAAGAAGTCTAGATGGAGGATCAGTTGGCGGTTCCCTTCGTTCACCTTCATAACCATACCGAATACTCGTTGCTGGACGGGGCTGCCCGGATTCCCGATCTCATAGGTGCGGCGGTAGAGAGCGGCTTCGATGCATTGGCTATCACGGATCATGGTGTGATGTATGGCGTCATTCCCTTCTATAAGGAAGCAGTGAAGAGGGGCATAAAGCCGATCATAGGAGTCGAAGCCTATATCACGAAGGGTTCGAGGTTCGACAGGAGGCCGGCGAAAGAAGATCCCAACCATCACCTGTTGCTCCTGGCTGAGAATGAACAGGGCTACCGCAACATGATGAAGTTAGTGACCATGAGCTATATGGATGGCTACTATTATAAGCCCAGGATCGACAAGGAATTGCTGAGGGAGCACCATGGCGGCATCATAGCAATGTCCGCGTGCCTTAAAGGGGAGATCTCCGCTTTCCTTTTAAAGGATGCCTACGAGGAAGCGGCAGACTCGGCCCGGGAATATTCCTCCATATTCGGGGATAACCACTTCTACCTCGAGCTCATGGACCATGGCATCCCCGAACAAGACAAGGCCAACCGGGGTTTGATCGAGTTGAGCCGCGAGTTGGGCATAGGCATGGCCGTAAGCAATGACCTGCACTACGTGGGCAAGGAAGACCACCTTCATCATGACGTTCTGCTCTGCATCCAGACCAACTCGACAGTCGACCAGGAGGACCGCCTCCGGTTTTCGAGCGACCAATTTTACCTGAAGAATTACGAAGAGATGAAAATCCTCTTCCCGGAAATCCCCGAGGCCCTCGATAACACTGTCGACATTGCCTCGCGCTGCAATGTGGAAATCGAGTTCGGGCGTTATCTCCTGCCCCGCTACCAGGTTCCCTCCGGCTATGATTTGGATGGATACCTCGAAAAACTGGCATGGGACGGCTTGGGCAGGTTGCATGAGACGGTGACCCCGGAGTTGGAGGAGCGGCTGCGCTTCGAACTATCGGTAATAAAGGATATGACTTTTTCCGGTTATTTCCTGATCGTCTGGGATTTTATCAAGTACGCAAAGGAGGAGGGGATAGTGGTCGGGCCGGGTAGAGGCTCGGCCGCCGGCTCACTAGTCGCTTATTGCCTGGGAATCACCACGTCGATCCGATGAAATACGGCCTGCTCTTCGAACGGTTCCTCAATCCATCCCGCCGTACCATGCCGGATATCGACATCGATTTCTGCTACAAGCGGCGGCCGGAAGTCATCGAATACGTGAGCCGCAAGTACGGCGACGACCGCGTAGCGCAAATAGCCACTTTCTCGACCATGGCGGCGAGGGCCGCGATCCGTGATGCCGGCAGAGTGTACAACCTCGAGTACGGCAAGGTGGATCGCCTGGCCAAGATGGTCCCGGAAATCCTGAATATAACTCTCGGAAAAGCCCTGGAAACATCCCCGGAACTCCGCGACGCTTACGAAAACGACGAACTGGGAGGGCGCATCATCGATACGGCGCTGAAGCTGGAGGGCATAACCAGGCAGGATTCAATCCATGCCGCGGGAGTCGTCATCGCCGATGACCAGCTCTCCAACTATACGCCGCTGCAAAGGCGGGGCGCCGAGGAGGAAATAGTCACCCAGTACGACATGGACGCCATCCAATCCATCGGCCTGCTTAAAATGGACTTCCTCGGGTTGCGCACCCTTACAGTGATAAGCGATACCCTGGAAAATATCTCGAGGGGAAGGGGCGTAAAGGTTGATATAGAAGGCATCCCCTTCGATGACGGCGCCACATTCGATTTATTGCAACGGGGGGAAACCATCGGGGTCTTCCAACTGGAAAGCGCGGGAATGCGCTCCCTGCTTCAGGATTTGCGGCCCGACTGCTTTGAGGATCTTATCGCCGTGCTCGCCCTTTATCGACCGGGGCCCCTGCGCAGCGGGATGGTGAAGGATTTCGTAAACCGCAGACACAAGCGTATGCCGATCGAATACATTCACCCGGATCTGGAACCGGTGCTCGAACAGACCAGCGGAATCATCGTCTACCAGGAACAGGTGATGAGATTGGCGGTGGAGATGGCGGGATACACCATGGCCGAAGCGGATGTGCTGCGAGGAGTGGTCGCCAAGAGCAAGGCAGAAGAGATGAAGGAGCAAAGGGAGAAATTCATCGAGGGTGCGGTGGCCAGGGGTTACGCGCGCAAGCTCGCCGTAAAGATATTCGAGTTAGTGGAAAATTTTGGTTATTACGGTTTTAATAAGTCCCACTCGACGGCATATGCGCTCATCTCCTACCAGACGGCCTATCTGAAGACGCATTACCCCAAGGAGTTCATGGCCGCCAACATAACCAGCATCGGTGGAAACAAGGACAAGCTTCCGGTCTTCGTAAACGAGTGCCGCAAGATGAATATCCGAATTCTGCCGCCTGACATAAACGAAAGTTACAAGGAGTTCACGCCCGTGGAGGAGGGTATCCGCTTCGGCCTCTCGGCCGTACGCAATCTGGGGGAGGCGGCCGCTGACCGGCTGATATCGCTGCGCCGCGAATCCGGTCCCTATGAATCGCTGTCGGATTTCTGCCAACGGGCAGGAACGGGAACGATGAATAAGAGGACGCTCGAAAGTCTTATCAAAAGCGGAGCCTTCGACTATCTCGGTTATACACGAAATCACCTATTGAAGATCTATGACCGGGTTGCGGATATCGCGACCGAGAAGCAGCGCCTGCTGGAGGAGGGACAGCATTCACTCTTCGAGGATGAGGAGGAGGACCCGCTGGCCGAAGCCCCCATGCAGGAAGAGCTCGAAAAGGACATCATGCTCGCCTACGAGAAGGAAATGCTGGGCATCTACGTTACCGATCATCCCCTGATGCAGGTGAAGGAGGCACTAGCGCGCCATGTGGAATGCGAGATAGCCGACCTGCCCGAACAGCAAGATGGGTCGGTGAAATGGATCGGCGGTATCGTTTCCAAGAAGACCCAGCGCTTCACCAAGAAAGGCGATCTGATGGCGAACCTGACCCTCGAAGATCTTACCGGTCGAGTGGAGGTAACAGTTTTTCCCGCCCTCTACCTGCAATATAAAGAGATCCTCGAGGAAGATCGGGTGGTTTGCATCAAAGCGAGAATCGAAACCGGAGAGCGCGACGAGGAAGCGGCGGCGGTGAGGGTGCTGGCCCTCGATGCTTCCGAACCCCGCCTCAAGAGTCCCGAGCAATGTGATCTCTACATCGACCTCGATGGTGTGCGGGCGGAACGGCAGACGATGGACCGCCTCAAGGCGATACTTGAGAGACATCCGGGCGAGACTCCTGTTAAACTCAAGCTGAAGATGCAGGACGCCGTCAAGGTTTTTCGCCTGCCGGGGCAGTACAAAGTAAACGCCGACGGCTCCCTCTATGCGGAAGTCCTATCCCTGCTGGGCGACGGCTGCATCGTTCTCGAATAGAAAAACGAATTCACGGGACGGAAACAATAATTTGATTGGAAAGGAAGCCAAGAGATGGTCCTGAAAAATTATAGGAGTGATGATTACCGGAATCTCGACGGATTGAGGCAAGCCCTGGAATGGAATTTCTGGAGCGAGTGCGGCCCTGTTGATGAGGTCAGAGGGATCATTTCCGATGTTGAGCGACGCGGTGATGCGGCCTTATTCGAATTGACGGCACGTTTTGACGGCGTAAGCCTGGAGGATAAGGGTTTGAGGGTCGGCCGCGAGGATATAGAAAAGGCGTGCAGCCGCATCGAGCGGCCTTTCGCGGAGGCGGTAAAGGCGGCAATAAAGAATATAACGGCGTTCCATCGCCATCAGTCTTGGGAGTCGCAGTTCTGGGAGTCTGATGAGGGAGCCCGTGTAGGCCAGATGGTACGTTCATTAAAGAGGGTCGGGGTCTACATCCCTGGTGGATCGGGAGTATACCCGTCGACGGCGATTATGACGGTTGTCCCCGCAAAGGTGGCGGGCGTGCAGGAAGTGGCCGTTTGTGTGCCGCCCGATGCGGATGGCGAGGTAAATGCGCCCACGCTTTTTACCCTGGATCTCATGGGAATAAGTGAGATATATAGTGTCGGGGGAGCGCAGGCGATCGCGGCCATGGCCATAGGCACTGAAAGCATAAAAGCAGTCGATAAGATAGTGGGACCGGGCAACGTATATGTAACCCTGGCCAAGAGGGAAGTGTTCGGCCGCGTCGGAATCGATATGCTGGCGGGTCCGAGCGAACTGGTCGTGCTGGCGGACGGACGGGAAAACATAGAATTGCTGGCATACGATATGCTCGCGCAACTCGAGCATGGGTCGGGAGCGCGATCATGCCTCATCTCCTTTGATGAGAATACCATCACAGGAATTGAGAAGAAATTGGATGAGATACTGATCAATTCAGCCAAGACCCAGACTTATAACGCTTCATCCGTGCTTGTAAGGAACCTCGAGGAAGGAATAGATCTGGTTAACATCCTCGCACCCGAGCACCTCTTGATTTCAACCGGCAATGATATGACCGGAGTATTGAGCAAGATCAACAGCGCGGGGGCGGTCTTCCTGGGGATTGAATCGCCGGTCGCTCTCGGGGATTACGCGGTTGGGGTAAACCATGTTCTTCCCACGGCGGGCGCCGCCCGCTATTCATCGCCGCTCGGTGTCTATGATTTTATAAAGCGGAGCAACATAGTATTCTCCAACCAGAGGGCGAATCGCAGTCTGGGAGCCGTAGTCGAGGCGATCGCCAAGGTGGAGGGCTTCGTCAATCACGCCGAAAGCATGCAAAAACGCTGCCATTGACCTACACAAAGGTGTCAGGCACCTTTGTGTAGGTTTGCGGCCGCATTATCTGCTAATCTAATGATCATGAGGAATACATCGTTGGAGAGAAAAACCAAAGAGACCAATGTCAAACTGGAGCTGGAAATTGATGGAAGCCGGCAGGTGAGTGTATCCACGGGGATAGGCTTTTTCGATCACATGCTCGCGCTTTTTGCTTATCACGCCTCTTTCAACCTCTCTTTGGAGGCGCGCGGAGATCTCGAGGTTGACCAGCACCACACGGTGGAGGACGTCGGGCTGTGCCTGGGCAAGGCATTGGAAGACGCGTTGGGAGACAAAGACCGTATCAG
>MELM01000038.1:995-8402 GCA_001767605.1 Candidatus Solincola sediminis | reverse complement strand
TGGATCGAGCCTTCTTCCCATGGATGAAGCCTTGTGCATGATTGCTCTCGACCTCAGCGGCAGGCCTTACCTATCGTACGATGTGCAGTTGCCGGTGCAGTTAATATCGGACTTCGATCCCGTATGCGTGAAAGAATTCCTGCAGGCGATGACCAACCAGGCGGGTATAACGTTACACGTTAGAAGCTTGGGAGGCGAGAATCCGCATCATGTCCTGGAAGCGGTCTTCAAGGGGATAGGAAGGGCGTTGGGCCAAGCGGTCGAAATCGACCCCAAAGGGCGGGAAGTGCCTTCAAGTAAAGGAATCCTCTAAACAGGACACCAACCTTACAGGAGACTCAATTGATCGGCATAATCGATTATGGCATGGGAAACTTACGCAGCGTCGAAAAGGCTTTTGCCTTCCTGGGCCACGAAGTATTCGTGACCAGTGATGTTGCGAGATTGCTTTCGGCAAGGGCAATGGTTCTCCCCGGGGTGGGCGCCTTCGGTGATGCCATGCGAGAACTGCAGGAAAGAAACCTGGTCGAACCTATCCTGCAATGGGTACGGGATGGGCGGCCATTCCTCGGGATCTGCCTCGGCTGCCAGCTTCTCTTTGATGCGAGCGAGGAAAGCCCCGGCATCGGGGGTCTGGGCATTATACCGGGTGAAGTAGTCAGATTCCCCAATGGAGTAAAGGTACCGCATATGGGGTGGAACGACCTCGGATTCGGTAAGAGCCATCCTATACTGGACGGAGTAAAAGAGGGCTCGTTCTTCTATTTTGTGCATTCATACTACGTCAGACCGAAGGCGGATGAACACATTCTTACCGTGACTGATTACGGTTCGCGGTTTGCATCGGGTGTGTCTTCCGGGAAGCTGGTGGCATTCCAGTTTCACCCCGAAAAGAGTTCTGATACCGGCCTTCGCCTGCTGGATAATTTCGCCGGACTTTGAGAAGAGAGTGAGCCTATGTTCAGGATCTACCCCGCTGTAGATATAAAGGATGGCAAGTGTGTGCGCCTTTATCAGGGGGATATGTCAAAAGAGACGGTGTTTTCGGAAAATCCGCGGGAGATGGCCCTGGCCTGGCAGGACCAAGGGGCCAAGTATCTGCACGTCGTGGACCTGGACGGAGCAATAGAGGGAAAGCCCGTGAACCTCGATGCTATTGGAAGCATCCTGCAAAGGGTAGAGGTGCCGGTTCAAGTCGGAGGCGGCATTCGGCGGATGGAAGATGTAGCCAAGTTGCTCGGCTTAGGGGCTGACAGGGTGATCTTGGGGTCGGGAGCGATTGTGGGTGATGACTTCCTGGAGCGAGCGATAGACGGATTCGGCTCGCGGATTCTTGTAAGTATCGACACCAAGAGTGAGCAGGTAGCCATAAGCGGCTGGACCGAAATGGTAGAAATTACCGTCTGGGAAATATTGCGACGCCTGATCCATGCCGGGGCTAACGGTATTATCCATACCGATATCTTGCGGGATGGAACGCTCGGAGGCTACGACACCGCTACGCTCGAGCCCTTCCTTGACCGCAACTTCAGGGTAATTGCAGCGGGTGGAGTGACAACTTTACAGGATGTCACCACACTTAAGTCACTGCGGAAGCGCGGGGTCGAGGGTGTGATAATAGGCAAAGCGCTTTATAGCAATGAGCTACATCTCGCGGATGTATTGCCCCTGGAGGAGGATACATAAATGCATTGCGTTCGTATAATACCCTGCCTTGATGTGGATAAGGGTAGGGTGGTCAAAGGCATTAATTTCGTTGATATAAGAGACGCAGGTGATCCCGTGGAGCTGGGCGCCGTTTATGATGCGGAGGGAGCCGATGAACTGGTCTTTCTGGATATCACCGCATCGCACGAACAGCGCGGGCTCGTTTTCGAGATGGCCTCTCATGTTGCGGAAAAAGTTTTTATTCCCTTCACCGTTGGTGGCGGCATACGCGATGCGGATGATATCCGGCGCATGTTGGCCACCGGGTCCGACAAAATATCCTTGAACACCGCGGCTGTACAGAACCCGCAGTTGATCGCTTCCTCGGCCAGGCGCTTCGGGTCACAGTGTGTCGTAATAGCGATTGATGCCAAGATGAGATCGGCGGAGCATTGGGAAGTCGTAATCCACGGCGGCCGGACGCCGACGGGAATCGATGCGATCGAGTGGGCGCGAAAAGTGGAATCCCTTGGTGCGGGAGAAATCTTACTTACGAGCATGGACAGGGACGGCACTAAAGAAGGCTACGATATTCCGCTGACACGTGCCATCTGTGAGGCCGTCAACCTGCCGGTTATAGCATCAGGAGGGGCTGGCAACCTCGATCACCTTGCCGACGTAATATCTCAGACCGGGGCGGACGCCGTGCTGGCCGCCTCGATTTTTCATTACGGCGAATACAGCATCAAGGAAGCCAAGGAGTTTCTTGCTGATAAAGGTATCCCGGTTCGAAAAACCGATGCCTAACCTCCATTTATACATTAAGTGCAAGTGGACACGCGCTTGATGCATGTGATAGAAATAATTTCTGACGCGGTTTGAAGAAAACGCATGCCGGAAAAAGAGGGCGCCAAAAGTTTGGCGGCGAGGTTTTAAAGTGAGGGGGTCGATGGAAGTTGTCAACTAAGCGCATGATTGTCCTGTTAAGCCTGATCGCATTGGCTATGTCAGCGGTGCTTATCACCGGGTGTGGTTCTGGCGATGGCGGGACGAAGGAACCCATCAAGATAGGTGTGGTGCTATCCGAGAGCGGCTCGAATCAGCCGCTGGGAGCACCCGAGAAGAAAGCAATAGAACTCTTCGAGGAGCGGATCAACGAATCGGGCGGTATAGGCGGCCATGACGTCGAAGTGATCATCAAGGATGACGCGAGCGACGCAAGCAAAGCGCAGCAGGCAGCCGTCGAGCTGATTGAGCAAGAAGATGTGGTTGCTCTCATTGGTTCATCCGGAACAGGACCTACGATCTCGATGAAGCAGGAAGCGACCAAAAACGAGATTCCCCAGGTCTGCATGGCAGCCGGAGCCAATATCATGGATGGCGATTTCACATGGATATTCCGCACGCCTCCAACCGCCACCGAGGCAGGCAGAAAAGTACTAGCCTACATTGAAAAGGTGCTCAATCTAAAAAGGATTGCCTTGCTTTACGACACGAATCCTTTCGGCACCGACGGCAAGGCGGTAATCGAGGGTAATGCCGGTGAGTACGGCTTGCAGGTAGTCGCATCCGAGGGATACAAGACCGATGAATCCGAGTCGGGTATGGATACCCACCTCACCAACGTACAGACATCGAATCCCGATTTGGTCCTGGTCTGGGGCACAAATCCCGGTCCGGCTATAATAGCTAAGCGCATGAAAGACAAGGGCATGAGCCAGCCTTATATCGGCAGCCATGGTATCGCCAACCAGAGCTTTATAAAGCTTGCGGGTGATGCCGCCAATGGCGTGGTTTTCCCGGGCGGGAAGCTGCTTATTTACAAAGAAGTGCTTGATCCTTCTTCCGCTGAATATAAGGCCATAGATGAGTTCGCGACTGCCTACATGGATAGGTACGGAGAGAAGGTCGATACGTTCGCGGGTCATGGCTGGGATGCCATGCTTATAATAACCGAGGCCTTGAAGCGGGCGGGTGCCGATGCCACACGTTCCGAGTTGAGGGACGCGATCGAGGAGACGCAAGGTGTAGTAGGGTCGGCCGGGATCTTCAACTACACGGCCTCCGACCACAACGGACTCACCCCGGATGACCTGGTCATGGTGGATATAGCAAATGGCCAGTGGGAGCCCGGCCAGCAACCGTAAAGTCCTTTCGACCAGTTTAGGAGGAGGAGGCCGGAAGAACCGGCCTCCTCAGGCTGAATGAGAAAGCGCGGGGGGTCGAGCCTGCAACATCAATATCTTTCTTCATGGCTCATGCTTGATACATGGAAACTGGAAAAACGTTGATGTTGAGGCATCGACCCCGCTTGCTGGAGCGCCGCGAATACTTTTAAAGCACTTCTCGGTCAGCCTGCTTATCCCTTTACCGATCTGAGGTGTGCGCAGCTGAGTTCGATATTTGATTTCCTGGGTAATTGCCCGCAATATTTGGCCAATGGATTGGCGAACGGCTGCATTTATATACTGCTGGCCATGGGCTTCAATATCATCTTCAATTCAACAGGCATTATAAATTTCGCCCAGGGAGAGTTCGCCATGTTCGGGGGTCTCTTTGCCTATACGTTTTCCTCAGCGCTCGGCCTCCCCCTTTTTATCGCGGTGATACTGGCAATACTTATCACTGCGGCCATCGGGGGCGTGATGGAAAGGGCCGTCATCCATCCCCTCAGACATGCAAACGTCATAGCCGCCATCATAGCGACAATCGGCGCATCCATCTTCTTCAAGGCAATAGGGTTCCTTTTCTGGCCCAATGAAGCCTATAAAGTACTTGATTTCACCACGGGCAACCTGTCTCTTCCCAGAGTCACGGTGAGCCGGCAATTTCTATGGGTCTTCGGCCTGACTATTCTCAGCGTGACCCTTGTTTATTTCTTCTTTAACAAAACAAAAGCAGGCAAGGCAATGCGAGCTTGCTCCATAAACAGGCAAGCAGCCAGCCTGGTCGGCATAAATGTTTCCCGCATGTCTCTTTACGCCTTCATACTGGCGGCGGCACTCGGTGCACTCGCCGGATTGATAAATGCACCTTTTGCAAAGTACTCGATCGGGCTTTTCCTCGGAGTGAAGGGATTTACGGCGGCGGTAGTCGGTGGATTGGGAAATACCTTCGGTGCTGTGGCCGGCGGTCTGGCGCTCGGGCTTTCCGAGGAGTTGATCACCGGCTTTCTTACCATCGTCCTCGGTGTTTCGACCGGATATCAAGAAGCGGTTGCCGCCATCCTGCTTATATTGGTGCTGCTATTACGCCCTCAAGGAATTCTTGGCAAGGGTATCGTGGAGAAGGTGTGAGATGATCGGCGACGATTCAAAATCGCAACAACAGAGGCCGCATGCGCGGCAAGGCGGAGCAAGCGACCGCGTGTTGTCGTTTCTGAAAGCCCATAAGGCCTTACTGATATTCGCTGTCTTTCTGGGCGTCATGCCTGTATGGGCAGAACCAATAGCGTCGACCATTCACCTGGATATCGTACTGGTCATGCGTCTGGTAGGAGTATTTACTATCGCCGCCGTCGGATTGAACCTGCTGATTGGCTACGCAGGCCAGGTATCGCTCGGACACAGCGCCTTTTTCGGGGTTGGAGCATATACAAGCGCACTCATCGCGGTCAAGGCAGGTTTTCCAGTATGGATCGGAATAATAATGGCAATCCTGGCAAGCGCTCTCATAGGCCTTCTTGTTGCGCCTGTCCTACGTTTGAAAGGTCACTACCTGGCCATGGCCACCTTGGGGCTGGGTATCATAGCATTCGTTTTCATGAGAGAGATGACCTGGCTTACCGGCGGCAACCTGGGTGTAACCAGTATCCCGGAACTATCATTGCCCGGTGTTCCTAAAAATGACATATCCGAGTTCTATATTGTGTGGATAATAGCTCTGATAATACTCGCCTTTTGTTCCAACCTGGTACGCTCGCGCACCGGCAGAGCGATTAGGGCGATTCATCAATCGGACGTCGCGGCTGCTGCGATGGGAATCAATGTTTCCTGGGAAAAGATAAAGATATTCATGCTCTCGGCCGCACTCGGCGGGCTGGCAGGCGGCCTCTATGCCCACCTGCAGGGATACATCGATCCCAACCTCTTCTACATAACCCTATCCATCCAATTGGTCGCCATGGTAGTCGTCGGAGGTATGGAAAGCATCTGGGGTGCTGTAGCCGGTGCCGGCCTCCTTATATTCCTGCCTAAAATAGTCGAGACTCTGCCGAGGTGGATAGGACCGGGCGTGCCCAAGCCGATCGCCGACTACAGTAATTACGAAGGAATCGTCTTCGGGCTGATACTTGTTTTAGCCATGATCTTTATGCCCTCCGGCATCACCCGCGGCCTTTCGGATCTAGTGCGCTACCGGCGTAGCCCCTTTATTAATCCCTTTAAAAAACAGGCCGTGGAGTAAATGGTAATTAATGGCAGCGGCAACGGCATGCTCCTCAAGGCTCGCGGGCTTACCAAAGTTTTTGGCGGTCTTGCCGCCCTGAAAGACGTCTCATTCGACATACGGGAAGGGATGATCAAGGCCATAATCGGCCCCAATGGGGCGGGCAAGACGACTCTCTACGATTTGCTGACCGGGATATATATGCCTGATGACGGCCGCGTGCTTTTTCATGATCGGGAGATTATCGGCCTTACAACACATGAGATAGCCGCGCTGGGAATAGCCCGCACCTTTCAGACCATTCGTCTCTTCACGGGTATGACCGTGATCGAGAATATCATGGTCGGTTTGCATCACCGGACCAAGGCGGGAATGCTGAAATCCTCTTTGCGCTTTCCGGCAGCGCGTCGCGAGGAGGCATGGATGGCGGGTGAGGCGATGCGTTACCTGGACGTCGTCGGTCTGGAGATGCAGGCGGAGAACCTAGCCGGTTCCCTGCCCTTTGGACAGCAAAGATTGCTCGAAGTGGCCCGGGCTTTAGCGACCGATCCTAAGATCTTGCTTCTTGATGAACCGGCGTCCGGTCTCAACACATACGAAACGCGGGAATTGGGCGAGATAATTTACGCCATTCGGGATATGGGAATCACGGTCGTCCTGGTCGAGCATGATATGGGGCTGGTGATGAGGATTTCGGACGAGGTGCTGGTTCTCGATTACGGCGAGATAATAGCGGAAGGCTCGCCGGAATCGGTGCGCAATGATCCCAAGGTCATTGAGGCTTACCTGGGTTCCCAGTTGGATTGATAACGAGAGGTATGAATTGCTGGAGGTAAAGAATCTATCGGCCTTCTACGGAAACATCGAGGCCCTCAGGGCGGCGGACCTGCGGGCACGAACCGGGAAGATAACGACTATCATCGGGGCTAATGGGGCGGGAAAGACTACCCTTCTACGCGCGATTTCCGGACTGATCCCGACCCGTTATGGCGAGATACGCTATTTCGGGAAGGACATAGCCAATTCGGAGCCGCATGCCATAGTAAAAATGGGAATTTCGCATGTGCCCGAAGGACGGCAGGTCTTCGGCTCCATGAGCGTCGAGGAAAACCTGCAACTCGGGGCTTATACCAGGAGCCGTCGGGGAGACAAGGCTAAAGAGATACAAAAAGACCTCGACTTTGCCTACTCGGTCTTTCCCGTATTGAGCGAGAGACGGGCGCAATATGCGGGCACTCTATCCGGTGGCGAGCAGCAGATGCTGGCCATAGGAAGGGGCCTGATGTCGAGTCCGCGGCTACTCTTGCTCGATGAACCCTCTATGGGGCTGGCTCCACTGGTCATCAAGGATATATTTACCTGTTTAAGAAGGCT
>MELM01000038.1:657-950 GCA_001767605.1 Candidatus Solincola sediminis | reverse complement strand
GTTTCGGATGTTGGCTATGTTATGCGAGCGGGCAAGGTGCGGCTGGAGGGAGATGCGCGCGAGCTGCTGCAAAGCGACGAGATACAAAGGATCTATCTGGGCGAGGATCGCATTACGGAGGGAGAAGGACATGGAATTTAAGTACGACGAGCAGGGCTTGATTGCCGCTATTATTCAGGATGCGGAAAGCGGGGAGGTCCTGATGCTCGGATATATGAATGAGGAATCGCTCAAAATGACCATAGAGAGCGGCCGGACCTGGTTTTGGAGTCGCAGCCGCAAGGAATTCTGGT
>MELM01000038.1:0-582 GCA_001767605.1 Candidatus Solincola sediminis | reverse complement strand
AGGTCGGGCCGGCCTGCCATACGGGTGAGAGGTCGTGCTTTTTTCGCACTATTGCGGAGGCCCGAAACGATCTCGAACCGGCGCCCTGACTCTTATGTAGAACCCCATCCATTAGCTTCGGTCGTTAATCCATTCAGTGCAGGTGGCCAATTGCCGACTCTTATCTTAAATAATATTTAGCGAGGCTTGGAGGCTTAATGAAATGCCCTCATTGCGGGGCTGATAATCCGGAGAATTCTTCTTTCTGTTCCCTCTGTCTCGGCAGATTCTCAAGTGCATCACAAAATGAAACAGCTCCCGCGGATACTACACCCGCAATGCCGATCGCCCCGCCTCAGCAGCAATATGTTTCGCCCGGCGACTATCACTCGCTCGCGCAAGAAATATATTCGAATCCGGCACTGGCAGCATCCGGCA
Source organism: Candidatus Solincola sediminis (assembly GCA_001767605.1). GTDB lineage: Bacteria > Actinomycetota > Geothermincolia > Geothermincolales > RBG-13-55-18 > Solincola > Solincola sediminis. The sequence goes on along the minus strand of MELM01000038.1, from coordinate 165 downwards.
AAAATTCCGCCTACCATCAGGCCGCGATGAGCCACCCGGGCTCAATGGGTGGCGTTAATGCGCCTCGTATCGGGGCAAAGATGAGCGCGGGCCACATAGTCATTCTCGTCCTGGGTCGTTCTTTTCTAGCGTTCCTGTTGCTTTTCGGGGTGAATTTCCTGATCG
>MELM01000037.1:26581-48082 GCA_001767605.1 Candidatus Solincola sediminis | reverse complement strand
TCTGTAAACCCGGCTTCACAAGTCGTTAATCGTGGTGCCGATGCTTCCATAAACATAACACCGGATGGCGGCTACCACATTGAAACCATAACTGACAACGGCGTCCCACAAGCCATTACCAACCCGTACGAAATAACCGACGTCCAAGAAAACCACAACGTAATCGTCACATTCGCGATTAATACTTTCACAATAAATGCCACGGCAGGTCCGAACGGCACGGTTAATCCACCTTCACAAGAGGTAGATTATGGAAGCGCCGCCCAAATAGACATAAATCCGGATATCGGATACCACATTGCCACCATTACAGATAACGGTGTCTCTCAATCAATAAACAACCCCTACGTCATCAGCAACGTCCAAGCCGCCCACATCATAGTCGTTGACTTCGCAATTGATACTTACACGATAAATGCCGCGGCCGAACCACCAGGCGCAGGCACAATCGTGGGAGAGGGGACATATGACTACGGCGATACCGTCGATCTGGTAGCCTCGCCATCGGCCGGTTACCATTTCGTGAATTGGACTGAGGGAGGGGTGGAAGTATCTACCAATCCCGCCTATTCTTTCACAGCCGAGGCAAACAGGTCCTTAACAGCCAACTTCGACCTTGATACCTTCACCATCACCGCTTCGGTCTCGGGCGGACACGGTACCGTCGATCCCGATTCGCAAGTAGTAGATTACGGCACGAGCGCATCAGCAAATATCACGCCGGACCTCGGATACCATATCGCAAGCATTACCGATAATGGCAGCCCGCAGACCATAGCCGATCCCTATGTCATTGCCAACGTACAAGAAGACCATGACATAATCGTTACTTTCGCCATCGATACCTTCACCATAACGGCTTCTGTGGCACAGGGAAGCGGTTCGGTGGATCCGGCATCGCAAGTGGTAGAATATGGCAGCAGCGCTCAGATAGACATGATACCTGATGCCGGATACCATATCTCGGCAGTAGTCGATAACGGAACGCCGCAGGTCATCATCAATCCCTACGTAATTAATAACATAACGGCGGATCACACCATTTCAGTTTCCTTCTCCCTGCCCACCTTTAATGTGAATGCAGCGGTCGAGGGAGGCCACGGAACCGTGAATCCCGCATCACAAGCGGTCCAGGAAGGGACAACAGCGGCCGTCGACATCACGTCCGACGCCCATTACCATATAGCTTCCATAATCGATAACGGCATCGCTAAACCAATAACCGATCACTATACAATCGCCTCAATCTCGGAAGACCACGACGTCATAGTAACCTTCGCCATCGGCACGCATATTATTATGGCTTCGGCGGGAACCGACGGCTCCATCTCGCCTTCCGGCCAGGTGAGTGTGAACGACGGCGATACTCTCACCTTCACAATCACTCCTAATAATGGATTTGCGATTCAGAACGTTTGGGTGGATGGCGCAAACGCCGGCCCCGTCTCCAGTTACACCTTCCATGACATCAGTAACGATCACATTATCGCGGCTTATTTCGAGCCAGCTACCCACGCCTATACCGTGACCGCAACCGTTTCGGGAGGACATGGACAAGTGATTGCGCCGTCAGGGCCGATCAAACCCGGAGACACCGTCACAATCGAATGCGTGCCCGATACGGGATATCGGGTGGGAACCATTACCGATAACGGCGTTCCCAGGCCGGCGTCCAATCCATACGTAATAACCGACGTCCAGGAAAAACACACAATTGTGGTCACCTTTGCAGAAATCGCTTTCTACTTCGCCGAAGGTTACACGGGCTCGGGCTTCCAGGAATACCTGTGTCTCGGGCAGCCCGGTGATACTCCATTGGATGTCCAGGTTACATATCTCTTCTCCGGTGAGCCTTCCATCGAGAAGACTTACACCGTGCCCGCCTCTTCGCGAATCACGATCAATGTTAACGCGGAAGTGGGAGAAGGGAAGCAGGTGTCCATTAAATGCAAGGCGGATTATCCCTTCGTATCCGAGCGTCCCATGTACTTCTCTTATACCGGAGGGGGATCGGCATGGACCGGAGGGGATGACGCGGTAGGCGCCACGTTGCCCTCGACTACCTGGTACTTCGCCGAAGGGTATACCGGAACGGGATTCGATGAATGGATTTGCGTTCTCAATCCGGGCGACACCGCTGCGACCCTGAACTTCTATTTCCAGACTCAGGAGGAGGGCGAGAAAAGGGTAAACGGAATCTCCGTCGCTCCACACTCTCGAGGCAGCTTCAAGGTAAACGATCTCCTCGGTGGCAGGAGCTATCAGACCTCTCTCAAGCTCGAATCGAGCCAGCCTGTTGTGGCTGAACGGCCTATGTATTTCAGCTACCAAGGTACCAATTCCTGGAATTGGACCGGAGGCCACTGCGTGATGGGAGTCTCCGCCCTCAGCCGCGATTACTATCTGCCGGAAGGGACCACGCGGTCGAGCTTCGAGGAATGGCTGACCATCCAGAACCCGAACGACAGTCCTATCCTTGTTAGGGCGACTTACCTCCTGGCATCGGGTGGCCCGGTCGAGAAAGAGTACATAATAAATCCGGCCCAGAGGTTTACGGTTTACGTCCCCGCCGAAGTCGGTCCGAATCAGGATGTCTCGGTCCATCTCAGCTCGGCCGATGATTTCCTCGCCGAGCGGCCGATGTACTTCAACTACCAAGGTATGGGCGGATGGGGATGGACCGGAGGCCATTGTGTAATCGGCGCTACCGGTTACGGTCAAGAGTGGTTCTTCGCCGAGGGTTATACCGGGTCCGGCTTTGAGGAATGGATTTGTATACAGAATCCGGGAGCGCAAACCGCAAACGTGACCATAACATACTATCCTGAAGGCGGAACTGCTCCTATAACCACGCACCATATGGTTTCCGGTAATTCCCGGTACACCGTTCTCGTCAACCGCGATGCCGGGCCGAACAAGGCGGTGTCCGCACGGGTTTCCTCCGATCTGCCGATCATATGCGAGCGGCCGATGTACTTCATCTTCAATGGAGTATGGACCGGCGGCCACGACGTGGTCGGCTATCAACCGTAACCCCTTTCTACGTTTTTTAACCTCCTAAAGCCCTTTGTCGATGTATCATTGAGTCAGATTATGCGGGGATAGGCGGGGACGGAAAAATGGATAGGCATAAAGTAATTATCGTAGGAGGTGGTCCGGCCGGGGCGATGACGGCCCTCGCCTTGACACACTTTCGGCCGGAACTAGCCGCCGAAATATTACTGCTCGAAGCGCGCTCGTTTCCCAGGGAAAAGATTTGCGGCGGTGGTGTCAGCGGCAGGGTGGTTGCATTCTTGGAAGAGGTTGGAGTTACCCTGCAAAAGCTCGCCAAGGTGCCGGTTGAGCGCTTCACGATATGTTTTGATCGCGATGCTTTCGACGCGCCTTTTCATAACGACAAATGCTTCGTTGTCAGACGCAGCACCTTCGATGATTTTCTATTGCACAGTGTAAGGGAACGAGGTGTCGAGGTAAGGGCTCCGTTGGCGGCTGTGGGAGCTTTCCGGGAGCCCAATGGCATAGCAGTCCTCGATGCGATAGGCACGGTGCATCGTAGCCGAATATTGGTGGGCGCAGACGGTGTAAATGGACGCACAAGACTGTGGTTTGGAAAACCACACCGATCGCGAAAAACACTACTCCTGCAAACCGATTTCCCACGCGACCCGGAGATGCCCTCAGGGGATTCTCTCATCTTCGATTTCACACCGCTCCGATTCGGCCGCTCCGGTTACGCCTGGTTTTTTCCTTCAATGGATGCGGAAGGGGCACCGGTGATCAACGCCGGAATATCAGGAGGGCCTTTTGTGGCGGGTAGTCTCAAACAATCGCGAGAAATTTTTAAAACTATTCTCGATGCACATCCGGCGATAAAAGAGACGGCGCCAGAGAGATTTCATTTGCGCCCCTATCCGGAGCAGGACTTCAGCCCTTTTAGCAATCAAGCAGGCAATCATGTTCTCCTGGTAGGGGAACAGCTAGGCGTCGATGCCTTTACCGGCGAAGGATTGGCTGTCTGCGCCGATTCCGCGGCAGCGGCCGCACAGGAGATCCTTATTGCCCTGGAAACAGGCGATTACGGCTTCAAAGGATATTCGAAGAGGTTGATCTCGTCCGATTTCTTCCCGCTGTATCTGATCGGAAGGCCATTCTGGCTGGAGTCGCCCGGTCGGCGTCCCAACCTACTCTTTTCCATGGCCACTCGCAAGTCGCATCCGGGAAAAGAAAACATTATGGAAATATATGGAAAGTTATTCTCGGGAGCCCTGCCCGCCGGAAAGGTTTTTTCGCCCTACTTCATCAAGCCGGTGCTCCGGGACCTGCCGCCCGCCCTGCTTAAGCGTCTATTTCCTTGAGCATGTCGATGACGACCTGCAATGCCGTCACCATGGATTCAGGCCGCACGTATTCTATTGTGTCCAGGCGAGTATGGTAGTTGGGGGGCAGCTTGGAATTGTCCTGGCAGCAGATGTTTACTGAGGGGATGCCGGCCCGGGTGAAGGCGCTGGCATCGGTCGCGCCGACCGGTAGAATGCCGGCCCTCATATGCATGCCGCTTTTTTCCGCCGCCCGGACGGCAAGGTCGATCAGCCGGCTGTCCTGCTTGGCTCCCGGCCAGACCTCGCGCTTGAAGACTGAAAGGCACTTCTCATCGCATATTCCGTCCAGGAAGATGCCGCAGGTAGGCAGGTCCGAAAATTCAGTGCGGTGCCGGGCGGCATATCTCTTGGCGCCTCTCAATCCGGCTTCCTCGGAAGAGGCGCCGAGTAGGATGACTTCAGTGTTCGCCGGCTCATACTCGCCGCTTTCTCCCGCATCCTTGAGGTATTTACCTAAACCGGCGATGACGCTCACACCGGCCATATTGTCCATGGCGCCCGGAACAACGTCCTTGCTATGGAAAAAGGCGAAGATCCCGACCACGGGCGCCAGGGCTATGAGGATAATGCCGAGTACCGTATAAGCCGTAGTGTCAGGTATGCCGTTGGAGTCAGCAATGGTGCGGGCCAGGCTGGCGCCGAGGAGTAGCAGCGGCGCCAGGAAGGCTACGATCATCACGGCAACCGAGAAGCCCTTGAACCAATACCAGATCTTGAACTCGTAGGCGGAATCGAGGTGGGCGCTGACGATGACCCTTCGCGTAACGTCGCCGTTTGGACTTATGCGGCCGATAATATTTTCGCCCTCTTTGCGGGGGAACAGGGGATCGATAAGTTCGTGATACCTTATCACCTCGAAAAATAGAACCCCGAGGCAGAGAGCCGCGATGATAAGGGAGATCGGAGGCAGAACATAATATAGAGCCACGCCTGCGAAATAGCCGATTACGAGGAAAGGAAAGAATCCAAGGAAGGCCTTGGGACTACAGGTAAACTTTTCCACCTCGACGCTGTCGCAACAAGGACGCAATTCATCAGCGAGACGGCGGCCGAGCGCCTTTTCTTCTTCACTACAGGATTCCCTGGGGCCGATCTCGTTCATAACACGATCGAGTAGCCCGTACATATAATCTGAGTACTTCGATGCAACCACTGGAACCGCCCCTCCTGCTTGTCGAGCCAAAATAAGTTTAGCATGCCTTACCAAGCATTTGGTGGATTTCAGGCAGTATGGGGACGGGTTCTAGATTACCGTTTCAGCAGAGCAGGTCTCAGTTAAAGTACTCCTCGACGCGATTGTGAATGGGGATGGCTCGATTAAATCCGGAAGCAGTCAAAGCATTTAGAACAGGGGCCTTTGAGCATACAAACTTAAGACTACCGCCCGAAAGCGATGTCTTCTCGAAGACCCACACCAAAGCGGCCAGGCCGCTGGAATCGATATGATCCAATCCATCAAGGTCGATGATCAGGTCTATCTTTCCGGAGTCGATTATCTCGAGCAGGGATTGTCTCAAGGCATTCGAACTGTATATATCAGCTCGACCCCGCAACTCTATCAGTGTGACGCCGTCCCTTTGCGTTTGGTCAAGAAAGACTCTCGCTTCTTCCTGCACAGTACAATGCCTCTTCCTAATTCGATGCTCCACGAGTAGAGATGAGCCCGACAGCACCAGCCACATGGCCATAATAGTGATCTCTTATGGAAAAACATAGCATTAATGGAAAGATTATCCTGTAGAGTATGCGAGACAAGCGTCGTAGTAATGCCCCTACAGATGTGGAAGCGGCCAAATTAGTCTTCAATGAGACAGTTGCGGACGGCGTAGCGGATAAGCTCAGAGTCGCTTTGCATGTCCATCTTTTTTAAAATACGGGTGCGGTATGTGCTGACCGTTGTTTCCGAAAGCGAAAGCTCTTTGGCTATATCTATCAGTTTGATCCCTTCGCTTATCATGCAAAAGACCTGAAACTCGCGCTCCGACAGCGATTCGTGCGGTAACTCACTGAGGCCTCCGCCGACCTTGAAGGCCAGGCGCTCCGCCATTTCAACACTAATATACATACCGCCCGTGGCTACTTTACGAATGGCGGCTATGAGATCCCTTCCGGCGGTTCGCTTGTTTACGTAGCCGGCGGCACCAGCCTTCAGCGCCCGGCTCCCGAAGTGTTCTTCGCGATGGATACTCAACATGAGCACTGGCTTTTCCGGATAACGGGTTTTTACCTCTTCCAGGAGATCGAGGCCATTGCGGTCGGGAAGGCTGAGATCCATGACTATGACGTCGATCTTTCGTTCTTCGAGAAGCCTCAACATCTCCCCGCCGTTCTCAGCTTCGCCCGTTACTCTTATATCGCGCTCTTCCGAAAGCATCTGCTTCAGGCCGTTTCGAACGATGGGGTGATCGTCAACAACAAGGATATCGATCAAAGCGCTCACTCACCGCCGTTCGGTCGCTTTTGCTCGGTTGGAATTCGCAGCATTAGCCTTGTCCCCTTGCCCTTAACGCCAACAATCTCGACATCTCCGCCGAGATCCCTGGCGCGTTCTTTCATTCCCGTGAGTCCGAGAGATTTGGCGTCAGCTATCTCCTTATCTCTGATGCCCCTGCCATTGTCCATGACATCCATCAATAACCCGATACCATCGAGCCTCATCGATACGCCGATGATATTGGCGCCCGAATGCCTGATCGAATTGGTTATAGCTTCCTGGAAAATACGGAAGACGGCTATCTTGATCTCGTCTCTCAGTGGAAGTTGGTCTATTTTTTCGTCCAGATCGAGATTGAATTCGATCTCCATCTTATCCTTGAGCTGGTTAATATGGCTTTCCGTGGCCGCGATCAATCCTATCTCGTCGAGCACTTTCGGCCTCAACCTCAAAGCGATGGCCTCAACCGATTCTATGGTGGTATCGATCAGTTCAGTCAGAGACTCCGCAACCTCTTGCGCCTCTCGGTCCTTGCTCAACTTTCGCCGTAGCCAATCGACGTACATATGCATAGCAGTCAGTTCCTGCCCCAATTGGTCATGAACCTCTCGTGCGATGGCGTGTCTCTCCCGCTCTCTCACTCCTTCGAGATGGTTGGAAAGGTCGCGCAGTATCTGAGCCCTCGTCCGGAGTTCCCTTTCGCCGAGTTTTCGCTCGGTGATATCATTGAGCACAATTCTATAGAGGGATTCAGTATCATCATCGCCATGTGAAACGCCGGAGAGTTCCGTATACCTGGGGAGATCATCCTCGCCTTCGAATTCCAGTTCCGCCTTCAAATTTTGTTCTTTTTCCAACGTTTGAAGATAAGTAATGAACGGTTCCCTACTGCTTTCCGGAAGGAAGACGATAAAGGGTTTGCCGATCAGGTTTCCCAGTTCCTGTCCAAGCATGGCCGCACCGGTCACATTCATCTCTCGAATAACGCCCTTCTCATCCAGGCTGGTATACCCGACCGGCGCTTCGTTATAGAGCTCGGCGTAGATGTTACGCGATCGCTGCAGCTCTTCCCGGACGGCCTCCAGTTCGCGGTTCTGCATCTCCAGCTCTATCTGGTACAGCCGCAGCCCTTCAAGCAGGTGCTCTATCCTGGGCGGTTTCCCGAGTTCCTTGATGAGTTTATCTTCGCCGATGACTTTATCGCCCACGCTATCAGTCCCCATAGCTCTTAACTGCTCGCAACCGTCCATTATTGAGGCGTAATCTCTTCTATCGCCATCAGTATCGATTTAGACAAAGTATCCCCTCAACTTACCCCATGTTATACCTTGCTCAGCTATTCTCTATTGACACTTATCAAAAGATAATAGAGACGCCGGAGTTGCACTTATGAATTACAGAGACTCCGGACATTTGAAGCGCGGATTAAAATACTGGTGCAAGCTCTTTTATTGTGTGTCGATTGTGAGGACAAGTCAAGGTTTCGCGCGGGGGTGCGAGGGCTGCCGCCGCCTTTGCCCGCCATGTGCCGGAGAAGGCTTTCTTGTCTTTGTAGGAACAGCGATATTTTGGCCCCGTGCTTTGCTTTTTTGCTCCAGGATCTTCTGTGCACTTTTCCGCCAGTTCTTGAGGCCGAACCAGCCGATCCACTGTTCTGGCGCTTCCCTTATCATCTCTTCACCCAGCCGCATCACCCGATCCAGTATCGCGGTTACATCCTTGGAGCGATCCCCTGTCAATGAGTAATCGAAGTCGTAGCCTATCATTTTATAGTCGAGCGGCCCTTTGCCTCTTTTAAAGAAGGCGGCAATAACCGGGGCTTCGCTGTCGCAGATGAAATGGGCGATTCCGCTCGCTATCGCGGTGGGTTGCCCGAAGAAATCCCTGACCGTTCCGCCCGGCATATCGTAGGTCATCCCTATAGTCCCGCCCTTTTCGAGAAGTTGTCTTACCTGGTTAATGGTGTCCAGGCCCGCCCAGATCACCGGATCTTCAGGATCGCTGCCGAGCTTCGCCGCCAGCTCTATTATGGCGGTGCAGTAACGGGGAATCGGCGTCCCCTGCGGCGGCATTGCCATGGGGGTATAAGGCCTGCCGAGCTGTGCGAATAGCGCTGCTTCGATACCTACTGCTCCCAGGTGGGGGGCGAAAGCAATCGCACACCTGCCCTCAGCTTTGCATTGATCGCGTTTCTCCATGACCTTGTCATCAACAATGATTCTCTTCAGGATCGCCTCTCCGTGCCGTTCGAGCAGTATGAGGTCAAGGATGGTCCGGAAATGCGCTCCGAAAGCCTTCTTGGCGATGCGTTTCAATTCTTGCTCGTCGTTTACATCGGGCAGGGCTTCTCGAAGCATAGACAGCAATGAATTACGGCTCCCTCCATTTATGTAATACATTGCATATCCCAGGCCGTCAGCCAGCGCACAGAGGATGGCTGGCGGCACGAAGCGGGCAAGAAAACGGGCCGAATTGAAGATTCCCAGCAGAGTCGCGTCTACCATTCGGAAAATACGAGCGATGTGTTTTTCTGAGACTTTGATGGTCCATACCCCCTTCTGATCGTTTCCTGTAATTTGCAGTCCATACGGGCCGTATGAAAAAACTGATATTATTATCGGCAAATTATCCGCCTTTAAAGAGACCAAGATAACCTGGCATCGCAGACTTCGCGTATGTATTCATGAAGCCAGGGCTCGGTTTCGCGCGAAAGGTAGAAGGCGGGGTATAGGAGATTTTGATCGGCCGATATAAACCCTTCGCGTATTGCGATATCATGCATCTCGCAGCCCGGGAAAATCCGCACACCGACTGAAACCCGTACCGCATCGACTTCCAGCCGGTCGAGCAGCTCGATGCTCTCCTTTACGGTATGCTCGTTCTCGCCAGGGCCTCCCAGCAATAGAAAGCAATTGATGTAGAATCCCAAGCGTTTTGCCTCGCTTATCGATCTGATCACATCCTGCTTGGAGAAGCCTTTCTTCAGGGATGCGAGGATATCGTCCGAACCGCTCTCGTTCCCGATGCTCAGGCTGGCGCACCCGGAATTGCGCAGTGCATCCAGTAGTTGCGGCTCAGAGTATAGGGGGTTGAGGTTACAATGCCATTTTATGGAAAGCCCTCTTGAAGCGATTTCGGAACAGAGCCGGTGGGTATAATCAGGAGGATAGCTGAAGAGCGAGTCGGCGAAGACCACGTTTGTGCAGCCATATTCGCGCTGCAATGACTCCAACTCGGCGGCAACGCATCCGGCATCCCGCAATCGCACCTGCCTTCCTTCAATGCTCCGGCTGCTGCAGTAAATACATTTTAAGTGACATCCCCGGCGTGATTGCAGGTTGGGCATGGAGGGCGGTCCCTCGCCGCGAATCCAGTTGTATGGCCTGATATCAAAGAGCTCGCGATCTGGAGGCGCAAGCCGGCTCAAGTCGGGGAGGAGATCAGGCTGGTTTATAAAGACGTGTTCGCCTGTCTTTAGCGCGAGGCCCGGGAGATTGTTATTAACGCTTCCGGCTACCAGCCTCGACAGGAGCTGAACGAATCCCTTCTCGCCTTCGCCGACTACCCCCATCTCGAGTCCCAAGTAATCGAAGCATTCGCGCGGGAAGATGCTGAAGCCCGCACCGCCCAGGATGATAGGAGCATCGGCTCGCGACTTGATTGCGTCCGAGATTTCCTTCACCTGTGGCATATAGAAGGTGTTCTGATACATGTCCTGGTTATCGATATTGCGGATCGATAGGCCAATGCATTCCGGTTTGAAATCATCAATTCGATTCGCCAACTCTAAGAGCGGCTCCTCACTGAACATGAGGTCGAGGCAACTAACCTCATGCCCGGCGTCTCGTACGGCGGTGGCGACAAATGCTATACCGAGCGGGTAGGGAATGAGATTTTCCTTGCAACGATTTTCACTTATCAGAAGCACTCTCATAAACCAATTATAATATTGCTTGTTTAAATTGATATTGATCGAGGCACGGACTGGAGTAGAGGGGAGATCGTTCATGTTCAACGGTATCTTTCATATCCGTAAGCCGGAAAACGAGCCGATTATGGCTTATGCCCCCGGAAGCCGGGAGAGGGCTGAGCTGAAGATGAAACTCGAGGAGATGCTGGCCGACCCGGTTGAAGTGCCGTGCATGATCGGGGGCAAGGCGATTACGACCGGCGATATGATGGAAATGAGGCCCCCACACGACCTTTCGAGTTCATTAGGAAAATACCACAAGGCCGGTCCGAAGGAAGCCGAGCTGGCTATCGCGGCCGCGAATGAGGCTAAGGTCACCTGGGGTGAAATGGAATGGTCCTCTCGGGCCACGGTCTTGTTAAAAGCAGCCGAACTCCTTTCGGGGAAATACAGGCAGACCCTCAATGCCGCAACGATGCTATGCATGAGCAAGACCTGTCATCAGGCGGAGATTGATTCGGCATGCGAACTAATCGATTTCTGGCGGTTCAATCCCTACTTCATGACACAGATATACGACGACCAGCCCATTTCTACTCACGGCGTCCTTAACTACATGGAGCACCGGCCGCTCGAGGGATTCGTCTTTGCCATATCACCCTTCAACTTCACTTCCATTGCCGGTAACTTGCCGACGTCACCGGCTCTCATGGGCAACGCCGTTATCTGGAAGCCTTCGTCCAACGCCGTACTGCCCGCCTATTACATTATGAAGATCCTGGCTGAAGCGGGGATGCCGGAGGGAGTAATCAACATGGTTCCGGGGCCTGGCCCTTCGGTGGCGCCCCCCGTACTCAACCACCTTGATCTGGGTGGGGTCCATTTCACCGGCTCTACCTACGTCTTTTCAAGCATATGGCTGGCGATCGGATCCGACATACGAAAGTATTATTCTTACCCCCGTATTGTTGGCGAGACGGGAGGGAAGAACTTCATATTCGCTCACGCCTCGAGCGATATCGAAGCGCTGGTGGCAGCGATTGTCAGAGGAGGGTTCGAATATCAGGGCCAGAAATGTTCCGCCCCGAGCCGTGTATATGTACCGGACAGCATCTGGCCCGCTGTTAAGGAACGCATGCTGGATGAGATAGCGGCGATCAACATGGGCGATGTCTGCGATTTCTCGAACTTCGTCAACGCCGTTATCGATAAACAAGCCTTCGATAAGATCGCCGGGTACCTCGATTTCGCCAAGGAAGATCCCAATCTCGAGATCCTGTGCGGCGGCGAATATGACGATTCCGACGGCTACTTCATTCAGCCTACTATCATATTGAGCCGAGACCCGCACTCGAAGCTGATGTGCGAGGAGGTTTTCGGACCTGTGGTCACCGTGTACGTCTACCCTGAGAAGCAGTACGAGGAGACGCTGGAACTATGCAATAGAACCAGCCCCTATGCCCTGACCGGGGCTATCTTCGCGCAGGATCGTTTTGCCATCGTCCAGGCATTGAAGGCGCTGCGCTTCGCGGCCGGCAACTTCTATATAAATGACAAGCCGACCGGAGCCGTAGTCGGCCAGCAACCCTTCGGCGGAGCGCGGGCCTCGGGCACCAACGATAAAGCCGGGAGTTGGTTGAACCTGGAGCGTTGGATATCGACCCGTTGTATTAAAGAAAACTTCCTGCCGCCGACCGACTATCGCTATCCCTTCATGCAACCGGAATAAACCTACACAAAGGTGTCAGGCACCTTTGTGTAGCCCTGTTACCGTTTGGCGGGGTCACCGCAGGGAAGAGTGCCGAAAACGGCAGGCAAGACTTCCGTTTACCGCTGAGCGCTCCCATTCAAAGGTGCTTTTGGACCTTTTCCCCATGGATGATTCCCACATACCGCGCCAAGATGTTCGGACTTGCGCGATTCCCAGAAATTAGTAGGAGCTTTATATAGTCGGTCGTAAGCTGGTAGTAGAAAAGCGGAAAGGGGTAATCAGAAGGCCGGATGTGTGAGGGCAAAGGAGTGAGGAAGATGTTCAGGATAGGTGAGATCAGATGGGAAAAAGGATATATCTGCCTGGTCAGCTTCCTCGCGATTATAGCGATTTACATCATCCACGTTTTCTAAGGAGGTGCAAGGGATGGAAGTCTTGGAAGTACAGGTAAGGAGTTGCGAGGCCACGATGGGGCGGAGGTACCGTAGCTTCTTCATCAAGAAACTCGAGCAGCATCTGCACGATCAAAGGCTTGAGGTCCCACACCTCATATTCGATCTCTTCGACACACCATTCGAGCTTTTTACGGATAACGATAGGAGAATCTATGAGGAAAGGGTAAAGGGGCAAGCCCTCTTCCATATCTTCTCGGACATGCTGATCGAGATATATGAGAGGATCGAGGCGGACCGGGCCGGTTGGGAGACTGCGGCCAATTTCCTCGACGATACACCTATGAAAGTTTGCGCACTGCATACGCTGGCCAGGATCGAGGAACTCGAGGACCTGCCCGATGAGGAAGATTACACGGCAATGGTCGATGAGTTGAAGAGTCTTTCCAGAGTAAAAGTAACGCCTGTCGAGCAGAAGTACAACGTCAGGCGCTATGATGATAAAAAAGGCCATTGGTGGAATAGGGAAAAGACGGGGTAAAGCCGGTCGGCCCGTAGGGGAGCCTTATTAAATAGAATCATCAACTCGATCAATGTGAGAAGAAGCGCCGTTGCAACCCGGCGCTTCTTCTCACATTGTCTTCCTTGCCTCGACCTCGAGCCGTGTTGCGGCCAGATGTAAGAATCCGTCTTCTCCCGGCGGATGACTTTCGAGATAGCGCGCTACTATTTCGTCGATAAAAGTTTCGCGCAAGTCCTCCGGCACCCTCTCGGTGAAGGGCATCCAGGTCGTGCGAATCCATCCCGCCAAGGCTTTTCCGTCCTCGAATACCATGTCCTTATCTACCAATTCCACCCGAATCGTTTGCAACCCGGCCTGCTCCAGCCACGGCCGGTATTCATCCGGCCCATAGAAGGCATAGGGGAAAGTGAAATCGACAAAATATGAACGCCAGGAGTCCGACGCGATCATGTTTGACAGGATGATTCCCATATCCATTACATTGCCCCGTCCTCCCATTTGCATCAGTACGTGCCCTCCAGGTCTCAAGGCCGTCTTGATTCTCTCGAGCACGCGCAAGTGATCAAAGATCCAGTGCATGACGGCGTTGGAAAAGACGATATCGAATTCGGTATCAAAATCGAGTTCGCGTGCATCCATTACCCGCCAGGAGAGATTGGGCGATTTTTCGATTGGATAATTCTCGCGTGCGAAAGAAATCATTCCTTGGGAACTATCAATCCCGACGACGAAACCTTCAGGAAGGCGGCGAGCAATTTCAACGGATAATTTACCATCGCCACACCCGATATCCAGAAGCCGCTCGTCTCCCCGCAGGCGCAGCTTATCCAGGAGTTCCAGACCCCATTTCTTTTGTATGTTGGATGCCTTGCTGTAGGCCCCGGCATCCCAATCGATCCGTTTTTCGCTTGTATCCGCCATGTAAAATATTATAGATGCCCCGTCAACACTAAGTACCGGGTGGCATCGGCGTGGTTGAAGGCGGTACGGAAGGTGCAGCTAGAACCTGCGGGGGAGCTTGTGATGCCAACTTCCTGTAGACGAAAGCGCGGGCTATAATCACGGTTGGAATAGCGGCGAAGAGGCCGACCACGCAGGCAAGGGCACCCAGCAGTATTATTCCAAAAAACTCAAGGCCAAGGACAAACAGATTTCCCTTCGACCCGTTGGTTATCTCGCCGCTCTTTTTTATCGCGGCCACCGGCCCCATCCCCTGATCGAGTATGAAGAAACCGTAGAACTGGTATTTCAAACCCCAGATGATGCCGGGGACTATAAGCAGAATCAGGCCTCCCAATACGATCAGCGCGTAGAGGATATTGCCGACCAGGTAATTGAAGAAAAAGGGATAGCTGGCCCACAAGTCCGAAAATTCTGCTGTCTCGCCGTTTAAAAAACGCAGGCTTATCCTGACGTATGCCATGCCGACAAAGACGCCGATCACCAGCTGTATCAAGCCGAAGAAGGGAAAGATGACGATGTATCTGCCGCCGAGCATATTAGGAACTGAAAAGATAGCCGAAACCGACCAGGTAATCAAGAGAATCAGCACGAAGAAAAGCAGATTATTCTTGGTTATCTCCCAGCCGAAACGAATCGCCTCGCCCCTATCGAATCTTTCTTCCTTAGCCATCATGAACTCCTTTTAATCCCCATTGCCGTTCTTTTAAGACCTAAGATCTAAGACCAAGGATAATGATTCCCTTTTTTGGGACTCCAATCATCTATTCCACATTCTTTTATAGCATCCAGGTTTTCATCTATCGTGCGGCCGTGAAAAGCCCGGAGCGGCATGAGCCGTTTGCATTCCTTCATCTCGGCGCATTCCCAACAACCCTCGTAGCCCCTCGCAATAGCGCAATCCCTGATACCGCACTCCGTCTTTCCGCCGCCCAGCCGGCAGGGAGCCGCGCATTCCAGCCATGCAAGCTCTGAAAGCATGCTTTCGAAGATTGCGTAGTTCGCGAAGATCGGGTTATTGGGGGTTTTGAGCTCTGCATATGAGTCGAGGTGTAGTTCGGAAGCCAAAAAAGAAAGCTCCCGAATAAGCTCAAAGAGGCGCTTTTTCGACGGTATGCAGTCCTGGCAGCATAAGCCGCAATAGGCGGTAAAGTCCTTTTGACTGCCCTCATTCATAATGTTGATTCTATCAGGTACTTTCAGCTAAGTGTTAGGATATGGATGTCAAATTCCGGTTGTGTCTGATGGAAGCAGGGCGGTGAGCTGGTGACGGATGAGGGACCTATCCGCGAAGCGGCCTCAATGATCGGCGGGGCAAAAAAAATTGTTGCCTTCACGGGTGCTGGGGTCTCGGAGGAAAGCGGCATACCGACCTTCCGCGACCCCGGGGGTTTATGGGACCGCTTCGACCCTAACGAGTTGGGCGGAGGCGATATTTTTTCAAACCTTTTTGCCGGGGCCGGAACCCCGTCGGGTTCCCTCGAATTCATGTCGGAAATATTGTCGGTTCTGAAAGAGGCGACCCCTAACCCGGGACATCAGGCGCTCGCCGATCTGGAATCTATGGGATTTTCGATTTCGGTAATCACTCAGAACATCGACAATCTGCATCGGGAAGGGGGAAACAGCCGGGTCATCGAGGTGCATGGCAATATCTTCCGGCTCGTGTGTTTGAATTGTGGCGAGAAACAGATGCTTGCTCGGGAGGAACTCTTCAGGTTGGGGGATGAGTTGGTGGGTTTCCTCGAAGCGGGTGACTTCGAGTCGCTGATAAAGCTGGCATCGAGATGCGGCTGTGGGGGAATCTGCCGGCCGGATGTAGTAGGTTTCGGCGAGCCCGTGCAGGACATGCCACAGGCAATTGAAGAGGCCAAAACTTGCGATCTGCTGCTGATCCTCGGTACCTCGGGAGCAGTCTATCCCGCCGCATACCTGCCTGGGCATGCCAAGAAAGCCGGGGCAAAAATAATAGAGATAAACGCAACACAGTGCTGTTTCCAGGAAATGGCAGATATCAGGATCATCGCCAAGACCGGAGACGCACTTCCGTTGATAGTCGAGCGGGTGCGAGAACTGAGACGGGGAATCCAGCAATGAATCTTGAACTGACGCACGAGCAGAAAATGGTACAGGCAACGGCGGCGGAATTCACCGACAGCGAAATTCTTCCGAAGATCGCCGAGCTCGACCGCGAGCACCGGTTGGACATGACTATTATCCGGGGAATGAGCGAGCTTGGCTTGCTCGGGGCAGCGATTCCCGAGCAATACGGGGGACAGGGACTCGATTTCATAGCTACCGGCCTTATTTGTGAGGAAATAGAGCGGGGCGACGGAGCATTTCGCACACTCCTTTCCGTGCACCTGGGCTTGAATTCACTCACCCTGCTCGAATTTGGAAGCGAGGAGCAGAAGCAAGCATACCTTATCCCCCAGGCCAGAGGCCAAAAGATCGCTTGCTTCGGCCTGACCGAACCGGGTGTGGGGTCCGACGTCGCGGCTTTGGAATCTCGCGCGCGCCGGGAGGGAGACCATTACGTATTGAATGGGCAGAAGACTTGGATCTCCTATGCGAATGTGGCCGATCATTTCCTGGTTTTCGCAAAGACTGATCAGGAAGCGGGGCACAAAGGGATTTCCGCGTTCCTGCTCGACCGGACAATGCCGGGGATTGAGACCAGAGACATTCCGCATAAGCTTGGCGTCTGGGCGGGATCAACAGGCGAGATATTCTTGAGCGATGTGGAAGTGCCCGAGACCAATCGACTCGGGCGCGAGGGCGAAGGATTCAAGATAGCCATGTATGCCCTCGATATGGGGAGGTTTACGGTTGCGGCGGGGGCGGTGGGGACCATGAGGGCCGCACTGGAGGCATCCGTGAGATATGCGAACGAGAGGCATGCATTCGGACGTCCGATAGGAAACCACCAATTGGTGCAGGATATGATCGCCGAAATGGTCAGAGGGTTGGAGACATCGAGATTACTGGTTTACCAGGCCGCCTGGCTCAAAGACCTTGGAGTAAGGAACACCAGGGAAACGTCTCTCGCCAAGTGGCATGCTACCGAATGTGCTTTTCAAGCTGCGAACAGCGCCGTGCAGATCCATGGTGCATACGGCTATTCCGGCGAATACCCGGTCGAGAGGATCTTCCGCAACGCCCGCGCGCCCGTCCTCTACGAGGGAACCAGCGAGATCCACAAGATGCTTCAGGCTGAGGATGCGCTCGGATATCGCAAGCTGAATGGCTGACCTCGAGGCTCTTATAAGCTTTTTAAGATCGCGCCCACGTCTTTACCGAACTCCAGTGCCTTCTGCGGTTCACCTTCGGAAAGCGGACCCCGGGTGTGGTTGACTCCGATCCTTAAAGGCTTGGCTAACGGCTTCAAACCGAACTCTTCCAGTTCCTGATGAATGGAGTCGGATGATAATGTGCTGGTTTCCAGCCATTTTTTGTATCCCGTGCCATAGGCCGCGAAGGGCTTGCCTTTCCAACTGTTGTCCAAGCCCTTGATAAAACGCTTCAAGGGGCTTGCCATTTTTTGGGCGCGCGTGGGAGAGCCGGCAACGAGGAATTCAAATCCATCCGCCGGCGAGCCCTGCGAAATTTTTAAATTGATGAGTTCGACCTCATGCCCTGACTGTTCCAGGCCCTTGGCTATCTGCTCGGCCACCTGCTTGCCATTGCCCCACCTGCTGTAAAAAACTACTGCACCCTTCATCTCACCGCCTCCTTCGACCGCTAACCATTAGGATTCAGCAAGGGCAGCTGCTACCTGCTGTCCGAAATCTAACGCTCTCTCCAACTCGCCGGGAGCAAGGGGCCCTTTCATTCCTTCCACCGTTCCCTTGAAAGGTAGCGCCACTGGCCGCAGCCCCTTGCTCTCCAGAACATCATGGATTCTCTCCGCCGATTTCTTGTCCGTCTCATCCCTTTGCTTGAGTCCGGTTCCGAAGGCGGCGAAGTCCTTGCCTTCCCATTCGCTCTTGATGTGGTTCTTCAAGAAACGTTTCATAGGCGAAGTCATATTGCCGACGCGCGTGGGAGAGCCGGCGATAAGAAAATCGAATGCTGGCTCGGCCTCGAGGTTCACTTTGGACTTTATATCGAGGAGAGTTACCTCTGTTCCCGAATCGCGAAGTCCGCGGGCAATTTGTTCCGCCACTCGAGCGGCGTTGCCCCACTTACTGTGATAGACCAATAAACCCTTCATTCCTCTCCCTCCCCGTTTGTTGCTCTACTCCACTTCGATACCGCGGCAGATTCCTTGCAAGAATTACCATTGCCAATTAATTGATTGGAAGTGGGCGAACGGTATCGAAGCGTAATCTAATTATAAGACTGCGGGAAGGAATGGGGGAGGCCTTCTGGCGAAGGGCGGACAGAGAACTATTTAATTGGGAATAACTGCGTTAGATTCGACCCCCCACCCCTCTTGGTCCGCCCTTCGCCAGAAGGCCTCCCTTTTCAAATGGAAAGAGATGTTATTTTCTTTTTGATCGCCTCAGCCGGAACGAACCGGCCAGTGAAATGACTCCCAGCATTACACCAAGCGCCAGGATACCCGCCCCACTGCCCGTGCCGCAGCCCGATCCAACGGTCAAAGCACCGGGCAAACGAGCCTCGTGCCCCACCCCGTCGTTGACTACGATGTCGTAGGCACCCGCTTCTACCGACCAGAATCCGCCGGTACAAGTGATGCTGCCATCGGAGACCACATTCACGTTGAAGGCATCGATCACCGTCGAGCCCTTTTCCAGCCTTACGGTTGCGCCCGGCCCGAAACCGGAACCCGAGATCGAGAGATCTTGCCAGAAGGTGAATTGCGACACCTGGTTGGGGCTGACCGAGGTGATAGTCAGGCTGACCTTGGCTACCTCCAATATGACCGGCACTTTGCCGATGGGGAGGCCTTGAATGGTTATCCTCCCTTGTGAGTCCCTGGATAGGCCGGAAGCCGGAGTCCGTGCACCGGTTGCGGGATCTACAAGCATGACGCTACCGAATTCCGGATTGGTGATGGTCAGGTTGAGCGAATCGGCGACATTATCCGATTTCCAGGCCGAAAGCATAAGTCTTCCGTCCGGCAGCGGGAAGCAATGCGATTCAAGCGTGGCTGGTGCGCTGCAGGAAAAGGAGACCTGACTCAGATCCTCATTCGTAGCTGATCCGAAAAGCTGCTTGAAATTGGCGTAATAGTAGAAAGCTGTCTTTTTGACGAATCCGTAGGTCATCAAACCGGCTTCATCGGGGATAACCGGGGGTTCGTCCCTAAGCTGGTACCAGATAAGCCTGTCTACGTTGGTGCTTGCATAGTTGATCAGGCAACGTAACATGTAAGCCGCCTGCGTTTGATAATCAATCTCGGCAGCACCCGTACTGTAACCCATTTCAGTAATCCAGACCTGGATCGGTTTCGTGGTGTGCTGCCAGATTAGCTCGCGCACTCCATTAAGGATCCAACCGGAAAGCTTCTCCTTGGGCCAATATTTGGCCTCCGGAGGCTGTCCTGCCTCACCGATGATCTCGGGATAGGGATGATAGGCGATGGCATCCACGTAATCGAGCGATCCCTCATGGAACGTGGTTTCCAGAAAGCCTGGGTCGACCGGAGCAGTCCCTCCCATAACGATGGTCGCAGCAGGATCGGCGGCCCGGATCTCAGTCGAGGCGAGTTTGAGAAGCCGCGTGTAGTATACCGGGTCGGGAGTAGGCTGCCAGTACTGGATGTTTTCTTCGTTCCAGATCTCCCATGCGGCCACCTTGCCCTTGTATTTAGTTGCCATGGTCCTTACGTATGTCTTCCAATCTTCAAGATGGTCTTCGGTGGGAGGATAAAAAGCTTCCTTTCCGCCGTTGGCCCAGGCGGGACACCCACATAAAATGCCCAGTACCTTCACCCCATGCTGGTTGGCCTTCGCGACCGCCATGTCGCACCCTTGCAGGGTCCATTGCCCTTTGCCCAGATATTCCACGTCGTGCCAGGCCATAGTGGATCTAACCCATCCCGCTTGCAGTTCGTCCATGGCCTGAAATTTGCGATCCATGGTCTGCTCATCGAAGGTCATCAGATGGCTGCTGGCGATGCCGAAACGGTCGGCGATAGTGGCAGGATTGGTTTGGGCCACTGCGGCCCCTCTGGTGGCGAAGGGAAGGATAATCCCCAGAGCCAAGGTGGCGATTACGAGGAGCAACAAGATTCGGAAGAAATAAGTCCGCACGTTGAATTGGATACCAATAGGATGCTTTTTCATTTCCCATACCCCCCATGACGCGGTGTAACCCGCAGCGTTTATGAAAATAGCCCTTCTTATTACATATTTTACTATTTTTTACCTTGAGAGACAAAGAGAAGCAGTGGTTATTATCAGCTTCTAACCCAGCCGCTCCCGTCGCAATCCGGGCAGCCCTCGATTCCGGAACCGCCGCAGCGCGGGCAATCCTGCCAAACGCTCTCGCCCAGGAAACCGGAGCCTCCACAACTGTCACAGTAAAGGTTTTCATTTCCCCCGCAAACGTCACATGTGTACCAGCCGTCACCACCCTCGACAACACCCGTCCCATCGCACCAATAGCAGGCCACTACGCCGCCTCCGGCACAATCCGGGCAGATGACGTCGCCTCCGATATAAAATCCTCCCTGGCCCTGGCACTCGAGGCAATTGATGACTCCGGTCCCTCCGCAGGTTCGGCAGGTAACGTAATTGGTGGAGGGCGCCGGCTGAGGTGAAGGCTGCGGATTGGTTGTGCCGGGGGTCGCATTGGAGGCAGTTGCATCCGCCAGGAAATCCGGGAACGAATCCAGAGAAACATACCATTTACCGTGATTTTTGACGATTAGAAGGACGATGTCATCATCACGGCTCAAGGTCTCGGTTACTATTTCCCCATCCCCACCCATGGAGCTGACTTTGCCTTTTATGATCGTTATCGTGGCTTCATCGCCATCGAGATCTACATCGTATTTCAACGAGCTGAATTTCAAAGCCTCGCCCGTGCCGAAGAAGAAGTTTTCCAGTGCGGTCTCGAAGAGAACCCCGCTGACATCCTCGAAGTCACCTATCTCATCAGGATCAAAAACTGCGGCCAGTTTTTCGGCATCCAGATCATTTATGGCACGATAGAAACGATTCGCCGCGGTTTTCGGCCCGGCTTCCTGTTCCGTCTGCTCTTCCTCCTGCGTCTGCGTAGT
>MELM01000037.1:12596-26565 GCA_001767605.1 Candidatus Solincola sediminis | reverse complement strand
TGCGGACGAGCCGCATCCCAAGGCCAAGGCGGTTAAGACCAAGAGTATAACCAGAAGCAAAGGAACAAGGGAATTTCGAAGTGAAGACAAGCGCATTCCTCCTCCTTTTCATGTGTGAGCTGCTATCTTATTCTACTTGATCGATTGCTCATTCGCACCTCAATATTTGGAGGCAATAACGCTTTATGTTATAATCCTTCGTTGGGCATGACTGCCGTATATTGTCTTAGGGGAGGGAGCGATATACAAGAGGCAATAAAGATAAATCATATGCAATAGTTGAAAGGAGTAACAACGTGGCACCGGATCAAAGCACAAAAGAAGCAGAATCCGCAGAAAAAAGAACAATCATTTATCCACCCGAAGAAATCAGTAAGAACGCCTACATCAAGAGCATGGATGAGTACCGCGAGATGCATCGTAGGTCCATCGAGGACGTCGACGCTTTCTGGGGTGAAATGGCCGAGACACTGGATTGGTTCAAGAAGTGGGACAATGTTTATTTCTGGAACCCCGAGGACTGTATCAACAAATGGTTCGAAGGTGGGAAGATCAACGCTTCGTATAACTGCCTCGACAGGCACGTGAAGGCCGGAAAGGGGGGCAAGGCCGCCATAATCTGGGAGCCGGACGGGATCGGTGATGCCAGGACTTATACCTACAGCCAACTCCTTGACGAGGTAAGCAGGTTCGCCAATGTGCTGAAGAAACACGGCGTGAAGAAAGGCGACCGGGTCTGCATATACCTGCCGATGATTCCCGAACTTCCAATGGCGATGCTTGCATGTGCACGGATCGGTGCTGTACATAGTGTTGTCTTTGGAGGATTCTCGGCGGAAGCCTTGAGGGACAGGATTGTTGACAGCGATTGCCAGATGGTCGTTTGTTCGGACGGAGGTTTCAGGGGAGGCAAAGGGGTTCCTATCAAAAAAGCAGTGGATACTGCCCTTGAAGAGTGCCCGGATGTAACGGATGTCTTCGTAGTAAAGCACGCCGAGGTCGATATTGAAATGCAGAGCGGCCGTGACTACTGGTGGCACGAGGAGACGAATGCTTCGGATATATCAGCCGATTGCCCGCCCGCAGAGATGGACTCCGAAGACCCTCTCTTTATCTTGTACACGAGCGGAAGTACCGGCAAGCCCAAGGGAGTGCTGCATACGACGGCGGGATACCTTCTCCACACCGCTCTCTCCCATAAATGGATTTTCGATATTCACGAAAATGATGTTTGGTGGTGCACCGCCGATATCGGTTGGGTGACCGGCCACAGTTATATAGTCTATGGCCCGCTGGCGAACGGGTTCACCGAAGTCATGTTTGAAGGGGTGCCGACCTATCCCGAGCCTGACAGATTCTGGGAAGTCGTCGAAAAGCACAAAGTGACCGTCTTTTACACGGCGCCAACCGTAATCCGGTCGCTGATGAGACTGGGCGAGGAGTGGACCGCGACACGCGATCTCTCATCCCTCCGAATACTGGGGACGGTAGGAGAGCCAATCAATCCCGAAGTCTGGCTCTGGTACTACGACAATATCGGGAAGGGCAATTGCCCGATCATGGATACCTGGTGGCAGACGGAGACGGGCGGAATTCTCATTACCCCGCTGGCAGGGGCGACACCAATGAAGCCCGGCTCGGCCAGCTTCCCGTTCTTTGGGGTGGATGCTGTCATCCTCAATCAGGATGGCAAAGAGTGCGCCACGGGCGAGAGCGGTTTCCTCTGCCTGAAGCGGCCATGGCCGGGTATGATGCGTACCGTTTACGGAAATCATGAGCTGTTTATAAACACCTACTGGACAATGTTCCCCGGGAATTACGTAAGTGGCGACGGATGCCATATCGACGAGGACGGGTTCTACTGGCTGGAGGGACGTATAGACGACGTCATCAATGTCTCCGGACATCGCATCGGGACAGCTGAGGTGGAAAGCGCTCTTGTGAGCCACGAGTATGTTTCGGAAGCTGCCGTGGTTGGTATGCCTCATGACATCAAAGGCCAGGGGATCTACGCCTACGTTACCTTGAAGAGCGAGTTCGAAGGACTAGACGAGAACGAAGTCAGGAAGGAACTCGTAGCGCACACCCGCAAGGAAATCGGGCCGATTGCGTCTCCCGACGTAATCCAGTTCACGGCTGCACTGCCCAAAACGCGCAGCGGCAAGATCATGAGAAGAATCTTGAGGAAGATCGCTGAAGGGACGACTGATACCCTGGGCGACACTTCGACACTAGCCGAACCGCAAGTTGTCGATCAACTTGTCGAGGGCAGCAAGAAGGTCATGATTCGCGGGTAAAACACATATTCATTAAATAACAGAGACAGGGCAGGCGATAAAAAGCCTGCCCTTTTTGATTGCCTGCAAAGCGGTCCCTTATGGTGGGATGTTAGGGCATAATGGGATTAGCTCCATTTCGTTTTTCAGTTGAGAGGGGAGGATGGGTAGATATGCTGATGACGAGCTGCCGCACGATTGAGGACGTAGTAGCACGCTATCCTAAAAAGACGGTTCCCGCGGAAAGGGCCTTCGAAGCGATTCGCCGCGGTGACCATCTCTTTATTGCGACCGGCTGTGGTGAACCTCAACACCTGGTAAATGCCCTTGTCGATTACGTGCGGTCGCACCCCAAAAAGCTCTTTGATACCGAGGTTCTTCACGTATGGACTTTAGGAGTGGCCCCCTATGCTGACGAGAAGCTCAAGGACAACTTTCGCCATAACTCCTTCTTCATCGGCGACAATACGAGATCCGCGGTGAACGCGGGGCTTGCTGATTATACCCCGGTGTTCCTATCCCAGGTGCCACAGCTTTTCCTCAGCAAATATATCCCGATCGATGTTGCCCTGGTGCAGACATCGCTACCGGACGGAAACGGCTACATGAGCCTGGGGGTAAGTGTGGATATTACAAAGGCAGCGGTTGAGATTGCGGGAGTGGTAATAACGCAGGTAAATCCAAATATGCCCCGGGTGCATGGCGATAGCTTCATCCATGTCAACGAGGTTGATTTCATGGTGCCTTACGAAGAGCCGCTGCTCGAGTACCAGCCGGCCACCTCCGGCGAACTGGCCTTTCGCATAGGGGAGTACGTATCGCGTCTGGTGCAGGACGGGGACACAATCCAAGTAGGGTACGGCAGCATTCCCAATGCCATCATGGCCGGCCTGGAGTCGAAGAAACATTTGGGTGTCCATACCGAGTTGTTGTCAGACGGGATCGCCAACCTCATCAAGAAAGGAGTTATCGACAATCACGAGAAGACGATCAATCGTGGCAAAACGGTAGCCAGCTTCTCGATGGGCACCAGGGAGACATACCAATTTCTGGATGATAATCCGAGTATCGAGTTCAGGACGATCGATTATACCAATGACCCCCTGGTTATTGCCCAGCACGAGAATATGATCGCAATCAACAGCGCACTCGAGATAGATCTCACTGGCCAGGTAACAGCGGAATCCATCGGCCCGCTCTTTTATAGCGGCATCGGGGGACAGGCGGACTTCATGCGAGGCGCCATCCTGGCGCCGGGGGGAAAGAGTATACTCGCTCTGCTCTCAACCGCCGAGCAGGACAAGGTCTCGAGGATACTACCCCTGATCCAGGAGGGCGCCGGAGTGACGCTTAACCGAGGGGATGTCCATTACGTTGTAACCGAATATGGCATCGCTTATCTTCACGGCAAGAACGTGCGAGAGAGGGCCATGGAATTAATTGCTATCGCGCACCCCAAATTCCGTTCCTGGCTTATCGAAGAGGCCAAGAGGCACCATTTGATCTACGAGGACCAGGCGTTTTTGCCCGGTAAGACCGGCGAGTATCCCGAGGAACTGGAGAATTACAGGACCACGCGGAGCGGGTTGGAGATCTTGCTGCGCCCGGTGAAGATCAGCGATGAGCCTTTGCTCAAGGATTTCTTCTACTCCCTTTCGGATCGGAGCCTCTTTCGCAGGTTCGTTTC
This sequence comes from Candidatus Solincola sediminis, assembly GCA_001767605.1. Lineage (GTDB taxonomy): Bacteria > Actinomycetota > Geothermincolia > Geothermincolales > RBG-13-55-18 > Solincola > Solincola sediminis. Next base: position 22,602 of record MELM01000037.1, on the reverse strand, counting down.
TCAACGCATGGACATGCCCCACGATCGCTTGCAGGAATATGTGGTTATCGATTATTCAAAGGAGATGGTGATCGTGGCCAGCATCCGTCAGGGGGAGCGGGAGATTGTGGTCGGAGTCGGCCAATATATTATCAATGAAAAATTGCATGTCGCCGAAGTCGCCTTTGTTGTAGAGGACGATTTCCAGAACCAGGGGATCGGGACTGAGCTGCTAAACTACCTCACCCAACTCGCTAAGCGCCGGGGGCTGAACGGATTTACGGCTTCGGTACTCGCCGAGAACAAGCCCATGCTTCACCTCTTCGATGAGGCGGGATTCGATTTAGAAAGGCACCTGGAATCCGGCACCTTCGAACTCACGATGTCCTTCCGCTAACAACCTACACAAAGGTGCCTGACACCTTTGTGTAGGTTGTTAGGTGATGATTCGTTTTATGAAGGGGGACAGGCCGAGGCGGCCGGCGAGCTTGACTCCACGCCAGAAAGCAAGGAAGCCGGCGATAACGGCCACGATGATGCCAGGGGCATGTACGCCTGTCCAGCCGGCGAGGCCGATGATGGCCATGACCGCGAAGTAGGCGGCGGGAATCGCGAGCACGGGTAGGCCGAAAACTATGAGAAAAGACAGGTAAACCCGGTTGGAGGGAAGGTGAAGGATCACTTCATCGCCCTGCTTGGCGCCTGCCTGATTCGCCACCGTGAACTCGACGCTGTCCTTATCGCTTCTCGCCAGCAATCCGCAAGCGCCGCATTCACCGCAGTTTATCTTGGCTACGCGGACGAGCGCTTTTCCCCGTTCTGCTTCGATCACTTTAGCCTGGCAATCCATAAGACAAGTCTACCGCAAAGGCTTCTTCGAGAGATGCTTTTCTTACACATAAGAATCTGCATTGTCCTTGCTTGACGCTAGTCGTACAATATAGCGGTGAACGCGGCGGAAAATAAAAAGGATACTGACACTGACAATGGGCTTGGCCTTGAAGTTTATAAACAGGACAAAAGGGGGTGTTCACCCCCCAGGCTCTAAAGGTTACACGGAAGAAAAACCGATCCGCGAAATCGAAGCCTCCTCTACAATATTCATGCCTATGCGGCAGCACATCGGCACCCAGTGTGTTCCGAGCGTCAAGAAAGGCGATCAGGTTTATGCGGGGACCGTAATCGGGGATTCCGATGCATATGTTTCCGTTCCCATCCACTCCAGCGTCTCCGGCAAAGTAATCCAGGTGGCACCCCACGTCCATCCCGCTTTGGGCGACGTCCTTTCCGTGCTTATTGAAAATGACAGCAGATATGAAATCGACCCATCTCTGCAACCGCCGGGCAAATGGGAAAATATGGATGCTGATGAGATTCGTCAGAAGATACGGGATGCCGGGATAGTAGGTATGGGAGGTGCCGTCTTTCCAACACATGTAAAGTTGAATCCCCCTCGGGAGTTCCCGATCGATACGGTCATCCTCAATGGGGTAGAGTGCGAGCCTTATCTCACCTCTGATTACCGTTTGATGCTCGAGCAGCCCGAGGTCCTGCTTGAAGGCCTGCGAATAATCATGAGAGCCGTTGGCGCGGCGAAGGGCGTTATCGCGATCGAAGATAATAAGCCGGAGGCAATCAAGAAAATACAGCAGGTCGCATCGGGGAGCGGCATCCGGGTCTCCTCGATAAAAACCAGGTATCCGCAGGGAGCAGAAAAGATACTCATAAAGAGCCTGCTGCAGCGAAAGGTGCCGGAAGGCGGCTTGCCTATGCAGGTCGGCGTAGTCGTTGACAATGTAGGCACCGCGCACGCGGTTGCCAACTATTTCTCCACCGGGATGCCGCTCATAAAGCGGGTAGTAACAGTGACCGGATCGCCGATAAGCGACCCATCCAATCTTATGGTGCCGCTGGGGACGACCTTTGCGGATGCCATAGAAGCATGTGGCGGTTTCAAAGAAGAACCGGCCAAAGTCGTTATGGGCGGGCCGATGATGGGCCTGACGCAATATACCCTGGAGGTGCCGGTTATTAAATCGACCTCGGGCATCCTTGCCCTTTCCACCGGGGAAGCGAAGTACTCGGTTCCCACCGAGCCGGTGTGCATTCGCTGCGCTCGCTGTGTGGATGCCTGTCCGATGGGACTCAATCCGAGCTACCTGGCTGCTTACGCTTATCATGAGAAATGGGAGGAACTGGAAAGGCTGAGAATAGCCGACTGTATGGAGTGCGGTTGTTGCACCTATGCCTGTCCCACCAAGAATCCTATCGTGCAATTGGTGAAGATGGGAAAGGCGGAGACGGCGCGGCGCAAAGAACGTAGTGATCGCACGGTTGCAGAGCTGGACGCCATAAAGAAAGAGGGAGGGAACGGAACTGGAGAATAAACTGATCGTCTCGACCTCCCCCCATATCCGTGATGCAATTAATACACGCAAGATCATGCTGCAAGTGATCTTCGCCCTGACCCCCCTTACCATCTTCAGCCTGGTCATTCATGGTCTGGCTGCCCTGTCGGTTCTCGTTTCCTGCATCGGCGGTGCGCTGCTTGGCGAATTGATCATGGTTAGAGCGCGGCGCCGGCAACTCACCCTCGATGATTTCAGCGCCTTGCTTACGGGTCTTTTACTGGCATTGACCATGCCGCCGCTGCTGCCCTGGTGGATCGCTCTCGTCGCGGGCCTGGTCGCTACCATACTTGGCAAGCAGATGTTCGGGGGAATAGGCCACAACATGTTCAACCCGGCCCTGGTCGGCAGGGCGGTCGTCTTCGTTTCCTGGCCGGGATATTTTGCCGCCGGTTATGCAAAATCAGCGGCTATCAGCCTTACGAATACCGCTCCCTACAAGAGCATTCAGGGCGCCGTTGATGTGGTCAACGGAGCGACTCCGCTGGCGGCTATGAAACTTGTCTATAACCCTGCCGGCAGTGTTACCGGAATCCCGCAAGGGCTATTCGGTTCGAATTATTACCGCCCGCTGCTACTGGCCAACCCCTGGGGTTGCATCGGCGAAGTGTCGGCGCTCCTGCTTATTCTTGGAGGTATCTACCTCATAGCGACGCGGGTAATAGATTGGAGGATACCCGTCGGTTATATCGGAAGTCTTGCTGTTCTCACCGCTTTCACGGGACGCGACCCGCTTTTCTTTACACTGGCGGGAGGCTTGCTCATCGGGGCCTTTTTCATGGCAACAGACTACACTACCAGCCCGATGTCCCGCAGAGGCAAGCTGGTGTACGCTTTCGGCCTGGGTGTCACTACCTGGCTCTTACGGCTGTCCTCCAATAATCCGGAAGGAGTGATGTTCTCCATCCTCTTTATGAATGCGCTGGTGCCTCTGATTGACCGCTATGTGCTGCCGCAACCCTTCTCGAAGCCGCTCACCGCTGAGGGGGATAAGGAAGCGGAGGAGGCTATACCGGCATGAAAAAACTCATAATCACCCTAGGCTTTCGCCTCTTCCTCGTATGCGCGGTCGCCGCCATAGCGCTGGGCTTTACTTACTCCGTGGTTGAAAAGCGCATTACGGCTCAGGAGAGCAAGCGCCGTGCCGATGCGGCGCTCAGCGTGTTTGCCTCCATCAACGCTGAGCCCCAGGAGGACGCCCAACTGACTGCGTCGCTGCAGGGCAGTTATCCAGATTTAATCGGAGTATTCAAGGGTCTTGACAGCAGCGGAGGGATAATCGGATATGCCTTCGTGTTGAAGAGTAAGGGATATAATTTCATCACCATGGCCGTGGGCGTGGATTCCAACGGCAAAGTCTTGGGCATCAAAATTGTCACCAACGAGGAGACCCCCGGGCTTGGGGCGACGGCCGCTGAAAACCCGACATTTATCGATCAGTTCAACGGCAAGGGGCCCGAGCAGCTAGTCCTGAAAAAGGACGTCGATGCCGTAACCTCGGCCACCTTCACTTCGAGGGGCATCACCAACGGGGTGAATATGGCGCTCGATATGTGGAACACGATCCAGCAGAATGGATAGGAGAGGCGATGGAGGAAAAGAGGACGCTTTGGGGAGAGTTCAGCAAGGGGCTCATAACCACTAACCCCCTCTTCGTGCTGATGGTCGGCCTCTGCTCGGCCCTGGCAATTTCTACCAGGGTAGAGAGCTGCATTTTTATGGGCTTAGCCGTAATCTTCGTACTTACCTGCTCCAACGTGATCATCTCCCTGATCCGCAACTTCATCCCCGATCAGATCCGCATTCCGATATATATTGTGGTAATTGCCTCCTTCGTGACTATCGTGGACCTGACCTTGAAGACCATCCCGGCCGTCTACGAACGCCTGGGAGTATGGATACCGCTGATCGTTGTGAACTGCATAATACTGGCCCGGGCCGAGGGCTATGCAAGTGACGCTAAGGTATCACATGCAGCCATGGACGGCCTTGGCATAGGAGTCGGCTACACGAGCGTTCTCCTGATAATGAGCGTTTTCAGAGAACTTTTTGGATCCGGAAAGATCGTTATATTTAACAAGACGCTGATCAACCTCGGGATCAAGAATATGCCGGTGATTCTCATACTCTTCCCCGGAGCTTTTATAACCTATGCCCTATTGTCGGCATTGCTCGCCTGGTATCAGGAACGAAAAACGACCATTGAAATATCGAGAGAACTCCCCGAGGGTTTGCCCGAGGGCGCCTATGCTTATGAGACGCTGAGGCAAAGCGGCCGATCATCCGCCCCCCCGGTTGAGACGAAGGAGCAATGACGAAATGAACGAAGGCTGGAGATTTTTTCTATTATTCTTCGGGTCAGCGCTTGTCGCCAATATACTGCTCATCCGTTTCATCGCTCTATGCCCCTTCTTCGGGGTATCAAACAGCCTGGAAACATCCTTGGGCATGAGCATCTCGGTCATTTTCGTAATGGTCATGGCGTCTTCGGTAAGCTGGGTGGCCTGGAATTACGTGCTGGAGCCGCTCCATGTGGGGGAATTCTTATACATCCCGACCTTCATTTTGATAATCGCCAGCCTGGTCCAGTTTGTGGAGATGGTGATAAAGAAGAGCAGCCCACCATTGTACCGGGCCATGGGAATCTATCTTCCTTTGATCACGACCAACTGCGCGGTCCTGGCGGCTGCTACCGAGAGCGTCAAGCCGGGATTCTTCACCAAACTGAACATCGCTTACAGCTATGGCTTCATCGAATCAGTCGTCTATACACTGGGTGTCGCCGTTGGTTTCTCGCTGGTGCTGATTATCTTCGCCGCGCTGCGAGAGAGACTGGATATGGCGCCGGTGCCCAAGTATTTCAAAGGAATTCCTATAGCTTTCATTACCGCAGCCCTTTTCTCCCTGGCTTTCATGGGGTTTGCGGGAATGTTCAGCCTGTAAGGAGTATGCATGAACTGGTCACTGATATGGAAAGCAGGCATCGGACTCGCCGGTCTTGGCATAGTGCTGGGAATCATCCTGGCAATCGCCTCAAAACGATTTCATGTTGACGTCGATCCTCGCGTAACGGAAGTGTTGGCGGTCCTTCCCGGCTCGAATTGTGGGGCCTGCGGGCTCGCCGGCTGTGAGGCTGCAGCGGAAGCCGTGGTGCAAGGAAAAGCCACCGCAAAGGTCTGTAAGGCAGGCGGCCCCGAAGTCGCCGTCAAGGTCGGCGAGATCATGGGCCTTGATATGGGTGAGGCCGTCCCCGTGAAAGCACACATACACTGTCGGGGTGGAAAGTCGCTCTCACCACTTCGGGCGGTCTACCAGGGAGTAAGCAGTTGCCGCGCGGCGGAGATAGCCATGGGAGGAGGCAAGGCTTGCCCATTCGGGTGCCTCGGACTTCAGGATTGCGCCCTCGTCTGCCCAGCAAATGCCATTACTTTTGATGAAGAGGGAATCCGCCGGGTCAATGTTAAGAAGTGCAATGGCTGCGGGCTGTGTGCGGATGTCTGCCCGCGAGGCCTGATAGAAATGGTCCCCGCTGCCGCCACCGTTTTCGCGCGATGCAAATCGAGATATACAGGTAAGAGGGCGTCTAACCTCTGCAAGGTCGCATGCATCGGCTGCAAAAAATGCGAGAAGGTCTGCCCGGTGGAAGCAATCCGTGTGGAAAACGGCTTCGCGGTTATCGACTACGATAAATGCACCAATTGCGGTGATTGTGCGGTGGCCTGCCCGACGGATACGATTCAAATCTGGGTTGCCAATCCCGCCGACCCCGAGGGAGGGGAATTCACCGTCCCGGAGAAAGAAAAAGCAGCGGAACCAGTCTAAGGCTCCACAAAGGCCCCTTTGCAGCCCGATCATATATAATCATAAAGCTATCGGTCGGAATGGTACCAAGCAGGTGAGAAGGGGAGTAAACTATGTCAGCATCTTCCGGTAATCATACCAAATCGGCGGCAGGCCTCGTGCCACCACACGTGAAAGGCTTTTTGCAGGCCGGCTACGACGACTTCGAGAAATTCTGGGAGCAGGCGGCTCTGGATGCGATGGAGGAGATCTATTGGTTCAAGCCTTGGGATAAGCCCTTCGAGTTGGATTATCCCAGCTTCAAATGGTTTGTAGGAGGTCTTACCAACGCCTGCTACAGCGCCGTTGACTATAACATTGCCCGGGGAAGGGCCGGCAAGGCCGCTATCATATCCGAAATCGCCGAGACGGGCGAAGCAAGAGTGGTCACCTACGCTCAATTGCTGCATATGGTGAAGCTCTATGCAGCGGCACTGCGAGGCATGGGCGTGAAAAAGGGCGACCGGGTGGCTATATACATGCCGATGGGAATAGAATCGGTCGCAAGCATGCTCGCTTGCGCCCGGATAGGGGCGATCCACGTCGTAATATTTGCCGGCTTTTCATTCAAGGCGGTCGCGGATCGAATTGAACTTTCCGGCGCCGAATACGTCCTCGCTCAGGATGTGAACCATCGACGGGGCGTGGCGGTCGAACTCAAGAAAGTCGTGGATGATGCCATTGCCGAGGTGCCGGGCGGACAGGTCAAGAAGGTGGCCGTCCTCCGTAAGGCGACCGACTCGGAGCGGCCGATGACAAAAGGCCGGGACATCTATTGGGAGGATTTCCTCGCACTGGCCGAGGGACAGAGCGGCGAGGTAGAGGTCATGGAGTCGAACGAGCCCCTATTTCTGCTGCCTACCTCAGGCACGACCGCCAAGCCCAAGGTAACGGTGCACGTACATGGCGGCTATCAGCAATACGTCTATTCGATGGGCCAATGGATCTACAAGATGACCCCGGAGGATGTCTGGTTCGCGACTTCGGATATAGGCTGGATTGTAGGCCACAGCTACAACGTCTATGGTCCCCTGATCTCGGGATGCACAACCCTTCTTTTCGAGGGGACTCCTGATTTTCCGAGAAAGGACATGATCTGGGAGCTCATAGAACGCAATCGGGTGAGTGCGCTCTGGATATCACCGACCGGCGTCCGGGGACTTATGAAACTGGGTGAAGAAGAGGCGGAGAAGCACGATCTCAGCTCGATCGAGCGCATATTCTGTGCTGGTGAGGTTCTTAACCCTGCTGCATGGGAATGGTTGCAGAAGGATGTCTTCAAGGACAGCGTACCGGTAATCGATCATATGTGGCAGACGGAGACCTCAGGGCCGGTAATAGGGAATCCATATGGATTGGGAATGTATCCGATAAAGCCGGGTTCGGCCGCGCTCGCCGTGCCGGGTGTCCTCGTTGATATCGTCGACGAGAAGACGGGCGAATCATGCCCGGCCAATGAAAAAGGAATGTTCGTAATCAAGCGTCCCTTCCCGGGACTCACCCCAACCCTATGGGGCGATACCGAGCGATACAAGAACGATTATTGGGAATATATCGATACCTTGAAAGGCTTGTATTGCTCGGGGGACGGCGCTTATCGTGATGAGGACGGCTATATCTGGTTCGTCGGCCGGGCGGACGAGGTTATAAAGATCTCGGCTCACCGGATCGGGACCATCGAGATAGAGAACGCGCTCATCTCCCATCCCCTGGTCATGGAATGCGGAGTCTCCGGCGTTCCCGATGACTTCAGGGGTGAGGTCGCCTGCGCCTTCGTCGTGTTGAAGGCGGGCACCGAGCCTTCGGAAGAGTTGAAGAAGGAACTGATACAGCATATCCGACAGGTGATGGGTCCCATAGTCGTGATGGGCGATATACAATTCGTCGGCATGCTTCCGAAGACCCGAAGCGGCAAGATCATGCGCCGCGTGATGAAGAAGCTCTGGCTGGGAGAAGACCTTGGCGACCTTTCCACCATAGAGGACGGTGCTTCCGTCGAGGAAATCAGGGATGCCGTAAGCAGGATGCAAGCCACCTCGGCCTAATATTTTTCACGCTCCCATCAAACCCGCCCCTATCCGGCGGGCCTGGTTATCGTGTTCTTTCACCGAAGCCACCCTATATTGCCATCACCTCTGTCTTCCCAAGCAGCAAGGGGTCGGGAATAATGGGCGTATGGCGAGACTGGAGACTTCGGATAAGGAATGCCATGTGCACAAGCGCGACCACGTGCATGGTATAACCGATCCCATAATGCTGACCACCGCCCGGGGCATCTGGGCGGTTAAATGGTCGTTGCTGGGGCTGATGGTGACGGCCGGCTTCCAGTTATTCGTCGTGATAATCACGGGTAGCGTGGCTCTGCTCGCCGATACCGTACATAATTTCGGCGATGCTCTCACCGCCGTCCCGCTTTGGATCGCATTCCGCCTTGGGCGAAGGAAATCCACTGCTCGTTTCACATATGGATATGGAAGGGTGGAAGATCTGGCGGGGGTCATTGTCGTGCTTACCATACTTGCCAGCGCGGTGTTTGCCGCCTACGCATCGATAATGCGCCTCCTGCATCCGCGAACGCTCAGCAACCTCTGGGTAATAGTTGTCGCCTCATTTATTGGCTTCGTGGGAAACGAGGCGGTGGCTATCTTCAGGATCAAGGTGGGCAAGGAGATAGGCAGCGCCGCACTGGTGGCGGATGGTAAGCATGCGAGAGTCGATGGATTGACGAGCCTCGGCGTTCTCATAGGGGCCGTAGGAGTCTATGCCGGCCTCCGGCTTGCCGATCCGATCATGGGATTGATCATAACCGTGGCCATCCTCCGCATCGTCTGGGAATCGGGCCAGGCCGTGTTCACACGGCTTCTCGATGGCATTGATCCGGAAGTGGTCCATGAGATGCGCCATGCGGTGCTCGATGTTGAAGGAGTGCAGGAGATCTCCGGAGCGCGGGTGCGCTGGCTGGGACACAGGATGTATGCGGAATTGAATATTACGGTTTGCGCCGATATGTCGGTTGAAGCGGCGCACCAGATAGCCGTGGAAGTGAGGCATCAATTGCTGCATTGTCTCGAATATCTATCGGACGCAACTATTCATGTTGACCCGGAACATGCTGCGGGATACGAATACCACTGCGTGGAGGAACACGAACACGATAATTTACCCTCACATTCCCACTAAAAATCGGATCATTGTCCATATTGACATTTAGTCTATAGTAACTAATAATCAATAGAGGCAAGACAATCGATTAATGAGGTGGTGAAGAAAATGTTTATGACCGCAAACACCGAAGGCGAAGGTTGCGGGTGTGGTGGCCATCATGGCGAAAGTTTCGATGCATGGCCCCATGCCATGCCTCATGGTTTTGGCGCCGACTGGGCACAGGGCCGGGGAGTGCTCAAAAGGTTGTTAGGACCGGCGATTCTTCTCCTGCTGGCTGAGAAGCCACAGCATGGCTATGAACTAATGGGGAAGCTGAAGGAAATGGGGGTGACCCAGGGTAGAGATCCTTCGGTTCTCTACCGCTTCCTGCGATATTTAGAGCGGAGCGGAATGGCCGAGAGTACTCTGGATGATTCCGGGTCCGGACCTGCTCGCAAGGTTTATAATCTGACTCCTGACGGGATGGACATGCTCGACATGTGGGCTGCCAACCTTGAGGAATTTTCAAGCCTGCTCGAGCAGTTCAAGAAGCGATACCAGAACCTTGAGGGCGAGAAAGAATAATAGGTGCCGTGTCTTGAATCTCCACTCAAACAAAAGGATGCCTGTTTGAG
>MELM01000037.1:6435-12586 GCA_001767605.1 Candidatus Solincola sediminis | reverse complement strand
ACACGGCACCTATTATTTGTCGATCAGGTAGCCAAGACCATATCGCTCGAGAACTTCCGGTTTGGGTTTACCATCTTCACCCAGACCCCGGTACTCGTAGAATTCCTTGAGCATCCTGTCCATGTCCGGCACCACGCCTGCGGTCATGCCATCTTCGACAGGGGTCATGATCTTTTGCCCAAGGCGGTCATCTGCACCGGTGGACCCCCAGATATGACCCAGGCAGCGTTGCAGGAACCAAACACGGGCGGCTGCTTTCATCATTTCATCTATGTCCCAATCATAAGCGGCAACCGCATTGAAATAATCCTTGAACTGGGTGACGGAGATCATGCTGCCGGAGAACTGGCACCAGCAGGCGCTGTTAAAAATTATGCCTATATCGGCGGTCAGCGCGGCCGCTTCCGCCTTGAACTCGGCTGACTGCCCTTCGTAGTTCTTGTCCAATCCGATCTCGGGGTATTCCACGGCGCCCCATTCCAGCATAAAGGTTACATTCGAGACATGGCAGGCGCCGCGAATGGAAATCGCATACGCAAGGCCGTCACCCCAGTTGCAGCGGGGATTATGCATGGCCGCTTCGAGGCCCTTACTGTCCGTGAGATATTCGCTCCCCGCGCCTATTTCATCTGAAGCATTGCGGGAACCTTTCGCGAGCAGGGCTCCAAGCTTACCTTCCCTCGCCGTGATCTTTGGCAATAAATCCATCACGGCCGCTGCGTCTCCCCATTCCAATTTGACGCCGTCGTAATCCTCGGCCTTCAGGACCCCGTTCTCAAAGCAATCCATGGCCCATGCTATAGTGGCACCGCAAGTGATCGTATCCATACCGGCGCGGTTGCAATAATCGTTCATTTTGCAGACCGAAGCGAGATCGTCATTCATTAACATTGTTCCGAAAGACCCTTGCGTCTCATACTCGGGCCCCGGGCCTTCCGGCATGGCGTAAGGGCCCTCCTTGATCTCAACCACGGGCTTGCACCTCACGGCGCACCCTCGGCAGGTTTCATGACCGGTGACAAAATTGTCCCCGAGGGCGATTCCACTTAGTTTTTCCGCCCCCTCTTCCCATTCGCCCTGTCCCCAGTTACGCACCGGCACATCACCCTCGAACATCTTGGCGTCCATATTAACGCCGGTACCGAAGGCCGAAAGGGCGCCGCAAAAAATGTTATCCTTGACCGCGTCCCGATGTTCAAGCTGCATTTCCTTTAATCTACCGGGATCGGCGCATTCCATTTTTTTTGAGCCCTGTGCCGCCAGCGCCTTGAGATTCTTTGCTCCCATAACGGTCCCCACACCCGAGCGCCCGAATATGTGGCCATAGTCGTTGATGATGCTACCGTAAAGGACGCCGTTCTCGGAAGCGGGACCGATAGCGCATATTTTGCACTCTTTGCCGTGCTTCTCCTTCAGGATGTCGGTTGTCTCGTAGGCGTCTTTTCCCCACAGGTCCGGAGCGGGTAGTATCTGGGCCGTGTCTTCACCGATAAGTAGGTAAACCGGGTCCGCCGCTTTTCCCTTGAGAATAATCGCGTCATATCCGCAACGCTTGAGTTCCGGTCCGAAATTACCTCCGCACGATGCTTGTCCCCAGATGCCGGTCTGGGGCGAACGACTTCCAACCGAAAATCGGCTGGATCCGGAGGAGCCGATGCCGGTAAGGGGACCGGTGGCGAAAATGAGAAGATTATCAGGATCGAGCGCTCCAGCTTCCAGGTTACCGCGATCATAGAGCAGTTTGGCGGCGAGACCGGTGCCACCGATATATTGCCGGTAGATCTCATCATCCAGCCCGATCTCGGATGTCGTCCCGGAGGTAAGATCTATCTCCAGCACCTTGCCCATATTACCGTAAGCCATTAGATGTCCCTCCCGCTTATAGAAATCTCTGATGGTCTATCTCAAGGCAAGATAAGGATGATTCAGCCAGTTGCGTATCGTACATGCCCCGCTAATTGATGGACATCACCTTTGTTACTTTGGTGAGGGCGATCGGATGGCCGAACATCCCTTTAATTTTCAATTGCCGCTTCATCAGCTTTTTCAATACGCCGCGGCCGGTCGCATCGAAATAATAAGGCATGCCCATCTTTATCTTCAGATTGGCTAGTTCAAGCAGGGTTGCCGCATCAGTCGCTATCTCCAGCTTTGGTTTGCCCTCCTTGCCGCCGTAGACAACAAGCTTCCCCTTGTCGAAATCCATCGTCATGCCGGCATCCGCGTCCTCCGCATAGAGGTAGACCGTGGTCTTGAGGCTATTGAAGATCTTCATCTTCGCAGGCTTCTCCAGGTTTGCTTTCAGCATGTCCGCAAGCATCCCCGCCATCGGCACCTCGTCAGCCCTCGAACCGAGTGTAATGTCCGCCATCTCTCAACCTCCTGAATCTATGCTCTTCAGCCCGATTAATACGCCTTCCGTAGGACCTCCATCACCTGTTCTGCTTCGAATATGAGCTTGGGATTGTATACGATTGAACCGTCAGAGAGGGATAATTCGGCAATAGCTTCCAGCCCGGATTCCGGAACATTCACTTCCCTCAGCTTCTGAGGCAGGCCGATCTTCCTGGTGAGGTCAAAGACCGCTTCCACGGCGGCCTGTGAGGCCTCCACATCGCTCATACCCTTTTCAGCCACGCCCATAGCCTGGGCCACAAGCGCATATCGATCGGCCGCTTCATCGCTGTTGTATGCCATGACATGCGGAAGGAGGATGCTGTTGGCCAGGCCGTGAGGGACTTTGAAAAGGGCACCTGCGGAATGGGCCGTGGCATGAACGAGCCCTATTTGCGCATTGCTGAAGGCCACGCCTGCGACAGTCGCTGCGATTTGCTGCTGGCCGCGGGCAAAGAGATCGCTGCCGTTCTCGACGCAAACCGGGAGATAAGACATGATCAACCGGATGGCGTAAAAAGCCATGCCATCGGAAATAGGCTCGGACTGCAGAGCATGAATCGCCTCGATCGAGTGAGTCAAAGCATCCATGCCGGTGAAACCGGTTATCATCGGGGGCAGGCCCTGGATCAGAACGGGGTCCAGTATGGCGGTATTGGGAATAATGTGATCGTCACCGAACAAGATTTTCTGGTCCTTTTCCCAATCCTTAGCGACAATCGCCCAGGTTACTTCACTTCCGGTTCCCGCAGTGGTAGGAATGGCTATGTGTGGGGTCTGCGGCCTGTTCAAGTTCTGCAGGCCGTAATAATCCTCGAGCTTTCCCCCTTCCATGAGCAGCAGGGCGACGCCCTTCGCGGTGTCGATGACGCTCCCGCCGCCGACGCTAACGACCAGATCGGCACCCTTTTCCCGCGCTATCTCCGCCGCCTGGTTCACAATATGTATGCCCGAATCTTGTGGAACTTCATTGTAGGTCCCCACCCATCTGCTTCCCAACGCCTTCACGACTTTATCAACGAGCCCGGCTTCCTCGACGCCCTTGTCGGTTATGATAAAAGCCTTGCTTCCATTGAGAAGGTTCATCTCGGGACCAAGGTCATTGAGCGAATTTACGCCGAAAACGATCCTGGTGGGGTTCTTGTAGATGAAAGAAAGATCAAGATCATAAGCCATGCGCAACACCTCCTATTCGCGTAGGTGGCTCTTAGTCCTATTCTTCAGGCTTTGAATTCTTATATGCCCAATTGCTCCGCTTTCGCCAGCACCTCGCGGATCTTTTGTGGTGCTTCAGGATTCTCATCGGGAAATGCGGTATCTATCATGCCCGACAGCTCCACGAGTCGTACGGCCGCCTTGACTGCGCGGACAATCGTCGGAAGATCGCCCTTGAGCTTCAACTTGCCCTGCATAAGGCCCTTGGTAGTCTCCAGTTCCTTGTTGATGACCTGCTTCCAGCGTTCGTATTCTCCGGTGATGACGAAGGCTCCCGCTTCTCCGACTTCCGGAGGCACGAGCCTGAAGTAATTGGCGTCTCCATGCCAGAGGTCCATAAAGATATAGATATCTCTATCGATCCCTATGTCGGGTTTTGCCAGGATATGAAGTACTACGCTTCCCTCCCAGGTTTTTGCAGCCGCCTTGTAAGGCTCATCCGCCTGGACCAGTTTCTCGTACGTCGACACCCATTCCGGCAGCCCAATAATAAAGGGTTGTCCGGTGGACAGTCCTTCCTCGACGAGTTTGTTGTACTCCTGAAGCCATTCATCGGTTCCGTAAGCCAAAGCCATACCAAATCCCTCCTTACATCCGCGTTTCCGATCGTATTTATGATTGCCGGTAAACCATATTGATCTAAACCGTCATGATTATTGCAAGGATAGTTAAGCTTTCTCCACCGATCTTTCTCCCCCAAACAAGAGTGCCAGCGATTGACATGCTATCAAAATTTGCCCCACTTGCATAGCTTTCGGAGTGTGTAAATTCGGCTGTTTAGCCTGGTTTCTTGCGGCTACAATGCTAGAATCGGGTAGTGAGAACATCCGGTCCGGAACGCTCGGAGGTGAAAAGATATGGCTGACTGGGTATGCAAGAAATGTGGTTATGTGCGTGACTCTCGCTGCAAACCGAAAAAGTGCCCGAACTGTGAGGAACAAAACAGCTTCGAAAAGGACGAGCAATCGAAAAAGTAAGATCGTCCAGACCTGATCCTTACCGGAGAGGTTTGCTTCTTGGTTATTTCACCGTAGCCTATGACGCCGGTGATATGGGAGGGGATCGAAGTCTGGCGCAAGGCCGGCCAAGAAGGCCGGCTGAGTCAAGGCCGACCATCTTCATCTCGGGTTCCCGGCTCTCTGTCTGTCATTTATCTCTGCACATAAAGAATGAGATTATGGCTGTCCTGACCCAGATCATTTATCTATTGACGTTAGATTTGTTAGTCTACAAATAGAGATTGAGGGTACATGAAGCCAGTTTAGATTGGGAAAACCCGAGATCAGAGGATTAGGAGGTGGATGAAATGACTATAGTTAGGTGGGAGCCTTTCGGAGGTCTTCTAAGCTTTAGGAGCTTTATACCGGAATTGGGCGATCTTCTACCGAAAGTGAGAATGATCCCCAGCATGGACGTATATGCTGAAGGTGAAGATTTGTTGATAAAGATGGAAGTGCCGGAAATGAAGCCGGACGATATTGATATAGCTTTTAACGACGGCTACATTGTGGTCACGGGTCATCGCGAGCATGAGGAGACCGAAAGGAAAACTGAGTATTACCGCAAGGAGCGGTTTGCTGGCAGCTTTACTCGCGAAATCCCGCTGCCCATGGATACAGCGGAAGCCGACCTCCAAGCGAACCTTGACAATGGCGTTCTGGAGATCAGGGCGAAGGGTGCCGCAAGGGAAGTTGCCGCGGCCAAGAGAATACCTATTTCGGCCGAACATGCGGTGTCAGGCGCCACAGGGCATAGCGAAAGCGGTACTTCCGGCCCGGCCGCCACGGGAGAGCAGAGCGGACGCGAGAACGTAACAGTCGGAACAGGCAAGCAGCAAGGAGATTAACACTTTAAATTAGGAGTCCTTTAGAAAGGACTCCAGGAACAGCCCTTATAACCTTAAGGGGCAAGGGGTCCTCAGCAAGAGGCCCCTTTTTTATGCGCAATCCCAGTTCGGGTATAATCTCTCAGGAATCGAATCGAACGAAAGGTTTTATCAATGGCCGCGATTTCCATAAAAGATCTCTACAAATATTATGGCGAGGTCAAGGCGGTTGACGGGATTTCCCTCAGCGTCGAGGAGCGGGAGATATTCGGGATACTAGGACCTAATGGAGCAGGAAAGACGACCACGCTGGAGATCGTAGAGACGCTTCGGGCACCGGATGCGGGGAAGATCGAAGTCATGGGCTTTGATGTGCTGAGGAACGCCAAGGCAATCAAGGAACTCATCGGGGTACAGCTACAGACGACCGTGTTTTTTGATCAGCTCAGCGTCTTCGAAACAGTCGATCTCTTCAGCGCTTTTTATCCAAAGACCTTACCTATCGCTGATCTGATAGCACTGGCCGATCTTAGCGATAAAGCGAATTCAAGGGTTAACGAGCTTTCCGGAGGCCAGCACAAGAGATTATCGATAGCCCTCGCCCTCGTCAATGATCCCAAGATTATTTTTCTGGATGAGCCGACCACAGGACTTGATCCGCAAGCTCGCCGGAGAATATGGGAGATCGTTCAGCAGTTGCGGGATCAGGACAAGACG
>MELM01000037.1:1524-6415 GCA_001767605.1 Candidatus Solincola sediminis | reverse complement strand
GAGGAAGCAGAGTACCTGTGCGACCGGGTGGCAGTAATGGACTTGGGAAAAATCGTGGCCGAGGGTACTCCTAACCAGCTCATAACTGAAAATGTGGCCGACAGTGTTATCACCCTCCGCCTCAATCCACCCTTGGATGTAGAAGAAGTTCAAGCGGTCAAGGGAGTCATCAGAGCAAGTAGATCGGAAGGGCAATATGAGTTGATAACCGGTATGCCCCAAGAGACCTTAATTGAGATCATGGCCTGGGGGCGCGAATCGGGGCTAGAGGTGACCGATATAAACATGAAGAGGGCGACGTTGGAGGATGTCTTCCTCAAGCTGACCGGAAGAAAGATCCGGTCATGAAAAGGTTCTACAAGGTATTCGTCTACGATTTTAAGATGACTTTGCGGCAGCGTGAAGCCATGTTCTGGATGTTCCTCTTTCCCATACTCCTGATGGTGATTCTCGGCCTCATTTTTGGGGGCGCCAATCAAGTGAGACTGGCTATAGGCATAGTTGATCTCGACGGCTCTCCGGTCAGCGAGGCGATAGTGCGTGCTTTCCAGGAAATAGACGGCCTGGTTATAGCCACCGGCAGCGAAGACGCTGAGCGCTTGGCCATAAAGGACGGCGACCGAAACGCAGTGCTCATAATACCGGAGGGCTTCGGGGAGGCTATCGTGAGCGGCGCCGGTCAAAGTTTGACCATGGTGCTCAATAACGCGAATGTGAATACGGCTCAGATTACCTCCAACACGATGAGGGGAATCGTGCAACAGATGACCCAGATGATGTCCGGTCTGCCTCAATTGGTGCAGTTGAACGAAGAGGCAGCGCAGGATGTTGAAGACTTCAGTTATATCGATTTTATAGTGCCGGGGATAATCGCCATGGTGGTAATGTTCGGAGGCTTGGCCGGATATTCTCTCGAAATTGCGACATATAGGGAGAAAGGGATCTTGCGGCGCATCAAGGTCTCTCCACTCTCACTGACCAGCTTCCTCGCGGGAGGGATCGCAACCGTCCTGATTTTTACCCTGATTCAGACCGGGGTTCTCCTCACGCTCGGTGTTCTTGCATTTGGAATGAATCTAGGCGGCAATTTTTTCTACATGGCGTTCCTCGTGATCCTTGGGGCATTGTCGTTCCTTGCCCTGGGGTTCCTTATATCATCGTTAACCAAGAACAGCCGGAGTGCCGGTATGGCCTCGCAGGCCATAACCATGCCAATGATGTTCCTCGCCGGTGTTTTCTTCCCCCTGGAGATACTGCCCGGGGCCTTAAAGGTAATAGCGCGAACCCTCCCGCTTTACTATCTCGGGGATGCGCTAAGGGAAGTGATGATCAATTCAGCGAGCCTGGCGGCCGTTTGGCTGGATATCGTAGTCTTGCTCGGAATGGGTCTCCTGGCCTTTGGCATAGCGGTAAGATTTTTCAGATGGGAATGAAACGTAAGATGTCCCAACACGCCGGCCGGGATGCTTAAAGCACGGATAATTCAGATACGGGCGGCCCTTTTCAGCCGTCGATGTGGGTCCTCGTCGCTCGCATCCTTTACGCCGTTTGAGAAGTCCCGGTTCTTGGGGCCCTGATAGATATCACCCGTCTCCTTTTCATCGTCCTTGCCGTCACTGCGCCTGTGGAGCAGGGATTTCAGGGCGCGACCCTTGCGATAGGAGGAGTCCAGAAAGAATCCCTTTGCGTGCTTTTTTTGCATGCTTCCCCCTTGAAACAGCCCCCCATATATTGATTTATAAAATGTATCGACTTGCCCATTCCTGCTTTTTACGCAAAAGATGTAATTGTAACAGCCTTTATGCAAATTGGTAACACGGAAGACACATTTTTTCCAAAGTTTTTAAAGCTGCGCTCACCTGGGGTTTCGAGGAAGCACAGGCCTTTGCTCTCGTTTGCTTCTGAAACACACGGACAGGACTTTCGTTATCTGATGCGAAACGGATATAGAGAATCGTGCGGCGTGTGTAGGCTTCTGGCGGAGCCAGATGCCGTATTGCGAGGAGTGTGGCGACGAAACAACCTCGATTGAGTGGAACATTTCTGTAGAATGCCAAGCCCAAATGGATGAGATGGAGGGGATACAATGAGAACCTTAAAAAAGGGCCTTGGCTTAGGCTTATGCGGACTTCTGATTTGCCTGCTGTTAACCGGCGTTTTCCGCCTGCCGGGTGAAGGTAAGGCAGTTGCAGCTCCTTCCCCAAGCGCGCTCCTGGTCATGGGTTTCGGCCCTGCCGACTCCTTGAGAAGCGGCACAATCCCGGACTTACAGGCCACAGTGCAATTGCTGTGGGACTATGGTTTCGAGGTCACTATCCTGGATGCTTATAATGAAAACGGCGGCATTTCGGATTCCCCTCATTACCGCCTCCATGAGCACCTGGCGAGCAGCCGTTATAACTTATTGGTCTATTACGGCCATGGCAGCAATCAGCAATGGTCTTTCAGTCTTCCTCAAGACGGGAATTGGGCTCGGCAACCAGATACACAGCAGGGGGCCGATGAGGCCCGCTGGTTCGGAGATATGCGCCAGCATTGGCAGCAGGAGATACAGCTTGCATCAAATGCAATGGTCCTTCTCAGGCACACATGCTTTTCGAATGGGCTCGAGGCAGCGGATATGCAGAGTGGTGCACGGGTATTGAGCGATGCCGAGATCATTCAGCGCATAAATGAATATTCATATACCTTCCTCAATCCCTCTACCGGCACCAGGGCCTATGTAGCCAGCGCGGGTATCGGGGCAACCCCTTCTTATCTAGAAATCCTTTTCAGGAATTACAATTCACCCATTGCCGACCTCAGTGTTCCCAATTACTCCGCTTCCCACACACCTGGCGATGGATACGCAATGCTTGCCGGCGGCCATGCGTACCTTGCGGGTATGAACTATCGAAAGAACCGCTTTTCCGGGGGAAATAACTCGGCGATATGGAGCCAACCGGCCTGGGCGGGAGATCCGGCGCTAACCATGTCGTCGGTATGCGGCGGGGTGCCCGGAGACAAGAACGGGGATGGAGACAATAGCGATCTTGGTGAGCCGGCTTTTCCAAAGGACCGCAGGGATATCTTCAGCGGTGAAAGTGCAGATTATAATTTCTTTCCCTTTCTGTGTGTCGCGAACCCAAATGCCAAGGGCACCTGGGCGGAGGTGATTTTTTACAACGAGATGGGGCAATACATGACAATTTACAGGGAGGTTCCAGCCGACTCGCGAATTACTATAGACTTCAATGCCAACCCGAATCTCAGGGACAAGAACCTGGCCGTGAAGGTAAGGTCGATCGACGGGACACCCTTGCTCGCTGAACGTCCTATGTATTTCCGCTACCACAGTGCGCTGGATGGCGGCTCGGATGCCTTCGGTTCCCGGGAGGGACAGAAATCGTGGTATTTCGCGGAGGGTTATACCTCCGCCAGCAATCCCTTTATGGAATACCTGTGCCTGGGGAATTTTGGTACTCAGACCGCGAAGGGCACGATGACGCTCATGAGCGCTTCGGGAGAGGCGAAACAAATCGCCATCGATATCCAGGCGGGCTCGCGCAAGACGCTTTACCTGAATTCATATATCGACGGCGAAGTATCCGCGAAGATCGAGACGGATCAACCGATAGTCGCCGAGCGCTCCATGTATTTCAAATACAGCTCAAGGAGTGGGAGCTTCATAGCCGACGGCGGGCACAGCCAGCCGGGCCTGAACTCCCTTTCCAATTACTGGTATTTCGCGGAGGGCCACGTCAGTAATTCCTTCGATGAGTGGATCGCACTTTCGAACCCGGGAAGCGATGCGGCAAATGCCACCCTTTCTTACTACACCCCCTTGGGATTGAGAGCGACCAGGGAGGTTGCCTTGCCGCCTCACAGCCGGAGGACAGTGCTGGTAAACGAGTCCTTTGCACGGGAGGAAGACGTCTCCGTCGGCGTCACCTCGGACAAGGCAATTGCGGCGGAGAGATCCATGTATTTCAACTACAACGGTGGCTATGATGATGGGCACGTTTCGCGGGGCAGTATAAGTGCCGCCTTGAAGTGGAATTTTGCAGAAGGATCGGTATTTCCAGGTATGAATGAATATATCCTGGTTATGAATCCCGGGAAGAACCCGGCAACCATAAATGCAACTTACCTATTAGGGCCGGGTGAAGGAACTCATACCGCAACATATCAGGTCGGTCCTGGGCAGAGGATAACCGTAAGTGTAAACCAAGAACTCGCTGCGCAAGGCCACCCGGCCCAGGTGGGGTTGGAGCTCGCTTCCGATCAACCGGTCGTCGCGGAAAGGGCCATGTATTTTAATATGGGCCGCGCATCAGGCGGGAAGGAGCCGATCCGCGGAGGCCACACAGCACTTGGGGTACAGGACGCGGCCGTGGAGTGGTACTTCGCAGAAGCTTACACCGGCAACTAGCTACACAAAGGTGTCAGGCACCTTTGTGTAGGTCTCTCCCATCAGGATAAGAGATGAAACCTTGATAGAGCCTACACAAAGGTGCCTGACACCTTTGTGTAGGGGTTAGTAGGAGTACCAGGAGGGGGGTTCGATGCCGGTTCCGAAATCGACTCCGTGCCAGCCGGTGGAATCCTTTTTCATAAGCACAAGCGCATTTTCGAGTTTCTCGCTGGTGCAGACGGCGATGCCGGCCGCGTCATTTTCGTGGATGATAATATTTTGAATCTTGAACTCCAATCCGGGCACCGCATTACTTTTTACGAAACTCAGCATGGCTGATTCCACGGCCGCCTTTTCCTGGCTCTCGTCGATATCGCTTCCGCCTTCGGCCACCGCCTTGCTGTTACCATCTTCGTAGCCGTTAATGAAGCCCTCCCCGTAGCCTGCGGCAAATTCGGCAGAAACGCCGGAGCCGGGATGCGGTTGGGGATTACTGAT
>MELM01000037.1:0-1515 GCA_001767605.1 Candidatus Solincola sediminis | reverse complement strand
CTTCGTAGCCGCCTTCAAAGCCGTCGCTGTAGCCCTGCGACACACCGTTATCGTGATCAGCTTGTTTCAGCAACTCGTTTTCGGATTCCGATACCTGGTTCTTGTTCGAACCGCATCCGGCAAAGAGTGCAAAAAGAAAGAGGAGCGAAAAAAGACCAACGGCAACAATTTTTAGCTTCATGACATACCTCCTGTTCTGCTTCAATCTTATACCCGGGCGATGACCCCTGCTTCGAGGAAATAGATCAACCTCTCCTTTACCGCTTCACCGCTGCATTTCTCCCAAGCCTCTGCATAAAATTCCATTTGGGGGCGGTAGCGATCAAGAATGCCGTCGAGAGATTTGCCGCCTATTTGGTCCGTTTTATAGTCAGCGAGTACCCACCCGTCCGGTTCCCGGAAGGCCAGATCGATAGCGCCTCTTATCAGTCTCGGCGGTTCCTCGCCTTCGAGAATCATGTGAAAGGGCACTTCGGTAAACCTCTTGGAGGAAGAAGCAGCTCTTTCCCATAGACCGGACGCCATTGCGCGCTCTAGCATCCTTACAACAAACGGGGATGATTCCCTTGCCAGGCCTTTGTCGGCCAAAGCATTGACGACCATCTCTTCCGATGGTGATGATCCCGAATTCATGGCGGCCTCTATCAAGGTATGTATTATTTCTCCGAAAAGGACTCCTTTCTCGCCATGAAAATCCGTTTCCCCTTCGACCGCTACCGGCAAATCCTCGATGATCGCTTCAGGGCTGGTTGGCTCGCGGGAATGGGCGAAATCCTTTGCTCCAGAAACCAGGCAGCCTGGTTCGAGGCATTCCCGCAGGCGCTGGGCAATGGCTTTGCCGGCCTCCGTCATTGCTTCGAGACTGATATTCGGCGATTTTATCGTAGCGATGTCCTGGGGACCGGGATCCGGAAGTCCGCTTTCGGGAGGCAGGTGGGCATCGAAGCGGCGCCAGGGATTGTGATGGTTAGACTTCATTCTTTGGGAAATAATGGTAGCTCGTCCCGAGCGGGTGGCGGCGACATAAGCTAACCTGAGCTCTTCCGCCTGAAGAAAGCCCTTTTCCCTTTCTTCCAATTGTTCCCAACCCGCCGGATGGGCGAGCAATTCCCCTCCCCGACCATAAGCATTGCCCTCGCTTGTGAGGGCGAGGTAACCAAGTACTTTGTCTCCCGAACGATCGATGTGCCTCCTTATCTCGTGCCGAGAAGCCCCGTACGGGTAAGCGAGGAAAACGACCGGCGCTTCGAGACCCTTGGCTTTGTGGAGATTCAAGATCCTTACGCAGTTATCATCGGAAAATATGGGGCCGGCATTATGTTCCTCCTTGCCATCGATGAGTTTTTGCACGTATTCCACTGCCTGCTGTATGTTCCACATCTCGCCCCAAGCCCGGCGCAGAAGCTCGAGCGCCTTGGCCAACCCTCCCGCCGCGGCATTCCCGCCCGGCTCGCAAGAGGCGAGGGCAGAAATACCCAGGTCTCCCGCCATCATTTCGATAGCGGCTACAAGCGG
>MELM01000036.1:8189-11009 GCA_001767605.1 Candidatus Solincola sediminis | reverse complement strand
CCACCGTCGCTCCGTCCACTAAGACGTCGGCTATCTTGTAGCCCGCCAGTGGTGTGATGGTGAAGGTCTGGCTCCCTGCGTCAGCGACAGGAACTGTCCCACTTGGACTTATGCTACCGTTTGCGCTCGCAGTCGCAGTAATGCTCCAGGTAATCGGAGTGAAGTAGGCAATTATCGTGTGGTCTGTGTTTATATTATTGAAAGTGTAGGAGTTATCAGGGGCAAGAGTTACCTGCGTACCATCGACAAGGACTTTATCTATCCGGTAGTGGGCATTAGCGGTGGCCGTAAATTTCGGATCATCGTTAGTAAAGTATTGCAATACTCCGTTGGGACTTATGCTGCCGTTTGGAGCAGCCAGGGCTGTTACAGTTCGACGATAAAGAGGAAAACTCGAATCTCTTCCAAAAGTTACTATGACATTATGGGGTTCGGTGACATTTGTAATGTTGTACGGGTCGGACTTGCCTTTGTAGTAATCATTATCTATAACCGAAGCCACATGGTAGTTACTGGATGGGTTCGGATTAATGCTCGCCGTTCCGCCATGATTTACGGTTTGTGAAGCCGGAGAAACGGTACCGTTCCCGCCCAAAACGGACGCGTTAACAGCATATGTGTTAATTGCGAAGGTGACTACAACATCATGGTTCGCAGTCACGTTATTGATGACATATGTGGCTCCATAGGGCGCCGGTACCGGGTTCCCGGTATCAGTGATCGAGGCCACGTGGTACCCGCCATCTGGTGAGAGATTAACAGTAGCAGTCCCCCCGTTGCTCACTGGCTGTGAAGGCGGGGAAACGTTGCCATTGCCGCCCGTTACCGACGCGGTAACATCGTATCCGGTTTGGCTGGTCGCAAACGTAACTGCCACATCATGGTTGGAAGTCACATCATCGATGACGTATGTGGCTCCGTAGGGCCCCGCTATTGCGTCCCCGTTATCGGTGATGGATGCCACAGCGTATCCGGCTTCCGGATTCAAGCTGATCGTAGCGGTGTCCCCGTACTTCAACGAGGACGGCGAGACAGATGGTGAGCCATGTCCATCAGGAGCCGATGCCGTTACTATGGGAGGATACACTTCATCCATCGCTTGCTTGACCGTTACCGCAGGCACACCCGATGATGCAATGGCCGCAGCGTGAGCCGCAAAATCGCTGGGAGAGATACTATACCAGTAATCGTTATTGGGGTCCTCGTTATAAGGTAATACCTCTACGCTGTGATACATGAGAACTAACCATGCATTATCGGTATTCGCCTGCGCGACCCAACTTGTAACTTCAGATGCGGTTGTTGTTGGAAGAACCCTTTTAACATGGATGGCATAAGGATCAAAATTGCCTGAATTATTTATATCATCGCCATACTTGGGGTAGCCTTCCCTTTGGGAAATATAATATTTGGCCACCTCTGCTGATGTAGCAGCATTATATTCCCCGTTAGGACATGCGAAATCGTAAATCGGTCCTAACCCATGACCCTCGAGAAAGCTCTTTGAGTTGGCCAGTTCGTTATCGAGTTCGGTAGGAGTCAGCTGCGTCATGTCCCTGGGGTCAGTCTCGGTAGGTGGATGTGTGACCGTGTGAGAAGCTATTTCGTGTCCATCAGCCTTGAGTTGCTGAAGCTGAGTAAGGAACATGTAGTCAGGTTCGTTATCAACATCGCTTGTCACGGTGTAGAAAGTCGCCTTGATGCCATTCGCATTAAGTGCATCACGACCACTTGAATATTGAGATGCGAGGTTGTCATCAAAGGTTACGCTTACAAGTCCTCTCGAAAAGTTCGCAGGTGCTGCCGAAACCTTTTGATTGGTCAGGTTGAGACCCGACTGGAAGAGCATCGAAAGGGCTAGCAGGAGCACGCAAAAGAAGGCCAAGTGTCTACGGTTCATTTTCTTACCCCCATCTTTGTTACCTAATTGCTAACAATTCCTTAGTTTACCGGCTTTTGTCTTACGCTATTGAATGCGATCTTGCAATTAAATTCTTAGTCACCTGAATAGTCAGCTGCTAACAATTCAAGTTGTTTGCCGTGGCCCTATCATAACCCCGTCTCATTACAAGACTGATTATTATTCATATCATCTTTTCCAAAAAAAGACAATATTTGAACACTCCTAAAAGAAATGCGAACAACAGCCTTTCCAATCACTGATGTCATGGATAAATAAAAGCGGGGACTTAGTCCCCGCTTACACTTATATGTGATGTACTAATCTCTATGGCATGAATCCTATCACATCATGCCCACCAGTCCAGACCCCATTGTAGTTGAAGTACATGGGACGCTCGGCGATGATGCTCTGCCCGTTGGTGCATTCCACCTTGGTGGAGAAGTCATGGGCCGCGTCGTTTCCGGTTCCTAGCTTCGTCCTGGGCAATACCGTGGAGCGCGAGTTTGCGGCCACGGTTACCTGATCCGTCGCCGTTGTGCCATCGCCCTTCATGTAGGTGATGGTAACGTCGGCATTATTGCTTCCAGGGTTCTGGATGCAGATGTAGGGATCGAAGCCGGGGCGTGTGGTGCCTTCTGCGAAGTAGAAGGTTGAAGTGCTAAAAGAAACAATGTCCTGCTCAAAGGTAGACGATATGGTGTGGTCGGCGTTGATGTCGGTGAAGGTATGACTTGAGACAGCCCCCACCGAGGTGCCGTCTACCAGGACGTCTGCTACATGATAGCCAGTATTGGGCGTAATTGTGAATGTCTTATCAGACCCATCGCTCACGCCTATAGTGCCTTCGGGGTCGATACTTCCATTTTCGCCGGCTGAGGCCGTTATTTTATGGGCGGTCAAGCCAAAACTCGCACTTA
>MELM01000036.1:7495-8170 GCA_001767605.1 Candidatus Solincola sediminis | reverse complement strand
AGGGGAGAATTGATATGCAGTAACCGCGCCCACCGATTTCACCGAAGTACCATCATCCACCACGACGTCCTGGACGCTATAATGTGCATCCGGGGTAATAGTGAATTGGGGCATGTCTCCATCGTTCGCATATACAACTCCCTGAGGAGAGATGCTTCCATGCGGACCTGCTGTGGCTATGATGATGTGGGAAAAGACGGCCTCGATCGTGTGGTCAGCGTCTACATTTTTGAACGAGTAGTTGGAAACGGCCCCCTTCGATACGCCATCCACCAGGACATCCTTGATGTGATAGCCTTTATCTGCAGCGATGGTGAATTTTTGGTTATCCCCGTCGTTGACGGGCACAACGTCCGAAGGGGTGATAGTCCCGCCAACGCTGGCCGATGCCGTAATAGTATGCCCGAAGGTGACCTTGACATCATGCTTCGCTAATACGCTGGGAATCGTGTATGTATTCCCATAGGGACCGAGCACGGGCGTATCGTTGTCGGTGATCGAGATCACGTTGGATCCCGCATCGGGGGTGAGGTTGATGGTGGCTGCCTCCCCATACTTCACTCGCTGGGAAAGCGGTGACACGGTCCCATGCCCCCCTGAAACTGAGGCAGTCACTTCGGGACAGACCTCGTCCATCGCCTGCTTCACTGTTACGGCGGTTACAGGCGAAGTTTC
>MELM01000036.1:7123-7463 GCA_001767605.1 Candidatus Solincola sediminis | reverse complement strand
TGGATCCTCAGGCGTATCAGTTACCTCGTGATACATTAAGACAACCCAGGTTTTATCGTCGTTAGCCGTTGTGAGCAAATTGGTGATTTCCTCAGCGGTTGTTAATGGTCCAATCTGCTTGACCTTAATTTTATAGGCATTAAAATCGCCTATCGCATTGGTTGCATTACCGAAGCCTTCTCGTCCGGAGATGTAATACTTCTTAACCTCGTTAATCGTTTCAGGATCTTTATAGGCCCCAAACGGGTAAGCGAAATCGTATACAGGACCATAACGAGCTTCGAGCCAATTCTTCGAGTCTAGAAGTTCCTTATCGACTTCTGCCGCGCTGAGGGAACTA
>MELM01000036.1:6056-6928 GCA_001767605.1 Candidatus Solincola sediminis | reverse complement strand
GCCCGATTGAAGGCGGTGGGCGCTTCGGCCATCGCCTTACTATTCCCAAGATTGAAGCCTGCCGTTGTCAAAATCGAAAGACACAACAGGAGAACGCAAAACAGAACGAGCTTTTTCGGGTGCACTTTCAACCCCCCATTTCTTTTGTTTGTTGCCTACAATATTTATCTAACGAGTGTTAAGTATTCCCCTTTTTCAAGAGGAAATAACTCCTTTCCACAGGAAACCTTCATGCTAGCCGGCTCGTCCCCCCATGGAATCAAGCCTTTCAAGCAAGCAAGCATGTAGCCTATAGTTCAGACTGTTGTCTTACGCCTTTCCGATGCTCAAAATTATCCAGCTGCCTGCATCTATCAATCGTTTTTGTAATTGCTACCGCACTTTGCGATTTCTTCTCAATCGTGAAGAACCGGCAAGGGAGAGAAGCCCTAAGGCCATGCCCAGCATCAAGATACCGGCACCGCTTCCCTGACCACATTGAGATTCAACCATAAGCCCGCCGGCAAGCCTCGCTTCTTGGCCGTCAGGCCTGGTAACGACCACGTCGTAAGCCCCTGCCTCATTGCCGAAGAGCCACATGCTGCAGGTTATCTTAATGTCCGATTCAATCCCTGTGCCCGATGGCTGCATGATAGTGGTTCCCTTTTCGAACCGTACCGTTGAGCCAGGCTCAAATCCCGATCCGGCGATGTCTACCCAAACAAAGAAGGCGTTTTGGCTAACGCTATTCGGTGAAATCGAAGTGACTGTGAAAGATGCCGGGATCGCTGAGAAGGTTACCACTACATTGTGATTCTCCACGACATTGGAAATGGTAAAAGGGTTGGAAATCGCGGCACTCACTCCATTATCGGTTATCGAGGCTATCTGAT
>MELM01000036.1:0-5978 GCA_001767605.1 Candidatus Solincola sediminis | reverse complement strand
GCTCGCCTGCCACCGAAGCCGTGACCGTGAAAGAGTCAACCGCAAAAGTGACGACCACATCATGGTCCTCAGTCACCTTGTTTATAGTGTAGGTCGTGCCGTATGGAGCTGGCACAGGGTCACCATTATCGGTTATTGACTCCACATGGTAGCCCGTTTCAGGATTCAGATTGATGGTTGCGTTCTGCTCGCACGTGACAGCCTGGCTCTCAGGTGTTACCGTTCCGTGACCTCCCGGGGCTGATGCGTTGATGCTGTAACTGAACAAAGGCATGATCTCGTCCAGAGCCTGCCGCATCGTAACTGCCGTTACGCCGGAATTCTTTATAGCTTGAATCTGCTCTTGAAAGGCTTGCACTCCAGTTGCATAGGTGGGATCGAGCGGAGTATCTGTTACCTCGTGATATATCAATACTATCCACCAATTGTTGGCAGCCGCATCGCTGAGCAGTCCGGCAATCTCAGCAGCCGTCGTCGTCGGTTCGATCAGTTTGGCCTTAATGTGATAAGGATCGAAATTGCCTGGATTATTGATTCCATTGCCCCAGCCTTCCCTTTGCGAGGCGTAATACGATTTTACAGCCGCTGTTGTCCTTTCATCGAAAGCACCATTCGGGCAGGCAAAATCAGATATGGGGCCGAGGTCGACCCCCTCTGCCTCAAGCGTTTGCTTTGAATTGGCCAGTTCCGCATTTAGCTGTACATCATCAAGAGTTGTCAGATCAGGGTGGTTAACGGAATGAGATCCTATTTCGTGACCACTTGCTTTCATTGCCTGAAGGTCTTCAAGATTTATGTAATCGGGCTCATTATCAATGTCGAAAGTCACGGTATAGAACGTCGCTTTCATATTGATAGCTTCTGAATTCAAAAAAGGCACTGCATTTTGAAACTGCGATGCATAATTATCATCAAAGGTTATGCTGACAAGGCTGCGGGGAAAATTAGCAGGGCCGGTTGCAGCGCTGCTCTTTCCGGAATTAAAGCCGGACAGCGTCATGATCGAGAGACCCAACAGGAGCACGCAGAAGAGAAGGACACATTTTCGTTTCATTTTAACCCCCCATTTCCTTAGCAGAACGATTTCCGACGATTTGGTTATCAGTTGATTTTTCCCATTTAACTGGAAAAATAACAGGAGAATAACCATTTTTTCGAAAATAATAGATTAAGCCATGCTATCTGGTTTAGGGAAAGAAATACAAGCAAAACGGAAGAGGTTAGACGGCCCCCGAACAGGTTCCTCCCTGCCTGTTTCCCCAATAAACGGATCTCTCCACGACAATGGGGACATCTGAGGAAACCTCGCTCGATACATCGTAGGAAGTGACGTAGTTTCCTGCGTTAACCGAGGCCCGGGAGCGAGGGGCTATCGTCACTTGAGGCCCGGCGACCTCTCCATTCTCGGTGAGAAAGACGAGTGTGGCATGGGCTTCAACTGCAGCCGGGTTTTCCATGAGCACCCAGGTCTCGAATCCCCCAGCCGTGCAGCCTTCACCCAGGTTGGAGAGGGTGCCCGTCACATCCACCCATATCGGTGCTGTCAGCGCTATCTGATATTCGCCGGCCTCGTCATGAAGCTCGTCCCTCTCGGTGACTTTCAAGAAGTAATAGGTGTCGACAGATGTATGGACGAGAGGCCTCCATGAGATCTGATGACTTCCGGCGCCAGCTTCAAAGTTTAGAGAGGCCGCGACTTGACCACCCGATGTTATCAGCTCTACGCTTGCTATGCTTTCATCATCCTCGATAGCGACGTCCAATTGTATCCGGCCGCTTACTGATTCAATCTCCGAACCCATCCAGGAGTCGCCATACTTGAAGCTCACTTTCATGTTCGGATCGTCGCTCGAATAAACCCTCCTTGCCAGGATCGCATTCAGTAGAGCGCTTCTGGTTAATTCCGGGGCAGGGATAACCGTTCGATGGCTGTTCGTAACGAGAGTATGGTTGTCCTGATTGTTCGTGGGGGCGAGCTTCCATCCCTTATCGAGTGCGGTTATATATGCATTGTAAAAATCACCATCGTTATTGCCGGTGTTCTTGTTGCCTGTTTCAACCAGACACATATTGTCCGCGACATCAGCATCATATTGAAAGGTGTTGAACATATTGGGTTCCCGGCCGGGATGGTTGAACTGGGCAACGGCGTTGTTCTGATCGATCCAATTATAAAAAGCATCAAGCGCGGATGTGATGATTGAATTGGTGAAGGCCGCGGTGTTGAGAACGACGGAATGGCCATAGGTACCGCTGCTCCATTCGAAACCCCGAAAGGCCGTGAATTGACCACTGGAGTTAAAAGAATCAGCCTGCACCCCCATGTCCTGCCACTCCGTCTCGTTTAAGGATTCTGCATGATCACTGATTGCATAAAAATCGAGACCGGCTGTATCACGAGCCCATGTAAAGGCCTGTGCAGGCGTGCCGGTTCCATCGGAGTATGAGGTGTGGCTGTGCAAATTCCCGAAGTAGAAATTCATGGGCACCGCTGCTACTCGCGTCTCCTCCGTGGCTGCTTCTGCTGACAATGGCTGAACGAAGTTCAATGCTAACAAGACCATGATAGAAAAAGAGACGGCGCAGATGATCCTCAGGCGATCGCGATACCGATTCTTCTTTTGCATACGTTATTCTCGTCACTTTCCTGATTTCCAATTAATGAAGCAAATGGATATGTATTAAGCTTTGCTTAACACCGTCTTTGGGTAGATAATGGACGCGCGGCGAGCTTGTAATCCTAAGGGGGAGCGAGATGAAGCAGTTCCAGCAGGAGAAGATCCTGGGTTCGCGCGAGGTCGATAGAGACAGCTTCTCCAACTATCGCCAGAAATATCCCGGGCGCAGAAAGCGAAACCATACCTGGAAATATCGAACCGAGATGTACGCCCGCTTTTTCCCCAAGCGTCCCTGTATGATTCAGGGCGATCGCATTCTCAATTGGGATGAGTTCAACCACCGCTGCAACCGCCTGGCTCATGGGATGCTTAGGTTGGGCGTCAAAAAGGAAGACCGTGTCGCGATAGTGGGCTTCAATTCCATTGAATGGATGGAAGTCCATTTCGCCGCGGGGAAGATAGGAGCCGTGCCTGTAAACGTGAATCCCCGTTTCATACCCGATGAAGTGCGTTATGTGATCGAGGACAGTGATTCAGTAATCGCGTTCGTAGAAGAGCCTTATGCGCAATTGATAGCGGACATCAAGGAGGATCTACCTATCCTTCAGCAGGTCGTTGTCTATGGTGTGGACAAGCGCCCCAACGGAGTAGCAACGGGAATGCTTGTTTACGATGACATTCTCTCAGCTGATGAAAGCAATCCCGATATCAAGATTTATAACGACGATTTCTGCATCCTCATCTACACGGGGGGGACAACCGGCTATCCCAAGGGAACAGTCTGGGACGGCACTCAGCGGGTTCGCGGTCTGGATATGATGCTTGTTAACAACATAGTGCCCATCTTCGACGCCATCGCCGAATATCCGGACGATGCCATCGCCGGCATCTCCAGGCTTTTAGGTTCCGACCCCAAAATCGTACGCGTCTTGACCGCATTGATGGCGAGCAAACCTGCCCGTGCCTTCTGGCGCTCCAACTTCGGCAAGAATGCCGTGTTATCCCTCTTTAAAGTGATGTCGGGGAATCCCTGGGTACTGAAGGCAACAGGTGCATTGCAGAAGGCGGGGGTGAGGATGCTTTGTGCGGCTCCGCTCTTCCATGGCGCCGGTATCGAGGGCGCTTTCACTTACTACGGCGCTATAGCTTCGTGCACGGTTTTCCTGCCGACACCGCATCCTTTCGTGGCCAAAGAGTTTTGGGAGGCTGTGGAGAAGCACCGGGTCCATACTGCCGTCATCGTTGGAGATGCCTTTGCCTTGCCGCTAATGGATGAGTTGAAAAAAGCGGAGGAAGAAGGGCACCCGTATGACTTGAGGAGCATGTGGGCGATCGTCTCATCCGGCACGCGCCTGTCGGCTCATGTGAAACAGGAGTTTCTTCGCCAGCATCCGGGACTCCTCATCGTGGATACCATGGGGACCAGTGAATCCAGCGGAGCCTTCGCCACCATCAATGCTTCAACCGATAAGGAGATCAAGCCGGCGGGAGCCCGCCTTATAACCAACAAGAGCGGTTTCTACAGGAAACAAGTTTTCACCAGCAGGGTGGTCGATCCGGAAACCGGTGTGGATGTCGAACCCGGGTCGGGAGAGATAGGTGAGTTCCTGTTTGGAGGCTGGATGACCCTTGGTTACTGGAAGTGTCCGAAGAAGACCGAGCGGGACTTCAGGATCATAGACGGCAAGCGCTGGTTTTTCGCGGGCGACGAGGGAACTGTCGACGAAGAGGGCAGGTTTAGCCTGATAGGCAGAGGCGGCGGTTATTTGATCAACTCGGGAGGGGAAAAGGTCTATTCGGAAGAGGTCGAGGAGTTGGTGAAATCGCATCCCCAGGTATGGGACGCCGCGGTAATCGGGACTCCTGATCCTCGCTGGGGCCAGGCAGTGACCGCGCTCGTGGAGCTGAGGCAGGGGGAAGAGGCGACGGCCGAGGAGATAATCGATTTCTGCAAGGATCGCATAGCCGGATATAAGCGACCTCGCTATGTATTTATTATTGATAAAGTGCCACGCGCGGCAGCCGGCAAGATCGACCGGCTGATAGCCGCGGAGATGATCGCCAAAGACCTGGAAAAGTGACAAAGCAACCTCGGCCTATCATTGCGAGGTCTTCCGAAGCTCTCGCAATGATAGGCCGAGGTTGCTTTCGTCGGCTTCGCCCCTCGCAATGACGTTAACCCCTATAATATAGCGATAAGCAAACGCCAGATGCGCATATCGAAGAGGGGAAGCTTAAGTGATAATAATCCTCAAATCGGCCATACTCGGTATCATTCAGGGCCTCACTGAATTTATTCCGGTAAGCTCGAGCGGCCATCTCATCCTGATACCTAAACTATTTGGCTGGCATGATGAATGGATGCCGGGGACGACAACCGGTTCCACTATCAGTACTACCGCCCTGGCCTTCTCGGTTGCTCTGCATATGGGAACCCTCCTGGCCCTTTTAGTATTTTTCTATCGCGAATGGATCCCGCTGATTAAAGGTTTCTTCACGGGATTTACCACTCGGCCCAGCGCTTGGAACAAGCACCAGAGACTGGCATGGATTCTCGTTTTGGCCACCATACCCGCGGGCGTTATAGGAGCTGCATTCGGTGATGCGATAGAGGGGCACTTGAGCACACCTTTCTGGATTGCCATCTGCCTGATCGTCGCATCATTCGTAATGCTGGCGGCACAATACTTCGGGAGCAAAGCAAGGGGCATGGATCACCTGGGAGCCAGAGACGGCTTCTTGATTGGAACGGCTCAGGTATTTGCGCTTGCTCCCGGCGTTTCCCGCTCAGGTATAACCATGTCCGGAGGATTATTCAGCGGCCTCGACTTCGAAGCGGCAGCCAGGTTTGCGTTCCTGCTGGCTGCGCCGGTGATGGCGGGAACCGGAATCTTTCAGGGCGCGAAGCTGGCGAAAGAAGGCCTGCCACCCGATCTCTTAAAGATATTTCTACCCGGTTTCGTAACGGCTGCCATCGTCGGCGGAATCACCATAAAATATATGCTGAAATACCTGCGAAAGGGGAACTTCACCCCCTTTGTCATTTACAGGCTCGCCGTTGGTGCTGCTGTTCTTATTATCCTGGCGGTTACCTAGATCTGGAATATAATACCAGCCTGGCTTCCTTAGAAAGACGCAAGAATTATTCTTCCTTCATCAATTTGGCTTTTTTCCTGTCGAACTCTTCCTGGGTTATGCGTCCCTTGTCGAGAAGATCGGAAAGTTTAGCAAGTCTATCAGTTGCGAGAGCTGCTTTATGAAACTCACTTTCCTGTACCGCTTGTTGCATCTCTGTGTCTGTTACACTGAGCGGGCGGAATATTAGATAGATAAGTGATCCGAAAAAAGGTATCAATATGA
>MELM01000035.1:8961-15003 GCA_001767605.1 Candidatus Solincola sediminis | reverse complement strand
GGCCTATGGTTCCCACGTTCACGTGTGGTTTGGTCCTCTCGAATTTTTTCTTGGCCATTTTGACCCTCCTCTTAAATTACTGATTGTGCCGCGCTTTAGGACACAACTTCCCTATTTTAAACATCCCTTCCAAGAGAGACAAGCATTTATTATTCTCCCTTTACCCGCTTGATGATCTCGGCCTTGATATTGAGAGGGACTTCACTGTAATGCGAGAACTGCATGTGGTGAGTAGCCCTCCCCTGGCTCAGCGAGCGAACGTCAGTAGCATAGCCGAAGGTCTCAGCCAGCGGCACGTATGCGTTTATCACCTGCAGCTTGGCGCGCGACTCCATTCCTTCGACCCTTCCCCGGCGGGAATTGATATCTCCGATAACGTCGCCCAGGTATTCCTTGGCCACGGTTACCTGTACCTTCATGATAGGTTCGAGGAGAATCGGCGCCGCCCGCCTGACCGCTTCCTGGAAAGCCTGCGATCCGGCGGCTTTAAAAGCGAGTTCCGATGAATCGACTTCGTGAAATGATCCTCCCTTGAGGATTACCCTGACGTCGACGACCGGATATCCCGCGAGCACTCCGAATTCCATGGCCCCGCGTATACCCTGTTCGACCGCTGGAATGAAATCCTTGGGAATCGCATTCCCGGTAACCTTGGAAACAAACTCGAAGCCTTCCCCGCTTGTCGATGGTTCGATGTCTATCACTACGTGGCCATATTGGCCGCGACCCCCCGTCTGGCGAATGAACTTGCCTTCCACGCCTTTGGCCGTGCCTGATATGGTTTCGCGATAGGAAACCTGAGGCCGTCCGACGTTGGCCGCGACCCCGAATTCCCTGAGCAGGCGGTCGACAATAATCTCCAGGTGCAGTTCGCCCATGCCGGAAATGATCGTCTGTCCGGTCTCCGGATCGAGCCTGACGTTGAACGTCGGGTCCTCGTCGGAAATCCTGGCCATGGCTTCGCTCAGGCGTTCCTGGTCGGCCTTGGTCTTAGGTTCGATCGCAACCGAAATGACCGGTGCGGGAAAAACCATGGATTCGAGAAGTATCGGCCGGTGTGCGGCGCAGAGTGTATCGCCCGTATATGTATCTTTAATACCGACCGCGGCCACGATGTCACCCGTGCCGATGATCTCCATGTCCTCGCGACGATTGGCATGCATCTGCAGCAGGCGGCCTATGCGCTCCTTACGGTTGCGCGTACTGTTGAGAACGGTGGAACCCGATCTCAAGGTGCCGGAGTACACTCTAATATATATGAGTTTTCCGACGTAAGGATCGGAGACGACTTTGAAGGCGATCGCTGAGAAAGGCTCCTCGTCGGAAGCAAAGCGGATTTCCTTCTTCTCGTCCTTTCCGACATGGAAGCCTTCGATGGGAGGGACATCCTGAGGCGACGGAAGATAATCCACGACGGCGTCAAGAAGGGGCTGCACGCCTCTGTTGCGGAATGACGAACCGCAAAAGACGGGTGTGAGTTCGGTCTTCAATACGCCTGCCCGTAATGCGCGCCGTATTGCCTCCGTCTCGATGTCCTCCTCGCCCTCGAGGTAGGAGAGCATGAGCTCGTCATCGTACATGGCACATGCTTCGAGTAGAAGGTGCCGGTACAGCGAAGCGGCCTCCCGCAGATTCTCGGGTATCTCCACTACGTCATATTGAGTCCCCAAGTCGTCGCGATATAGGGTGGCTTGCATCTCCACCAGGTCGATCATTCCTTCGAAGCCCGCCTCGCTCCCTATCGGGATCTGGAGCGCCACCGGGCGGGTGTCGAATCTCTCTTCGATCATCTGAATAGTCTTGAAAAAATCAGCGCCGGCCCTGTCCATCTTGTTGACATAACAAATGCGCGGCACATGATAGTGGTCGGCTTGCCTCCAAACCGTCTCCGTCTGGGGTTCGACCCCGGCCACCGCATCAAAGATAGCAATGGCTCCGTCCAGCACCCGAAGCGAGCGTTCTACCTCTACAGTGAAGTCCACGTGCCCGGGAGTATCTATAATATTTATTTTATTATCGTTCCAATAACAGGTAGTCGCCGCGCTGGTTATGGTTATGCCCCGCTCCTGCTCCTGGACCATCCAGTCCATCACGGCCGAACCCTCGTGCACCTCACCCATTTTATAGGTGCGGCCCGTGTAGTAGAGGATTCTCTCCGTGGTCGTCGTCTTACCGGCATCTATATGGGAAATGATTCCGATATTACGCACCTTGTCGAGCGGAAAGCGTTCCCTTTCAGCGTTCAACTGCTCATTCCTGCCCTTAGTTTTAACCCTCATATTACCACCGATAATGAGCAAATGCCTTGTTGGCATCTGCCATTTTATGTAAATCTTCTTTCTTCTTTATTGAAGCCCCTATGTTGTTGGAGGCATCCATCAACTCGCCGGCCAGCCTTTCCATCATGGTTTTCTCCCGCCTCTGACGCGCGTAGCCGACAATCCAACGAATGGCGAGAGTCGTAGCTCGGCGAGGCCGAACCTCCACGGGCACCTGATACGAAGCACCGCCCACGCGGCGCGATCTCACTTCCAGTACGGGCCGCACATTATCCGTCGCCTTCCTGAGGACTGTAAGAGGGTCGTTTCCCGTCTTTTCCCTCAGAATATCCAGAGCGCCCTGTACGATCTCTTCCGACTTCGACTTCTTACCGTCGAGCATTATCTTTCTTATAAATTGCTCCACCAGTATGCTGTGATACCTGTTATCGGGAGGTATATCCCGTTTTGGAGCCGGTCCTTTTCTTGGCATTTCCTTCTCTCCCCGAAATTCCGGCGCTAGAGGCCGGCTGTCTTCTTGGTCCCGTATCGCGATCGGGACTGCTTGCGATCAACTACGCCCGCGGCATCCAGAGTCCCCCGGATTATCTTATAGCGAACACCCGGAAGATCCTTCACCCTGCCACCCCTGACCAGCACTATAGAGTGCTCCTGCAAATTATGGCCGATACCAGGTATGTAGGAAGTCACCTCGGTCCCATTGGTCAGCCTGACCCTGGCAATCTTGCGCAGCGCCGAATTAGGTTTCTTGGGGGTGGTCGTCTTCACTTGCGTGCAGACGCCACGCCTCTGCGGACACCCTTGCAAGGCGGGAGTCTTGGTCTTCTTTCTCTTGTCCGAACGACCTTTGCGAACTAATTGGTTAATAGTCGGCAACATGACCTCCCGCTAATATCACTTTATTTACCAGGCTCTTTACCTGTGCTTCGCTTCATATATGCCGGTGCAGCAACGAGAGCGTCGGGGCGCCGGGCCGGCAAGGCGCGCGTCTGAGGCATACTTGGCGAGTATGTCGCAGGGAGCGGAACGCAGCCGGCGTGGATGCAGCGGCGCTCGAATGCCACCGCATCTATGAAGCGAGGCACTACACCAAAGCGCAAGTTTACCATCAGGCAAAAGCGGTGTCAAATACTCGCGGCCTCGCAATACGGCTTTTCTCTTCGAGAAAAAACCTATTCCGCGGGGTCTATCTCGGCCACCTCTTCGTCGGGCTGTTCGGTCAGTTCGCCCTCGTAAACATACTCGGGCTTACCGAAGAATTCCTCGACTCCACCGTCCGGCAGCTTCGAAGCCGCCGCCAGGGCTTCGACTTCCTCCAGCAGGCTTATACCCACATGCTTTGGCTTCACCTTTATTTGGCGGTAGCGAGGCATGCCGGTTCCTGCCGGTATCAGCTTGCCTATTATTACGTTCTCCTTAAGGCCGAGAAGCGGATCTTGGCGACCGGATATCGCGGCATCAGTAAGTACCCTCGTCGTTTCCTGGAAGGAAGCGGCGGACAGGAACGAATCGGTAGCAAGAGAAGCCTTGGTGATTCCCAATAACATCTGTCGTGCGCTCGCCGGCTCGCCGCCTTCGCCCGTCACCATCTCGTTCACCTCAGTAAAGACTTTGCGGTCCACCTTTTCGCCGGGTAGCAACTCGGTGTCACCCGGCTCGACGATCTCGACCTTCTTCATCATCTGGCGAACGATCAGCTCTATGTGCTTGTCGTGGATATCCACGCCCTGGGACTTGTAGACCTCCTGCACCTCTTGCACCATATAAAGCTGAGCCGCCTGCGGTCCCAAAACCCGCAATATGTCATGCGGATTGGCCGACCCCTCGGTCAGCTGATCGCCGGCTACCACTTCCTGGCCGTCCCGCACTCGCAGCCGGGCGCGGCGAGGTACCTGGTAGGCGTGTTCTTTGGTCGTGCCACCGTCAATGGTTATCTTACGTGCCTTCTCGCTTTCCTCTATGTCCACCTTTCCCGATATATCGGCGATTACCGCCTGGCCCTTTGGCTTGCGGGCTTCAAACAGCTCCACAACCCTGGGGAGGCCGTGCGTTATATCCTCGCCGGCGACTCCGCCGGTATGGAAGGTACGCATGGTAAGCTGCGTTCCCGGCTCCCCGATAGACTGGGCGGCGATTATACCGACCGCCTCTCCTATCTCGACCAGCCTGCCGGTAGCCAGCATGGTGCCATAGCACTTGCTGCAGACCCCATAGCGCGAATCGCAGGTCATCACCGAACGGCAGACAATTTCATTCACGCCGAGCTTAGCCAATCTCTCGACCATTACCAGGTCGATCTGCTCGCCGGCCTTGAGTAAGATCTCCTTACTGCGCGGGTGCTTCACCCGGCCCAGGGAGACCCGGGCAGCGAGCGAGGTGTTGGGCTCGCCCTGAGGCGTAAGCACCGGAACCGGAATCCCTTTGTCCGTGCCACAATCTTCATCCCTCACGATTACTTCCTGGGAAACGTCGACCAGGCGGCGGGTAAGGTAGCCCGAGTCCGCGGTACGCAGGGCGGTGTCGGCAAGACCCTTCCTCGCTCCGTGCGTTGAAATGAAGTATTCGAGCACGGTAAGCCCTTCCCTGAAGTTGGACTTGATCGGGCGGTCGATGATCTCGCCCTTGGGGTTGGCGACTAGTCCTCGCATCCCGGCGAGCTGCCTGATCTGTTTGATATTGCCTCGCGCTCCCGAATTAGCCATGAGGAAGATGGGATTGAAGGTGCTGAATGACCTCTCCATCGCCTCCGTTACCTCATCGGTGGCCTCCGTCCATAGCTCGACCACCCTCTGGTGGCGTTCATCATCGGTTATAAGGCCGCGCTTGTAGTTCTCCTCAATGATTTCGACCTCGGCTTCCGGCGCCTCCAGGATCTGCTCCTTGTCCGGTGGCACCGTTATATCCTGCACTGAAATGGTGATGCCGGCGCGAGTCGCGAAGTGGAATCCGACCCTCTTGATATTATCCAGGATCTCAGCCGTCTTCACCGTGTCGTAGCGGTGAGCCACGTCGGTTACTATGTGCTGCAAGTTGCTCTTGTTCACCGGCTCGTTCACGTACGCGTAGTCCTCCGGCAACGCTGTGTTGAAGATAGCCCTTCCAACCGAGGTCTCGTAGATCTTGGCCGGCCGCCCTTTCTTCCGGATGCGTATGTTTACCTGGGCATGAAGTTCGGTATCGCCGAACTCGTAGGCCATAGCAGCCTCGTCCACCGATGCGAAGTACTTGCCCTCGCCCTTCTCGCCTTCCTTGACCACCGTGAGATAACTGGCGCCCAGCACCATGTCCTGGGTGGGGGTAGTTATCGGGCGTCCGTGGGCCGGCGACAGTATGTTATGGGCAGACAGCATGAGAATCCTCGATTCGGCCTGTGCCTCCGATGAAAGCGGCAGGTGAACCGCCATCTGATCGCCGTCGAAGTCGGCGTTGAAAGCCGTACAAACCAAGGGGTGAATCTGGATGGCCTTGCCCTCCACCAGCACCGGCTCGAATGCCTGTATGCCGAGGCGATGCAGGGTCGGTGCGCGGTTAAGCAGCACCGGGTGCTCCCGAATGACCTCATCCAGCACGTCCCATACCTCGGGCCGCTGCCGCTCCACCATGCGCTTCGCGCTCTTTATATTCTGCGCATACTCCTTGTCCACGAGCAGCTTCATGACGAATGGCTTGAACAGCTCCAGGGCCATCTGCTTGGGCAACCCGCACTGATGCAATTTCAGATTGGGACCGACCACAATGACCGAACGGCCGGAGTAGTCTACCC
>MELM01000035.1:5585-8928 GCA_001767605.1 Candidatus Solincola sediminis | reverse complement strand
GTCCGAAAGGGATTTCAACGGGCGATTGCCAGGGCCGGTTACAGCGCGGCCGCGCATGCCGTTATCGAACAGTGCATCCACCGCCTCCTGCAGCATCCGCTTCTCGTTATTGACGATAATCTCCGGAGCCCCCAGGTCGAGCAGCCTCTTCAGCCGATTGTTGCGGTTTATCACTCGGCGATAAAGGTCGTTCAAGTCGGAGGTTGCGAAACGGCCGCCGTCGAGCTGGACCATCGGCCGCAGATCCGGCGGTATGACCGGAACGCATCCGAGCACCATCGCCGTGGGGTTGTTGTCCGTATTAAGGAATGCGGATACCACCTTGAGGCGCTTGGTTGCCCGCTGCCTCTTCTGGCCTTTCGCCGTGCGGATCATTTCCCTGAGTTCCGTGCCCTCGGTTTCAAGATCGACGTTGGCCAGCATCTCACGCATGGCCTCAGCGCCCATCCCACCGCGGAAATAATCGCCGTAGCGTTCCCGCATCTCGCGGAAGAGCATCTCGTCAGAGACCAATTGCTTGTATTGTAAAGATTTGAATTCCTCGAATATATGGCCCAATTCCTCCATCCTGCGGCGCGCCTTATCCTCTATGGACTTTATCTCCTTCTCGAGCTGCTGCGGTTTGAGCTTGGGCGGGGGCTCCTCGGCTTTCTCGGCTTCCTCGACTTCTTCGGCTTCCTTGCCCTCCTCCTTCGCCTTGGCCTTGGCCTCCTCCTTCGCCTTAGCCTTGGCCTCCTCCTTCGCCTTAGCCTTGGCTTCCTCCTTGGCTTTGGCCTTTGAAGCCTTTTCGTCTTCCGGTTCCTCGTTCGCCTTCCGCAGTTCCTCGATCCGCTCCTTTGTCGTCTCCTCGACTTCCGCTATCTCCTCGTTGAGTTCCTCCTCGAGGAGGGTGAGGTCCCTCTGCCTTTTCTCTTCATCGAGGAAGGTGATGATATAGGAGGCAAAATAGAGTATTTTCTCCAGATCCTTGGGAGCGATATCCAATAGATATCCCATACGCGAAGGAACGCCTTTGAAGTACCAGATATGAGCGACGGGAGCGGCCAGCTCTATATGGCCCATCCTCTCACGCCGCACCCGGGCACGGGTAACCTCGACGCCGCACCTCTCGCAGATGATTCCCTTGAAACGTACCCTCTTATATTTACCGCAATAACATTCCCAATCTCGCGTCGGACCGAAGATCTTCTCGCAGAAGAGTCCGTCCTTTTCCGGTTTAAGTGTACGATAGTTTATGGTCTCCGGCTTCTTCACTTCACCGTGGGACCATGATCTTATCTGGTCGGGCGTAGCCAGACCGATCTTAAGCTTGTCGAAGTCGTTGACATCCAACAAGAGACTAACCTCCTTACAGAATTACCAACATTTGGAAAGACGTTGCGGACATCTAAAACTCGTCTCCGCGGTCGCCTTCCCCGTTTTCTTCGGTTCGCGAGGAAAGCAGGGCGGCGGAAGCGCTGCGAAGATCAATGCCGAGATCCT
Source organism: Candidatus Solincola sediminis (assembly GCA_001767605.1). Taxonomy (GTDB): domain Bacteria; phylum Actinomycetota; class Geothermincolia; order Geothermincolales; family RBG-13-55-18; genus Solincola; species Solincola sediminis. The sequence goes on along the minus strand of MELM01000035.1, from coordinate 7,446 downwards.
CGGCCGTATGCATGAGTTCCTCATCCGTTTCGCGTATCTCGATCTCGAGGCCCTCCTCGGAAAGCACTTCCACGTTGAGGCATAAGGCCTGCATCTCCTTGATCAGGACCTTGAATGATTCCGGGATGCCCGGCTCAGGGATGTTTTCTCCCTTTACTATGGCTTCATAGACTTTTACCCTTCCCTGCACGTCGTCGGACTTCACCGTCAGGAGTTCCTGCAGGGTATAAGCCGAGCCATAGGCCTCCAGTGCCCAGACCTCCATCTCCCCGAATCTCTGGCCGCCGAACTGGGCTTTTCCACCCAAAGGCTGCTGAGTGACCAGCGAGTAAGGCCCGGTCGAGCGAGCGTGAATCTTGTCGTCCACCAAGTGCAGGAGTTTCATAATATAGATATAGCCAACCGTGATCGGCTGGTCGAAGAGTTCACCGCTGACTCCGTCATAAAGCGTTGCCTTTCCAGATTCTGGCAGTTCGGCCTCGCGCAGCGCTTCCTCGATCTCGCTTTCGCGCGCCCCGTCGAATACGGGAGTGGCAACGAAGACCGGCCCTTCGGCTTTGTTCTTCCCCTTCTTCGGCCATCCTTCGAAAGCCGCCCATCCGAGGTGGGTTTCCAGAATCTGTCCAATATTCATTCGCGACGGTACGCCCAGCGGGTTCAGCACCACATCGACCGGGGTGCCATCCTCCATAAAGGGCATATCCTCCACGGGTAGTATCTTGGAAATAACTCCCTTGTTGCCGTGCCGGCCCGCGAGCTTATCTCCGTCCGAAATCTTCCGGACCTGGGCCACGTAAGCCCGGACCATCTGATTCACCCCGGGCGGGAGCTCGTCTCCGGCATCGCGGGAAAAGACCTTTACGTCTATCACTTTGCCGGACTCGCCGTGTGGAACCTTGAGCGACGTGTTGCGCACTTCCCGGGCCTTCTCACCGAAGATCGCACGCAGCAGGCGTTCCTCCGCGGTGAGCTCGGTCTCTCCCTTGGGAGTTACCTTGCCCACTAGGATATCGCCCGGGTTCACCTCGGCTCCAACCCTGATGATCCCCATCTCATCGAGGTCCTTCAACATCTCCTCGCTAACGTTCGGTATATCTCGTGTGATCTCTTCGGGACCCAGTTTGGTGTCCCTGGCGTCTACCTCGTGCTCCTCGATGTGAACTGATGAGAGCACGTCGTCGTAGACCATGCGCTCGGAGACGATAATCGCGTCCTCATAGTTGTATCCCTCCCAAGGCATGAAAGCCACCAGAAGGTTCTTTCCAAGCGCGATTTCTCCCAGGTCGGTGCAGGGGCCATCGGCTATAACCTGGCCGGCCTCCACTACCTGGCCCTCATCTACGATGGGCTTCTGGTTGACGCAGGTGCCCTGATTGGAGCGGCGGAACTTGGCCACCCGGTAGGTGTCCACCCCGCCGTCGTTGCGTTTGATCTCTATGCCGTTGGCATCGACGGCGCTTACCACTCCGTCAGCCAGCGCCGTTATTACATCGCCGGTATCCCGGGCGGCCCTGTACTCCATGCCGGTCCCGATCAACGGCGCTTCCGAGTTCAGCAGTGGCACCGCCTGACGCTGCATGTTTGAGCCCATGAGCGCCCGGTTGGCGTCATCGTGCTCCAGAAAGGGGATGAGCGCTGTGGCCACCGATACGATCTGCCGAGGCGAGACGTCCATGTAGTTGACGTCTTCGGGATGCACGGCCTTCACGGCGCCTTCCTTCATGCGGCAGAGCACCGTCGGAGTCTCGAAACGGCCCTTCTTGTCGACCGGCGCATTGGCCTGGGCGATCGGGACGTATTTTTCCTCTTCGTCCGCCGTCAGATAAACGATCTTATCGGTAACCCGGCCCTTCACGACCTT
>MELM01000035.1:5204-5531 GCA_001767605.1 Candidatus Solincola sediminis | reverse complement strand
CCGATGAGTCCGATGTTCGGGCCTTCCGGAGTCTCGATGGGGCACATGCGGCCGTAGTGAGACGGATGAACGTCCCGCACCTCGAATCCCGCCCTCTCTCGCGAGAGGCCTCCGGGGCCGAGGGCCGAAAGGCGCCGCTTATGAGTGAGACCGGCCAGCGGGTTGGTCTGATCCATGAACTGTGACAGTTGGCTCGATCCGAAGAATTCCTTGATGGCTGCTACTACCGGCCTGATGTTTATCAGATTCTGCGGGGTAATCGCCTCTACATCCTGGGTGGTCATGCGCTCGCGCACCACGCGCTCCATCCTCGCCAGCCCTATCCGC
>MELM01000035.1:4675-5187 GCA_001767605.1 Candidatus Solincola sediminis | reverse complement strand
TTCTCCCACCGACCGTACCCGGCGGTTTCCGAAATGGTCGATGTCGTCGATCTCTTCGATATCTCCAGGGGCGATGCGCAGGAGATATCGAATGGTCTCCAGCACATCCTCGAAAGTCAGGGTTGTAGTCTCTATAGGGACATTCAAACCCAGTTTCCTGTTCAACTTATAGCGTCCGACCTTGGCCAGATCATAACGCTTGCGATTGAAGAAGAGATTCTCGAGCAAAGTATTAGCGCTATCCGCTGTCGGCGGCTCTCCGGGACGCAGCTTTCTATATATATCTACAAGCGCCTCGTCGCGATTAGAAGTGTGGTCCTTCTCCAGCGTCGCCTCAATCAAAGGCGAGTTGTCGAAGAAGCTCAAGATCTGCTCGTCTTGCTCGTATCCCATCGCCCGCATGAGCACCGTCACCGGCTGCTTGCGCTTGCGGTCGATCCTTACACCTACCACGTCGCGCTTATCCGTTTCGAATTCGAGCCAGGCGCCGCGCGAAGGAATGATCTTCGCAA
>MELM01000035.1:0-4656 GCA_001767605.1 Candidatus Solincola sediminis | reverse complement strand
AGCTCCTTATCGAAATAAACACCGGGGGATCGTACCAGCTGCGAAACGACGACCCGCTCCGTGCCGTTGATAATAAAAGTACCCTTATCGGTCATCAAGGGGAAATCGCCCATGAAGACGACCTGCTCCTTGATCTCACCAGTCTCACGATTAATAAAACGAACGGTAACGAAGAGAGGTGAGGAAAAGGTCATATCCTTTTCCTTGCACTCGTCAACGTCGTACTTGGGTTCCTGGAATTGATGTTCCCCGAACTCCACAGCCAGGTTGCCAGTGAAATCCTCGATCGGGGAAATGTCCTCGAACACCTCCCGCAATCCCTCCGTGCAGAACCAATCATATGACTTCCTTTGGATGTCGATCAGATTGGGCACCGAGAGGATTTCCGGGATCTTGGCGAAGTTTCTTCTCACGCGCACGCCTTGAGTATCATCCACCGTTTCCCTCACTCCTTTAAAAAAAGCACAAAATTCCTTGTACACGCGCAAATTTCTATATTAAGAGAATTTGGAGCGCATTGTCAATTGAGCGGTATCTACCCTTTTCGCAGATACCCCTTGAAACAGCCAATTGAGCATGGATTAAAGATAACATTCAGGATGGTCCTTCGCAATGAGTGAACTCAACTCTAATTGATGCTGAGCCAGATCATTTCGCGATCAAAGCCGCATTGATATCCTCATCATAGACATTGAATCTGGCATCATGAAAGCAAAAGAGGTGATTCCAGCCAAAAGGATATCAGAATCCAAACCTCGAGATTATTTGAGGCTCAGGATTAAGATGTTTAAAGCTTTCTGGCCGGAAAACCGGTTGGTCCGAGCTGGAAAGCTCTAAGGAAACTTAGGGCTTGGAGTTAATTAAAAGGGTCCCTTTGAAAAGGACCCTTTTAATTTTAGCTTGCGGATCGTTTACTTGATTTCGACCTGGGCGCCCGCCTCGCGCAGCTGCTCCGCGAGCCGATCGGCCTCGTCCCGGGAGACCTTCTCCTTTACCGGCTTCGGTGATTCGTCAACCAAAGCCTTGGCCTCCTTGAGACCCAATCCGGTAATCGCCTTGACCTCCTTGATGACCTGGACCTTACGATCCCCGGCCGCCAGAAGGACAACATCAAATTCCGTCTGTTCACGCTCTTCTTCGGGGCCTTCTCCGCCTGCGGCTCCGCCTCCCGCGCCCATCATTGCCACTGGCGCCGCTGCGGTCACACCGTACTTATCCTCCAACGCCTTCACCAGATCGTTGAGCTCCAGCACGGTCATGGAATCGATCGCCTCAAGGATGTCTTCCATCTGTAATTTCTTCGTCTCAGCCAACTTCCACACCTCCAGAAACGGTTATCCGCTAATCACTACGATCAATAGGTAAAGCCCCGGCTTATGCCGCTTGCGATTTTGCATCGGCAATCGACGCGAGAGCGTAAGTCAATTTTCGATATGGACCCGAAAGCACGCTGTGCAGTGAATAAATGGGGCTTCGCATGGAACCCATAACCTTTGCCAAAAGGACTTCCCGTGGAGGCAGGGTTGCCACGCTTTTCACCGCGTTCGCATCGAGCACACGCCCCTCCATGTAGCCCGCCTTCAGTTTTAGCTTGGGATTTTGCCTGGCATAAGCAACGAGTTCCTTCGCAATCGCCATTGCGTCTCCCGAAGTAAAGGCCGCAGCCACAGGACCGACAATGAAGCGGGATAGCGCCTCGTAATCGGTGTCCTTTATAGCCAGCAGGGTGAGTGTGTTTTTCAGAACCTTATAGTCGGCGCCCTTTTCCTTCAGACTGGATCTCAAGTTACTTATCTCTTCGACAGAGAGCCCGGCAAAATCGGTCAAGAAGACAACGGAGTTGTTGAGAAAACTCGCCCTGATGTTTTCCATCTTGGCTACTTTTTCCGGTCTTGCCATAATTTTCCTCCACTTCTCGTCTCAAATGAATAACCCTCCGCAGAGACGGAGGGTTCTACTTCCTTCTAAAACCTCAACCTCCGCGGGATTTATGTCTTTGTGACACCCACTTCTCAGGTCTGACGCCGCTCAAGATACCAGGACCCATCGCCACTGTCAAGCAGTAACCGCTTCGCCCGTTATGTCCCTTACTATCGACGGATCCACCTTGATACCGGGACCCATCGAAGTTGAGATAGTCAAGTTCTTGATGTACTTTCCCTTGGCCGCTGCCGGTTTGGCCCTTATTATCTCTTCAAGTACGGCGGCATAATTTTCCAGGAGCTTCACCTCATCGAATGACTTCTTTCCCAACACCAAATGGATATTTCCCTGACGGTCGACGCGGTATTCGACCTTGCCGCCCTTGATGTCCTTTACCGCCTTTTCGATATCAAACGTGACCGTACCGGCTTTCGGATTCGGCATCAGGCCGCGCGGCCCCAGCAACTTACCCAGTTTGCCGACCTGCGACATCATGTCGGGTGTCGCCACGGTTACATCGAATTCGAACCAGCCGCCCTGGATCTTCTCCAGTACGTCAGCGCCGCCTACAATATCCGCGCCGGCGGCTTCGGCTTCGCGCGCTTTATCGCCCTGCGCGATTACCAGAACGCGAACCTCTTTGCCCGTGCCGTTCGGCAGGTTCACCGTTCCCCGGATCATCTGGTCGGCTTTTCTCGGATCCACTCCGAGTCGGAAGGCCACTTCTACGGTCTCATCGAAATGCGATTCGGGGAACTTTTTAATGATCTCCATCGCTTCTCGCGGTTCGTAAAGCTTCTGGGCATCGTAAAGCTCGAGGGCTTGGCGGTAGCGCTTACTTTTCTGTGCCAACTGCTATTCACCTCCGTGGTTCTCGCGGGTCCGGGACCCTCCCACCAGCAGTTATTTAGTGGGCTAAGTTGAGTTTAATCTTTAATCCGTTATCGAGATCCCCATGCTGCGGGCCGTTCCCTCGATGACTCGGGATGCAGCCTCGAGGTCCTTGGTATTGAGATCCACCATCTTCTGCTCCGCAATCTCGCGCAAATCGCGCCTGGAGAGCGTGCCGACTTTTTGCAGGTTGGGCTCCCCCGACCCCTTCTCGATTCCCGCCTTCTGCTTCAGAAGCACGGCGGCCGGAGGGGTCTTGGTTATGAAGGAGAAGCTGCGATCGTCGTAAACGGTTATCTCGACCGGAATTATAGTTCCCATTTGCCCTTGGGTCTGGGCGTTGTACGCCTTGCAGAATTCCATGATATTCACCCCATGCTGGCCCAGCGCGGGGCCGACGGGAGGGGCCGGGTTCGCCTGTCCGGCCGGAATCTGCAGTTTGATCTTGGTTATGACCTTCTTGGCCATTTGATCGTCTTCCTTCCTATAGTTTGGTTACCTGGTCGAAGGTAAGTTCCACCGGCGTCTCGCGGCCGAAGATGGAAACCATAACCTTCAGTTTGCTTTGATCAATATTTATTTCTGCAATAGTGCCGCTGAGGTCCGCGAAGGGCCCCGAGGAAACCCGTACGTTCTGCCCTTCCTCGAACTCCGTCGTGGGTCGCGGCTTCTCCGAAACCGGCCGCTTTAGCAATTTGAGCGCTTCCTCGTCGGTAAGCGGAGTCGGTTTCGCGCTCGAGCCTACGAAACCCGTTACTCCAGGAGTGTTGCGGACGACATACCAGCTGTCGTCGTCCAGTTCCATCTGGACCAGTATGTAGCCGGGTAGCATCTTCTTCTGCACAACTTCCTTCTTGCCGCCTTTGATCTCCATGACATCCTCGGTCGGGACCACAACCCTGAAGATCATATCCCCCATATCCATCGAGGATATGCGGTGCTCGAGGTTGCTCTTTACTTTGTTCTCATATCCGGCATACGTGTGGATCACGTACCACCTAGCATCGTCCACTATTAACTCCATTTAATAAACCTTCACATTAAAAGACTATAATATCCACCAATTTCACGAAAAGGAGATCGGCCAGATAAACCAGACCTCCCATGATCACTACCGTGGTCACTACGACTATCGTATATGAAATGACCTCGTCCCGGGCCGGCCAGGTCACCTTTTTCATCTCGGCCCTGACTTCTGTCAAAAATTGGGAAATCGTAACCCTCTGCTTCTTAGGGCCGCCCTTTCGTTTTGAGCCAGCGGACTTCTTCATCTGGGCACGCTTCTTTTCCATGCCCAGCTGCTCCTGCATCCGCCGCATCTCTCGACTTGGCAAGTTTCCTCCTCTTATGCCACAAAAATAATGGCAGGCCTGGAGGGATTCGAACCCCCAACATCCGGTTTTGGAGACCGGCGCTCTACCAGTTGGAGCTACAGGCCTACGCTTCTCGCTTTAGCCGGGTGCCAACTTAGCGCGTGTTTGGAAGCACCCTCCCTGATCTAATATATTATCTTAGCGTGTCTCGCGGTGCAAAGTATGACAACGGCACCAAGGGCAATACTTCTTCAATTCTATGCGGTCGGGGTCGTTGGTCTTGCTCTTGGTTGTCGTGTAGTTCCTTCTCTTGCAATCCATGCAAGCCATCGTCACTATGATTCTCATTAGTCCACCTTCTCTTCCTGCAGGACCGAAAGCTTAACCTAACATGGGCCTTTTCTGCCTGTCAAACGAGCACTTGGCCCGCTACCTCCTCTTTTACTTCGCTATCTGGGTGACCCTTCCGGCTCCAACCGTGCGGCCTCCCTCTCTTATGGCGAAGCGCAGGCCCTCCTCCATGGCGATG
>MELM01000034.1:62164-62528 GCA_001767605.1 Candidatus Solincola sediminis | reverse complement strand
TTCCTGCGCCCCCAGCGTATCGTGGCCGCCGTTCCAGGAACCCTTGTAGTTGAAGTACATCGGCCTCTCGGCCACGATCGGCTTGTCGGCGTCTATCTTCATTGATACGTCCTGGCCCGGCCGGTTGACCTCATCAAAAAGAAGTGCGTAATTCTGTTGGCCTGTGTTGGGATCATCAACAAGGTTATACATTAATGCCCCGCAGAAAACCGAGGCGGATGGATCCTTTTCCTTTACGGCCGCATAACCAATTTGCAGCAAAGGAAGGTAGTCGGTCTCGACTTGGCCGCCAAAGTGATAGGTGCCGGATGACTGCATTGCCGTACTATCGCGGTCCCAGCCCGGCTCGTTCCAGATTTCATAG
>MELM01000034.1:61647-62145 GCA_001767605.1 Candidatus Solincola sediminis | reverse complement strand
AATGCTCGGCCGCGGCCGCGCAAAACCCGTACCAGGCACTGAGATCAAGTGGAGGGGCTTTCGCCATCAGGGCACCGTATTGAGTGTCTTGCTGCCAGCTTGGAATGGGCCCCCCAAGCAGGAGGAAAAGAGATTCACTGCCACTTGCCAGAATCTGATTTATAAAAGCATCCATGGTTGTAAAGTCATAGGTACCCGGGCTGGTTTCAATCGAGGACCAAGTTACTTCTACCTTCTGATTCTTGATCCAAGATTGCTGGTCCGCCGCTATCTTCGTAGTGAAACCCGGGAAGACGTGAAGGCCAAGCAACTGCCTTTCCGCTACCGCCGCCTGAGCTTGAGCCGCGCTTACTTCTTCAGCCTTCACGCTCGTACCGTTCGATCCCACAAAGGCAACCGAGAGGGCCATTGCCAGAACCAGGATGCCAAGCGTACCGGTCAGTAAGATTCTTCCCGCTTTGCTTTTCATCGTCTTCCATCACTCCTTATTAACTTCTT
>MELM01000034.1:61421-61600 GCA_001767605.1 Candidatus Solincola sediminis | reverse complement strand
TAACGCAACATCCTGTTAAGTTTAACATTAAAAGTCAAGACTCAAGCTCGGCACGAAACCATTATTTCCCAGTGGAGCGCCCTATTAACTGGCGTTTGAAATCCTATATATCCCTAGACCCGAGGGAATACGCCTTGGTTCCCCCATGTGAACCGGCGGCCTCCTCGAGCTTCATCTCC
>MELM01000034.1:60803-61400 GCA_001767605.1 Candidatus Solincola sediminis | reverse complement strand
CATCCCCGCGATTCCATCACTTTTTGCTTACCTTGCTCACCCATGCTTCTTGCCAACTCGGGGTTTCGCAGCAGTTCGACGGCTCTTTCCCCATATTCGGCCGCGTTCCTGCAGATGTAGCCATCCGCGCCATGGACTATTTGATCCCTGGCCGCAGCGCAAAAGGCGTTCCCGAGCACCGGCTTTCCCCGCAGCCATGCCTCACAAAAGACGAGGCAGAAGCTTTCGTGCAGGGACGGGAAGATAAAGGCATCGCAGGCATCATAGGCATCGAGCACCATGCCCCGAGGCAAAGAGCCCAGGTAATTCACCCCTTCACCGCTGATGGGAAGGTGGTCTTCGTCCGGCCCGATCATCACCAGGACCGCGGGAATTCCCTTTTCGCGGACATATTTCAGCGCCTTGACCGCCTCATGGTAGCCCTTGCCACTGTTCTTGCGAGCGACCCAGAGCAGCATCGGAGCCTCGCCGAAACCGAAGTCACGCCGGAAGCGGCTGCCATCGATATCAGCCGATAGATGCTCATCGAGATTGAAGCCCGGACCGATTGAAAATGCATTTAAATTCCATCCTTGCATGAGTTCTGCGATTCCCGGC
>MELM01000034.1:58713-60782 GCA_001767605.1 Candidatus Solincola sediminis | reverse complement strand
AAGAGGAGGCTTTGAAAATGGTTGGGGCCGCGCGAATGGAAGAGCGGAAAGGCAATGAAAGGTTTCGAGGCCGCGGCGGCGGCTTCAGACGCCAGGGAAAGGGTGGACATCGGGGACATCGAGCCCATAATGACGTCGAAGTCTCGAGCCTTTTCCCTGACCTCACGCTCTAATCTCGAAGAACTTGGTCCCATGACGTACTTGTGATACTTGGCAACTTTGGGTGACATGGCTTTCGCCAGCCACCACAATGCTTTGCCCAATGTCTCTTCCGGTGCGCTTTCAATGAATTCCGGCCAACCGCGAGCCATATCGAGGTCCCTGGTTTTCCCGCTTCTATCCACCACCGAGGCGGCCTGAACCAGTACGCCCAAGTTTCTTCCATCCTCGGCGGGCCTCACCGTCCTCGATGCCTTGAGGCTCAGCGCGATTGCATCTTGCGGCGGGAAGGAGATCTCTATACTCCTTTGCCTCCCTTGTCTGAGATCGTAACCGGATTGAGTAACACCCGGTATTTCAACCATGGCCCGGCCGTCGATCGGTGAGGTTAACTCGAGCTTCAAGCCGGTCAAGTCCTTTCCGCCGATCACCAGATGACCCTGTTTTTGCGACCAGCGCGCCTCGCTGTCATTCCAATCCTCGCTCGCATACCAACCGGATAAGAAGCAGTGCTCCTCCACACCCCTTAGAGCCGCGGTCATAAAGGGCAGGAATTCCGGTCTGCGCATCTCCCTCGCCTTCAGCTCGTCGAGCCTCCTCCACAGGCCGCGCGCCTTTCGTGGATGCGGATTCTTTACCGGGTAGCGATTGATGACCAGCCCGGAGTTTTCAGAGCTGCCTTCCGGGAAGAAATTGTCCCATAGCATGTAACCGAAGGGGGATCTTATCATTTGCAGCGAACAGGTCGTAAAGACTTCAACCTCGTGTCCTCGCTGGGCAAGCCGTGTCGTTAATTCCCAGAGGTATCTCTCGGCGCCCCCTGAGATATCATTGCCAAAACGAAAAGTCGCCAACATTAAACGCATGCGCAAAGCCTCACTGTTGATCCGTAAATCACATTAGATTAAGGTATCCGATGCCGAGTGAATGCGTCCAGTGTTGGATCGCCCCATGAATCAAGAGAGTTCAACCTTCGCTATCGCCACTCCCAGTTTGCGATAGTCCTCGATCCCGAGCACATCGCGCGGCGAGAAGGTATTATCTACTCTCAGCTCGACCTTCCAATCGCCTGCTTCGAGACCGGGCGGCAGCTCAATCCTGGCCAGGTTGGGGTAATTGGGGACTTCGATGCTCGAAACAGGTTGGCCGTTTATGCTGACCGATAGCTTTGAAATATCGGTGGGGTTCGACATCAGGGTATGGAGGACCAGGTAACGCTTTCCCTTCCTCCCCTTCATATGCAGCGTGGCTTCTTTTTCCATCCAGCGAAAATAGACGCCACGCACGTCGAGTTCACGAGAATACCATCCGCTCTCCAGGGCCCCATTGGTCTCCGTTGACATGACAATGCGCCGGGGCAACTTCTTTTGCTGTCCGTTCCCCGATGTGGCCTCCAAGCGTATTCTCGGATCCTCCATTATGTAAGGATCGCCGAAAAAGGGACAAAGGACGCCCGCCCGCATCAACTGCCAATCGGTCAGCTGTCTCGTCTCTTGCACCTTACTTCGCAGGCGCAGCGTATCCCGTAAGTGAAAAGCGTTCCAGAAGAGGGCTTGCACCATACGAGGAATCATGTAAAGCCTCATGGGTAAGGAAAAGTTGCTGTTATCGAACTCGCGCTGCACGCGATGCAGAAAGTGGTATCTCAGTTCCGGACTTATCCATTTCAATGTCTGGGACTCCATGTTCTTTATCAGGTTGCGCAGCCGGTTCCTCTCATAAAGGTAGAGGCGCCTCACCAGCTTCCATCCCTGCACCGTGTTCTGGTGATGATGTACGATCGCGCGTGGCTCATAGGCAACGCCGTAATCACGCACGTTCATCCTCCATCCCAGGTCTACGTCGTCGAAGAGGTATTCGTAAACGCTGTCGAAGCCGCCTATTTCCTCGAAGATGGAACGCCTTACGAT
>MELM01000034.1:58599-58698 GCA_001767605.1 Candidatus Solincola sediminis | reverse complement strand
CATCACCTGGTTGTTGTGCGAGTATGAATTTGTGTCCTGCCCGAAGATGCCTCTATCCCATGCGTATCCAAGCAGGTTTACCAGGCCGCCGGTGCTGTT
>MELM01000034.1:57351-58446 GCA_001767605.1 Candidatus Solincola sediminis | reverse complement strand
CGCCGCTCCCACGTTTTTTGAGGCCGCACAACCACTGTTTTTCCTGTTGACGATTACTTTTACGTCGGGGTAGGAGCTTTCGATGAGCCTAGTGCTGCCATCGGTCGAGCAATCATCCACCACGATTATTTCAAAGCTTTCATTGGTTTCTTGCGAGAACACTGAATCGAGGCAGGCGGGAAGCAATTTCTCGCCCTGATAATTAGGCACAACAAAAGTAATTTTCGGCATGACCCCTTATCCCGATTCTCCGTGACCGCCTTGTAAGATTATTGCACAAAACCAAGCTGCACAAAACAAACAACGGCCTCCAACCAATAGGCTTGGTTCCTTGACATCAACCTCTTGAGGCCATCCCTCAAGATGGTTCCCATTTCAGTCGAGACTAGCTATATAGGTATGTATGTATTTGAAATAAGCATCGGACGCATCCGTTGTAGGATTTGTTGTTTCCAATCATGCCTTGATTCAAAGGGAGGAAGCAAGAGGATGTCTTTTCGCTCCGTTTTCAAGATCCTTCTTTCGGTCCTGTTGATCTCCACTTTTTCGATCACTGTACTGATCAGCGGCAGCCAGAAGGAAGCCAGAGCATACACTTATCCCAAGGACTGGCGCCTGGAGTGGGTCAATGACATGGGGACAATGTTCAAACACGCCTCGCCCACGCTTGCCGATATCGACGGGGACGGGCGCAAGGAAATCCTTATCGGTAATTACAACGGCAACTTCTACTGCTTCGACGCCGGCGGCGGCATTCGCTGGGCGGTGGGAACGGGTGCGCCCATCCAGTCGACTCCTCTCGCCGTCGACTGCGACGGCAACGGCAGCCTCGAGATATTCTTTGGCAGCGACAACGGTTATCTCTATGGGGTCAACAATGAAGGCCAGCAGCTCAGTCAGTGGGGTTGGCCCAAATACGCGGGTTCGGCCTTCGGAAGGCAGGAGGTTTTCCCTTCGCCTGCATCGGGCGACCTCGATGGAGACGGTGACCTGGAGATCGTGGTCGGGACCTGGGGCCATTACATAACCGCTTGGCATTACCAGGGGCCGACAGCGTGGCAGTACTATAACGCCGATACGGTCTGGTCATCTCCC
>MELM01000034.1:56248-57344 GCA_001767605.1 Candidatus Solincola sediminis | reverse complement strand
CTCGACGGCAAGGACGAAGTGATGATCGGCGGTGATTGCTGGGGCGGTTCGAATTGGCCTTACCCGAGAGGCGGGCTGCTCTATACATTTGAAGGAAACGGATCGATCAAAAGCGGCTGGCCCAAGACACTGCCTCAAGTGATCTGGTCCTCCCCGGCCATTGCCGACCTCGACCGGGACGGCTTCCCGGATATCATTGTCGGCACCGGCCTTTTCTGGCAGAACACCGACCCCAGCCAGGGCAACTACCTTTCCTACGCCGACGGCAAACACGTCTATGCTTTCAATTACAAGGGGGACAACGTACCCGGATGGCCGGTCTCCACCGGCAATAACAACTTCGCGTCTCCTGCAGTTGCGGATATCGATAACGATGGTTATTACGAAGTGGCCGAATGCTCTCTTGACGGGAACACCTACGTGTGGGAACACAACGGCGCCGTCAAGTGGGCGAGGCAGTACTGGCCGGTGCAGAAGATGGCCTCCCCCATCATCGGAGATATCAACTCCGATGGTGTTATGGATGTGATCATCGCCGAAGGGCTTTCTATTTTCGCTTACGACGCCTATGGGACCTGCGTCCTCGACTGTGACGTAGGCGGCAATGTTTTCAATGCTATGGCTATGGGAGACATCGATGCCGACGGCAAGACGGAACTCATCGTGGCAACCGGGGCCGACGGGCAGACCGGCAAACTCTTCTGCTATGAGACGGGCACCTTCAATGAAAGCCTGGCGGCTTGGCCCATGTTTCGCAAGGACGCGAGGCATAGTGCTTCCTACGGCCACGAAGAGGTCCCGGATATGTGGCCGCCCGAGCAGGTGCAGAGCCGCTCTTATCTGGCCGAAGGCTATACCGGGCCGGGTTTCAGTGAGTACGTGCTGATGATGAATCCCCTCAATTACGAGGCGCAGGTTCAATTACGCTATGTACTCGCCAGCGGACTTTCCGTCGTGAAAGTGGTGAGCATACCGCCCCGGTCCAGAATGACGATCCCCGTTAACACCACGATTGAGGGTCAGGATGTCAGCACTTCCATTATCTCGCCGCAACCGGACCTCATAGCGGAGCGAGCTTTGTATTTCAACTACAACG
>MELM01000034.1:53097-56238 GCA_001767605.1 Candidatus Solincola sediminis | reverse complement strand
TGTGTGGTCGGGCGGCCACAACGTGATGGGCGTCAGTGCCCCTCAACGGGAATGGTATTTCGCTGAAGGCTGCACGAGACCGGGCTTTAACACCTGGCTGACCCTGCAGAACCCGGGCACCCAGGACACGCGGGTTTATCTCGACTACTTCTGTGGTGACGGTGCGGACGTCCACAAGGAAGCGATCGTGCGGGCAAGGTCGCGCTACACCGTGGCTGTACATGGAGATGCCGAAGGTATCGGCGTTCACGATTCATTGCATGGTGATGTATCCATAAAAGTCACTTCGGACTATCCGATTGTGGCGGAGCGGCCCATGTACTTCAACTACAACGGTACCTGGAGCGGCGGCCATAATGTCATGGGCGCTAATTCCCCGGGTTTGAATTGGTATTTCGCCGAGGGTTGCACGAGGCCCGGTTTCAACACCTGGTTGTGCCTGCAGAACCCCGGAAACAGCGACGCTCTAGTCCAACTGGATTACTTTTGCGGCGATGCAACCCGCGAGCATCGTGAGTTGGTGGTGGCCGCTACATCGCGAGCTACGGTGGCCGTACACTTAGATGGTCTGGGCCTCGGAGCACACGACGGCCCGCACGGTGACGTATCGATAAGGGTCTCATCGGATCAGCCAATCGTCGCCGAACGGCCGATGTATTTCAGTTATAACGGCCAGTGGCCGGGCGGGAGCAACGTCATGGGTGCGAGTGAAGCTCATACTGGTTGGTCTTTCGCCGAGGGTTGCACGAGGCCCGGTTTCAACACCTGGTTGTGCCTGCAGAACCCCAACGAAGAAACCGCGGTTGTAACACTCGACTATCTCTGCGGCGACGGCGCAGTAATCCAAAAGGAATTGTCGGTGGGGCCGAAATCCCGGGCGACTGTCGCGGTGCACGACGATTATCTGGGTATCGGCATACACAACAATGCGCATGGAGACGTCTCAATAAAGGTAACTTCAACTATACCGATCATGGCCGAGAGGCCGACCTACTTCCTATATAACGGCGGTATCCCCGGCGGAGATGATGTAGCCGGCCATCCCTTTTAGACGATCGAGGCGACTTTTATTTCACGCGAAGGATGCTCTCCCGCCCTACTTCGAGCCGCCCTCGAGAATTGCAGGTAAGCTTCGATCGCAATCACACACGACCTTATATCGCTGTAAACCGGCACGCCGAATTCCCGCAGGCATTCCTCGAAGTGATCGAAGTAACGCGTGTCCCCGAACATCCAGGACACCATGGCCTTGCCGCGCTTCTGCACCTCTTTGCCGACCTTATCGAAGGGAAAAAATTCCATGGCGCGGTTGGCAAAGGGCAGCAGTATGACACCATCGACACTGTCATCCGCCAGCACATCCCGTATGACATCGGCGAATATACCTATGCCGTTCTGCTCCAAGGCAGGCCATATATCGACCGGGTTGCGGGGAGGCATCCAAACGGGAAAGACCTTAGCCAGGTTCTTTATGGTCCCCTCCTTCAGCTCGGCCATCTCGAGGCCCGATGAACGCAACATATCAATGGTTACTACGCCCGCTCCGCCTGTTATGGTGATGATCGCTATGTTGTTCCCCTCAGGGGTGGCAAGATTGAAGGGTTGGGGATGCAGTGAAAAGGCCTTTCCCAGATTCATGAGATCGTGGAAATCCTCCAGGCGGATCACCCCCGCCTGATGCAGCGCCCCGTCTATGATCTCATCCGAGCCCGCGAGGCTGGCCGTATGCGATAAGGCCGCTCTCGCCGATTCCTCATAACGGCCGCCCTTGATTACGGCCAGCGGTTTGTTCCCGGCCATATCCCTTGCTACCTCCAGGAAGGCATGTCCATCCACTATCGATTCCAGGTAGGCGACAACCGCACAAGTCTTAGGGTCGTTCGCCATGTATTCGAGGACCTCGACCTCGTTCACGTCGAGCTTGTTCCCTATGGCACAGGCCTTGCTCACCTTGAAGAAACCCGAGACGACATATTGGATGAGGAAGCCGGCGGCGAGCATCCCGCTCTGCGCGATTATCCCCAGGCAGCCCGGCTTGAGCCGCTCTTGGGCCCGCCTTATAGGCACGAATGGCGTGAAGATAAAGGGGTCCGTGTTAACCAGGCCGGTGCAGTTGGGGCCCCATATGCGCAGTCCCGACTTTACTGATATCTCCTTGCAGCGATCGCTAAGCCGCTTGCCTTCCTCGCCGACTTCTGCGAATCCCCCGCTTTCGATGACCGCGGCTTTCACCCCCGCCTCGACCGCGTCCTCCAATACACCCGGTACCTTTTCGGCCGGCACGAAGACTATGGCCATCTCTACCTTTCCTTTTAAGTCTCGTAGCGACGGATAGCACTTCAGGCCGAGTATCTCGTCCCTTCCCGGGTTCACCGGATACACCGGTCCATCGAAGGAATCGACCATATTGAAAATAATTCCATATCCTCCCTTTTCCTCATTGGGAGTCGCGCCGACGACGGCGACGCTCTTGGGGGCAAAGAAAGAATCAAGGCCGGCTCGCTTTGTCATGATCCGCTCCTTTTCGCTTTTTCATCTAGCCCGAATTGCTCTTACTTATGATTTCCAGGTCCGGGGGGTTTATAACAGGCCGATGTGTTCAGCAACTCGTGTCGGCGCCTTTGATTATGAGATAGAATATACGCAATTTCCCGGGTACGAACGCGAAGAGAAATGAGAATCATGTCCGGCTGGAAAGAACATTTTCTTGTCATCCTGATCTTCCTGATCCTCGTCATCATCTTCACCCTGCCCTTCGTTATGCATGCGGGCAGTGCGGTTATCTCGGGGCACGTGGACAACCTGCTTAATGTTTGGATTACCTCCTGGGACAACCATGCCCTGGTCACGAATCCCAGCGCCCTCTTCCAGGCGAATATGAACTACCCCTCGCCGGACAGCCTGGCTTTTTCTGAACACCTCTTCATCGTGTCCCTCCTCTCGGCCCCAATTAAATGGGTCACCGGCAACCCGATCTTGGCTTATAACCTGATCAGCCTGGTGGGCTTCGCCCTCGCCGGCTATACGATGTATCTCCTTGTGAAGTATCTTACCCATAACAGGCTGGCGGCTTTCGCGGCGGGTGCTTTTTTCGCCTTTGTACCCTATCATTTCTCGACCATCGTGCACGTGCATGTAGTT
>MELM01000034.1:52704-52964 GCA_001767605.1 Candidatus Solincola sediminis | reverse complement strand
TTCCATACCCATCGCCCTCTTCCTGATATGGCAGCTGATTTCCCGGCGGCGACGCGAAAAGATTCGCTATTTCGCTTATACCGTCGCCGTGCTCGCCTTGTGCCTGGTGTTGGTACTACCCTTCGCCCTGCCCTATTTCCGCGTTCATAAGAATACGCCGGAGAGCGAGAGCCGCCCCGCAATCAATGCCGTAGCGAGCGCCAAGGCCAGGGATTACCTGCGGGTCTTGCCCCAAAACTACCTCTACAACAAGCTTGGAT
>MELM01000034.1:52424-52567 GCA_001767605.1 Candidatus Solincola sediminis | reverse complement strand
GCCGAGGAACTGGCGCCGAATGAAGACGCCTCCCAAGTGCCGGAATCAGTCGCGGCCGAGGATGCGCCGGAGCGGGCGCCGCCCCCTTCTTACTTTATCTACTTTATTGTGCTCGGAGCGGTTTCTTTCTTGCTGGCGCTCGG
>MELM01000034.1:51959-52076 GCA_001767605.1 Candidatus Solincola sediminis | reverse complement strand
CTACGAGGACCCCTTGACCCTCAACTTCGCGACTCTCGACAATACCTTCCTCTCTGCCATCCACGAACAGGATTCCGTTTATTTCTCCACCTATCACTGGAAAAAACTGGTTAACGG
>MELM01000034.1:25197-51748 GCA_001767605.1 Candidatus Solincola sediminis | reverse complement strand
TTGAGCCTTTACCGGCTCCTGAGCGTCGAGACACAGCCGCTCGAGGCCATGAACGTAACGCCCTTTTTCCCCCAGCGCGCCGAACCCGATGCCTCCTTCAGCGCCTCGCTTATCTTCAACAACCCGGGCAACAGGCCGTTTATCAACCTGGATGAGGCAAGGCAGCACCTCGAGGTTGAATGGCTGAACGAGACGGGCGAAGTAGTGCGCAAGGATGAATCCTATTTGTACGCGCCGTTTTTCATTGAACAGGGACAGGGCGCCGTGGCGGCCTTCAAGTTGAATGCCCCTGCGCCAGGCAACTATAGCATCAAACTGACTGTCTTGGACGGTATCCTGAAAGGTAGCATTTGGGAAGCTGACGTTACTGTGGGGGACGTGCAATCAGCCCGGACAGCCGACTCCTCCGCCCGGCTCAAGACGACGGAAGCCCTCAGCCCACAGGCGGGAGACGTTTTCAGCCTGCCCCTCGAGCTCATGAATACCGGGGTCACCGAATGGCCGAGGCAAGGCGCTACGGTGGCGGGAAGTGTAGTAATCACCGCGATTTGGACCCGAGACGGCGACGATTCCTATAAGATGCAGCAGCAAGGCATGCTGCCGGGGGATATATCCGCCGGCCAGTCCGCCTCTTTCCCCATCGCCCTGCAGGCCCCTCGTGAAGCGGGCGCTTACCGGCTTACGCTCAGCCTGAACTGCCTGGGCGTGACTTATATCGGTGAGCCCCTCGAACTCCCGATCGACATCCACTAATTGGGGTCGTGCCTCAACATCAACAAGGGATCGTGCTTATAAGAGAGGGGCTATCCCTCCGGGATCTCGAAGATCCAGGCATATACCGTGCGGTTGAACTCGTTGCTGGGGGGCGCCTCCCAAACGCTCACCAACTTCAAGCGGCTCAACAATTCCGGACCCAGGTTAAGGTAACTCAGGGGCGCCGCCGGGTCATTTTCCCACGACCAGAGAACGATGTAGCGAACGCCAAGGGACTGGGCGTCGGGGATCAGGTTATCGATATTTATATCCGCAGGTTCGAATCCCTGCCATTCCCCTATGAAATAAGCATCGCGATTCAGGTAGAAGGAGGCCATGGGGCCGAGACTCGTCGCCACCCCGGCATCCCCTGCATTGTCCTTGAGCCAGAGCAGGGCGTCCCTTGCCGCCAGCCCACCGACATCGTCCTCGAGCGAAATGATGCCGTTGTTGTAGATATCGTTAGTCATCGGACGGCCGGTCACGGCCAGCACGCCGACTACGGCCACTACCAGTGCCAGGAGGAAGACTCCAATCGCGAGCCCGGTCCGCTCCCTTTCCACTTTGATCCAGGGGAGACCGATCAGCGCGCCGGCGCCGAGGGTCAGCGGAGCCACGGCCGGGAAGAGGAAGCGCACCGAGCCAAACCACCATATGAAATGCAGCGGCCCCAGGAAAAACAGCCAGGCTACGAGGAAAATCCCGTAGCGGCGATAGCGTTTGATGGCGAGTGTCAGGGCCAGGCCGGCGTAGCCGAAGATAAGGTAGGCGTAATGGTAGTAATGCTTGCTGATGCCCAGGGGCCTTACGTCGGAGAACATCAGGTAACGGCCGAAGCGGCCAAGCGGTCCCATCTGCTCGAACACCTTGGGATGATTTCTGAACTCCTCGAGATAAGCGCTCTTGAAGGGCGTTCCGAAAACAACGAGGTTCCTTATGGCATAGAGGCCGAAGGGCACCAGTGCTATCACGCTGAAAATCAGCAGGTTTCGAAAGCGCAACCTCCCCTTCCACCAGAAATAAAGCAGGAAGAAGCCGACCAGCAGGAGAAACAGCGCCCCCTCCCACCGCGTCGCAAGCGCGAGCCCTCCCGCCGCTCCAGAGAGGTAGAGGTAGACGAATCGGCCGTTGTCTTCCTTCATCCACTTCAGGAAGAAGAAGGCGCCGAGAGCGATCAGCAGGGCGAGCAGCCCGTCGGACATGGGGACCGCTGACCAGGCGGTGGTTATCGGCTCGAAGGCGAAAAGGCCAGCCGCGGCCAGGCCGGCCCGGCGATCGAAGAGAAGGGTCCCGATGGCATAAATTGGAATTACACAGGCGGACGTGAAAAGGACGTTGCCGAACTTGGCCGCCGTCTCCAGGCCCGGTACGAACAGGTTGACCAGGTTGATGCCAATGGGGTACATGGGCATGAACTTGAAGTGCTGGTGGCCGGCGACGCTGTAATCGAAGTGGCGCAGGCTTCGAGCCAGACCCATATAGTAATAACTGTCGTAGGTATAGATCTTGGCCCCGCGGGCGAAATGCCAACGCCACAGGACGGCGGCCACGAATATGAGGAACACCGCGATAGCCCAGGGCCACTTTATGCCCGGCGCCGCGATCGCCGTCTTTATGCGTATCCAGGGCGACAAGCGGCAACCGGCGCATCTCTCCTCAGACGGTGCATCCGGCTCGCGTTCGAGCAGGTCCTCTGTCATGTCCACTATGTGTTCCTTCTATTCTCGAGGCGCAAGCACCTGAACGTTCAAATGAAGCGTTTCACCGAAATAACCGGTGCCGTCAAGAAAGAGCCTGAGATCGAGGCTATAATCACCTGGCACATTAGGGGGCCGGGTCAGTACCGGTACATCGATTGATTGCCCCGGGGCCACGTCGCAGGGAATAGTGCATCCCTGGTCTTCCCAGATCGCACCGCTGGCATCAGACCATTTCAGTGAAAGGTGAACCGAGCCGGCGCGCAGGTTGTAACTCTCATCCTGAAGGAGTGAGAGCCACAATGTGTCCCCGATGTTCGTAACCGTGGCGGTCGTGACCGGATAAAGCCCGTCGGGTGCGGGAATCGGCAGGGGTTGCCCTATCACCGTCACATTGCCCCGCATGGCGGCCGGCCCCTTGGAATCGGGGATATCCCCTATCTCGATAGGCAGATCGAAGCTGCGGGGCCCCAGCACTCCGCCTTCCAGTTGGAGCCGGGCGGTATAGGCCCCCGGCGGCGGTACCTTATCCCCCGTAAGCGAAAGGGATATGGTTTCACCCCGGTCTATAAAGAATGGAGGCCGGTAGGTGTCTTTCTCGACGAGCACGGTATTTCCCGAAGCGTCCATAAAGCTGAGGCTGAAATCCTGTGGCTCTTCCTCTATGCTGATCATCGGGTTGTCGCTCGTATTATTCGCAAGCAAACCGAGATGGAGCGGCTGGCCGGGTCTCGCCGCACTGGGCGCGACCGCGCTCAGTTGTATATCCTCGGCAGTGGCCACAGCGCCCGGCTCCACCCGAAATACGGACTTGCCCCCGAAATCCTGCACCAGGCTCAGGCCCGGCGTAGAGAACAGCCGCATGTCGTATTCCTCGAGGCGATTCTTCTCCGGCCAACTCCAATCCCACAGAACGTAATCGACGTTCAAGCCGCGCAAGAGATCGATGGTGCGCTGGGACGGAAAGCCCTGCATCTCGGTCATGATGCGGCGGTAGAAAAAGGGTGAATACCCGCTGTAGCCGTTTACCATCGTTTTCCAGTGGTAAGTGCTGAAGTACATCGAGTCACCCTCGCGGTAAAGGAAATCGAGAATATTCACCGGATTGAGCCTGAGGTCGCGGTCATAGATATCGGCACCCGCCAGCGGTTCGGTGGGGAGCTCGATCATGCGAACGTCTCCCCGCCCGCGCAGCCAGTTATAAACCTCGGGAACGTCTCGACCCGTCGGGATCAAATGAATGGTGATATTGAAGGTGAGAATCTCGAGTATGAGGATGGCGATTATAGCCAGGCCGGTCAACTGCCCGATCCTCCAGCCGCCGTTTCGGCTGGAATACGACCTCGCCGCCAGCTTCGCCGTCCCGTATCCACCCAGCACCGCGAGACCCAGGGCAATCAATACAAAGAAACGGGTTGGAACCCGGATAAACTTAAGCAAGCCCAGCCTGTACGGGATCATATAGAAAGGATTGTAATGCCCGGCTATTTTGGGGCCGTATGCCAGTAGCAGGCCGACAACGCCGAGGATAAGGAAATAGACGGCCCCTTCCCGGAAGGAAACGGAATCGAACACCATTAGATCATCATCTTTGCGCCGCCGCAGCAGTAGGCCGGCCAGGGCCAGTATCAGGATCACCACGCCCGGGTAGAGAACATTCTCGTAGCCGATGCCACCCGCCTTGAAGGGTGACGGCGTGTCTCCGTAAACGACGCTCACATCGAGCACGCGCTCATAGTCGTCGCCTTTCGCCGCGTAGAGTTCCACCTCCTGGATCGAACGCTCAAAACCCGGCAGCCGGCTGTGGGCGCGAAGGTAGGGGATGGTGAAGGGGATTATTATCAGCATGGCCACAATGCCGGCTATCACCACCCAACCCAGGCGCTTCCAATCGTTCTTCTGCCTGGTAAATATTGCCACCCAGATCCAGAGCAGGGCCGCGGCTATGGCGCAATAAATCAGGTAATGCCAGTTGGCGAGGGACTGCGCCGCGAAGAAGACCACGAACAGGATGGCGTTTCTCTTTCCTCCCCGTTTCAAAAATCGGTACAGGTAGAGGAGCATAAAGGGAAGGAAGGGTGAAAATACCATCTGGAGATGGCTCAGCTGGGAGATCTTGTAGGGACAGAGGGCAAAGAAGATTCCGGCGACCACGCCCCCCAGCCGGCTTCCCGTCAACTCCTTTATAAGCAGGTAACATCCGAAAGCCGAAAAGACAAAGGCGAAAAATACCAGGAAGTTATAGGAAATGATGGGATTCCTGGTTACGAAATACATCGGCGCCGCTATGACACCGAGCGTGAGAAGATGCTCCGAGTATGCGAGTACGTCCCTGGAGGGATACATAATGTTTCCCTGAAAGAGCTGCGTGGGGTGGGTGAAGACGGTCCGCGCATCCCAGTTAACTATCCAGGTATTCAGAAGCGGGTCGCCATGTCCCCCGATTATTCCGTCATGGACGTGGAGAATCAGGGGCCAGGTGAAAAGCACCGCCGCCAGGAAGAAAAACACCAGAACGGCCAGGTATTCTTTTTTCTTCGACCAGCGAAACCACTCGTCCATCCATAGCTCCCTTTACTACACCTACACAAAGGTGCCTGACACCTTTGTGTAGGTTGGCACGACATAACGAATCAGGAGGCGGCTGCTTCCAGGTAGGAACGGAGCTTTTCGGCTATCTTTTCCGGGGCGAACTCCTCAAGCCGCTGCCTTCCCTTCGCGGCCAGCGCTTCCCGCAGCTCCCGGTTATTCACCAACTCAGCCACCGCCTCAGCAAGAAGTTGCACATCCATTACCTTGAAGGTCATCCCGGCGCCCCCTAAGGTAACAGGAATCGCGGCTTCCGCCCTGGCCAGGATCGGAACCCCGAAAAACATGCTCTCCAGCAATGGCACGCAGAATCCCTCGTGCCGGCTACAGGTGATGAAGACGTCTCCCGCCCGGTAGTAAGCTCTCAGGTCTTCATCGCTAACCCCCCAGGACCAACCCGGTATCGAAACCGCCCCCTGCAATCCGTAGCCGCGGATGCGGCGGGCAAGCTCGGCGTTATAGGTAACGGACCAGGTTGTTCCGACCAGCAACAACCGCGAATGGGCGTCGACCTTTTTGTTATAAACGGCAAAGAGATCTATCAGGTCCTCGATTCTCTTGTTGGGAACCATGCGGCCGACGAAGAGAAGGTTGGTGGTCCCGTCACACAAACTGTCCCGCAATGCCCGGTTGTACTTGCCGCCCAGCGCTTCCATATCTATAAAAATTGGCAGCACGCCCGTCTTGGCTTCCTCGAAGCCGGCCGCGACCAGTTCCAGCCGGTTGTATTCGGAATCCCCCAGCGCAAGGTCGCATTGCTTCAAATGGGGCAACAGCTCGCGCCCCCGCCTGCACATGTCGGCCAGAAAGGGGTCGTAAGGGGCGAGGAAATGGGGCGGCGTTATGTTGTGGTAGATAAGCACCTTGCAATTATGACTATCCAGATATTGCCGGTGGTTGTCGTCGTAGACAGAGAGGTGATAGATAAGGATATCTTCCCGGCTCCGCGACCGCTTACCGCGGTAGGCCATCATGCCTTCGTTTATCCCGGCCATGTGTTCGTCGTTCGCGGTCGCATAAACGTGGCTCTCCCAACCCCATGAGCCGAGCAGTTCATGGATTCGCAGAACCTGCCCTGTCACCGCGTCCCCGAACTGCAGCCGGGCGCAAATCTGGTGTACCTTCACGATGCCTCCCCATGCGCAAGTACCGGCATGAATTTATTTACCACCTCGTGCAGTTTCTCGGCGAAGCGGTCGCCGCGGAATTCCTCCATCCTGGCCCTCTGAGCCGAGAGCACTCGTTCCCTCAAGAAGCCGTCGCGATACAGGCGATCCAGGAGTTCGGCCAGTAGTGGGAAGTCTTTCTCATGGAAAAGAATTCCGGCTCCCCCCATCGTCTCCGGCACCGCCCCGGCGGCGAAAGCTATCACGGGAAGCCCGAAGTAAAAGGCCTCGAGTATGGGCACACAAAACCCCTCGTGCTCACTCATCGAGACATAATAATGCGACTCGAGATAGCATGCCTTGAGCCCCTCCTCGCTCACCTTCCCCAGGAAAAACACCCTGTCCTCGAGGCCCATATTCTCGATGAGGGATAACAGTGCGGCGTAGTAGTGGGGTATGGGATAGGGACCTGCGAAGACCAGCCTCGATTCTGCGTTTATACCACGATGGTAGCAGGCGAAAAGTTTTATTATGTCTTCCAGCTTCTTATTGGGCACCACCCTGCCCACATGAAGCAAATTGGTTTTCCCATCGGCAAGCCAGTGAGCGAGCCGTGGATCGGGCAGGGCCGCATCGAGCTTCTCCATTCTGGGATTTATTGGTAAGACTCCGGTTTTGGATTCATCAAACCCGGCTGCCACCAGCTCTCTGCGGTTGAAATCGGATACGCCGAGGGCGAGGTCGCAATCCGCAAGCAGGGGCAGCGTTTCCCTCCCCAGGGTGCACAGCCTCACCGCCTCCGGATAAAAAGCGGTGTAGAACTCGGGTGGCGTCACATTGTGGTAGATGAGTATCTTGCGGTTGCGGCTCTCGATGAAAAGGCGAAAATTATCGCAGTAGAGGCCATAGTGATAGATCAAGAGGTCTTCCTCGCGAGGCATAAATTCCCTATATGCGGAATCGAAGGAGGCGAATTGACTGCCGTACTCATCCATGTCGAAAGCGAAGATGTCCGCTTCGATCCCCCACTCGAGGAGGAGTTCGTGGATGGCCATGGCCTGGTTGCCTATGGCATCTCCGGCATCTAGCCTTGGCACCAATTGATGGACCCTCAAGCCCCCTTCTCCCCCTTGAGAAAGAGCTGATCCCCCACCTGCCACTTTACAGCCGCGAAGCCTCGCCCGCGCATCAACCCCTCGAGAAAAGGGAGCGGCCAGTAACGCACGAAGCCGGCATCGCCCGAAAAAATGTCGGTTGAACCCCGATTGAGGGCGACCAGAACAACGCCTCCCTCCGCGATCTTTTCGCCCAGCCAGGCGAAGAGATCCCCTAGTTCCTCCCCGGTAAGACATTCGGGGAAGGCGACAACCGCAAGGCCGAGCCGCTCGGCCCGGACATCGTGCAGGAGGCTTACGGGCTGCGGGTTGAACCACGCGGGCAAGAACCTCGCTTGGGCCTCCGCCACGGGAACATCCGAATTATCGACGGCGAGGAACAGCCTTTTCGCTTCCTGCAATGCCTCAACGAGTCCCACGCCCGGGATTCCGATCAGAAGCGCAAGACCGTTGCCCTGGCCGCTAATGGCTTCGACCGTTTCCTCGTCCCATTGCGGCCGCTTGGAAAGCCAGAGCTCCCTCTTCGCCGCCGCCTCGCCGAGGTCGAGCCCGCCCATTGCCCCGCACAATTGTCGATAGGAGAGATCGACGCTGCGTGTGAAAAATGTGTTGAACTTCTCCTGCTGCTGCACGTACCCCTCGTTAACGGCCCGAATGAACCTCGTTTGCAGGCGCCTCAGAAAAGAGCTCTTGCGCCCTTTCTTTTCATTGCCTGTCGAAAGATCCGCCGGTGGTTCCAGGCGGCAGCCGCTGTCTTCGAGCGCACGCTGGAGATCGTACACGACTTGGATCATGGAGAAGACGTGCTCCTCCACTTCCTCCACGATGTCCCTGTCCAGGAGTTCCAACATGTGGGCGTCGTAGAGACCGGCCCGCTTGCGTGCTTCGGCCTTGGCATGCAAGACGTGCTCGTCGAGTTGCTTTCCGTTTACCTCGATCACGCTATCATCCTCCCCCGGCCGCGGCCGCCCCTACCGGCTCCGCCTCCGGCAGTCCCAGCAGCCCACCGATGCTCCGCTTCAGGGCTGATTCGAAGAGCGAGCTGGCAAAATCTCCCAGGCGAAGCCGTTGCGAGTCGAGAAGCCTCTCGCGCATGAAGGCGTCGCGTTCCATGCGATCGATCAGCTCTGCGAGCAGGCCGTAATCCTTTTCGTCGAAGACTACTCCTGCATCCCCCATGGTCTCCGGAACTGCTCCCGCAGAGTAGGCAAGCACCGGTAAATCGAAATGAAACGCCTCCAGAAGCGGCACGCAGAAACCCTCGTGCTCGCTCATCGAGCTGTAATAATGCGAGCCGAGGTAACAGGACTTGAGGCGCGAATCGCTTATCTTCCCTAGAAAATGCACGCGGTCCTGAATCCCCATACGCCGGGCCATCGAGAGCAGCGCCGAATAATAGGTGTTCAGAAGAGAGCCGGCCACGATCAGACGCGAGCGCGCGTTTATCCCCCGGTGATAGCAATAGAAGAGTTTTATGATGTCTTCCACCCTCTTGTTCGGCACTACCCTGCCGACGAACAGGAGGTTCACCTTCCCGTCACCCAGTTGCCGCAGGAAGGCTTCGTCCTCCTCGACCCCGTCCAGCTTGTCCAGAGGAGGATTTATAGGGAGCACGCCGGTCTTATCCTCGGCAAAGCCGGCCGCGACCATCTCGCGCCGGTTGAAATCCGAATCCCCGAGAGCCAGGTCAACCGCTGAAAGCTTGGGAAGCAAGTCCTTTCCCAGACGGCAGAGGTGAGCCGCCTCCGGATAGAAACATTCGTAGAACTCAGGCGGCGTGATGTTGTGGTAGATTACAACCTTTTTGTTCCTGCTCTCGAGGAACATCTCGTAGCTGCCGCAGTATATGGCCAGATGAAATATGACCAGGTCGTCCTTGTTGTCCATGAACTCTCTGTAATGCTGATCGTAGGAAGCATAGGTCTTGCCGAATTCATCCATGCCGTTGGCGAAGATGCGAGACTCGAACCCCCACTCGGTCAGCAACTTATGAATGCAAAGCGCCTGGTTGGAAACGGCGTCCCCCGCATCGAGCCTCGGCACGATCTGGTGCACCCTCACGCCACACCCCCCGTCCCCAATGTTAAGGGGTCCTCGAGGACAGCGGCGAAGTTCTTTACCACTTCGTCCCAGGAGTAGCTGCCGAGGACGTAATCCCGTCCCCGCTCACCCATCTCCCGCCGCACCTCAGGGTGGTCGAGCATGAATTCCATGGCTTCGTGAAAGGTCGGGTAATCGTAAAACCATAGTCCACCGCCGCTCGCTTCGACATGGTGCCGGGTAACGGCGCAGTCGCGATGTATCAGGCAGGGCAGCCCCGCAAGCCAGGCCTCGAGGATCATTATTGAGAAACTCTCCTTGGTCGAAGGATGGCAAATCAGGGTGGCGGCGGAATAAGCGTCCCTCAAATCGCGCTCGTCGACGAACCCCACATCGATAACGCGGTTGCGAAAGCTGAAGGGTATCTCGATCCGGCCGGCTCCGGTCAGAACCAGGCTGACCTCGCGGCCGGTGTTTTCCAGGAAATTACAGAAGTAGCGAAGCAACATCGGAGTATTCTTCGCTATCTCCCGCCGGCCGCAGTAGAGAACGAAGTCGCCCTCGATGGAATACTTGTAGCGGAAGCGGTCGCCGTTCGCCACATAGGGCGAGAAGCCCATTCCGACAACCCGGCCCGGCAGATCGTCCCCGTACAAACGGCGGGCCAACTCCATCTCGGGGACGCTGTTGAACATCAGACCCTTTGCCGCCCGCATTAATTCCTTGAAGACCTGGAGATGGGCATAAGGTTCCTCGTGCAGGCAAGGAATAATAAAGGCCCTGTCAGGCACGGTATGTACACCCTGATAGGTCGTGCCGAAAAGGTAGGGTGCAAAGACAAAAGCCCTGTAGTCCTCCTTGTGCCAGGTGAGATACTCCCGGAGCGCGTTGCTGGTGACCACGTTGCGGATCCAGAAATCCTGCTTGGCCGGCGAAACGCGCTTGCCGGCGAGAATGCGTTGCTCGGTCTTGAAAACCTTGCGGGTGTACTTGCGGCTCTCGGTGGGAAACCTCCTCACGGTTATGCCATGGATGGTCTCCACACCCTCGGGGAAATGGTTGGTCCAGCTGTAGGGATCAAGGGCACAGGTGGTAAGAATTTCCACCGGCCATCCGCGGGCGTCGAGTTCTTCCACCAGCAAGCGGGTGAGGGTCTCGGCCCCGCCGACTACCTCGGTCCCGTAGCGGCAGGGAACGAAGGCGATGGTGTCGCCGCTCAATCCTTACCTCCTCGCCTCGAGAAGGTAGCGCCGGGGTGCGAAGAGCAACTCGGCCGGCTCTCCGCCGTCTATGGATGCGCCCTCTCCCAACTTCTTTTTCCAGGCTTTCTTCTCGGCCTGGGAATACTTGCCAATAAGCGTGCTCTCCACTTCCCGGAACCCGGCATGTCGGAAGAGACTCTCCATTGTCTCCGGATGGATAAGTCTCATCAGAGTGGGATCCCCGAAGGCCTCCTCCACCCCCAGCACCGACCGCGGGTGGTGGTTGAGAACCTTTACCTCTCCACCCTTCTCCAGCCGGTCCGCGAGGGCGGTTATCGTCCACAGCAATTCCCGGGAATCGCCCCTCTCCCCCAGATCCTGCATAAACACCGACTCGAGCGAGTCAAGCGGCTGCGATTCCAGGTAGTCCAGGGGACGTGCCTGCAGGATTCGCAGGTTCTTCTCCTGCCCTATCTTTACCAGCCGGGGATCCTCTTCTACTCCCAGACAATCCAGTTTTTCGCCGGCGGCGACGGCCAGGAAATCGCCGGTTCCGCTGTAGAGGTTGATTATCCGCTTCTCCGGCTGGAACTTCTTGCAGGCCTCCCGCAGAAGGCCGGCGTTATTTTCAGTGAATCCCATTTCCACCCAGGCGGTATAGCGGTCGAGCCCGCCGTGATAGGAGCTTTCGCGCTCTCTCTTTATCATCTCGAGGAAGGTATCCATTGAACTCAAGCACTGCGCATTGAACTCGCGTTGCTTGGCGAAAAGGGCGTCCATATAAGGGGTCATGAATCGCCTTATGATTTTTTTAAACAGCATTATGAACGGCCCCAGGAATGAACGCTGCGAGCCGATGGGATAATGGCTGGTGACATCGGCATACTGGCGCGCCAATTGATTCAGGAAGATCAGTTCGTGGAGCGGGTCCAGGCTGACCTCGGCCTCGCCGCGCTGCTCCTCGAGGTCGAGAAGGTCCAGGTCTTTGTACACGCCTTGCCGGCGGCGTTCCTCCACCCGCGTCTCGATTTCCTTCATGATGGCGGCAGTGTCGATACCCTCCACTTGAACGGACAGATTTTCTCCGCTGCGTTCTTCCACGCCGCCTCCCGTTTCAGTCATGGGTTCGTCTCACCTTTCATTAATATGGTCCGATATGGTCCGCACCCGCGATATCTCTATAAAAATTTTCGATTGCGGAGCCGTTGATACCTGCTTTTATTGCGGAGCGAGGTCTATGTCGCATTCCATGGTAAGGAAGCCTTCTTCCTTGCCCGGCGAATGCATGTCGAAGTAATAAAGCTTGTCCAGCCAGTGGTAGTTGACCATGCCGTCCCGGGTATGGGCGGCAACCGAGATGTAATACCTGCCGTCGAGCATGGGCAGGGCCGATATCTTGAAATCCATCTTCCCCTGGCCGTCGACCTTCGCTATGTCCAGCCCCCGCAGACGCGTATTGGTGCCGTAAACCATAAATCCCATCTGGTTGTAAAAGCCGAAGCCGAAGACCGGATCTTCAACCGGATCGTCCGCGCTGTAATTGATGCGCAACACCAGCGGCTCGCCGGTCTCGAATTCCGTCTCCGCCTCGCCCTTCGAATTGAGGATGTCCACCCTGTTGATGACGATATCCCGCGTTCCGAACTCGCTGCCCTCCGGCCGCATGCGCATCGCCTCGTGGTACAGTTCCGTGACTTCGATCGGATCCCCGATCATCTTCTCCTCACCCTTCTCCAGCCACAACACCCGGTCGCACACAGACGCCGCGATGTCCGAATCATGTGTTACCAAAACGATGGTTTTCCCTTCCTGTTGCATCCTGGCTATGCGATCCAGGCATTTGCCCTGGAAGGATTCGTCGCCGACGGCCAGGACTTCGTCGATTAACAGGATGTCCGGGTTTAGATTGATGGCGATGGAGAAGCCCAGGCGTACATACATGCCCGAAGAATAATTCTTTACCTGGTTTTCGATGAAAGGACCAAGCTCGGAGAAGGCGACTATCTCGTCGATAATGCCTTCGATCTCCCGCCTTTTAAAGCCCAGGATGGACGCGTTCAAATAAATGTTTTCCCGGCCGGTCAGGTCGGGGTGGAAGCCGGCTCCCAACTCGAGCAGGGCGGCGATGGTACCGTGGGTGCGGATCTGCCCCTCGTTGGGGCTCATTATCCTGGTCATCATGCGCAGCAAGGTCGACTTGCCGGAGCCATTGGGGCCGATTATCCCCAACGTTTCACCCTGGAAGATGGTGAGGTCGACGCCCTTCAGAGCCCAGAACAGGTCATAACCCCTCTTACGGAAGTTTATGACCTTTTCCTTCAGGCTGTAGTTGGCGTCATGGTAGAGGCGAAAGCACTTGCTCACCGATTCCAGTTCGATGGCCGGTATTTTAGATGACTGCCTGATTCCTATTTCTCTTGCTACCATCAGATAAACTCCGCAAACCTTCCTTCCAACCGGGTGAAAGTGACGTAGCCAAGGACCAGCAAGGTAATACTCAAGGCAATAGTCCCCAGCAGCCCGGGAACGCTCAAAAGAGCCGCCTCGGTTCCGTTATGCGGCGAATTATACGTAATGCGCTGCCAGAGCAGAATAATATGCGCCATCGGGTTGAGCATGTAGATGCGTTGCGCCCACGCCGGGAAGTTATCTCTTATAAGCGCTATGGGATATATAACCGGAGTCATCCAGAACCAGGCCATGATGATTATTTCCGTGAAATGCTGCACATCACGGTAAAAGACGTTCAAGGCCGAGAGGAACATCGAGAGTCCTGCTATAAAAGTAACTTCCAGAAGCATGACCACGGGAACCATGAATATCCAGGGCGTCAGGGGCACTCGAAAAGCCAGCAGGAAGACGATCAGCATGAGCTCCTGCAGGATAAAATGAAAGGAAGAGGACCCCAGGTGCGAGAGGGGCAGGACCTCGCGTGGGAAGTAAACCTTCTTTACGAGATCCGAGCTGTTCACAACGGAGCCGACCGAGAGCAACAGCGAGGTGGCCATGAAGTTCCAGGGAAGGATCCCCGACATCAGGAAGAAGGCGTAGAATTGCATGCCCATTGCTCGCAGTTTGAAGATGATACCGAAGGCGACGTAGAAGACCACCAGCATCATCAGTGGAGTGATGAGAGACCACACGAAACCCAGGAAGGAATTCTTGTACTTTACCTTCACTTCCTTATGGATCAGGTTAAAGAGTAGTTCTCGATAATCAAAAAGGCGTTTAAGCTTTTCCTTCATATCTAAACAACTTTATACGACATGGGGTCGTGCCTCAACATCAACATAGTGCCAGGCCTAAACACGGGGTCGTGCCTCAACATCAACATGGTGCAAGGCCTAAACATGGGGTCGTGCCTCAACATCAACATGACCTCTCTTTTGCAGCCTCCCAGAGCGCATCCAACTCTTCCAGTGACATCTCCTCGAGTAGCAAGCCTCGCTCACGGCTCATCGCCTCCACGCACTGGAAGCGCAGGGCGAACTTGCGTGCCGCCCTCCTCAATGCAATTTCCGGATCGACCTGGTAGTGGCGGCTGACATTGACCAGCGTGAAGAGCAAATCACCGAGCTCGTCCTCGAGGTCCCCTTCTCCACCCCGCAGGACCTCGCGTATTTCATGCAGCTCCTCCTCGAGTTTGGGCAACACGTCCTCCCCGCGCTCCCAATCGAAGCCGATGCGCGCCGCCCTCGATTGCAGCTTGAATGCATAGAGAAGGGCGGGAAGGCCGCCGGCGACACCATCGAGAACCGATGCCTCTCCCCTCTCGTCGGCCTTTATACGCTCCCACCTCGCGATTACTTCCTCCGGTGTGTGAAGTTCCGCCTCTCCGAACACGTGGGGATGCCGGCGCAACAACTTCTCGGTGATCAAACGCAAGGTATCACGGATATCGAATGTGTCTTCTTCCGAGCCGAGTTGGGCGTGAAGGGCCACCTGCAGAAGCAAGTCCCCCAATTCCTCCGAAAGGTGCTCCCAATCGCCCTGCTGGATGGCATCCACCGCCTCATGGGCCTCCTCGACCATGTGCCTGGCCAATGATTCGTGGGTCTGTTTTCGGTCCCAGGGGCAGCCGGCCGGCCCGCGCAGCCGGGCGATAATGTCTATCAATCTCCGGAAATCAAATATCTCGTTCTCGGGAAGGCGTGGGATAAAGATGCTGGTCAAATGGTCGAATCGCTCCTCCCTGTCCAACTCCTCCAGCGGGATTTCCTCAATCCGGTCCTCCCGCACGATCTTGATCTCATGCAGGGCCGGATAGACCTCGAGCAATACGAGCTTGATATCCGAGGCCTTCAGGCGGGAATCGACCTGCGAGATTATAGCTGCAGTGCGCGGATCGAGAATAGCATAACCGCCGGCTATCAAGCGGTCGGCTTCCAGGATCAACAATCCCTCTACCGGGTCGAATTTTAGCAATACAAGCATACCATCGAGAAAGCTTACGGCCGGATGGATGATAGCCTCGACTTCTTCGGCGAGGATGAGTTGGACCGTGCGCTCCGCCATCAAGGGGAATCCGGGGGTGGCATAGAAAGCTTCGCCTGATGCCTTCGCCTCCTTAACCACTTCAGCCGCGATGGCACGATAAACCCCCTCCATGGAATCAGCGTCCTCGTAATAGTGGTCGAGCGATCGGGTTCGAACCCCCCGGGCCGGCAAATCTTTAACGGCAGGATGCCGAAGCGTACGCACCAGCACCTCCTCCGCCCTCTCGAGGATTTCCATCGTCTCCAGCGTGATAAGCCCTATGGGTCCCGGACCGAGCCCCAATATATGCACTCGCGGTTTCCTATCCACTTTCTCCCTTTCGAGTATCCGGTATAGCTTCGAGGAAGCGCCTCAGTTGACCCAGGTTCTCCCTGCCCCTACTAAACCATGATCCGGCCGGGAATTGCAGCGCTATCTCGTGCAGTGTCTTATGGTAGCGCGTTTCCGTCCAAGGACAGCCCTCCGTCGAGGCTTCCTGCCATATCCCATCGACCCCCTGCACACCCTTACGATTCAAGCGAAGCACCACTTCGTCTCCGTCGTGCCCGATTTCCCTGATCCCGATTTCGATCGAATCGAGCCTCAAGCGCGCTACTTCAAAAAGATTTTCCGCCTCACCCGGCAGCGGCCCGTAGCGGTCCCTCGTCTCCTCGGCGATTTCGTCTATTTCGCCGGCTGTTCCCGCTTCCGCGAGGCGCCGGTATATCTCGATGCGGCGCGCCGTCTTCTGCACGTACTCGTCGGTTATAAGGGCGTGGATCGGGAGATCGATGGTTACTTGGGAAGTGCGGGTTCTCTTTACTCCCCTCATCTCATCCACCGCCTCGGCCAGCATGCGGCAGTACAACTCGAAGCCGACCGCCTCGACGTGGCCGTGCTGCTCAGACCCCAGCAGGTTGCCCGCGCCCCTTATCTCCAAGTCCTTCATTGCGATGCGCAGGCCGGAACCCAGCTCCGAGAAATCACGGATCACCTTCAAGCGCTGCAATGCGCCGTCGGTCATCGCCCGTCCGTCCCTGAACAAGTAAAATGCGTAGGCCTGGCGATTGCTCCTTCCTATCCGCCCCCGCAGGTGGTACAGCTGCGAAAGACCCAGGTTTTCCGCACCGTCGACGATGAGGGTATTAACATTGGGGATGTCCAGCCCCGATTCTACGATGGTCGTACAAACCAGAACATCCGAGCGCTGCTCGATGAAATCCTCCATGACCTCCTCCAGTTTGCGCTCGTTCATCTGTCCGTGCCCGATCACTACGCGGGCTTCCGGCACCAGTTCCCTCACGTGCCGCGCCGTCCTCTCGATGGTCTGCACCCGGTTGTGCACGTAGAAGACCTGCCCCTCGCGCTTTATTTCCCTGCGGATTGCCTCCCTCACCAACTCGTCCTCGTAAGGTCCGACCGAGGTTATGACCGAATACCTGTCCTCTATCGGTGTATCTATCACACTCATGTCCCTGATGCCGGAAAGCGACATTTGCAGGGTGCGCGGGATGGGCGTAGCGCTTAGCGTGAGGACATCCACGCTGCGGCGCAGCGCCTTCAGGCGCTCCTTCTGGGCCACCCCGAAGCGATGCTCCTCGTCAATGATCACCAGGCCGAGGTTCGGAATATTTACGTCGCCCGAAAGAAGGCGCTGCGTCCCGATAACAATATCAACCTCCCCGCGCGTGATGGCCTCCAGGACAGCCCTCTGTCCGGCGGCGGTTATGAAGCGCGAAAGCATCTCCACCCGCACCGGGAAAGCCTCGAAGCGCTCGGAAAAGGTTCGGTAGTGCTGCTGCGCGAGCACGGTGGTCGGCACTAGAACCGCCACCTGTTTGCCGTCCATGATGGCCTTGAAAGCAGCGCGCACCCCCACCTCGGTTTTTCCATAGCCGACGTCGCCGTAAACCAAGCGATCCATAACCCGCGGCTTCTCCATGTCCTCCTTCACCTCCGCGATGGCCCGCTCCTGGTCGGCGGTCTCCCTGTAGGGGAAGGAGGTCTCCAACTCCCGCTGCCAGGGATCGTCTGCACCGAAGGCATGACCCTCCCCCGCAATGCGGTCGGCGTAGAGATTGAGGAGGTCCATGGCCATCTCCCGGACCGAATGCCGGGCACGTCTTTTCACCCGTGTCCAATGATGCCCGGATAGGCTGTATATGGTCGGGTTTTCGGCGCCTACGTAGCGATGCACCAGATCGATGCGGTCGGTAGGTACATAGAGCGAATCGCCTCCCTTGTACTTCAGGAGCAGGTATTCCCTGACCGCTCCATCTACTTCGCGCTCGACTAGTCCTCCATAGACCGCGATGCCGTGATTAACATGCACCACGTAATCGCCCTCTTCCAGGTCCCACCAGCCCTCGACCGGCTGCCTGGATGAGCCTTCAACCGGCGGCGCCCGCAGGCGAAACATCCCGAAGATATCCGGTTCCGTGAATACCGCGAGTTTATCCTCGGATAATTTGAAGCCCCTCGACCATGTAC
The DNA here is from genome assembly GCA_001767605.1 of Candidatus Solincola sediminis. GTDB lineage: Bacteria > Actinomycetota > Geothermincolia > Geothermincolales > RBG-13-55-18 > Solincola > Solincola sediminis. Next base: position 34,280 of record MELM01000034.1, on the reverse strand, counting down.
CCCGCGACAGCGTCGCGACTCCGTCGCTCGGAGGGCTCTCTAGGTTCACCGCTATGCCTTCCTCAACCAGGAGTTCCCTCAGCCTATCCCGGCGGCCTTCGGTATCTATGAGGATCAGCGCCTTCCAGCCCTCGCGCAACAGGTCCTTGAGGTCCTTGAGGAAATCCGGCAGGCGTCCACGGTATTGGATCCCACCGGTGACCTTCACGCTCGCATTGGGATGCAGGGCCATAGGATCAAGCTCGATAAGCGAAAGACCTCTTTCGGCCGCCGCCTGCGCCAATCCGTCGCCGCCGGCACGCGCCAGTTTCTCGCGCACGAGAAGCGGCTGCAATGATACGACAATTGCGCTCGGATCAAGGAAATCGAGCAATCCCTTATGATCCCGGCCGCAATCAGGCAAGGCAACAGGATATATCTCTATTTCCTGCAGGATCTCCTCGGAACGCTGGTCTACCGGATTGAAAGTCCTTATCCTCTCGACGCGGTCCCCGAAGAATTCTGCCCGCACCGGCCGCCGGCGCCCGGGGTCGTAAGCATCGAGAATGCCCCCTCGCACGGAAAACTGCCCCGCCCCCTCAACCAGATATTCCCTCTCGTAGCCCATCCGCTCCAAGCTTCGGGCGGCTTCCTCGAGGTCGCTTTCCCGGCCTACCTTGAGGGACAGCGGGCTATATGCCTTTGCAACCGCGGGGTAATGTTGTGCGAGGGCCATTGCCTCGGTAACGACGACAGCCTTCTCTCCCCGGCTCAAACCGCGCAGCGCTCTCGCACGCAGCGAAACGGCCTGCCCATCCTCGCCTCTCTCTCCCGCGATAACCAGCTCACGCAAGGGCAATTCCCTGACACGCGACTCCCCCAATACCAATCCAATCAAAAGGGCGATGTTCTCCTCACCCTGCCTGCCGGGCGCAACCACCAGAACTTGACGGCCGCTCGCTTCCGCCAGGTAAGCCACCAGGAAGGGATGAATCTCTTCCTCCGCCTGGATGGAGACATGCATTCCTTCCCCGAGCAGGGGCTTCAGACTCTTTTCGATTTTTTCCTTGATAATGTTATATATTTCCATATTCCCACGCACATAATGGCCTCGATGACTATCACCCAGGCCTATGCATATTAGAACACAGCCGACACGCCCCGGCCATGATAAAGTCGCTTTATATTGCGGCTACCGGGGCATTTACCTATAATTGGTTAATTGAGCCCGTCGACAGGTTGGGAAAGGCGGGCGCTTATTACGAGAGGTGAATTTATATGCAGGCGCAATTATCCGCCGAGTCCCGGGAGAATACCGGGAAAGAATCGGCCAAGAAAATGAGACGAGAAGGAAAAATTCCATGCGTTCTTTACGGGCACGGATTCCAGACTTTGCTTATCTCCCTGGACACGAAGGCCTTCAAGACTTTGATGCGACACCAGCACGGTCTGCACGGCCTTTTTGATCTCACGATCGCCGGGAACAAGGACGGAAAGCACACAGTGGTGGTGAAGGAGATTCAGCGCCATCCCATCAAGGACGAAATACTCCACATCGATTTCCAGAAAATACGCAGCGATGAATCCCTCACCGCCGATGTCGCCGTACACTTTGTCGGCGAACCGGTGGGAGTAAAGGCCGGGGGCACGATGCAACACTACATTTACGATGTGAACGTACAATGCCTTCCTAAGGATCTTCCGGATTTCATAGAAGTCGATGTATCCGGCCTGGACGTGAAAGAGAACCTGCGGATACAAGACCTTCCGGTCATCGAAGGAGTCCGGTACCTTAACAACCCGGATGAAATCGTCGCCGGCGTGGCCCCCAAGCGGGTCAAGGAAGAGGTGCCGGGAGTAGGCGAAGAAGGTTTTGAGGAAGCTGCAACCGAGGAACAGATCGGCGGCGAGGCAAAGCCGGCGCAACCCGAAGGGCCGCAAGAAGAAAACGCTTAATCTTGGGCTGCGAAGCCTACCAGCCCCCTTCCGCAAGGGAGTGGAGATGTTCCTAATCCTAGGTTTGGGAAATCCCGGAGAGCCTTACCGAAAGACGCGTCATAATGCCGGCTTCTGGGCCGTCGATGAGCTTGCCCGAGAACACGGCGCGACCTTCAAGCAGAAGAAGGATTACGACCTGGCGGAGACAACTCTCCAGTCTCAAAAAATCCACCTCGCGCGGCCCCTTACCTTCATGAACGCAAGCGGCAAAGCGGTCCGCAAGATCAGGCATAAGCTGAAGATAGACAGCCGCGACATCCTCGTCCTCCACGACGATATAGATCTCAAAGCCGGTACCATCCGTATAAGGGAAGGCGGCTCATCGGGCGGCCATCTCGGGGTGCAATCAATGATCGAGGCCTTGGGGACCTCCGACTTTCCTCGCATAAAGATCGGAGTGGGTAGACCTCCCGGGGGAATGGACCCGGCCAAGTACGTGCTCACCAGAATGAAGGGCGATGAATTCGAGGCGTTCCTTTCCTGGTGCCGGAAAGCCGCGGACGCCGCCGAGACGGTATTGGCCGAAGGTCTCGAGTCCGCTATGAATATCTTCAACTGATCCCATTTGACCTCGACCCATTAACGGAACTACACCGGGAGGAAATGCGTCATTGCGGACAGAAAGAAGAGATGATGAAGAGGATCATCGCGCTAACGGCCGTCATTTTTACTATCGCTTGCGTCACCATATCCCTGACCGGTTGTTCCGGCGGAGGTCAGGCCAAGGATAACGTAAACCAGGCGAGCTCCCTCCTGGAAAGTTCACAACAACTCCTGGAGGACCTGAACAATCTCAATGCCCGCTTCAATTCTCTGGGCATCAGGTTTTCGAACGTCGAAGACACCATCGCCGAGGGAAAGTCCCTTGCCGAAATGGCTATGATCGATGTCGATGAGTTGGAAATCCGCTACTCGGAAGCTCGCGAACTCTTTAATGAGGTGATCGCCATGCGGGATGCCGGCGATTACGCCGCATACTCGCGCTTAGCCTTGCAGGTGGTGGAAAGCAAACTGCAAGAGATCACCCTCAACCGCGAGCTTCTCACGGCTGTTTCCGATATGCTCGATGTCCTTCCCATGGCCCAGAATGAGGAACAGCTTTCGTATTACACGGAGAGAATGGATCAGCTCAGCAAGGATATCTCCGACCTTAGACTGCAGGCAGCGGAAGCGGCCCTGGCCGCCGACGCCTATTTCAAGGAGCATGGCTTGTGAGAATGAGAATCTTCGCCATGGCCGTAGTGACGCTGGTCTTTCTCGTTCTGGTCACCGGCTGCGGCTCGCAGGCGGCACAGCAAGCGAGTCAAGCGAGGTCGAGCTACATAAGCGCCCGGGCGGTGCTGGTCGGAGTGCAGGAATTCCCCGCCCGGATGGAAAATGCGCTCCGCTCTCAAGCCTCGCCAGACCTGATTGCAAAGGCCCAGGAACTGGCCGCATCCACCCGCAATCTGGTCTCATCGGCCAACTCGGCGTTCACCTCATGCCGGCAGAACGCGGAGAAGCTCAAGGGAAGCGACAAGGAATATACGCCTTATGCGGAAAGCCTTCTCCTACTGGTTGGAATGAACGAACAGGTTCTCGCATCTTACTCGGTGCTGATAGGCCTATCCAATTCTCTCGCCTCAAGCGCCCCTTATACCGGCCCACCCAACGATCTCATGCCTGCTCTAAACCGCCTCGATGATACCGTCAAGCAAATAGAACAGGTAATGGACCGGATAGAACAGCAGGAAGCCGAAGCCGAGCAGCTCTATCAATCCCTCACCCAACCAGCCTAAATCCTACACAAAGGTGTCGCCTACACAAAGGTGTCAGGCACCTTTGTGTAGCCCCTCTAAGGTTGGTTGTTGCCCCCAAACAGTTCGCTCACCGATTCATCCTTGAAGACGCTGGCGATAGTGTTGGCGAAAATGGAAGCGATGGATAAGATTTCCACCTTATCGCTCAGGCGCTCCTCCGGTATCGGCAGCGTATTGGTGACAACCACCCGCTTCAACGGGCTGCCGTCGATCCTCTCCCTGGCCGGCCCGGAGAAGATGCCGTGGGTGGCGCAGGCATAGACTTCGACGGCGCCTTGATCGAGCAGCGCCTGCGATGAAGCGACCATGGTCCCCGCGGTATCGATCATGTCATCGACGAGTACCGCGGTCTTTCCCTTCACCTCACCGATGACGTGCAGGACTTCGGCCTCATTATGTCCCGGCCGCCTTTTGTGCAAAATAGCCATCGGCGTTCCCAGGTGATCCGAGTACTTCTTGGCCATCTTCACCCGGCCGGCATCGGGCGAGACGATAACCAGGTCGGAAAACCCCTGCCTGGAGATATAGGAAGCGAGCAGCGGTACGGCGGTCAGGTGATCGACGGGTCCGGAAAAGAAACCCTGTATCTGACCGGCATGCAGGTCCATGGTAAGCACTCTCTCCGCCCCCGCCGTGCTGAGTAGATCGGCGATAAGGCGAGCGCTGATAGGCTCCCTGGCCAGCGTTTTCTTATCCTGACGCGAATATCCGTAGTATGGAATCACCGCCGATATCCTCTTCGCGGACGCCCTCTTCAAGGCATCGAGCATCAGTAGCAACTCGATAATATTGGCGTTGATAGGCGGGGAGCACGGCTGCACAACGAAGGCGTCCACGCCGCGCACGCTCTCCTCGAAGCGCACGTAGAGCTCTCCGTTGCTAAAAGTCTGCAAATCCACCTTGCCCAAGCTGATACCCAGATTGCCGGCGATCTGCCTTCCCAATTCGGGATAAGACCGGCCGCTGAAGATCATCAGCTTCTTGCGGGTTACCTCCTTCAAGATTGATCCTCCTTGTCCTCCCGCCGCTTTGATTTCTTTTTCCATCCCGGAATATTCTTCTGCTCGCCGCGTTCCACCCCGAGCGCTCCATCGGGAACGTCTTTCGAGATAGCAGAACCGGCCGCGGTCACCGCTCCTTTGCCGATGCGGACCGGGGCTATGAACATAGTGTCGCTTCCTATAAAAGCGCCTTCTTCGATAACCGTCGCGTATTTATGAGCCCCATCGTAATTGCAGGTGATGCTGCCCGCTCCCACGTTCACACCGTCGCCTATTTCCGCGTCCCCCATATAGCTGAGGTGAGGCACCTTACTCCCCTTCCCGACAATGGTCTTCTTGGTTTCGACGAAGGTCCCTACCTTGGATCCGGCGAGCAATCGGCTGCCGGGGCGCAGGCTGGCGTACGGGCCGACTGTAACCCCGTCCTCCAATTCGCATTCGCGAACCGTCGCCTGCTCGATAACAACGCCGTCGTGAATCTCGGAATTGCGGATTCGCGCGCCGGGGCCGATGACGCATTCCTCGCCTATGCGGGTCTTCCCTTCCAGGATCACGAATGGCTTGAGCACGGTGTCCATGCCTATTTTCACTTCGGCGCCTATGTAGACGGAGGAAGGATCTTCCATGGTGACACCCCGCTCCATCCACCCGCTGTTGATGCGATCGCGCATGACCGCTTCCGCCATCGCCAGGTGCTCCCGCGAGTTTATTCCAAGGGTCTCCACGTCATCCTCGGTGATGTAAGCAGCAACCCGCTCTCCCTTCTTGATAAGGAGCTCCAGCACGTCGGTCAGAAAATACTCGCCCTTGGAATTGTCGGCATTCAAGTTATTAAGCGCGGGTTTCAGGGCCTTCCAATTGAAGATGTAGGTGGAGGTATTTACTTCTCCGATAGAAAGCTCTTCCGGAAGAGCCTCTGTTTCCTCCACGATGCGGAGGATGCCGCCACCCTCGCCTCTTAGGATTCGGCCGTAGCCGGTGGGATCGCTCAAATAGGTTCCGAGCAGCGTGACCGCCGCTCCCTCCATGCGGTGTACGTCATACAGCTTCGAGATAGTCGCCGCTGCTATCAGTGGACAGTCCCCGGTGAGCACGAGCAGTTCGTCCTCGTCGATTTCCGGCGCGGCCACCATTACCGCATGCCCGGTTCCCTTACGCTCCTCTTGTATAATGCAGCTTCCGCGGTCTGCTATCTCTTGACTCACCGCTTCCACACCGCTTCCGATTACCACCCGTATAGCATCGATCATTCCCTGATCTTGCAGCTCATGCAAGGTATCCAGGACCCATGAGATCATGGTTTTTCCGCAAATCGTATGCATTACTTTAGGTCTGCGTGATTTCATCCGCGTGCCCTCACCGGCGGCGAGGACAAGAGCTGAAAGGCTCAATTCATGCTCCTTCCCGACGGCATTATTCTATACAACCTACACAAAGGTGTCAGGCACCTTTGTGTAGGTGGGTAGTCCTACACAAAGGTGCCTGACACCTTTGTGTAGCTGACACCGTCGTGTAGCCCTTTGGGAACCGTAATAAAAAAGAGGGTCTCAAACCCTCTTGTTTTATGGCTGGGGCGGTAGGATTCGAACCTACGATAACGGCTCCAAAGGCCGTTGCCTTACCGCTTGGCCACGCCCCAGTGAAGAGCCACCTTAAAAGACTTCTTCGGCCTGGAGCTTTTCGCCTTTTCCTTTTTTTACCTTAAAGAATTCTCGAAGGACCGCCTCTTGAATTTTTTCGCGGGTTTCCGAGTTCAAGGGATGAGCAATGTCTTTAAAATCGCCATTAGGTAGTTTGCGAGAGGGCATTGCAACAAAGTAACCACGATCACCGTCTACTATTCTCAAGTCATGCACCACAAAGCAATCATCGAGAATAATGCTTGCTATTCCCTTGACCATGTTCATGTCGATTTCGCGGACGGTTACCCTTGTGATCTCCACGATTTGCGTCCCCCCAAACGATCTCAGAACATTAATAAAAACTTATTAACCTATATTATGCCCCTCATGTCCTGTTTTCAAGATTATACCTTCAGGGCTTTTCACAATAAAGCAGTTCAATAAACGAACTCTTAAGCTGAGCGAAACAGGGCACCCGGAATATGCAAATATTGCTTTAATCATCTTGGCTCCAGTAAAGCAACCCCACCGCCTCTGAATTGTGTATCCAAGAGCCAGGCCGCAGTTTGCTTCATTTGGTTCTCCGCCGACACGCGTTGCTCATTTTCTCGCATGACAAATACAGTTGAACCGCTTCCGCAAAGCAGGGCTGCCTCCTCATCCGATCGCTTTGCCATTTCCAGAAGTTGCCCTATTTCGGGAACGAGATCAATCGCAGCCTTTTGCAACGAATTAAAGAGAAGGCCCGGAATCCTCTCTACGTCTTGCGAAGCCAGGGATTTGATAAGACCCGCCGGCCCTCCCTCCGGCGGTTTTTGCCCGCCGATTTCATCGAACTTTTCATACACTAGTCGGGTTGAAAGTTCAATTCCAGGATTTGCCAATAGGATCGGGAGCGGCGGTGCCTGGACCAGCGGAAAGATTTGTTCTCCCCTTCCCTGAGCCAGAGCCGTTCCTCCTATTAAAAAGAAGGGGACGTCGGATCCGAGCGAAGCGGCCAATTCGAATAATTCCTCTCGACTGATATCCTCGCCGGAAAGCAATTGCAGACCGCGCAGAACCGCGGCGGCATCCGAACTCCCTCCTCCCAGGCCGGCTGCGTTTGGAATTCGTTTTTTCAATCCGATCCTCACACCGAACGGCTTCTTCAGCCACTCTGAATATGCTCTTGCCGCCTGGATGCAAAGGTTGTCGTCCCCGGCCGGTGCATCGCCCTCGACCTCTATCTCTATCCCCCGTCCGCCGCGATCCAACTCGACCTCGACCAGGTCGCAAAGCTCGATGGCCTGCATGACACTGCGAACCGGATGATAGCCATCAGGCCGTCGCGGTCCGACTTCCAGATAAAGGTTAACTTTTGCCGGCGCTTCCAATGCGATTCGATCACGAGGCAACGATCCTCTCCTCTCCCTGGGGAATAATCGTTTCGCTCCCATCTTAACACGGGCATGTACTTGCAATAGGATGGTGACACAAAGAGACGACGAGGGAAAGGACGCTCGTGGGAACGCTGGCAAGGCCTAGCGTAGTAGCTGAAATACTGGAAAAACATGGTATTCATCTCGCCCGGGCCCTGGGGCAGCATTTCCTCGTCGACGGCAACGTGCTGCGCCGGGTGGTGGAAGGGGCTGCTCTTAAGCCCGGCAACACCATACTCGAGATAGGGCCGGGTATCGGAACCCTCACTGAAGAGCTGTGCGACCGGGCTGGCAGGGTCGTCGCCGTCGAAACGGACCGCCGGCTCATAACGGCCTTGCGCGATACGCTGGGTGACAGGAATAACCTGGAAATCCTGCAAGGCGATGCGCTTCGCGTCGATTTACCCGCTTTGTTTTCACCCGGCGAGCCGCTCAAACTGGTCTCGAACCTTCCTTACAGCATCGCCACCCCGCTCATATTGCACACCTTGCACGAGTTGCCCCAATTGCGGAGCCTTACCGTGACCGTACAGAGGGAGCTGGCCGACCGCTATCTCGCCTCACCGGGGACCTCCGCATATAACGCAGTCAGCGTCAAACTGCAGTTTCTTACAGATATCCGGCGACTTGCCCATGTACCTCCGAGTGTTTTCTTCCCGCCGCCACGGGTGGAATCATCAATCATGCATTTCGAGAGGAAAAAGTCGGCGCTTTCCCTGCCCCAAGTCGATGCATTTTTCTCCTTCCTCAACGCCGCCTTTTCTTCTCGCAGGAAAAAGCTGGTAAATGCTCTATCGGGAGGCAGGAATGCCTACGTGGGGAGGGCGCCGGCCGAGGCGGCCTTGGATGAAACGGGGGTGCCCGCGTCCTCTCGGGCGGAAGAACTAACGCCGGACAAACTGCTCCAGGTTTTCCTCGCCCTCCAACAGAAATCCTGAGTCCGAGCAAGCAAATGGGGGCGGAATTCTCTTCCGTCCCCCAGTTCTTTCCTTATTGGAAAATTATTGCTTGTTTATTATTTGCGCTTGAGGTCGTTGATGCACTTCTGGCAGATGCGGCTGCCCTTGTAGGTGCGCAGCTTCTCACCACTGTTGCAGAAACTGCAGCCCGGCTCGTATTTCGTGAGAACAATCTTGTCGCCATCGGTGAAAATCTCGATCGGGTCGCGTTCGCTGATGTCCAGAGTCCGGCGAAGCTCCATGGGAATGACAATTCTCCCGAGTTCGTCGATTTTTCGCACGATGCCGGTCGCCTTCATATCTCGCC
>MELM01000034.1:25109-25173 GCA_001767605.1 Candidatus Solincola sediminis | reverse complement strand
CCGTTTTTCCTTGACAATCCAGGAATCTCATTATATGTATAGGACTCGAAAAGTGTCAATAATA
>MELM01000034.1:17757-24996 GCA_001767605.1 Candidatus Solincola sediminis | reverse complement strand
TAGCCGCCGATGCCCTTGCCCGTTATCACCGGCTGAAGGGTGAAAGAGTCTTCTTTTTGACCGGTACGGACGAGCACGGGCAGCACGTGGCCCGGGCTGCGGAAGTGCACGGCGTATCGCCGCAGGAGTGGGCTGACACTATGGTGGTATATTTTACCAAGTTATGGCAGCACTTGAATATCAGCAATGACTACTTCGTGCGGACCACCTCTCCCGATCACGCCCGGGTTGCCCGGGAGTTCATGCAGCGGTTGTATGAAAACGGGGATATATACCTCGACTCCTACGAGGGCTGGTACTGTGTTCCGGATGAGACCTTCTGGCTGCCCTCGCAACTGGTTGATGGAAAATGCCCCCAGTGCGGGCGGGAAGTCGAAATTCTCAAGGAGGAGAATTATTTCTTTCGTCTTTCCTCATACGGGGATGCCGTACTCGAGCACATCGAGAACAACCCGGAATTTATCGAACCCGACATCAGGCGCAACGAGGTCGTGAGCTTCATAAATCAGGGGTTGAGCGATCAGAGCGTCAGCCGCAAAACGCTTAGCTGGGGAATTCCCCTCCCCTTCGATCAAAGCCAGGTCATGTACGTGTGGTTCGATGCCCTTATTAATTACATAAGCGCCATCGATTACGGAAAGGACGAACAACGCTTCGACGGGATATGGCCGGCTGATTACCATTTGATCGGCAAGGAAATACTGCGCTTCCACGCCATAATATGGCCGGCGATGTTGATCGCTGCCGGACTCCCGCTTCCCCGTCACGTTTTCGCCCACGGCTGGCTTACCGTCGAGGGGGAAAAGATGTCCAAATCGAAGGGCAACGCGCTGGACCCGGAGCAATTGACGGCCGACTTCGGGGTGGATGGTTACCGTTACTATTTCCTGCGCGAATTCTCCTTCGGATACGACGGCAATTTCTCTTACGAAAACATGCTGGGCCGCTACAACTCGGAGCTGGCTAATGTCCTCGGTAATATGGTCAGCCGCATTCTGGCAATGGTTGAAAGGTACCGGGACGGAGTGGTCCCGGAAGCGAGGGCGACGGCGGCGGCGGATAGCGATCTCGAGGAGAGCGCCTCTTCCGTCCTGGATGAAGTCGAGTCGGCCATGTCCAGGCCGTCCTTCAACGAGGCGCTGCAATCGATATGGAATTTTCTGGGAGCCATAAACCGCTATGTGGACGAGACCGCCGCCTGGGACCTCAACAAGGATCCGCAACTGGCATCCCGTCTCGATAGCGTATTGTTCAACCAGGTCGAGGCCGTCCGCCTGGCCTCGTTACTGGTGCTCCCCTTCATGCCGGAAACAGCCGAAGGCATGTGGGCGCGCCTGGGATTCGAGGATTCGATCCATGATCATACCCTTCCCGATGCCGGCCGTTGGGGGCTCTATCCCGCCGGGCAAAAGGTCTCAAAGGGAGACCCGCTTTTTCCCAGGATAGAGACGTCCGGATGAACCTGATCGATACCCATGCCCACCTGGATCTCCTGGAAGAAGACGCTGGTGAAGCGCTCGGCAGGGCGGAAGCGGCCGGTATCAGGGGCGTTATCGCCGTCGGGATTGACCTGGAATCGAGCCGCAAGGCAATAGAATTCGCTAATAGCTTTCCGCAGGTGCGTGCCGTCATCGGCGTGCATCCCCATGATGCCTCCAAGGTCGATGACGCCGCTTTGCGACGGCTGGAACAGTTGGCGGGCGATCCCCGCGTAGTGGGAATCGGGGAAACAGGCCTCGATTTTTACCGTAACCGCTCGCCGCGTGAGGATCAAGAGCAGTCTTTTCGGGCACAGATCGAACTGGCCGCGCGATTAAAGTTGCCTTTAGTGGTTCACGACCGTGAGGCTCACTCGCACACCTTGCGCATACTGCGCGACTATCAACCCTTCAAACATGGCCTCGTTCTTCATTGCTTTTCCGGGGATCTCCCTATGGCCCTCTCATGCATCGAGATGGGAGCTCATATTTCCGTGGCGGGGCCCGTGACCTTTCAGAATGCCAGGGTACTTCAGCAGTTGGTCAAAGAGCTTCCGCTTGATAGGATGCTGATCGAGACCGACTGCCCCTTCCTTTCCCCTCATCCCTTCCGCGGCAAACCCAACTCTCCAGAAAGGCTGGTCTTAATCGCCGAGAAAGTCGCGGAGTTAAAAGGCATCCCCCTCCAAGACCTCCAGCTCCCCAACCCCTTCCACCCCTAACCTTCACAAAGGTGTCAGGCACTTTTGTGAAGGTCCGAACCTACACAAAAGTGCCTGACACCTTTGTGAAGGTTAGTTTTTCTTTTTATCGAGCCAGGCGGTGTAAACGTCGCGTTGCGATACTCGTGCCTTCTGCGCGACCGCCTTTACGGCTTCTCGCGCCGGCATACCCTCTTCGATGAGTGAGCCGACCTGATCAGCCAGGTCCTCGAGCGGTTCCGCTTCCCGCTCCCCGCCCGGCGCCACGATAATAACGAACTCACCACGGGGCTTGCGGTCCTTAAAAGCTTGCAGCAAATCGCGGGCAGTGCCCCGCAATACCTCTTCGTGCACTTTGGTCATCTCCCGGGCGATAACAACCTGCCGCTCACTTCCCATATCCGCTAGATCCTCGAGAGTCGCCAAAATTCGGTGCGGCGCTTCGAATAAGAGAAAGGCTTCGTTCTCCCGTAGAAGGTGCAGCAGCCGGCTTCGCCTCTGCGCCTGTTTCTCGGGGAGGAAACCTTCGTAACGGAAACGCGAAAGGGGCAGGCCGGCCAGTGCTAGGGCAGCACTAACCGAACTCGGACCCGGCACGACCTCAACCGGCAGTCCTCGTCCCGCGCATTCCGCAACCACCCGGAAACCGGGGTCGGAAACGCCTGGCATCCCGGCATCGCTCACCAGCGCGACCCGCTTCCCGGATTCCACATTCGCCGTTATCTCCTCCGCCTTCTCCTTTTCATTGTGAGCACGATAACTCACGAGGGGCGTATGAATATCGTAATGGGAGAGCAGCTTGCGGGTATGCCTGGTATCTTCCGCGGCTATCAGATCGACCTCGCGCAAAATTCTAAGGGCGCGCATTGTGATGTCTTCGAGGTTGCCGATCGGCGTCCCTACCAGAAAAAGTTTACCTTCGCTCATGAATCGATTATAAGCGAGCTATGTGTCAGGGCGCTTTCCGCCGGGCAAGCAGGGTATTCACCAGCTCGAGCTGGGCAGAATAATCCATATTGGGCGCGAGTTCGGCGATTCGCTTGAGTATCTGCGCCGCGGGGTAATACATATAGATGGGTTTGGGTCTTGAATGGGCTTTGTATAGAATCTCGTTCTCGGCTAGTTGATCCAGCGCTTCCTCAACCTCTTCCTTGGAGCGGCCCAACCTGATGCTTATATTCTCGGCGCTGTCGACGGTCCCCGGGTTATCTTTAAAGAAGGTAATTAATTCCAGTTTTACCCTGTTTATATCCGCATCCCTGACAATGAACTTCCCTACTCTGGCCAAGTCCTACACCTCAATCAGTAATTCATATGGCCTTACCTTTGTCATCCAGATATTACCATAAGCAAAAACGGCTCCTGTTGAAGCTGCTTTTGCCCTTGTCCCCCCTGGTCTTCCTCCTCATCGCGATACTGCCGACGAATTAATGTTATCTAAATCGGCATAATGCCGCACCTTCTTTATGTAAGCGACTCGTGTCCCGATCATGGGAAAACGCTTGCCAAAATCATATTGCCTATTGATAATTACGCTAACGCTGTAAATATCCACGTTAAAGACGTTTTATAAGGTGACATGCGGGTAGCTTACAAGAACTCCGGTTTTATTGGGTTGAGAGCATGGGTGGCCATCCTGGCTTTCTTCATGCTCCTCTTTGTTGTTGCGCCCGCTCTGGCATCTCCCGCTGCGGCGCCGGCACCCCCCGGGAACCCACGGGCGGCCGACCGCCCAGACGATGTCGGTGGCAAGATCGACCTCAGCTGGTCGGAAAGTCCGACACCCGACATCGCGGCTTATCGCATTTATCGTTCAACCACTCCGGGAGGACCCTACGATTACGTGAGTAAGTGTTCGACTGACGTGGACAGCGATTACCTGCGCTACGTCGACACGGACCTGAGCGATGGTACCTGTTACTACTACGTGATCACCGCCGTTGACCGCGGGGGACAGGAGAGCGCTTATTCGGCCGAAGTCTCCGCGGTGCCTGCGGCGCAAATGGTTGAGGCGGCCGTGACGGTAAAGAAGAGTATGGTCATCTCCATCGCCGAACAGAAGCTCTACTGTCTGGAGAACGGACGCGTGGTCTATGCGATGTTGGTATCGAGCGGTGCGGGAGGCACTCCCACTCCTACCGGTAATTTCCGCATCCTTTATCATGACCAGGCCCACCCGGTCCCCAAGTATCCGGGTTGCGTCTGCTACTACTGGATGGGTTTCTACGAGGACTATGCCATTCATGCCTGGCCAACATACAACGGACAGCAGAGCAACTATGAGGGGCTCGGATACCCGGCGTCGCACGGATGCGTGCGCCTCGATCCCAACCTCGCCCACATACCTTATTACTGGGCACCTGACGGGACCCCGCTTTCCATTATCGCCGGCCGCTTCCAGCAGCCTGCCGCTCCCATCTCGGGGGGCGATGTCTCGAAGAGCGCCGCCGATGCCGCGACAACCTGGTATTTCGCGGAGGGTTACACAGGAGGCGGGTTTGATGAGTACGTCCTTATCTTCAATCCGCAGGAACAGGCATCGGCCTTCGATATAGATATGATGCTCCCTGATGGCAGCGTGAAGACCAGTTCATTCAGTGTGGCGGCCAAGAGCCGGCTCACTCTGCATGTTGATGAATTCCAGGGGGTGGAAAACACAAATGTATCGGTTCGCATAAGGTCGCAGCTCCCGGTTGTCGCCGAGCGCTCCATGTATTTCGATTACAACGGAAGGACCGGCGGCCACACGGCAATGGGCGTGAATATGCCGGCCGAATCCTGGTATTTCCCGGAGGGATATACGGGCGGCGGGTTCGACGAGTACGTCCTTGTCTTCAATCCCCAGGATCAGGAAGCGAACGTCAATTTCGATTTCATGAAACCCGACGGCAGCGTTTATTCCGAGAGCCACAAGGTGGGGGCGAGGAGCCGGGCAACGCTAATGGTCGACGCCGTTCCCGGAATGAATGACACCAATGTCTCGGTTCAGCTGACATCGGATCAGAAGGTTGTCGCGGAGCGCTCCATGTATTTCGGATACAACGGCATCGACGGCGGGCATGTGAGCACCGGCGCCTCCGCACCGGCCGATTCCTGGTACTTTGCAGAGGGTTACACGGGCGGCGGTTTCGACGAGTTCATCCTTATTCTCAATCCTGGGGATATCGATACTCAGGTCTACTTTGATTTTATGAAACCGGATGGAAGCGTTTTCACCCAGGCGTTTACATCGAAAGCCAGGAGCCGCATGACGATAAAAGCGGACCTGGCGCCGGGAATGGATAACACCGATGTCTCTATACTGGTGAGGGCCGACGATCCTGTGGTGGCGGAAAGGGCCATGTACTTCGGGTACCAGGAATGCCCGGGTGGTTCGGTCCAGACGGGCTGCACCGAACCGGGAATACTCCATTTCCTGGCCGAGGGCTGCACCTCCAATTACTTCGATACTTACCTGCTGGTTATGAATCCGGGAGATGAAACGCTTCCGGTGGTCGTCACCTTCTGCCAGCCGTCAGGCAACCAGATCGGCCAGCCAATGATGATCGGGGCGCACAGCCGGGCCACCTTAAAGGTAAACCTGGTTCCCGGCCTCTCCACCTCAGACTTCTCTATCCGCGTAGACACCGGAGGCCCGGCCGTCATCGAACGGGCCATGTACTACAGCTACCCCCGCTAACCCCCTACATTAGGGACCTACACAAAGGTGTCAGGCACCTTTGTGTAGGTCATCGATATCGATTTCATATTCATCAATCAGGCCACGTAATTCCCCATATAAGCGCTCCGCATATTCGGCATTTTCACCAACTTTCGCACATATTCTGTAATAATGAGTGGAAATTCCTGTAGCCCCGGCATTCCCGATCATTCGGGCAATTTCAAGGTTTTTCAAATCTGTAAATTGCTTTGCTAAATAAATAAAAAGGCTTCGAGCATTCCGCAGGTTTTCTTCCGACTCAAAGCCAGGATCATCAAGTGATTCTAGATTATATGTTTCGCAAATAGCATGATAAGCGCTCTCGATTGGGGAAATCCTGCCGGAGTTCTTAATCACTTTTTCCATACCTTCTAAAATAAAATCCTTATAGCTTTCCGCAGCGCTTTCAACACCCGACCCGAAATAATCCCCTATCCAGCGTGTATTCAACCAGGAAGTAGGCCGTGCGCCCAGCAGGTAGTATTGATAGCTCGACCAGCAGTATTGTTCGGGCAATTCAGTAAGGCCCGCCCTAACCGGATTAAGGTGAATGTAGCGGCTAAGAGATCTCAGTTGTCCCTCGTTCTTAACGTGCTTTGAGTTGTATCTGCTTGAGAAAACATGCCCTTTCCAGTCATTTCTATATAAATAGGTTGCATAGCTCGAACCAATAAAATGCATGAACTCAGAGAGGTTTTCCTCCAGTGTCTGGACATGAAGATGGTAGTGATTGCCCAAAACGCAATAGCCATACACTTCTACCTTATGCCTTTGCTGACCTTGCGACAAAAGATCGACGAAGAAATCCTTGCCTTCATCCTTCTCAAAGATGTAATCACCCTTATTGCCCCTTGACCATATATGGTAATGGGCTCCCTCGTGTTGCTCTCTTAGTTTTCTAACCATGTTATCTATTATATATAATATAATCATTATGGCAACCTTTGGCAATCTACCTACACAAAGGTGCCTGACACCTTTGTGTAGGTAGACCCTATTCGTCGGTTGGGGCGTCTATAATATGAGTAACCAAAATCCGAGGAGGTTTTACGATTGATATGTTCCGAATGTGGAAATTACCAGCCGGACAGGGCCAAGTTCTGTGGCATCTGCGGCGCAGCCCTTTCCCAAGAGGGCCTGGTTGAGAGTTTCCTCAATAAAGAGGGCGATAAAGAGGAAGACAGCGAAATAATCCTTCCCCGTCACAGGAGTTTCTTCTTCTACCTGGCTATCACCCTGGTGGTTCTGCTCGCCCTCCTCATCTTCACCGGCGCCGGCTACCTGGTCTATAGGGCAGGTTGGGGTGATTCGGGTAACAATAAGACCACGAACAGCGACGTTGAGGATAATACCCTCGAAT
>MELM01000034.1:15496-17733 GCA_001767605.1 Candidatus Solincola sediminis | reverse complement strand
CCTTTTCCTATCTCAACAATTGGAAGCTGGAGGAGGGCTATCCAACCCAGGATCAATTGCTGTCCTTAAAGCTGTCGCTGAGCAGCCAAAAGAATATCGAGCTGACCGCCTACCAACTGGATCCGCTTGTTTCCATCGGCGGCCTCGAAGGAATCAGGGAATACCTCGCCGAGGACGCGACCAAGCGAATGGAGGCACTCGGTGGGGAAATCCGCACGGGCACCAATCAAAACGGCACCACCGAAGACGAAGAAGCAAGCGGTATTTCAAATAACCTCTTCGTTTCCACTCAAGTGAACGGACTTCCTGTCTTCCATCTCGACTTCACCGCAAATATTATGGGTGAGGAGACTAATTTTATGCTTTATTACGTGGTCGCCGACGATTACATCTTTCTCTTTCAAGGCCGGTCGCCGCAAAGCGAGTATAATGACGTTCGGCCACAGATCGTGGCTACGGCCGGTTCATTCACATGGGTGCGCCCGGAAACGACGGGCGACGAGATTACCCAACCCGAAGGGGTATAAGGGTGTTGATGAGCATCCATTCTGCCGATGGAATTCTTGGAATATCGGTCCTTTATACCGGGAGGTGAAACAGTTGCGCATTGTAGTGACAGGAGGGGCGGGTTTCATCGGATCTAATCTCGTCGATGCCCTGCTCGAGGCAGGACATGAGGTGAATGTCGTAGATAACCTCTCAACCGGGAAATTCGATAACCTCTTCCGGGTTAAGGACGCGGCAAAAGAAAACCGCTTCAACTTCTTCCATATGGATATTCGAGACGATTCGCTTGCCGCTGCTTTTAGAGGAAAGGACATCGACGCGGTAATCCATCTTGCCGCACAGATCGACGTGCGTTATTCGGTGAAGCACCCGGTTGTCGATGCCGACGTGAACGTCTTGGGAACCCTGAACGTACTCGAGATGGCCGCCCAGAGCGGCGTTACCCGCTTCGTAAACACGAGTTCCGGAGGATGCGTCTACGGTGAGCCCGATTCCCTCCCCGTTGCGGAAACAGCAGGACGCTTCCCCGATTCCCCGTATGGTGTGAGTAAAAACGTAGCCGAGGAGTATATACGCTATTACGAACGCTCGCGCGGGATCTCCAGCTGTACCCTTGCCCTATCCAATGTTTACGGTCCCAGGCAAAACGCCTCGGGCGAGGCCGGGGTAGTGGCCATATTTATCGGAAAAATGCTGGCGGGCGAGGATTGCGCAATCTTCGGGAGCGGCGAGCAGACACGCGATTTCGTTTTTGTGGAGGACGTGGTAAGGGCCTATGTCGCCGCCCTCGAAAAAGGGGAGGGTAAATTCATAAACATTGGAACCAGCCTGCAGACTTCCATCAACGAACTATACAAGCGCATCGCCGAGTTGCTTGATGTCGAACCCGATCCGCAGTACCTGCCCGCACGAGAAGGCGAGCTCGACCATATAGCCCTGAACGCGGACAAGGCGAACCGGATCCTGAGCTGGAAGCCCGAGTTATCCCTTGATCAAGGGCTGGCTCGGACTGTCGAGTGGTATCGCCAGAATCTCAGGAGATAGGATTTGTCCTTCACCGACCTGCACTGCCATGTTCTTCCTGGTTTCGACGACGGGGCCGAAGACGAGGGGCAATTCCTTGAAATGGCAGCCGTGGCCGTGGCTGGCGGCACGTCCCGCATGGTTGCTACACCGCATTATGACCTCGAAAACTCCGTAATCGAATTGGATAATGTTTCCAGGGCTTGCGACGAACACGGCAAGCTGTTGCACGGCAGGAATATGTCGCTCGAGCTGGTGCCAGGCGCGGAAGTAAGGGTGAATGCCGGTCTTTTCGTTCTCGCCAAGGATAACGATAAGCTGGCGCGGCTGGGTATCGGCCGCGCCCGCAAATTCATCCTGGTAGACCTCCCCTTATTCGATTTGCCGGTCGCAACCGCGGATGTGCTTTTTCAGATCCAACTGTCCGGCTTGACCCCCATCCTCGCCCACCCCGAACGCCACCGCTACCTGGTGCGGCATCCGGCGATAGTCATGGAAATGGTGGGGCGCGGTATCGAATTGCAGGTAAATTCTGGAAGCCTTGAGGGAATATACGGCAGGCACGCCAAACAATCGGCGGTTTCCCTTATAAAAGAAGGGGCCGCCCGGCTGATTGCGTCAGACGCCCACCAGCCAACCGGAAGGGGACCGGACCTCACCAAGGCGGCGGCGATAATCGAGCGCCAATTCGGCCCGGATGCGACGAG
>MELM01000034.1:3501-15462 GCA_001767605.1 Candidatus Solincola sediminis | reverse complement strand
ACGTTGCAGGCGGCTGTTAACGGCGGCGTCAAAAGTTCAAGAAAGCGGTTCTTCTCGAACCTTTTTGCTAGGTGACGGCAATTGGATAATTGGATAGGGGAATTTAAAAAGGATCCCCGGCATTCCGGGATATTCCTCGATTTTGACGGCACGATAAGCGACATCGCGCCGAAGCCTGGCATTGCGCAACTTCACCCCCGCGCCGCACACATACTGCCATCACTGGCCACCCGTTATCCGCTTTGCGTTCTTTCGGGCAGGAGGGCCGCCAATGTGGCCGAGATCGTGGGCCTCCCCCATATCCATTACATAGGCGTCCATGGAATGGAGTGGCTCGAGGATGAACCCAAAATAGATCCCGAAATCCTCCCCTTCCTTCCCCGCCTGGATCGCGCGCGCCAAAAACTGCAATCGGAACTGGACGAACTCCCCGGCGTAACCGTGGAGGATAAGATGTTGACCCTCGGCCTGCATTATCGTGAGGCGCCCGAGCAGGAGGACAAGGCACTGGATCTCGCGCAGAAGCTCGCGGACACACTTGGACTCAAGGTCCGGAGAGGCCGTAAGGTGGTTGAGCTGCGGGCGCCTGTTGACGTCGACAAGGGGACCGCACTCGGCCGCCTGTCACACGCCTGGAGGTTGAAACGCGCCCTTTATGCCGGTGATGACCTCACCGACGTCGATGCCTTCCGCGGCTTGCGACGCCTGATACGAGAAGGGGGCTTCGAAGGCACAGCCATCGCGGTGCTCTCGGATGAAACGCCGATCGAACTCGAGGCGGTGGCCGACATAACCGTCCTCGGTGTGGACGGTCTCCTCGACATCCTCGCCCAACTCTAACCCCACAAACGTGTCACCTACACAAAGGTGTCAGGCACCTTTGTGTAGGTAGGTACGTTTGTTTGTATAGGGTCGCCTCTTACGGGCCAAAACCTACACAAAGGTGCCTGACACCTTTGTGTAGGTGGTATATATGCGAAGGGTTACCAGATGAGGGATTCGGCGTCCTTGGGGTTGTCTACCGAGAGGATTTCCGCCACCTTACCGCTGTGCAGGCGCACGGTGCGGTCCGATAGCTCGGCGATCGCGGAGTTATGGGTTACGAGAATGATGGTCTGGTTGTTCGAGCGATTGATGTCCTGCATCACCTTGAGGATGTTCTTCCCGGTCTCGAAGTCCAGCTCGCCCGTCGGCTCGTCACACAAAAGAATCGGGGGATCCTTACAAATGGCACGCGCTATGGCGACCCGCTGTTGCTCACCCCCCGAAAGCTGGCTGGGAAAATGATCGGCCCGGTCCGAAAGGCCGACCGCCTCCAGGGCCTCCAACGACTTCTCGCGCGTATCACTCATCACCAACTCCAGCGCGAATTCCACGTTCTCGAGCGCCGTCAAAGTCGGTATCAAGTTAAAGAATTGGAAGATAAAACCGATCTGGGTACGCCGGTAATCCGTGAGGTCTCTGGTACCCAGGCCCGAGATGTCCTGTTCGTTTACTATCAGCCTGCCATGCGAGACGGTGTCCATCCCGCCGATGAGATTAAGCAAGGTCGTCTTCCCCGACCCGCTCGGCCCCAGGATGACTATAAATTCCCCTTCCCGGATAGTGAGATCGACATCCTCCAAGGCTTTCACCTCGAGCTCCCCCATGGGATATATCTTGGAGACCTTATCGAAAAGGATCAGCTCCCTGCCGTTATCCCCGGGCTTCAAGGTTATCCTTCCACCTGGTCCATCAGCCGGATAAAAAGCTCGAGGTAGTCGCCAATGTGCCGAGTGGTCAAAAAGCGAGATCGCACTTTCTCGTGCCCCAGGTCCCCAATCCTCTGGCAGGTGGCATGACTGGAAAGTAACAAGTTCACCTTCTCCGCCGCCTCTTCGATGCTGCAGACGAGAAATCCATCCAGCCCGTCATCTATCTGCAGGCAGATGCCTCCCACCTTGCCCGCCACCACCGGCTTCCTTTTCCACATGCCCTCGGTCACGGTGAGCCCGAAGCCCTCGCGCAGCGACTTCTGCAACACCACGGTGGCCATAGCCTGAAACGCGCTCACCTCGACGTTGCCTATGCCCTGCTGATTGGAGAGAAGAAAAATATCGGGGTCGCCCTCCACATAGGCGCTCGTCTTCTGGTAGTAATGCCAGCCCTCGGGATCATCGTCGGCCATGCTCGCAAGATATATCAGTTGCACGTCCGGATGTTCCTTCTTCACCAGCCGGTAGCAATCGACCAGCCCCAGCGGATCCTTCCAGGGATCGAATCGTGAGACCTGTAGCATTATGGGTCGGTTCTCGTCCACCCCGTACCGCCTGGCTATATCAGATTGCACCCGCTTTTCCGGAATGATGTTCTTCGCGCTCAGCGGATCTATGGAAGGAGGTATGAAAGCCAGCGGTATCTTCAAAGGCGACTTAATATAATCGTCCATGGTGAAGATGGCGGCATCGTAATGCTCGATGAAAGGCTCCAAGAAATCCCAGGCCTCATCCTCGGCATATGTGGTATCGATGTGGCAGCGCCAGATCCACTTCGCCTTGCGTGCGATCGTCTCTTTCAACTCGGTGATCATGGCACAGGGCTGGGGGTCGTGCACGATGACAAAATCGTAAGCCCCGTCGAATAATTGCGCGTTCTCCCTATTGGTATCGATGTACTTGGCCTTCATTTCATCGGTGATAAGCATGTCCATACCCTGCAGCGCGTTATGCATAAACTTGGTGATGGTAAAGAAATCCTGGTCGGCTTCGATCAACCGCCACTCGGACTGCAATCCCAGGCTCCCAAACAAGGGAACCAGGCTGTATAACATTTCCGCAACGCCGCCACCATGCGCCGTGCTGTTTATATTTACGACCCTGGCCCCCTTCAACTTCGCGGCCAGTGAGTATAACCGCTCCAGCACGTCATCGCCGACGATTCCTCGATACTGTTCTATGCTTTTTTGTTGCACCGGCACTTTTGGCAGCATTAATAACCTCCTCAAGAATCACTGTCCCGATTATAATGCAGTGTAATGACTGCAAACAGACCTACTCCCTGCAAATTCGACGTTCCGTGGTGATAGTCCTCAACCCGGCCGCGTTTCTGGGAAGACTAAATGAAAGGAGCTACCGTATGACAATGGAAATCTTCCGCGAACGGCGAAGCATACGCAAATATGAGGACCGCCCGGTAGAGGATGAAAAGCTGCAAGCGGTGCTCGAAGCCGCATGCCTGGCGCCCTCCTGGGCCAACATGCAATGCTGGGCTTTCATAGTTATCAAGGACTCCGCCAAGCGCCAGGAAATATCCACTATCCTGGGCAACAATCCATCGGCCCGAGCCGTTGCCGCCGCACCCATCTTGATCGTCGCCTGTGCCGATCCGGAAAAATCAGGCAAGGCAAACGAACAGGCGTACTACATGCTGGACATCGGCATAGCCGTACAGCAGCTCTGTCTCGAAGCCTTTAACCAGGGTCTGGGAACCGTCTGGCTGGGCTGGTTCGACGAGGAAAAGGTACGCCAGGCTTTGGAAGTCCCGGACAATATAAGGATCGTCGCCATGACACCCCTCGGCTACCCGGCGCGCCATCCCGAATTCACGGGCAGGAGGCCGGTCGAGGAAAGCGTATTCAACGAGAAATGGGGCAACAGATAAATGGAACTCGAGGATATGGACATTGAGGCAATAACGCCTCGCCAGGTCCGGCAGTACTTAAAAGACAAGTTCGTGGTGGTCGCTTCCAACCGGGGCCCGGTCGAATTCCGGACCGCCGCCGACGGCAGCATCAGGCCGCACCGGGGGGCGGGTGGCGTGGTCACCGCCATGTCCACGGCGCTGGTCGCAACCGACGCTGTGTGGATCTCAACCGCCAAGACCCCCGAGGATATAGACATGGCGCGCAAAGCACCGGGCCACCGGCTAGGAATGCCGATAGACAAACCTCAGTACTGGGTGCGCTATATCGCGCCTGAAGAAGAAGACTTCGAGCAGTACTACAACGTCATCAGTAACTCCATCCTCTGGCCTCTGCAGCACTACCTTTTCGACGTGATACACAACACGATAATCGATGATTGTGTGCATAGAGCCTGGAGCAAAGGTTATCGCAAGGTGAACCAACTCTTCGCCGAGGAGATCCTGCGCGAGATCAAGGCGACCGACAAGAAGCCCCTGATCTTCCTGCAGGACTACCACCTCTACCTCTGCGCCCAGTACATCAGGCGCCGGCGGCCCGATGTCCTCATCCATCACTTCACGCACAGCCCCTGGACCCAGCCCGACTACCTGCGCTTCCTTCCCCAGGGAATCAGGAAGGAGCTGCTGCAGGGAATGCTCGCTAACGACGTCCTCGGTTTCCACACCCCGCATTATGCCAATAATTTCCTGCAATGCTGCCGGGAGGACGAGGCGGTGCGGGTGGCGGTGGACAGCAAGCGCCGCGTAGTGCGCTTCGAGGGCCGGGAGATATTCGTAAAACACTACCCCATTTCGATCGATCATGACGCTCTTCAAAAAGTGTCCCAAAGAGCCGATGTCACCCGCGACAGGGAAACGCTGCGTGCCCTGACCGGTGACCGCAAATTGCTGGTGCGCGTGGATCGCCTCGAATTATCGAAGAACGTCCTTCGCGGCCTCTCCGCTTACGAGTGCTTCTTACGGCAGCACCCGGAATGGCACAATAAGGTGATTTTCGCCAACCTGCTCTACCCCTCCCGGGAAGGCCTGCTGGAATACCGCGACTACAGGAAGCAGGTCGAGCAAAAAGCAGCGGCGCTGAACCGAGAATTCAGCACAAATGATTGGGAACCGGTCCATCTCGACATATCGGACGATTATCCGCGCTCGGTGGCGGCCCTCATGGAGTTCGACGCCCTGCTCGTAAATCCCGTGGCCGACGGCATGAACCTGGTGGCGAAGGAGGGCGCCATCCTGAATACCCGCGACGGCCTGATCATGCTCTCGATCACCGCGGGGGCTTACCAGGAAATGCGCGGTTCCGTCCTGGCTATCAACCCGCTCGATATCGAAGAGACGGCACAAGCCATATTAAAATCCCTGGAAACCAGCGGCAGGAAGCGCAAGAGGATGGCCAAGTCGGCGGTGGAAGTGGTGGAAGCAAATACTTCTTTCAAATGGTTTTTACAGCAGATGCGGGCTTTGAGAAGGGTCGAGAAGCAGCGCGAGCAAGAACAGCGGGAGCCGGCCGATATATCGGTTACGCCTCGCTACGAGAGCTTCGAATAGCGTTCCTGGTGTCGACTATTGGCACTCCGGAGCCAGCCAGGAGTTCATAATCGATACCACTATGAGCGGTCATTATAACGATGCAATCACATCCGGCCAGCATCTCCTCATCGAGTTCGACACTTTGCATGGTCTCGAAGGCCGGTATATAGGGGTCGTGATAGATGACCTCGGCCTCCATCTCCCGCAATTGTTCGATCAATTTGGCGGCCGGCGTCTCCCGGCTGTCGCCCACATCGGGTTTGTAGGCGACTCCGATTATCAAAACCCGCGAGCCCTTCAGGTGCTTTCCCCAGAGGTTCATCTCACGGCCAACGAGACCGGTCACGAAGTAGGGCATGTTCAAGTTGACCTTTCCGGCCAGCTCGATGAACTCCGTCTGGAAATCGTACTCCCGGGCCTTCCAGGCCAGGTAGAAGGGATCCACGGGTATGCAATGCCCCCCGAGTCCCGGTCCGGGCCAGAAGGTCATGAAGCCGAAGGGCTTGGTGGAAGCCGCCTTTACGACCTCCCATATGTCGATTCCCATGCGGTCGCATAACATCCACAGCTCATTAACCAGGGCTATGTTCACCCCCCGGAAGATGTTCTCGAGCACTTTGGCCGTCTCCGCCACCTCCGGCGAGCTTACTCTCACTGTTTCGTTAACGAATGTTCTATAAAAGGCTTCAGCGAGGTCACCGCAGCACTCGTTAACCCCTCCGATTAGCTTGGGTGTGTTGGAGATGTCCCATTTCTTGTTGCCTGGATCCACCCTCTCGGGCGAATAGGCGAGGTGGAAATCGAAACAGGACTTAAGCCCGCGGCCGGACAGGATGGG
The DNA here is from genome assembly GCA_001767605.1 of Candidatus Solincola sediminis. Taxonomy (GTDB): domain Bacteria; phylum Actinomycetota; class Geothermincolia; order Geothermincolales; family RBG-13-55-18; genus Solincola; species Solincola sediminis. The sequence goes on along the minus strand of MELM01000034.1, from coordinate 9,413 downwards.
CTCGACAACGTCGCGGGTGGTGCCCGGATATGAGGTCGATTCGACAATCACCAGTTTGGGCTTCTCGCCCTGGCGGATGGCCGCTTCTATCTGGCAGGCGCTTTCTTCCACGTAGGAAAGATCCGGGTCACGATTTTTGGAAAGCGGCGTGGGAACGCAAGTGCAGATCACTTTGCAATCGTTCAAGTCGCTGGGATCGCCGCTCACCCTGAACTTTTCTTGAGCGATCAGTCTTTGCAAAAGCTCGGCATCGAGCCCTTCGTAAAGCGCCTCGCCCTGCATGAGGCGCATACGCTTGTCGCGCTCCTTTTCAAGGCCGATAACCTCAAAGCCCGCACTCGCCACAGCAAGTGCCAAAGGGAGTCCGACATAACCGAGGCCAATTACTCCAACCCGGGGCCGCTTGGAGATTATGTCCTCATTCAATCCCATTACGCCGTCTCAACTCCCTTTCTATTCCCACCACACAAGCGCTGCGCAGCGAGCCGTTCCACCTTCCCCCATTTTCCATTCTGTAGAATGCGATACGAAGGCGTGATGAAAAACCTCGCCGCAGGCCGCCGCCCTCAACATGATCTTCGTTGACGCTTTTGATAGACCTCTTTTTTGCCGGCATTTTGCCATCCTTTGTGGATTCGCATGGGTTTCATTTCTAGTTTTTTCGGCATTCCCGGCCCATCCTTTAAAAACTACACAAAGGTGCCAACTACACAAAGGTGCCTGACACCTTTGTGTAGGTGGCGCCTTCTTTGTATAAGGCCTATGCTAGAATTCGATAATGAAAATACTTGAGATCTGCAACCTCGACCGCTTCGCCGCCTCCCCCTATATGCTCCCCCTTTTCGAAGCTTTAGTAGATAATGGCAACGAAGTACATTTGGCCTGCACCGTTACTTCATTCGCAGAAAAACTCTCGGCCGCCGGACTTAAGATTCACGATGTGCCCGTGAGCCGCAGCATTAGTCCTTTGGAGGATCGGCTAACCTACAAACGATTGAAGGCGATCATTCGAGAGGGATCATATGACGTTGTGCATACCCATAACCCGAAGGATGGTGTACTCGGACGCATGGCCGCCTGGAAGTGCAGAGTTCCCCTCGTACTCCACACCTGCAACGGCTTCTACTTCTCCCACCGCTCATCCTGGATCAAGAAGTGGCTCGTGCTGCGGGCGGAGCGCTTCGCAGCCAAACGATGCCACCGTATTATCTTCGTAAACTCGGAGGATCTCATGCTCGCAGCCGCCAAGAAGATCGTTGGCCCCGGCAAAGCGAAGCTCATCTACAATGGGGTCGACCTCGAGCGCTTCGCAAACGGCGAAGAGCCCGGCTTGAAAAACGAATTGGGCATTCCGGATAACGCCATGGTACTCGGTTTCATCGGCGAGATAAGGAGCGAGAAAAACCTCGATGTGCTCGTGCGCGCGGCAGGGCGAATCGTTAATAAATATCCCGAGCTTCACATTATCTTCGTGGGCGATTCATCTATCGAGCCGCACGAACCGGAACGCCTGGCGAATCTGGCAACGGAGGTCGGCCTTGCCGGCCGCCTCTCCTTCACCGGCTACCGCTTCGACCCCGAGCGCTTCTACCGCATATGTAACATCTATTGCTTGCCGACCACGCGTGAGGGCTTCGGCGTAACCCTGATCGAGGCCATGGCAAGCCATACTCCCCTCATCGCCTGCAACGTGCGCGGTCCGAGAGAAATCGTCTCCGACGGCAGCGAAGGCATTCTCGTCCCCGATAACGATGCCCAAGCGCTCGCCCGGACCGTCGACTTCCTCTTCGAGAACCCGAAGGCGCGGGAGGCCTACACCAAGAAGGCCTACGAGAAAGTGGTAAAGGAATTCGACCAGAAGAACGTAATCCCGCTCCTCCTGAATGAATATAGACATAACGCCTAGATTCCCTACAAGAACATCCGAATGATGGAATCAGGATAAGACTTCTAGCAGTTTGCGGTGGATGATATGGACGTACCGACACTATCAACAAAGCGATTCGACCCCACCATTCGCATCGACATCGATCTCGGAACCTTTTTTTTCATCCGGCCTCCTTCGCGATTTCGGTTCCACTATACCCTTGAGTTTTACCGCAATAATCGCTTTGATAGCATTCGCAGGCGGCCGATTTATCAAGGCCGACCCCAACTCTGCTATCATTGAATAGAATTCAGCACATTAAACAGGGGCTAGGAAACCATAAAGAACATCTACCATGACTTGGACCGATTGGCCGGCGTCTGGAGTGAGCAGAAATACGAGGAATTCGACGAACATCTCAAGGCGCAACGGCAGATAGACGAGGGGTTATGGAAGAATCGAGGCTTTTCGCTTGCGACGAGGTCATGGGCTAATGATTATCGATAACGAAACGAAAGAAAAGAGAAAGCAACAACTCGAGGCTGAGCTTGAAAGGGCGGTTGAAGAGTTGAAGCAACTTCCTGTGCAGCAAATAATCCTTATTGGTTCGATGGCGACCGACACACCAACCGCCCTTAGCGATATAGACCTCATAGTCATTATGGAAACAGAGGACAGGTTCCTTGATCGCCTCAAGGTGGCATATGAAAAAATCAAACCGGCTGTTGCCATGGATATATTGATTTATACTCCCGAAGAATTCGAGGAGATGAGCCATACGAGGCCCTTTCTTATGCACGCCTTAAAGGAAAGCAAGGTTCTATATGCCGCTTGATGCAGAACGAGAGTATGAGCGCTGGATGAAACAAGCCGGGCAAGATCTGGATGATGCCAGATACAACACCCAGGGCGAGAGGCATAATCTGGCCTGCTTCCTTTCTCAACAAGCAGCAGAGAAGAGCCTCAAAGCATTCCTCTATTTGAATGGTGAACAGTTGGTCTGGGGCCACTCCGCCGCGGAGCTCATCGTTAATGCTTCCAAAATCAAGGCCGACTTCCTGGGCTTACGTGAAAAAGCAGCCTTCCTCGATCGCTTCTATATTCCCACCCGCTACCCGAACGGGCTTCCCGGTGGGATACCCTTCGAATCCTTTACTGGAAGTGATTCAACGGCAGCCACCGATGCCGCTCAAGAAATAATCGACTTCGTAGCCAGGCAGGCTCAATAGCCTGAGGCCGCCCGTTTGCGTCAACCGCATCTGCTCGAAAGCCTATTCGTTTTCTTATGCCCCATGGTGCATCCACCTACTCGACGAGGGCCGGGGAAAGGGTCGAACCCGTTGATGGTAGAATCGGGGATAGAACCGACGCCCGATCTCGGAATGAGAGGTGCCCCATGAGAAAGCCCGTCCTCTTGCTTGCCTTCCTGCTCGGTGCGAGCCTCGCGTGCGCCTTCGCGCTCCCCGCCGCAGCGGGAACGCAAACCGCGCAGGCCCCCGAAAAAACTTATGCCGGTTGGGCCGTCGGTGACAGTACCGACGGTTACGGCACCATCCTGCACTCAACCGACAGCGGCGCGACATGGACGAGGCAGGGAAGCGCGCAGGACATCCCCGACACCAACTTCTCCAGGGCGGCGGCCATTGACCCCCTGACTTGCTGGGTGATAGGCGGCATAAGCAATGGCTACGGCACTATCTTGCGTACCGAAGACGGCGGGCAAACCTGGATGAGGCAAGGCTCAGCTTCCGAGATCCCCGCTTCCGAATTCTTCAAGATAAGCATCGTCGACCGCAACACCGCTTGGGTGGTGGGAACCCCGGCCGCAATCCTCTTTACCGATGACGGCGGGCGTACCTGGACCTCCAAGAAAACGAGCAACATCCCGAACATCCTGCTGCAAGGGGTGTACGCCCTCGACGCGAACAACGTCTGGGTGACCGGCGATATCGATAACGGCTACGGCACCATCTTCCGCACTACAGACGGCGGGGCTACCTGGGAGAGAAAGGGCTCCCCAAGCGATGTGCCCAATTCGGCCCTTCTCGATGTGCACGCGGTCGACGAGGATACGGCCTGGATCGCCTCGCGAGGCAGCCCGGCCCCTCCTGCCACTTCGGTTCTCCACACCGACGACAACGGCCAATCCTGGATCGGGCAGGACCTGGGGACCGGCCTTCTAGACACCAACGCCATTACCACCATTGGCGACAATATAGTGTGGGTTGCAACCGACGCCGACGGCATATACCGCACCGATAATGCCAAGGATTTCGTGCGGCAAGCCGCTGCACATGGCGCCTTCAGTTATTACCTGATCGATATACAGGCCACGGACGCCAACACGGCCTGGGCAACCGGTAGGGCGAGTTACGGCGCAGGCAGCGCGGCCGGCATGATCGAGCATACAACGGATGGTAAGACCTGGGAAAAGCAGCTCGAAACGCCCTTCGGCCTCTCCGGCACCTCCTTCGCTCCCATTCCCAACTTCCACTTCGCGGAAGGGACAACCCGCCCGGGGTTCGAGCCCTACTTCTGCATTCAGAACCCGGGATCCCAAGAGGCTCAAGTAAAGATCACCTACATGATGGGAGACGGCACGACCAAGGAACAGGAGCTAGGCATTGTGGCGCACTCTCGAGCTACCATAAACGTTGCCTCATATCTAGGAAGCTCAGACGATATCGCCCACGACTTCTCGGCCACCGTCGAGACCACCAACGGGCAGGCCATCGTTGCCGAAAGACCGATGTACTTCAACTACAACGGAACCTGGACAGGGGGATCGGACGTGTTGGGAGCTACCTCTCCCTCATCCATCTTCTACTTCGCGGAGGGAACAACCCGCCCGGGCTTTGTGCCCTACTTCTGCATTCAGAATCCGGGTTCCCAGCAAGCGGAGGTAAAGATCACCTACATGATGGGAGACGGCAGCGAGAAGGAGCAGGAACTGGCGGTAGCACCCCATTCCCGGGCCACCGTAAACGTTGCCTCCTACCTCGGAAGCTCAGACGATATCGCCCACGACTTCTCGGCTGTGGTGGAGTCAACCAACGGCGAGGCCGTAGTGGCCGAGCGTCCCATGTACTTCAACTACGGAGGGGCATGGACAGGGGGATCGGACGTGTTGGGATTCCGGCCCTAGGCATGCAAAGGCGCCGGAATATTTATAGACCTTGAGACGTCCTTACCTATGAGATACCCCTGAGAGGGCGAACCAATGCAAACGATTGAGCCCTTATTTTGATTTATATATTTAACTATTATAACTATTATAAGTTATAATATTAATGCTTTGACTCTGCTTCTTCATGATGCAATAATTGAGTCATAATGATTCTATTATGCATCATGGAGGGTGATGATCATGAAGCAATTTACGCTACGGGGCCTACCCAAGGAAATAGAGAAAAGGATCATGAAAGAATCAAAAGAAAAGGGCATAAGCGTCAACCGGGCTATTGTCTCTCTGTTGGAGAAGCAGGCAACAACCGGCAAGGGCAGATCCAATAAGAATGTATATCATGACTTGGACCAACTATTTGGTATCTGGAACAAACAGGAATTCGAGCAATTCGAAAAGCACCTCGAGGCGCAACGAGAGGTTGATGAGGAGTTATGGAAACAATCCGGCTGATGCTGGATACAACAGCGATTTCCGCCTTTTTCAGAGGGCATGAGGAAATCAATCAACATGTATCCTCGGCGGATGAATTGCACGTGAATCCCATAGTCATAGGCGAACTGCTCGCCGGGTTCGGACTTGGGAAGCGCGAGCAAAAAAACCGCGAGATATTGGACGAGTTCCTCTCCTCGGCAAGGGTGCAAATTATTGAAATAGATGCTGAAACTTCCGAGAGATATGCCACTATATTTGGTCATTTGCGAAGGGGAGGCAACCCCGTACCGACCAATGATCTATGGATAGCCGCTTCAGCAATGCAATACGGCTTAAAGATGGTTACGATGGACAGACATTATCTAAATATTCCTCAGATAATAACCATATATTGTGAACCGTGAAGGCGCGGCTGCCTGAACACGA
>MELM01000034.1:857-3492 GCA_001767605.1 Candidatus Solincola sediminis | reverse complement strand
AATCCCCTCCTCCCGTTATCTCGGTTGACTATCCTCCCCCATTTCTGAAAAAATCCACAAAGGCGTAAAACCGCGCAACCGCGCTAAAGCGGGGAACAAGCCCAGCAAGCAATAGGTCTTAAGCCTGTCGAGAGGACAAGCAGCACATGAAGCTTATGGATAAACTGTGGGGACGTTTTCTTTCCTTCCGGGATAAGCACCCCCGTTTCAGTTCCTGGTCGGGGCGATACGGAATATTTGTGATCGTCCTCTTCTTCATCCTGCTCTACTGCATGATATCGCTGCTAAAGCATATGAATTGGGCATCCCACGGCTGGGATTTGGGGATATTCGACCAGTACATCTGGCAGCTCTCTCGTTTTGAGTTGGGCTACAACACGGTGAGGCTGGTGCCCTCCCTGTTAGGGGACCACTTCCACCTGATCTTCATCTTCGTCGCCCCCACCTTCTGGATCTGGAGCGATGCCCGCATGCTGCTGATCGTGCAGGCCATCGTGGTGGGCTTAGGCGCCATCCCCGTCTTTTACGTGGTGCGCTATGCTCTGAAGAGCAACTTCTGCGCCCTTTGCATGGCCCTTACTTACCTCCTTTTCTGGGGAACCATGGAACTCATCTTCTTCGATTTCCACGAACTCGCCTTCGCCGGCCCCATACTCGCGCTCAGCTATTTTTTCATCCAAAGGGACAAGTGGGTCGGTTTTTTCTTAACCATCCCCTTCCTGCTAATGATCAAGGAGACCATGGCCTTCGTCGTCATCTTCTTAGGCATCTATGTGGTCATCTCCAAGAGGAAATGGTTCGAGGGTGTAACCACAACCTTAATAGCCGTGGGCTGGTTCTATGTGGTCACGCAGAGGATCATGCCGGCCTTATCAACCGGTGGCACCTACTTCTATTTCAAATACTATTCCGACCTCGGCAAGAACTTCACCAGTGCCGGTATTCACCTTCTAACCCATCCCTGGAAGATAATCACCTTGTCTTTCGTGCCGCTTCACAAGACCAAGCTACTGCTCTATCTGTTCGTACCCTTCCTGTTCATACCGTTCCTGGGGCTTTTTGCCATCGTGGCCCTACCGCCCCTATACGAACACCTGCTTTCCAACTACTACCCCCACTGGGAGATACTCAGGCACTACCACGCCATTTTCGCACCGATATTTATATTCGCCTGCATCGAAGCCTTCCCCCGCATACATCGCTTTCTGATAAAACGGGGGCGCCCGATGGACTACCGCAAGATGGTATTCGCCTTATGCGTCGCCATCCTGGTGATGCAGATTCCATTCACATTCAGCCGTTCCGCCAAGACCCTTTTCGATCCCAATTTCTATTCCCTGGATCCCAGGATGGAACAAACCGGCTATGACATCATCTCCATGATTCCACCCGATGCCTCGGTCTGCGCCCAGGACCCGGTCGTGCCGCACCTGACCCACCGGGATTATATCTACCAATATGACGGCTCCACTTACAATGCGGAGTACGTGATTATAAACAAGTTCCTGGATTGCTACCCATTCACCAACAGGGTTCTCGTGTATGAGATGGACAAGCTCTATAAGGACCCGCGCTACATTGCCCACCACTTCGGCTATGGATGGGTGCTCTTCACCATCAAGCCGGAGTACGATATCGAAGGGAAACTGCAGCCGCTACCGGAAGCGATTTAAGTCACCGTCATTGCGAGGAGCATAGCAACGAAGCAATCTGTGTGACACGGCTGGTATAAGAAGAAGGCGTTTCGTTTAACGTCATTGCGAGCGTTAGCGAAGCAATCTGTGTGACACGGCTGGTATAAGAAGAAATCGTCTGGGGTTACGACATCGCATCACTCGGTATAAGAAGAAGGCGTTTCGCTTAACGTCATTGCGAGGAGTCTTCGACGAAGCAATCTGTGTGACACGGCTGGTATAAGAAGAAATCGTATCGACTTAAGTTCGCACCGCTTAGATTGCCGCGTCGCCTTTGGCTCCTCGCAATGACGCCTCTTTAATGGCGGATGTGTTGCCCTTACCGTCTAACCCCCAACTGCTGTTTATATTGCTCCAGTTCCCTCAAGACCGGCCATTTACCAAAGGCCAGTATCAATAGCATGATGAAATTCACGATCGGTATAAACATAAGGAGGCCCATTGCCCCACCATAACCGGCCTTCTTGAAGATCATCCACCAAATCGAGATAAAGAATAGAAAAAGAAACACGGAGCAGGCGATAATGATGATCAGCACGACATTGTCACTCATCTTTCCTCCTTTCCTAAGGTTGGCAACATTGCACAATAATCTTTCCAACTACCTCTTCAGCCTGATCGTCATACTTCCTTCAATGTATTAGGCGTGCGACCAAAGCAAGTGAGATGCCAAAGCCGGAGTTTGACATCGAAGGAAAAATCCAAAGAGTATTAGGCAAACTTATGCGTCTGCTCCTGCTCTGCCACTACCTCTAACCCCTTTTCGGCATCCCAGACCCCATCGCCGGGGAATTCCGTTCCTCCCGGAAAAGAGGGCTCATAAGTAGGGATCAACATCGAGAGAAACAGCCTCACTCGGTCCTCATCGTCAATGATGGAGGCGGCTATCAATTCATCTACCCGCGCATCAAAATCATGAGGCAGCTCGAGATCGAACACGG
>MELM01000034.1:362-738 GCA_001767605.1 Candidatus Solincola sediminis | reverse complement strand
CCCATGAGCCGCACCATCTCGCGGGCCAAATCCATGATGCAAACCGGCTTACCCATATCGAGGATGAATATATCGCTGCCCTCTGTAAACGCCCCCGCCTGAATAACCAACTGCGCCGCCTCCTCAATCGTCATGAAATAACGTGTCGCTTCGGCATGGGTTACGAGAACCGGCCCTCCATCCTCTATCTGCTTCTTAAAGGTTGGCACGACGCTACCACGCGAGCCGAGGACATTCCCGAACCGAACTGCGGTAAAAATAGTGTGGTTCTGCTCCCCATATTCCTTGAGGAGCATTTCCGCCACTCTCTTAGTTGCGCCCATAACATTGACGGGATGCACGGCCTTATCGGTGGAAATAAGTATGAACCTCTCAA
>MELM01000034.1:0-230 GCA_001767605.1 Candidatus Solincola sediminis | reverse complement strand
ATCTCCTAAAAATGGCGCTTAGTCTCTTTATATCCCGAATATCCGCCACCAGCGTTCTGAAAGGACAGGTAGCAAGGCCTTGCCTCAAATTCATCTCCAGATCATAGAGGCTTGTTTCATCGTTATCCAACAGCAGGAGTTCTTTCGGGCTAAGGTCGCTCAGTTGACACGAGAGTTCGGATCCTATGGAACCTCCGGCACCCGTAACCATGACTATTTTATCCGTTACG
>MELM01000033.1:108353-114506 GCA_001767605.1 Candidatus Solincola sediminis | reverse complement strand
ACCTGGCCTACCAGCCACTCGCCGCTTTTTGATACGGCTACCACGGATGGTGTCGTCCTGCCACCTTCGCTATTTGGAATAACCGTGGGTTCGCCGCCTTCCAGAACAGCCACGACCGAGTTGGTTGTGCCCAGGTCAATACCTACTGTCTTTGCCATTTCGCTAATCCTCCTCTTAAGAACATTTTCCCATTAAAAATTATAGCCTATTCATAATATATAACTTGACAATACCATTGTCAATAATACTAACAATACTAATATTACTTTAACGCTGCACCCTCACCAACCCTTTCCTGACTATTATTACCAGGGGCAACGTTCATTAACGAGCCTCCTCAGAAATATGGCAGAGATTGAAGGCAGCGTAGGCGCTACGTGACTATATCGGTGACATGAGTATCCCTTTGGCCGGTTATGGCTACTTGATAGCCAGGTGCACTCCATAGACAAAATAGAAAATCGTGAGGGCCGCGAGGGGGTAGACCAGAAGGCCTGCGTTGAAACGGATTTGCGGAGGTCGGTAGAGGATGCGCATACCGATTGTAAAGACCAAGGCTCCCGGCAACGCGAGTGCTATAAAAAGTTTGAACACCCAGCTCTGGGACATGAAGAAGTTGATTACCGCGATAGGGATTAACAACAAGCACATGGGGATCATTGCGTCTATCAAGCGCTTGGCCCCAAAGACCACCCCCGAGGTGCGAAAACAGGCAGCTGCATCGAAGGGAACATCATTCGCGACACTAGGCATATACAGGGTGGCCGAAAAAAGGAACCCGAAGGCCAGAGGACCCCAGGGCGGCCAGGTTGCTGGCTGTAGGGCTTTCCAGCCGGCCACCAACAAAAGGCAGGCGCCCGCGGCATTGGTAATTATATCCAGCGCCGGCCTGTTCTTAAATCGGAACCAGTGAAAGGAATAAAGGATGCCGATGACGATAAAGATGGAACCGACCATGAAGGCGGCAAATTGCAGGTTTACCAAGAGGGAAAAACCGATGCAGCCGGCGGCGGTCAAGGTAAAAAGCAGGACGGCCTCGAGCTTCCCCATCTCGCCCGTAACGAAGGGCTGATCCGACATGTGGGCATCACCCTTGTACATATTATTATGCAGGCGATCGGATTCGACGTCCTCATAGAAATTCAAAGTGCTGGAGAAGAAGGAGCCGCAGAAAAACGCGAGGTATACGAAGGCGATTTTGTAAGGAGCGATGCGGGCTCCCCCCGCGGCGGCACCGGCGAAACCCAGGATTACCGGAAAGAGATAGATAATGGTAGTTCTTATCCGGAAGAGCTTGGCATACTTCTGAAAAATGCGGTTGGCATTGTTTACCGACTCCATCACCCCTCAGTTAGTAAAACAAACAACTTCCTGCTATCCCTTCAATTCTTCAGAAGATCCCTCGTCCCCTCCATCACATCACAGAATATCCGTCGGGCTTCCTCCTCCTGCCCGATTCTCGAGACATCGAGGTTGAAGAGAAAACGGCTCGAAAACAAACGGAAGGAATCGCCAGCCTTGGGTTGTTCGGGGACCTGGTCTCCCAATGCGAGTCGCAGGGCTACAGCGGCTATCTTGCCGGAGGCGATAACCAGTTGCGGCCCGATAGTGAAGATCTCTTCCGCCAGGTATGGGGCACATCGCCTCACGTCACGCAGGTTGGGTTTCCGGCCGATGCAACGTATTGCGGTAGAGAAGTAAATATCATGAATATCCCACCCCAACTGCGCGCCTGAATGATTTATAAATTCATCCCGCCATTCGCCCCACGGATTCCCGACTCGAGCGCCGGGCCCGGGCATCCCGGAGAGCAGGAGCACTGCGGCGCCGATGTTTCCATGCCCCGGGATTCCGCGCCCACCACCGCATCTGCGGCAGGCCGAAATCGAATTGGCGAGATCGCATAGATCACAGGCCAATTTTCCTGATATCGCTCCGCACAAATCCCTTTCCTTGGTACGTTCTTCTGAACCTTTTCGATTCAAGACAACCTCCGGGAAACTATGTACCAAGCCCATTATAGGGGCTGCAATGACAACTATTCTCGGTCAGCGCCGTGATTGCTCTTCGAATCGGCACATTATGTAGTATATTTCCCAGTATTTTAGCCACAATATATTGACAATACCTATATATATGGATTAGTATAGCTGCAAATATACAAGATATGGGCTTAAAATGAGGAGGGGATGGCTTGCCGGTTAAAGAAAAGAGCAAACCCTACTGCCTGGAGATCCTCTACGAGGAAATGACCGACGAAGAACTCATCGCCTCCACCAGGCGGGGCGATTCCCAAGCCGAAGCCTATTTGCTGAACAAATACCAGTACCTGGTCCACGTCAAAGCCAAGTCTTACTTTCTGGATGGAGCGGAACACGATGACACTATCCAGGAAGGGATGATCGGGCTCTACAAAGCGATTCGCGACTACAAATTCAACGACATCTGCTCGTTCCGCTCGTTCGCGGTCCTATGCATCACACGGCAGATCATAACCGCCGTAAAAACCCACACGCGCAAGAAGCACAACCCCCTAAGCTGCTACCGATCCCTCGAAGCCAATACTTTCGATGAAGGCGGCGACGGGGTCTATTTCGCGACGACGGGTATTTGCACCAAGGCGGAAGACCCCCTGGATCTCTTCATCTTCGAGGACGAGGTTTCGAGGATCATCCACATCCTGAAGGAGAAGCTGAGCGGGTTGGAGTGGAAAGTGCTGGTGTCTTATCTCGAAGGCAAGAGCTATAAGGAGATAGCGGGTGAGATAAGGCGTGATACCAAAGTGGTAGACAATGCTCTGTGTCGCATAAAAGTAAAAATCAAGAATCATGTCGAGCCTCTGCTGAATTAAGATTCTTTGACATTCTATCCGAAAAGAAACCTTCATCATTCCTTATCTGTTGTGCTCTGCGTATAATCCCTCAAGACAGGCCGCTTAAGCGCCCGATATGAAGATAAGGAGGTGAACCTCATGGCACGAAAGAGATGGATTCAAATCGTTCTGGTCCTCTTGCTCCTTGCCACAGCGCTTGCCCTTCTCTATATGGCAGGGTGCGAAATCGGAGACACCTGAAGTTCACGGAAAGGACCGGTCGAGGTCCCCGTTGTCCGGATAATAAATCCCGCTACTTTCTCTTAGCCTGCTTCTGAGGCTGTTTTTTGGGCTTCGCCTTTCGCTTTTGCTTCTCTTCTTCCAGAAGATAGTAATAGAGGTGGTTGAAGGAAGCGGCGACGAAGACGATGCGGCCGGCCTCAAGAATCGAGAAGACCAAGAGCAGCAGTACGAATAATGGAGCATACTCTCTGATCCTCAGTATTAATAATATGGAGCCTGTAATCAGGATCTTGGTCACCAGGTCAGGGAGAATAAATAAGAGCAAGGCATCTTTGTAATGTTCCTTGATCTTATGGTAGCTGGCCCGAAGAACTTCCTCGACCTTCCTGCCCCTCTCCAATTGCAGCATCTGGGGGACGAGGGCAATGAAAACAATCGCCGCGTCGGCGACGATATAAGTTAGGAAAATGGCGACGTTTTGAAGAACCGTTATGCTTGTTCCGCTTGTCTGGCCCGCTGCCAAAAAGCTGAGCAATATACCCACGACTATCTGAGCTATCAAGAAGGCGATAATGCTGACCAGACCGCATAGCAGCCCGGCCAGGAAGGAAGGCCAGGCCCATCCCTCCATCCGGTTGAAGGCATCCTTATAGGACGCATCCTTCTTCGAACGAGCGTGCGTATCGTACAAGACGACAGCCATACACCAGAAGAGGAAGTATAAAGCGAAGCAGACGGCGTAGCCACCTAAAGAAAGGATCATATCGATACCGCTGTTGGTGGGCGTGAGGAGAAAATTCAAGAGGAAGACGAACGGCAATGTGGACGCCGAGACGATAAGCAGCATGAGCGGACGGCTGCGTATATCCCGCCAGCCCTCAAGGGCAATTTCCCGTACGAATCCCCGTTCACCTGCCGGCAAGCCGATCCTCCCTCCTCGATACCGGATATAAACCTATCTAAAGATATGCAGCGCCGCTTATCCCGTCAACACCAGACCCCAATGGGCTCCCCGCTTTGCTTGCTTGCAGGGTATAATACTTGAAAAGGAGGTGGCACGGAATGGATGATGCGGGCGACGTCATGCAGAATAAGCGGTGGGCTATTTTTGCCGGTGCTATCGCCGCTTTGTATTTCTTGAACAAGCTGCGGAAGCGGCGCAAGATGAAGAAGATGATCGAGGGACGGCTGAAGGCCAGGATCGAGGAGCAGCGCGAGAAATCGGTCTCCGGCAAGATGCAGCGCCGGCTGGTTGAAGAAAGCAAGACCAGCAAAAAAAGTCGCAGGAAACGCAAGAAGGAGAGGTCGATGCTCTCCACAATCATGAGGGCTGTGGTATTCCAGCTAGTCAAGAAAATAATAACCGATCAGATCAATCAAGCTGATATGGGCCGCCTCAAAGGCCTGAAATTGGGGAAAAAGCAGGCGGAAGAGGTGGCGTAGACCTCAGCCTGATAACGATTGTTATAACCCTATCCGCCTTCATGGTTTAAATCCGGTTTGTGGTTTTTCCTTGTCCATATCCGCTATCTCCAAGATCAGCCTGTAGGCTTTCGCGTATAGATCGAGATAAGCTCCTGCGTCGCGATACCTGGTGCTTTCCGCTTCACCGGCGAATTGAAGATAATTGGTTACCAGGTCGAGTGCGACCTCGGCTTGGGTCTTGGCGAGAAATCCATCCGGCATAATCCACTCCTCTCGTTTCCCACGTCACTGCCGCCTATTATTATATTCATTGATGCTTGAGAAAGGCTTGAGTAAACATGCAGATATCTCTTTTCATACTGATATTCACCTCCCTTATAGGTGTCCTCGGCCTGGCTTATGCCTATCATTTTAGAAACCGGGCGTTGACGCTGGGGGCCGAGAGCCTTAAGGCGGCCCTCTCGCGCACTATCTTGAAAAAAGAAGAGGATCCAAGGGAACCGTCAGAGAAGGAATGGAGAGAAGGGCTGGATGATTTAAAAATGAGGATTCGCAGGGGGATTATGATCGCCGCCGCCTCTTTCGCAGTCACTCTGGCCGCCTGCATTGCAGTATCGATCGCCGGGCTCATACATTGGGGGCTTTCCTTGGCGGGAGTCTCTATACTCCTCGCCTGTGCCGTCGCTTCCCTGAGGCTCTTATCCGGTATACCGCGGGCTCTCGAGAAAAGTCTTGGCTGATCGCATCCTTTTAGATCTCAACAAAGGGATGCAATCCGAATATGAGGTATATTATTTCGTAGCCGCTGTCAGTCGAAGCCCGTTGGCAGAAGGAGGTTGATTTCTTGCGCCGTCGCGGCCTTCTACTTTTTATGCTGGCCTTTCTGCCTTGGCTTGCTCTCGCTACCCTGGCTTATTTCGACATGGTCCTTTGGGGAGCCCTGTCCGGTCTTGCCATTGTCGGCGGCATGTTCCTTCTGATGCCGGCAGGGCGTAAGTGGGGCATACTGCAGCCTTTTTCGCTGCTGTTCTTCATTGTGGCCTGCATTGCAGCCATCGGGCTTAGAGGCGATCTCGATACCAGGATTTCAAATCTCCTTGCGGGAGGATTCGCCTGTCTCGTCATAATGGGAGGATATGGACTGCTCGAGGGAATAACCTTTCCTTCCAACTACATCACTATCGGCCTTCCGGAGAGTATGGCCGAGAGCCCGATACTTGCGCAGACTTTGCTCCTCCTCACACTGGCTTGGGACGCTATCTTCGCCCTGGGACTGGCGGTCAATGTGGTTTCCATGCTTGCCTTGCATGGGACCACTTCGATTTCGATTTCCGCGATTTCTTCAGCCGGCCTCATCGTTTTTGGGATGGTGATGACCCCGTTACTGGTTCTCATCGCCACCAGAAGGATGGAAACAGGGCTGGTCGAAAAAGGGCCTGTTTCCATTAAATGGAACCCCCAGATTCTAACCCCGGGACGGCCGCTCTTGAAAAACGAGTATGATGCCATAGTGATAGGATCGGGTATTGGGGGCCTGGCTGCCGCCTCCCTCCTTTCGACATCGGGCATGAAGGTTTTCATGGCCGAGAAAGGGAGAATCCCGGGGGGTTATTGCAGTACTTACGATTGGCATGGCTATCCCTTGAACGCCGGTCCGACCATCATGACGGGTG
>MELM01000033.1:97935-108344 GCA_001767605.1 Candidatus Solincola sediminis | reverse complement strand
TATGGCGTCCCTGCTGAAGCGAATCGGCCTGAATGATGAGATCACGATGCGGAAACTGGACTGGGGTGTCGCGGATGGGAAAGTCGCCTTGCGTCTCGGCCAAGGCAGCGAGAGTGACATCGAGAAATTAGGCGGGAAGTTTCCCGAGTCCCGGGAAGGCCTGCGAAGGCTTTTTCAGGATCTTCGCCGTTTCCGGGGCGAAATCATGGACCGAAGCGACTTCCTTGCTCCTCCCCTACCCCTGAACCTGGAAGAGTACCGTGAGGATTTTCTACGGCATCCCATTTCCTCTCGATGGCAAAACGCCGGCTTCCAGGCGATGCTTGACGATTACCTGCCGAATGGCGGTCTTAAAAATCTTCTGGCCAATCTTTCGGGTCTTATGGGCGGCAGTCCCCACAGCTTTCCCGCCTACGAAGGCGCCATGGTCCTGAGCTCGCTCTTCCTTGACGGCATCGTCTACCCGGCCGGGCATTTATCGAACTTTTCACGGAAAATGGCGGAGCTTGTGAAACAATCAGGAGGTGATTTTGTGACATCGTGCGGGGCGGAAGAAGTCTTGTTCAAGGGCCAGGGAGCAAGAACGCTCCCCATCGGAGTGAGGCTGTCAGACGGTTCGCAGGTGAGATCGAATGTAGTCATCTTGAATGTAGATCCCAGACGGGCGCTGACCGGCTTGATAGCCCCGTCATTATTGGGGATAAACTTCGTGAAGAGCATGGAGAAGTTCACCCCCTCCTGCTCCGCGCTGGTCTTGCACCTTCTCTTCGAGGATGACCTTCGGCTGCCTGACAGAGTTTTCCTGTTCCCTCCAAAACCGAGACGGGTGCGAACCGGGGACAGCTACGTTCAGATCGATTCCATCACTCTGACCAAAGAGAAGCGGGATGAAGGCAGGAAAGGCTGCGTGCTCCTGGCCCGCATAAATGTGCCCCACAGCTGCTACCATATTTTTGAAAACGAAGTGACCGGCAAGGATCTGGGAGCCGAACTGTCGGCCGTGGTGAAAGAAGAAATAGGGAATGTTTTTCCCTCCACCAAGAAGGCGGTAAGGGAGTTCGTCACCCTGCCGACTCAATTCGCTAAGTTGACATCGAACAATCAAGGCAGCGCCTTTGGTTTTGCGCCACTTATCGGCCAGTGGTACTACAAGCGTTTCGGTCCCCGGCTCCCCATACCCAACACCTACCTGGTCGGTGCATGGAGCCGGTATGGGGGAGGAGTTGAGGGAGCGGCCTTGAGCGGGATAGTGGCGGCGAGGGAGCTGTGCGGGGAGAGAGCCTACTCCTCGCCTCCAATAACAGCGGAGATTTCTCCCGAAGAGGAAAACGGCGAAGAGCCCGCCGTCAGGCGTGGGATCTTCCAGCGCCGAAAACTCAGGAAGGCAGCGCTCAAAGATGACGAAGATTGAAGTTTTCTCTTTTCTTTCGATGATCCGTGTTGATGATGTAGAGAGGGTTTTTCAGATTACTCGGGTTGATCTCCGCCGGCTGTCAGTATCCTGTCCACCATATCCAGAAGGTCACTGAAAACGTAGGGTTTAGCTATATAATCGGCCGCTTCCAGATCCCTGCCCCTGTTCATATCCTCCGGGCGGTTCTTTACGGTTGAGATTATGATCGGGATGGAGGCCGTACCCTCGTTCGATTTCAACTCCTTCATAACCTCCCACCCGCTCATTCCCGGCATGAGAATGTCCAAGATTACCAGGTCGGGTTTCTTCTCCAGGCAGCGTTCAAGGGCATGTTCGCTTTCGACACAGCCCAGTACTTCATAGCCCTCACGGCCCAATTTGCGTTGTAGGAGCTCTACGATAACCGGGTTATCGTCGATGATCATTATCTTGGAGCTCATCGCGAAACACCTCGCAAACAGTCGGCACGATTCGAAACCGACTTTGAATTAACCGCCTATAAATTCTAATAAATCTTCGGCCTGAATGGGCTCGTCCTGTAACCTTTCCAAGGCTATCCGCCTTGTAATAGGTAGATAAGCAGAGTATAAATAATAAATCATAGGGATGGATCGGGCTGCTATAACCATAAGGATTATTAGATGAAAATTACATTGATTGAACCGAAGGCTCCAGGAGTCCACGTCTATTCCAGGTTCAAGCTCCCCCGCCTTGGGCTTCCCTTGCTGGGGGCGTTGCTGGAACGAGAACTAGGCATCCGGCCGCAGATATATTTCCAGGAGTTGGGAGGAATCGATTGGCGAGAAGTCGCGGAGTCCGACCTTGTCGGCATTTCCACGATCACAACCACCGCCCCCGGCGCTTACGCGATTCTCGAAAGGATCAAGCAACACAGCAATATACCGGTGGTCATGGGTGGCGCGCACGTGACTTTCCTGCCCAAGGAGGGACTCGCCAAGGGCGCCGATTTCGTAATCAGGGGGGAAGCCGAGTACGCTTTCCTGGAATTGGTAAAGAAGCTCATGCAAGGGTCGCAGGATTTTGAATCGATTCCCGGCCTTTCCTATCGCAAGGGCGGCGAGTACTTCCACAACGAGGCCGTGCCCCGTGTTGACAGCCTGGATGACCTGCCCTGGCCGGATATAACCATGATCAAGAATTTTGAAAAGATAAGAGTGCTCCCGGTTATGACCAGCCGTGGCTGCCCCTACAATTGCAAGTTCTGTTCCGTAACCAAGATGTTCGGGCGGCGCTATCGCTTTCGGGAGGCCGAGGATGTACTCGACGAAATCGAGATGCTGCACGCGCTCAATCCGGATGCCAGCATTTTCTTTTATGACGACAATTTCACGGCGAAACCGAGCCGGACGAAGGAGTTGCTGCAGGGGATTATCGATCGCAACATCAAAATCCGCTGGACAGCCCAGGCAAGGGTGGATGTCGTAAAGGACCGCGAGCTACTAGCCTTGATGAAAAAGACGGGATGTAGGTTCCTCTTCCTGGGCCTTGAATCGATAAATCCCCGGACCCTGGCCAATTACCGCAAGGAACAAACCGTGCAGGATATTGCCGAAGCTGTGAACATACTGCACGAATATAGCATAAAGGTCCACGGCATGTTCGTACTCGGATCCGACGATGACGACGTCAAGACCATACGGGAAACGGTGAGCTTCGCAAGGGGCCTTAAGATCGATACCGTGCAGTTTCTGGTCCTGACGCCGCTGCCTGGTACCGAAACTTACGACGAACTGTGGCAGCAAGGCAGGATTCTGGTTGAAGACTGGTCGAAATACTCAGGCCATCATGTGGTTTTCAATCCGCAAAAGATGAGCCCTTATCAGCTGCAGAAGGAGGCGTCGATCAAATCGATGCAGCGTTTCTACTCCCTCTGGCAGTGCTGGAAACTGGGATTTCGCTTCCGGTGGCGCGACTTTGCCATGTATGCCTATGCACACCACGGCATAAGCCGGTTTGCCTCGAGAAACAAAGAATTCCTGAAAGATCTCAAGCGCAAGCACTTCAGGATGAGGGTCAAGAGCGAGGATAAAGAGGTTGCCGATCTAGATTACGATTCAGGTTCCGGATCGGCCCCTCAGCAGCCCTGATCGAATGCGGCCTGGAAATCACATTTCGATCTTTTTCGAAGGAAGTTACCCCCTCTGCCCGGAATTTCCTTATAATTGAAGATGGAAGCGAAGAATTTCTCGGCATTATCAATGTCTGGGCAACTTTCGAGGTCGGATTTGGAGCTGAAAGTAGGTTGTTGCGGGTTTCCTCAGGCGCGGCGCGTCTATTATAAAACATTCCCCCTGGTCGAGATTCAGAAGACTTTTTACCAATTGCCCCGAGTGAAAACATCCCTCAACTGGAGGCATGAGGCTCCGGCGCATTTTGAATTCACGCTTAAAGCGTGGCAATTAATAACCCACAGGCCGTCAAGCCCCACCTATCGCCACCTGCAACATCCGATCCCCGAGAAACAGAGGGAGGCCTACGGTTCCTTCAGGCCTACGCCGGAGATTTTTCAAGCCTGGAAGGAGACTCTCGATGTTGCAAAAGCATTGGAGGCCGAAATTGTCGTCTTCCAATCTCCCTCCAGCTTCGGGCCCGGCCCTAAAAACATGCAGCAGATGCGGGATTTCTTCGGATCAATAGAAAGAGACACCTTAAAACTGGCCTGGGAACCGCGAGGGCACTGGGAGCCGGAGGAAGCAGGCCGGATATGCCGCGAACTTGACCTACTCCACGTGGTTGATCCTTTTAACTGCAGGGAAAAATCAGGCTCCGTTATCTATTGGAGGCTGAATGGCACGGGCGGCTACCGGCACCGCTATACCGATCAGGAATTGAGCAAGCTGGTGACCGTGCTCCGCAAGAGTAAAAAGAAAAAGGCCTACGTTCTGTTCAACAACATTAATATGTGGGAGGATTCCCAGCGCTTCATGGAACTCTGGGAAAAAAGAACCTAACCCCCACCGTAAGGGCCCCATTGTTAACCCCCCTTAGCTACACAAAGGTGTCAGGCACCTTTGTGTAGCCCTTTTTGGGGAGCTGTCATTTATAATGCCAGCATGGAATTTTATAAATATCAAAGCTTGGGAAACGATTACATATTGTTCGATGCATTGCGGCAACCGCCGCCACTGGCACCAGAGGACATCCGCACTCTCTGCGACAGGCGCTTGGGGATCGGAGCCGACGGCATTATCCTCATCCAGCCCTCCACTCGAGCCTCATTCCGGATGACCAATTACAATCCCGACGGCAGCGAAGCCGGATTGAGTGGAAACGGGCTGCGCTGCCTCGCAAAACACCTCTATGACATGGGGAGTATTACCGGTAAGGAAATGGCGGTGGAGACCCACGCAGGCGTAAGGACCGTTAAGCTTCAAATATCGCTGGGTGCAGTTCATGGCGTGGAGGTAAATATGGGTAAGCCCGATTTCAGGAGATCCTCCATACCGATGACAGGGGAGGAAGATGAAGCGGTGGAGATTGCAATCGATGTCAAGGATGTATCGCTCAAAGCGACCTGTCTTTCCGTGGGAACCCCGCACTGCGTGCTCTTTCTGGAATCACTGGATGATTCTCAGTTTTGCGAGCTGGGCCCGATGATGGAGCACCATCCATTGTTTCCATTGAGGGTGAATGTCGAATTCGCGCGAGTGTTGGATATGTCAGAAATATCACTCAGGTCCTGGGAAAGGGGCGTGGGAGAAACGGCGTCGAGCGCCGCCGGGGCGGCAGCAGTTGTAGCCGCGGCAGCAAGAACCGGCAGGTGCAAGCGGCTGGCGCAGGTGCTGCTGCCCGGCGGTCTCATGGAGGTGGAGTTGAGCGCAGAGGGCGAACTCCTTACCAGGGCGCCTGCCAGACGCGTTTTCAGGGGAAAACTCGACGACGATTGGCGGGAACGCGGACGGATAATCGTTGCTTGAGGATCAGCCTCATCGTGAGGGAGGTTGCCATCCATGCGAGCAAGGGATACACAGGAGGCATCCCTCGCGCGATACCAGCCTGCTCTGCATGGTCGGCTCCCCGCAGTTCTTGCATGGGATCGAGGGTTCGATCTGAGCTTCCTCCGGCATCTCGAAATCGACCTCTTCGATATAGAATAGCTCCTCCAGGGCCGAGGAAAGTAATGTTTCCAATACCCTCTGCCTTCTCTCGGCCGGATGCTCGCCATCATGCGGCGCGTCGATCGCCCCCGCCTTCAGGCTCACGCGCAACGCACTTTCCGGCCGGCGCCTCAGCGCAAAAGTGAAAACCTGCTTGCCGTAATCCTGGAAGATGAGGTTGCCCTTGCCGAAGGTGCAGCCGCTCAGGTATTGCACAGCGTCCACGCTACACGATTTATTTTCAACGACACAAACCAGTTCTTCGTCGTAGGCTCTCTTGAGCCCGAGTCTCTGCATCGCACCTCGAGCCGCTCGATAGCCGATGGCCAGGCCCGGGCAAAGGTGCCCGTGAAAATCGATAGCCTTCTGAAGATCGTCCGGGATTTCCATGCTATGGCTCCTGTTTCGACGTACGCATGGTTCTCGCGCTTTCCTTGAATCTGTTCAAAGCACGCTTCAAAGTCTTTGGCGGAATGGCCGAGGGAGTTTGCTCCGCCTCTTCCACCAACTTGAGGACGGCCTCCTCCGGAGTGCTTAAATATATGGAGGAATCCCGGATCTTTGCCGGTGGATTCATAAGTTCAACTCCACCGGCAATAAGCCTGTTAATCACGACGTTGAGGTCTTCCACCAGTAGTGCGATTTCGGCGATTCCAATATCACCCCACCTTCTTGCCTCGAGAATGGGCTTCCCCTTGTACCCGGGGGTGTGAATAAGCTTGATTGTCGGACTCAGCGCCGCCATATCCCTCGCAACGAGAGCCACTTCCATATCCTTGCCTCCGGTCACCTCATCCAATTCGGGGAACCTGCCTTTGAATTCATATACGGTTTCTTCCAAGCCCAGCAGATCAGCGTAAAAATTCTGAGCTTTTTTCATATCGCCGACACCGACACCAACGTGCCCGATCCCCGCCACCCGCGGTCGTTCACCACCCTGAATTTCAACAAGCTGCAAAAGCAGCCCGTCGGGATCCCGCAAATAGGTATAGAGGCCTCTTCTTCCCGAAGAAGCATCAATGCTCCTCACCGGCGTTATGAAATCCACGCCACGACTCTTGAGGTCGAGGTAGAGTTGCTCCAGGTGAAACGCTCTCAGCCCCAATTCCAGATAACCGGTATCGCCCCACTCGATTGGCGCTAAGGGCGGAAGAGGCTTGGTCGAGATATGCTCGACAATATGAAGCACCGATCCGGATATTTTATCCCTGAGGGTTACTTTGCGCGCTTGTATAAGTGCCCCGATTACCGGCTCGAGTTCCTCCAGGTAATCCGTACTATCGTCAAGGACATCGCTGAAACCAAGGAATTCGCGATAGAAGCCCGCACTGTGCTCCACATCCTTAACTCCGATGGTTATGCTCTGAAAAGCGCTAATCATATCTTCCCTTTCCGATATATCAGGCGCATGGCCACTGGGACATGTAATCTTAGAAGCCCGGGCGAAAGACAGAGGTTCCCAATGCTTTATTATCTATAATAGTGGGCAGCGCACGCGGAGGGAAAGGAGGAGCCTTGCGAAGTATCGTAAAAACTCCACCAAGATTAATCGAAGACGGCAGAGTTGCCGAATTCGGAGCATTCAGCGAGCCGTTCAAGGAACTGAATCTGGATCAGGCCGAAGTCTTTGGGAGCAGGGGGAAAATCCCGGCCGGCCTCGTCAGATTCAGGCTGAAGGAGTGGCAGCATTTCGGGATAATACATCCCGAACATTATATCGGCCTGGTCATTTTCAATGCCAAGTTCTTGGGCGTCTCGTTTGTCTATCACTATGCCCGGGACACGGGGATAAGGATTGAGCACGCCAAGCAGGGACCGGCGGCAAAAGCGATTCTGGCGGAGACTACGTGGAACGGGGAATGCTCATATGAGGCCCGCGGTTACTCGATTCATGTCAAGAATCGCCTGGAGGACGGCTACCATCAGATTCTTGTGGACGTGGCGGAAAGGAAGCAACTACCCGGCATCCAGGGTGAATTCCGCATGTTGGAAGATATTACCAGATATGAGCCCCTGGTAGTCGTAAGTCCATTCTCCGCCAATCGCCCCCTTTACACCCACAAGGCCGCCTGCCCGGTCGAGGGTCGGATAACGGTGGGAGATCGGGTTATCGAGCTCGATCCCCAAAGAGACGTCTGCCTCTTGGACGAACAAAAAGCGTTCTATCCCTATCACAGCTTCTGGAAATGGATGACCTTTGCGGGACGATCTGAGGACGCTTCCATCATTGCGGCCAATCTGTGCCAAAACAACATAGCGAATGACGAGGAGTACAGCGAAAACTGTTACTGGGTGGGAGGAAAGATCTTTCTCACTGGTGCGGCCCGCTTCGGTTACAGCGAAGCAGACATCCTCGGACCTTGGTTCATCAAAACTACTGACGGCCTGGCGGACCTCGACTTCCAGCCACAGGGCGAAAGAGCGGAGCGGATAAAAGTCGGCCCTATTATGTCCGATTTTCACCAACCCTTCGGCCTCTTCAAGGGGAAACTGGGTTCGGGGCGAAAGGCTGTTAAAGTGAAGGACCTCTTCGGGCTCTGCGAGCAGCACATCACCCGCTATTGACGTATATAAAGAATCAGCCACCCCGGGACGAGAAATAGTTAGCAGAATATGTTACCTACCGGACGGTGTCAATTGAAATGTCCCAGGTGCGGAGCGGATAATGCAGAACAGGCACCATGGTGCTCGCTCTGCCAATATGCTTTTCAGGAGCAGCAGGGAGGTATGGTACCTCCGGAGCAGCAATACGAGTCTCCTTCCGTACCATATCAGCAGCAGGCACAAGTCCCTCCTCCAGGTGTTCCGCAGCAGCAGGGCTACGGCCCGCCGCCTGGCGCTTATTCGCCCGGCAATGCCCCGCCTGAATCCAAACGAGGCCTTTCGGGAAGCACTAGAGTTCTAGCTGGAATCATATTCTTCCTCTTGTTTTTTGCCCTCGTCGGTGGCGGCCTTTATTATATTTTTCACAAAACCGCTCAAATCCAGGTAACACCTCCCCCGGGCTGGAAAGACGCCGATGAGAAGGCAAAAGAAACGGCCGAAGACTCGGTTGTTCAGGGCAATAACGTGAAAATGGATTATCTGTTTTCGGACGGAACCCTCACCAACACCATTGTGATCGCGCATGGCGATTTTTTCCAGATGCAGACTCCGGACAGTGACAAATATGAAGACGTGAAGGCTTTCTTCGAAGAACACGAAGATGAATACATCAATCAACTAAAGGCAAGCAGTAGTGCCATCGATGCAGGCCTGAAAACAACAGAGGCGGAGGTTGTGGAAATGGCTTGTGGGATCGGCGCTATTCATGTAGGTTTTGCGATTAGAGCAAACGGCATTTCTCTTAATATGGATTATCTCGATTTTTATAAGAAGGGCTCTGAATATGTCACCATTGTGGTGACAATGGGCAACGAAGGCAACCAGGAAGAAGTAGATCACTTAATCAATAATATTTCCTTTTAGTTTCCACCTCCATGCTTTATCAATTCTCCATTCATTAATGCTAGAATGTCTCCTGGAGAGGTGATTGTATTGGAAAAGATTCTTTGCCCCGCCATGTCGGTCGATGACAAATATCGAACTCTCTACGCCGCTGTAATGGGAATCTTCAATGATATCGCGGAGTACGCTGCCAACAACCTCAATGGGAATGACTATCAAGGCCTGATCAATGCCGCCATGCACGGCCTGGGGAGCAGCACCGGAAAGCGTCTTGTCAAAGTATACCGTTTACAACCCAATGTCGAGGACGCCGTCAAACTCATGCTGCTATTGAATAACGAATCCCTCGCCTACCTTCCAAGAATGAAATTAATAACGGGTGAGGCGGAAGGGGATGCCGGATATCTCACCATAAGAAGGGATCCCTGGTACGATTGGTACTTTAAACATATCAACGTAGACTGTGAGGAAAGCTGCTCCCAATACGAATTCAAGGCGCTGGTCTCACACTTGGGGGGCAACTTCAGGATAGAGGTCTTGGAGTCATTGCCGCGCGGTGATGAGCGCTGCCGTTTCAGGATAACCAAAGGGAAATAGCCTTACCCCCGGCTATTACTCAGATCCTCGAGGTAAGCGGCTTCGTAATTCCCTTCTCGCAGCTCCGCCAGCAGCTCTTCCTGGCTTGATATGTCGTTTTCGAAGACAGTGACGCATTTGCCTACCTGCCACAGTGAATGCGCATCACTGCCCCCGGTCCCATTCAGGCTGAATTCACGTGCGACCGCTTGCGCCAGGTCGTTGCTCCTTGCCTTGTTGGCCCCGTTATGAGTCTCGATGGCTGCGATATGTCCTAGCAGTCCCTGCGGGAAGGAATGTTCATGTGCGTGCTTCGGGTCCCACCCCCGGCAGGGATGAGAAGGTATGATGACGGCGCCGTCTTCTTCCGCCATTTCGATCAGCTCGTCAAAGGTCGTAAGGTGGTACCTGGTTTCACGCTTGAGGCCGAATACCAACATGTCGCCCAGATTTGTATATATCTCGACCCCCCTGAAGATCGGGTAGCCGCTGCCCCTGGCATATTCGATCATCTTGTCAGCCCCACGGTGCGAATGATGATCCGTTACGCAAATGGCATCTATTTGCAGCTCCCGCACCCTCTGCAGCAGCTCGTCGGGTCCCAGTTGCGAGCATATTGAACCCAAGTTCGTATGAATGTGCATATCGATGATCATTAAAGTCTCCTGAATTCCGGCATGACATTCTGCTCTATTTCGGATGCGGAAACAGCCCGGCACCTACCGGCTTTTATCTCCCGTACCAGATCGTCCTCGCCGTTTATGTCCCTCTCGAAGATGGTGAGGCAGCGGCCGAGTTGCATAAGGAAATGAGCGTCGCTTCCTCCCACGCCAGGCAATCCATATCGGGCGGCC
>MELM01000033.1:93165-97905 GCA_001767605.1 Candidatus Solincola sediminis | reverse complement strand
GTTGTACCGCCATTTCTCGTCTCTACCGCATCTATGTTGGATAGGAGAAAGTCGGCGGTTTCCGGTTTCATGGTATCAAAGAGATCGTGGGCACCCCGGCAAGGATGGCAGAGGATCAGCACGCCGCCGGATTCTCTCACCTCGGCAAGCAATTCGCAAAAAGGAGTCCTAGTCGGATAGCTCGACCGGGCCGGTCCGAATAATAGCACATCGCCAAGATCTGTATATATTTCAATACCCCTAAGAACAGGGAATCCTGATTCCGTTCCCAACCTCCAGGCGACCTCAGCTCCTTCGGTCTCCTCGTGTTCCGTGACGCATATGGCATCCAACGCCGTAGTTGATGCAACCTTGATTAATTGAATCGGATCGATTTGCGAGCAGGGCGAGGAAACAGCGGTATGCACGTGTAGATCTATCAGCATTAATATCTGCATCTCCTGTTGCCGGAATTCGTCGGCGGCCAGCGCTATTTTTTCACAGACTGGAGCCGCACTCAAGGTGCGGAGGCGAGCTTTGCCAATAGAGCCTGGAAGGCTTTGTCGAGGGCTGCATATCCCTGGGCATTGGGGTGGGCGTCATCCGGAGCCGTGGCGTAAGTGGGGCGCAGCCAGTAGTCCGAAGTCGTAAGCGTTCTATAAAGATCGAGGATAAGGACCCGGCCCGGGTATTGCGCCGAGAGACCGTCGAGGAACTTATTGTATTCCTGGTTGTTCCAGGTAAGCCAGTAATCCGAGTATTGCCTGGTGGTCGGCAAGGCATTGCCGAGGATCAAGGTGAGTCCGGCGTCCTCCACGGCTGCCTTTACAACGGTGCGTATTATTTCTTTATCGGCCTCGAGATTCTGGCGCGCCCCATCCTGATCCCCTCCGATGAAATCGACGAAGCAGAGTTTGAAAAACATGATCTTATCGCCCCTTAGTTTCATCTGGTGGATGACATCCAGGGCGCTGGCAGTTATATCCGGAGGGCTATTCATCTCATGATAGATAAGATTATAACCGCCGAATCCTATAGGAGTGGCGGGGTCGCCTTCCCAGCCCCAATAGTAGAACCAACCAGCAAGCACGGAACGCCCGCACATATGAATAGTCATGCTCGATGATGCGGAATCGGCGTCTTGGGTTTCTACCGGTTTGGTTTCCGTTACTGCCTGATTGCCTTCCTCACTGTTCTGCTCTATTCCGGAAGGGGCCGCACCGTTTCCACAACCCGGCACGAGAAAAGAGGAACCTATTACGATGAAGATGCAGATTAGAGCCAGATTCTTCAGGTGATGACCGGACATTTTACCTCCTGCCACTCGCGGCTCCTACGTTCTCATCGTCATCCACAATGTAAATCATTATCTGTCAGATGTCGGCGTCGTCAGGTAATATAGAAGCGTTCGAAGGAAGGAGTGTGAAATGTCCCTAAAAGAAGAAATGCCCGAATTGAAGGCGGAAGTTGAGAGCTTCGACTGGTGGCATACGATTGATCTAGGAGACGGGATCGTTACCCCCGGCAGGGATAATTCACCTCGCAAGCTGGAACGCCTTCGTCTCCCCGACGATCTGACGGGCAAAAGCGTCCTCGATATCGGAGCCTGGGACGGGTTCTTTTCTTTTGAAGCGGAAAGGCGAGGGGCATCACGAGTGCTCGCCGTTGATTCCTATGCCTGGAATGGCAGCACCTGGGGAAGCAAGCGTGGATTCGAACTGGCCCGGGAAGCGCTTGGCTCGAACGTCGAAGACAGCGAGATGGAAGTACTGGACCTTTCTCCCTCAACCATAGGCACTTTTGATGTAGTACTCTTCCTGGGGGTTCTATACCATATGCGCTACCCCTTGCTTACACTCAAGAAAATATCCGATATTACACGGGAACTGTTGATACTGGAGACGGTAGTCGATCTCCTCTCAATCCGGCGCCCGGCCATGGCCATTTATCCGGAAGGCGTTCTCTATGGGGACATCTCGAATTGGAACGGCATAAACCCGGCCGGACTGGAAGCCATGCTCAAGGAAGTGGGGTTCAGCCGGGTAGAGGTAGTCCAGAAGCCCGATGCATTACCGAAGCGCCTCGCCCGCGCGCTCTATTACCGTTTGAAGCCCGGGGCCCCTAGGGGTCCGATAATGCACATAAGTCGTATCACCATTCACGCTTACAAGTAAGACAGCGGCAGGATCGGGGGCATCGATGCAACCGGATAGCGGGCATCTATTGGGAAAGGATATGTTCACCGCATATACCCTACCTGTTTTAAAACGATCGATCGCCACGGAAGATGGCGCCTACCTCGACACCCTTCGCATGGGAAAGGAGACGCGACAGGCGTTAATCATATGCCATGGTTTTGGTGGTAATAAAAACATCCGCGACCTCGTGGCACTCGCGCAGGATCTAGCCGAGCAATATACCGTATACACTTTCGATTTCAGGGGTCACGGCCTGTCGCCGGGAGTCTCGACCTTCGGTTACCTGGAAGCCTCGGACATCAAGGCGGTGGTCCAACTGGCTTCTGAGGACGGCCATGACAGGATTGGCGCTCTCGGTTTTTCAATGGGCGGCGTCGCACTATTGCGTTATGCATCCTGTTACAACCAATTATCCTCCGTGATAGTAGTAAGCGTGCCGGCCGATTTGAGAACGGCAAAAGCACCCGGCGCCCGCCGGATCCGACTCCAGATGGGAAATCCGATAGGCAGAGCTCTGGCGGCCCGCCGCTACAAAGTGAGGGTTGACAGAATATGGAAACAAGCCGAGCCGGTGGTCGAGTTGGTGGGTCGGATTCATCCCCTCACGATAATTCATGGCGAGGATGACTACATCTTCGAGGCCGAACAGGCAAGGGAATTACACCGTAGCGCCCCTAATTCCAGGCTGCGTATCTTCTCTGACTTCGGTCATGCCGAGCAGGGCTATGGGCCGGAATTCGTGGATTATGTCTCCGGGATACTCAAGGAAGATTTCACTAAATGGGGTCAGGCCTAAACATAAACATGGGGTCGGGCGACCCCATCGACCTTTCAGCTTTCGACCACGCCGATCAGCACCTTCTCCAGCTCATCGACTCCCCTCTGCCAGGAAAAGAGGTCTTCAGCGAGCGACCTTGCTCGTCTCCCGAGACCTTGAGAAAGCCTGCGATCCTTGAGCAGCCGAACGACTGCAGCGGCAAAATCAGAGGGTTCGTCGGCTACGATCATGTCCCGGCCACTCTCGGCATTCACGCCCTCAGCCCCCAATGAGGTGGTCACAATTGGCAGTCCCATGGCCATTGCCTCCAGAAGCTTTCCCCGAAAGCCGCCCCCGATCCTCACCGGATTGACGAATATCTTGCTCCTCTCGAAGTAAGGCCTCACGTCGTCCACCGTGCCGGTGACTATTATCGAGGAATCCTCTTCGGCCATGTCGCGGATTTCGGATGTCGGGTCCTTACCGACTACATAGAACCGGGCATCGGGTATTGCTTTTCTTACCTCAGGCCAGATCTTCTTAACGAAATAGACGACCGCATCGCGATTGGGGTCATGTGGATAGTTCCCCAGGAACATTACCGCCTGCTCCCTGGACGGCTCGCTGCAGGCAGCGAAATATTCGCAATCCACTCCATGCGGCACTACTGCAATATCCAAATCGGGCCTGATATCCAGAAGTTCCCGTTTCCCCTCGGGGGTGAGAACCAGGAGTTTATCGGCATCCGCGTATATATCGAACTCGAATTTCTTGAGTCCCTTCAAGTTCAGCAATGCGGAGAGCCCCTCGCGCGAGAACTTCTGCACCTTGAAGGCCTTCTTACGGGCCAGGTAATAGCACTCATGGACAGACATGATTCTCTTGATGCCGGCAAGATCGGGATTATGGTAAAGGTATTGGGCGACCATCGAATATTCGGATATAACGACGTCGTAGGTATTTTTTTCCAACATTGCTCTCAGCGCCTCATATATCTCCAATGAATAACCGTAGAGGAAATAGATGGGAACCGGCGAGAAGAAGAAATTCCAGGCTTTTCGAATGCCGCGTGACGGCACGGGTGGAGGCACGGTCTTGAAATCCCGGCAGTAGCGGGATACGGAGCCGGAAAAACGTTCTTCATCTTCCGTTGCGAAGCAGAGCAAAGAAACATTGTGTCGATTGGAGAGGAGCCGAATGCGGTTGAAAATTATTACCGGGCCCCCAATAACCCTCTCGTGTGGCAGCGTTTTGCATATAAATAGTATGTTCATATCTGCGAATATTACACCTTCTTCGCAAGCAAGGGAATAATACGCTAAGCCTGTTATAGCAGAGCGAGAAAAGAGGTGAGCGGATGGACCATTCCCAAATGGAGCACCATGAATCGATGCATGAGCATTCTGCCAGGAATGATCAAGCGCGCATGCATGAGCGTCCTGCAGAGGACCACCAATCTCATATGGTTTCTGATTTCCGCCGAAGGTTCTGGATAAGCCTTGCCATTACGGTTCCCATACTGATCCTTTCCCCCGGTGTTCAGAGAATATTCAACGTAGAGGAGACGCTGCGGTTTCGAGGTCAGTCATATTTCCTCTTCGCCCTGGCTTCGGCCGTCTACTTCTACGGGGGCTGGCCCTTCCTCACCGGCATGATCCGCGAGTTGCGCAAGTTGAGGACGGGGATGATGACTCTGGTCGCCCTCGCAATCAGTATCGCCTACATCTACAGCAGTGCAGTTGTCTTCGGTCTCGAGGGGGATGTGCTCTTCTGGGAGCTTGCCACCCTCATCGACATTATGCTTCT
>MELM01000033.1:93013-93152 GCA_001767605.1 Candidatus Solincola sediminis | reverse complement strand
TGGAGATGCGTTCCGTGATGGGCGCGAGCGGAGCATTGCAAAAGCTGGCGGAGCTTCTGCCCAAACAGGCACACCGCTTGGGAGCGGCAGGCGAGATTGAAGATGTACCGCTCGAATCCCTGCATGAAGGAGACAGGGT
>MELM01000033.1:91577-93001 GCA_001767605.1 Candidatus Solincola sediminis | reverse complement strand
GGGAGAGAAGATACCGGTAGACGGCAAGATCGTTAAGGGCGAAACCAGTGTCGATCTCTCTCTTTTGACCGGCGAATCGAAACCGCTACGGAAGGGAGTCGACGACCAGCTCATCGGCGGCTCCATCAACGGAGAAGGCGCCGTCCAAATGGTTATCGAGAAAACCGGCGCCGATACCTATCTTTCGCAAGTAATAGAAACGGTAAGGCGGGCACAGGAAAGCCGCTCTCGCAGCCAGGACCTGGCCGATCGCGCGGCATTTGTGCTCACCCTGATCGCGATCATCGGCGGAGCCGCCACTCTGGCCACCTGGCTGGCCCTCGGCTATACCTTTGAATTCGGCATCACCAGATCGGTTGCCGTAATGGTAATAGCTTGCCCTCATGCCCTTGGTCTGGCAATTCCACTCGTGGTGTCCGTCTCCACTACTATTGCAGCCAGCCGCGGTTTCCTGATACGTGATAGAAGCGCCTTCGAGCGCGCACGTCTCATCGAAGTGGTTGTCTTCGATAAGACCGGCACTCTCACCAAAGGAAGCTTTGGGGTAATGAATGTATTAAGTCTCGATGACGAGAAGAACGAAGATGGTATTCTGCAGCTTATGGCGGCCGTGGAATCGGGATCCGAGCACACCATAGCCCGCGCCATAGTAAACGAGGCGCAAAGTCGCGGGCTCAACATCGAGGCCTCGGAGAATTTTTCCGCTATTCCGGGAAGGGGCGCCAAAGCCCGCGTGCGCGGGCGTGAAATAGTTGTGGCAAGCCCCGGCTACGTGCGAGAGCTAGGCTCGCAGATTTCAAATGCCGGGGTGGAGCAGGCCAGGGAAAGGGGCGAGACGGTTGTTTATCTCCTCGAGGAAGATAAACCGATCGGAGCTGTTGCCCTTGCGGATGTGGTCAGGGAGGAATCAATGGAGGCGGTGCGTGATCTACGGGCCGCCGGAATCCGATGCATGATGATAACCGGCGACAGCAAGACGGTCGCACAACGAGTCTCGGAGGAACTGGGCCTTGCTGATTTTTTCGCCGAGGTGTTACCGCAGGAGAAATCACAACGCATAAAAGAATTACAGGAGCGCGGATTGGTTGTAGCCATGGTGGGCGACGGCATCAATGATGCACCCGCATTGGTGCAAGCCGATGTGGGAATAGCCATCGGGGCAGGCACGGACGTGGCCATCGAATCGGCGGATATCGTCCTGGCCCGCAACGATCCCAGGGACGTCGTTCAGATTATCGGGTTGGGGAAGATAACCTACCGCAAGATGGTGCAGAACCTGGGCTGGGCTACCGGCTATAACTTCTTCGCGATACCGCTGGCCGCGGGGGTCCTCTACCCGGTTGGGGTCACGTTGAGTCCCGCGATCGGAGCGGTTTTGATGTCGCTTTCGACGATTATCGTCGCCTTCAATGCCCGATGGCTGA
>MELM01000033.1:89059-91508 GCA_001767605.1 Candidatus Solincola sediminis | reverse complement strand
TCCAGCGTCTTACGGGAGTTGTACCAGCCGTCGCTGGTTACTTCTTTTGATTCCAACCGCTTGTAGGTAAGGAAGAAGTTCTCTATCTCGTCCAGGAGAGAGGGCGGAAGCTCGTAGAGATCTTTTATATCTCCCCAGCGGGGATCGCTTAACGGAACGGCCAGGACCTTATTGTCTCCTCCCTTTTCGTCGTGCATCTCCAGATAGCCGATGGGCTTTGCCTCCACCAGGCAGCCGGGGAAGGTCGGCTCTTCGATAAGCACCAGCACATCCACCTCGTCCCCGTCCTCGGCCCTGGTATCCTCGGCGAAACCATAGTCAGCCGGGTAGTGAACGGCACTGGAGAGAACCCGGTTCAATTTCATCCGTCCACTATCGGGGTCGTATTCGTACTTGTTTCTGGATCCCTTGGGAATCTCAACGACGACCCTCACGATATAAGGAAAATCCTTATCCATTTTTTCCTTTCCGATGAGCGTGTGCTTGCACACATGGATTGTTAAAAATATCACTCATTCTAACACCCTTGGAAAGATTGACGCATCCGAGAGAACCCGATATCCTAAATGCATACCGACCGGTTGGTCTATTATGGATCTACAAAGGGGTCTTCAAAGGGGCTGGTCTGTTTGTAGAACCCCATCCCGTAAGGAGTCGCGCGTGAGCGAAGCAGTGCCGGGAAGAGTCAGACAGGCGAGGGGCGATCTGACCCGAAAGCGGATCGTGGATAGCGCGACGAATCTCATTTATGAAAAGGGATACGCCGCAACGACCGTTGACGATGTAATACGGCAGGCGGACGCAACAAAAGGTAGTTTTTACCATCACTTCTCATCCAAGGAAGAACTGGGCCGCGCGGTAATCGACAATGCCTCTTCCTACATTGCGCAAAGAATTGGTAAAGTGCTGGATCGCGAGCGATCATCCCCCCTGCGGCGCATCGAGATAATTCTTGGTGAAATCCAACGCATAGTGGAGAGTGCCGGCTGCGAGCGCGGTTGCATAATTGGGAACCTGGCCCTGGAGATGAGCCAGCGCTATGAAGAATTCAGGGCCGGTGTAGCGGAAGTATTTAAATCCTGGTCCTCGTCGATTGCCTCGCAATTGGATGAAATGAAGGCGGCCGGTTTGCTGAGTGCCGATTTTGACGGCAACGCTTATGCCGATTTTGCGATCGCTGCCGTCGAGGGGGGGATCATGATGAGCAAGCTGACCCGAGATCCCTCACCCATGCGAAACAGCATCAGCTTCGTGCTCGAGACGCTTCGAAATCTTTCGGACAGGTAAAGGAGTTCGACTCCGGAAAGGTTAAGGCTATGGACATCTACGAAGAACTCAGGGATCACTTGGACAAGATGCCGACCGCGTGCCCGCCGGCACCGGAAATCAACCAGATCCTCAAGATCCTTTTTTCCGAAAGGGAGGCTCAAGTAGCGCTTGGCCTGGGTTTCAAACCGAGCGCCGCCAATGCGGTGGCCGAGAAGACCGGCGTGGCAGAGGACGAGGCAAAGTCATGCCTGGAGGCCCTGGCTGATAAGGGCGTCGTGTATTCCCGCAAAAAAGATGGGCAGGTAGGATATTCGTTGCTTCCCGTCATGCCGGGCCTCTTCGAGTTCCCTTATATGAAAGGTAAGCACGACGAGACAATTGCACGATTAACTCCTCTCTGGAAGGAATACCTTCCGAAAGTAACTGCTGCTTTGGGATCGCCTTCAACCGCTGTGATGCGGGTTGTAACCGTACAGGAAGAGGTGCAAAGCGAGCCGGGGATACTTACCTTCGAGATGCTGTTTGAAATGATAGACCGGGCCAAGGTAACGGGACTCGTGCACTGTGCCTGCCGCGAACTGGAAGAGGAATGCGATCGGCCACGTGAGGCTTGTATGGTCTTCGATGATACCTGTACCTTCCTGGTGGAACGAGGCTTTGGGCGCTACCTCAGTAAGGAAGAGATGAAGGAGAAGCTGAGGGAACTCGATGCCGCCGGGCTGGTGCATCAGGTCAACAACTCACAAGACCGCCTCACGCTTATCTGCAATTGCTGCCCCTGTTGCTGCGGCTTGCTCAAGGCCTATATCGAACAGGGGAACAAGCTTTTATTACTCGGATCGGGTTTTTTGCCACAAAACGATGGCGATGCTTGCACGGGGTGCGCGATTTGCGCCGACGAGCGGTGTCCGGTAAAAGCCATTGAGATGGTTGATGAACGCGCTTCAGTTGCCATTGAAAAGTGTATAGGCTGCGGGCTATGCGCCACCGGCTGCCCCAATGAAGCGATGAAAATGGTGAAAAGGGAAGACTGGCCGGAACCTCCCGAAACAACGACTGAACTCGGCTTGCGAATACTGAAGGAAAAGGGCAAGCTGGAAAGATTCCTGGAACTGATGACCCCTTAACAACGGGGTCGGGCCTAAACATAAACATTTTTTAAGAAACCGCTTTTATATAA
>MELM01000033.1:87605-89014 GCA_001767605.1 Candidatus Solincola sediminis | reverse complement strand
CGTTGTTAAGGTTATTCCATGAAATGGCGCATCTCCGGCGATACCTCAAATGGGGCGGTTCCCGCCGAGCATTCCGGAACGGCTGCTACCAGATTGTGTATCCGCTCATAAGGGACTGTGACAAAAACCACTCCGGGCCCGTATTTCTCATGGCGGCGCGCGGTCCAATCCCCGAAGCTGATATTGGTGCGTCCGGTGACCGCCGGGTAAGCAATAGCGGAGTGGCAGAGTGAGCCGGAAACTTCAACGATCGGGGAAATGCCGTCCCAGAAACTGTCGAGGCCGAGAAGGCGGCAAGTTTGCTCGGCAGTAGCGAGAAAAAGCACCAGGTCGGGCATTACCGGGGCTGATTGCATAGGACTCATCAGCATGAAATCGGCAACGTCAAAGGGCGGGGGTGCCGCCAGGGCTTGCATGCGATGAAAACTGATAACCGAATGGGTAAGCTTCTCCCCCTTGGTAAGAAAATGTTGCAGGGTGCGATGAGACCGGCCGGAGGGATGCTCGACGAATCCGCAATGCCAGCTTCCGCCCATGCAAGTCGAAGTCTCTTTATCAATTATGAAGGATTCCCCCTCCGCCGATGATTGCATGGCTTGGCACAATCGAACGCGCCTGCTTGCTCCCATCTCTACGGCCTGGTTGGTAAAAGTTATTGCCACCGGCTCGTTTTCGAACCCCAACACGTCGATCAACTCGTCCATCTGATTCTGCCAGAACTCTACCATTATTTACCACCTCCATAAGCTGAGCCATTAATTTAATGTTCGCACCACAATCCTGGTCACGGCCGGTTCGCCGGGGATCTCCGCCGAGGGCCCGGGATCGCCGGCAGCCAATGACACCCTGATATAAAGCAAAACCCGCCCCGGCTTGCCGGCTATTGGTAGCACCTGATATATCTCTCCGCCCTCTACTTCGAATCCTGAAACAGCCGCCTGTGGCGCCTCTATCACAAGTCCCTCGAGAAGCATCGGGGAGGCAAGATAGTTGCTTATATCGATGTTGGCGTGGAATCCTCCATCCTCGCCGGTTTCAGACTGGAACTGCAGTGCAGGCAATTGCAGCAGATCGATGTCGGTTATTCCCATTGGTACCGAACCGTCGTAGAAGGGGAAGGAGGATACGCCGTCAAGATAAGACATTGAATCGACCCTCCCGTTCCTGATCTCAACCAGGCGATAGGCGGGATATTCATCGCTCTCGCCCCCTGCACCGAAATAGACGGGATTCTGGCAGGTGTAGATGGTCTCTCCCCCGCCGTCAGCCCACGCTACTCGGCCCAGTTCGTCACTATGGAGATGACCGCCGAAGACGACGCCAATGTCATGACGGGAACCCATTGTAAGGAGCGCTTCTCTCCCTTTTCCTCCCCCGCCCCTCGTGTCGAAGACGCCGCGGACTACATT
>MELM01000033.1:83858-87476 GCA_001767605.1 Candidatus Solincola sediminis | reverse complement strand
TTCTCATCGCTTGCGCCGCGCACCTGTCCCTGCCACTTGCGCGGCCCCATATAGAAAAGCTTGTTCATGACGACCCGGTCTTCCGCCGGCCAATCATAAGTGTTGAGGCAGGTAAAGTGGCAGCCGCCGACATCGAAAGAAAAATAGGCAGGGCCTATGTTTTCCTCGAAGAACCTCAAGCCGTCGATCTCGTTGATATATCCGTCATGATTCCCCGGAACGAGAAAAGCGGGAACATTCAGGTCCAACAAAGCCCGGTAAAATTTCTCGTATTCGATGAGCAACTCCCCCGGTCTCCTCTGTCCCCTGGTGTAATCCCCCAGCATCAGGACGAAATCCGGCCGAATGAGATTTACCTGCTTGATTGCTTCTTCAAGAAAGAGAGGTTCGCCCTCATCGGAGATGCCTTTATCCGTTTGATACACGAGGAGGCTGGAATTATCCCTCTCGTGAACATGGATATCGGAGAGGACTATGAAATCGAAGTTGTTATCGTTATCCGGAGCAACCGAAAGCGCATGAGGCTGGCTCCCCGATATCCTGCGGCCCGGTAGCTCCGCGTCCACCCTCAGATCGTAGAGTTCCTTTCCCACCTGCTCCGGCAACTGAAAGCGGGCCCTCCACACATCCTCGCGATCCGGCCAATGATTGGATGTAGCGACAAGCGAATCCAGTAACGGCAGTTCATAGCTGAGACTCTTCAGCTCTTCCCTGGCGGGCGTAATTACGGCTCGCCAGGCGGGTACCTCGGCCGGTTGCGTTTCGCTGCCATCTGCTCGTAAGTCCATCTCCACTTCGATTGTCCCTCCCGGTAACGCGAGCGCCGGGCATCCGATGGTTGGCCAGATGAGAGACTCAATGCGGGAAGCCGGGTAGGCCCCGTTCTGCGGGTACTTGAAAAAGGGAGATGTTATGAAGGCCATGATCACGCCGAAGATCAGGGCGAGAACGGCCAACGATACCAGGATCGGCTTTATTATGATTCGTTGCATGAAACAATAATAGTAGACTATCCTACCGCAATGAATGGGGCTTCCCGCTTCTTAGGCTCCTCTCGCAAACCGAGCCCGATGAGGAAAGCGACAACAAAGAGGATAGCGAGGAAGAGCATCGCCCAGAAGAACGAGCCGGATGTACCCCCTGTGGCTCCTTTGATCCCCTCCATGATGAGGGTTATGACCACGCCCCCGAAATTCCCCAGAAGGAGAAGGATGCTGGTCGCAGTGCCGGTGAGTGCGGCTCCGGTTGTTTCCTCGGAGAACGCGAGTACGATGGGAAGAGCACTCAAGAGAAAAAAACCGAGGAAGGCTCCGGTCACAAAAATGAGGGCCGTGCTTTGCAGGCCGCCTATGAGAAGGATGGTAGGTATCGAGGCTGCCGCGGCCAATAGCACAAAGGGCTTGCGCCGCATCACGCTATCGGAAAGCGACGGCAAGGCAATGCAGCCGATGACTCCCGCTACCACTATCACCGCCCCTATATTACCGGCCGTGCTCGAGTTGATTCCCTTTGGCGCCAGTATCTTTTCTATCAGCTGCATGAGCCCGACGAATGCCCCGTTTCCGATTAAAATAATCAGGCAGAGCAACCTGAAATTATGCAGCTTGAGGATCGCCGAAAAGCTGCTACGGCTGATCGAGACTTCCCCTCCGGTTATATCCTTTTCAGTTCGTTTAGGGGGTATGGCCGGAGCGGGTCTCGCCAGGATAGCAAACAAGACGAGTACAACAACCGCTGCAAGACTATAAATGAGCACGATCCACCTGAGGGACGACAGTTGGGTCTCGCCAAAACCCTTGAGCAAGGCCGGCGTGAGGGCCAGGGCTATGATCATTCCAACAAAAAGCGAAAGGGTGGCGACACCGGTTGCCAGGGCTGATTCGTCGGTGGAAAACCACGTTGTCACCATCTTGGTAATGCTGTTGAGAACGAACGGTTGCCCTATCGATATTCCGATCATTCCTATCAGCACCAGCGTGTAGTTTCCCGCCGCCAGGCGAAGGAAGGAAAAAACCGCCATGAAAAGAGCGCCAACCAGGACTCCAAATCGATAACCTTTGCGATCGATAATGATTCCCGCCGGTATCGAGACCGGTATGTATACGAGGGGAAACATGGTGGCAAGGAGAACGACCTTGAACTCGCTCACTCCCATCAGATTTTGTGTTTGCGAAGTGATGGCCGCGTAGTTCAGCCAAATCAATTGGGTCAGGGCGGCGACTAACATATAAGCGGCGAGAACCACCCAGCGATATCCAGAGCGGCCGTTCGTCTCTTCCTGTGGCACCCGGAACTCCTTTCTCTCGCCCCCCTCTTTCTTCTCTACGGTCCCCGTATTCCCTCCTCGATTCGTTTAATCGCGACGGCCGGTTACGAGCCGGGCGATTATGCGGAAGGCCGTCAAGAGGACGACCGCGCCCACAAAGGCGACAAAGAAGCTCCACAGGTTGAATTGAGGTATGAAACGTTGGTTCTGGATATAAGTAAAGATAAAGCCCCCGATGAAGGCCCCGAGAATGCCTACGACAACATCCATGCAACAACCGAATGTCTTGCCGGTACCGGTTACTATCCCGGCCAGCCAGCCGGAAACAAATCCTATTATGATCCACCCGATTATCGACACACAATGTCCTGTTCCTCGACGACTCAACCTAAATATACAGGACAGCGTTTCTTAAAAGAAACGCTTGGCGAGCTCGAGCAGAGACAAATCGACGTGTTTTACTCCGGTAAGGGCGTCGTTATAAAAAATTCCGCTGACTTCATTGGCACAAATGCAAGCCATCGAATCAAATTGTCCTTGCTTGACCATCTCTACCGCACGAGCGCCAAGGCGAGTCGCGAGGACACGGTCGAAGACAGTCGGCGTTCCTCCCCTTTGCAGGTGTCCAAGGTGCGTCACCCGGGTCTCGTTCCCGGTCTTCTCCTCTATCTGATCAGCCAGCCAGTTGCCAATTCCTCCCAAACGCACGTGGCCGAAAGGATCCTTCTTCTGATCCCGCGTGAATTGTTCCTCCCTCCCCGCCGGCTTGGCGCCCTCTGAGACCACGATAATGGAAAACGGTTTGTTCATGAGCCTTCGCCGCTCGATGCGCTCGATCACTTCCTCGAGGGTAAACGGAACCTCCGGAACGAGGATAGTGTCGGCGCCTCCCGCTATTCCCGCTATTAGCGCTATCCAGCCGGCGTCACGGCCCATTACTTCGAGGACCATGATGCGATGGTGCGAGAAGGCGGTGGTATGCAATTTATCCAGCGCATCACATGCCACCTGGACGGCGGAGTCGAAACCTATCGAATAATCGGTTCCCGGCATATCGTTATCGATGGTCTGTGGCACGCCTACGCATTTTAATCCGAACTCCGCAAGGCGGTGCGCGACGCCGTTGGTGTCATCGCCACCTATCGCTATTATCGCGTCTATACCATGTTTGCGGACATTGACTAGAATATTGTCGACGCCGCTTTCTATATTGAAGGGGTTGGTTCGCGAGGTGCCGAGAATGGTGCCGCCCCGGTGCAGTATCCCGGATACCGAACCCAGAAAAAGCGGTTCCACTTCATCGTAAATGAGCCCCCTCCATCCCAATTTTATCCCAATGACCTGGAAACCCT
>MELM01000033.1:83524-83842 GCA_001767605.1 Candidatus Solincola sediminis | reverse complement strand
TACCACGGAGCGAATCGCGGCATTGATGGCGGAACTGTCACCGCCGCCGGTCAACAAGCCTATCCTCATTGGTTCTCCTCTCAATACTGGAATTAATTACTTTTAAACCCCGGAGGCCCTTTCCGCGTCTAAGATATCGGCATTTGAAGGAAGCTTTCTTTACCAGGTATTCTTCCCAAGTGTTATAATTTCGCACGTAGCCTACGAGGAGGATGGAGAAAAGATGTCCGGATTGTTGAAAAGGCCGGTATTGATGTGGTCGTTGGTTACCCTGGCTCTGGCCGCCGTTATTCTTATTCCCATTTTGACTATCGCCAA
>MELM01000033.1:72466-83473 GCA_001767605.1 Candidatus Solincola sediminis | reverse complement strand
CGCTGCGCCTACGATGAACTCCTATCATATGACCGTTTCTTCTTATGGCCAGAACGAAGAATTTGGCAAGGTAAAGGCCGAAGAGTTATCGGCGGATATAGACGGGGAAAACCTCCGGATAAAGGATACGGTGTTCGACCAGACCGGCCAACTGCAGGCGAGCCAGGAAATAATCAAAGTCGGAGACAAACAATATGACAAGGACGTTGGCAGCGGCGCCTGGAGTGTAGGTGATGCAACTATAAACCAAGGTGATTTATTGGCCTACACGAACAATATCTCGGATTTTCTCAAGCAATCGGGTTCCGGAAAGGTCCTGGGCGAAGAGGAAGTAAACGGCGTCTTCGCCAAGCACCTCGTCTTCACCCTGACTTCACAGCAGGTATCGAATCTCGCCGGCGGATCGGATTCGCAGGACAGTGCCAGCCAATCGACTTCCACCAACTTTAATTTCAACGAAGGAGGGCAAGTCGATATCTGGATAGACACGAGCACGTTCTTCCCGGCCAGATATGAAATGGTTTTCAAGCACATTTGGGTCTCGCAGGAGAGTTATGCCGATGTTCAGTACGTGGTTGAAATAACCCGAGTAAACGAACCATTAGATATCGTCGCGCCGATCTGAAGAAGGCCACGCTTCGCGAGCCGAATGTAAAGAGGTTTCCCGATGCCCAGCCTCATGCCGCTTCCGACCACCTCGTAGAAGACCGAGGGAGACAGCCGCCGGCTCAGCCAGACTAGCTTTCCGGTAACGACAAAAAGTCGGCTCTTCTCCACCCCTTTGATCACCGCCTCTGCTACCTGATTTGCGGTCAACCTGGAATGGTCAAAACAGGCATCAGCGAATTCCAATTCCCATTCGTCGGTATAGGTCAGGATATCGGGCAGGCCGGTTTTGAAAAAAGTAGGGCAGACAGCGGTGACGCCGAGGCCGAAGGAGGGCAGTTCCCCGCCCAGTGTTTCCGCGAGTGCTACTTCCGCGGCCTTAATATAAATTAGTGAAAGATTCTTAGATTCCCGTTGGTGTCGTCGACCTCTATCTTCTGCCCGTCTTTATAATCCCGGATCGACGAGAATTGCTTCATAGCTGAGACTTACCAATTTCTAGAAAACTATCAAGAATTTGTCTGAATCAAACGAAAACTACAGGGAAACAAGCTGTGGGGATGGATATGGGGAGTGATGTGGAATGCCAGGGAAGATCTGTAAGAACTGTAAATCCTCAGTTTCCAATGATGAGTATTTCTGTCCCAAATGCGGGACGGCGCTTTTCGAAAATGCCGATGATACTGATCGATCGAGACGTCTTCTTGCGAACGAAATAATTCCTCCTCGACCGGAAAAGACACCTGACTGGCAATCGGCAATCAACTCCATGAGTAACCCGAAACGGGTGGAATCCCTACCGCACGAGGCAACTCGGTCTTCCCGGAGTGAAACGACCTACGATTCCACATTAAAGAACAGGCATGAGCAGCCGGCAATGCCAGCTGCAGGCCAAGCCCTGGCTTCTGGATTTAACGAGCAAGGATACAACCGGGATCAGATCCGTGAACTGCTACAAAAGGACAAGGCAAGAAAGAAGAAATTTCTAATGATCGGCCTTCCCGTTGGAATTATTGTCATCGGTGCCATCGCCTTGATCCTCGTGCTCTTCGTCTTTGGAGGCGGCATAAGCCCGGAACAATACAAAAAGAAAGCTCTGGAGATCCATAAACCGGTCATGGAAGAGCTGAACGGAGTCAATAGTGAGGGGGACATAGACGGAATAAGCCAAGCTAGTGATGCTTTGCGGGCCCTTTTTACAGAGAGTGCGAACGGAATGGAGGATGCGATCCCTTTATTCGAGGATGCCGAAATTGAGATCGAGAATCTGAAAGCGCCTGAGAGCCTCCTGTCTCTCAAGGATGAACTTTCAGCATACTATCGGGCACTTGCCGATTATTACCGCGCATCGATTGGGGCATTTAATTTCGTGGCTGCCTGGTACAGCATCTGGGAAGAATACCTAAATTTTAGCGCCTCATTCGATAAGGTCAGGTCGAATATGACCAATGCCCAAGTCGCCGCGCTACTAAATGAGGACATCTCAAAAATTGCGGGCTTCATTTCTCAATTTCAAAGCCTGACCGTGCCCGCTGAATATCAGTCGACTATCGACCGGACCGTTGCTCTCATATCCGAGGACAAGGCAGTGCTGGAGAAGTACAAAGCCTCTTACACAAATTCGGATGAAAAAGCCTGGGATGCAGCCCAGAATGCTCAGCAATCCTTCAATGACCAATGGGATTCAAAAGTCGACACCATTTTTCAAGATTTGTATGGTCAAATGAATGTAGTCATAATTCTGATACAGCGGGGAACGGACCTGGAGAATCAGCTAAGTTCGCAAGAAAAAGCCTAGCTCTGTAATATATAGCGTAATTTTAGGGAGGTCGATTACTCGGCCTCTCTTTCTTAAACTCGGTGGTGGGAGGTAGCTTGTACCGGAGATTCGGAGAAGTTGCCGGAGAGCAGGGTATCAAGGGCTCTAGTATGTATGACGACACAGATAGGATCGAGAAAGCGCGAGAAATGCCTGCAAAAATGAGGGGGTCAGAAAGTGTCTGCTATCGAAAATAATGCCGTCACGGATAAGACGCAGGTTTATATCGTCGGGGGAGGCATCGCGGGCCTTGCAAGTGCCGCCTTTGCCATCAGGGACGGCAACATTCCAGGAAAGAATATACACATTTTCGAGGTAATGAACACCTTGGGTGGGGCCTTGGATGGTGCTGGTACACCTCAGGCGTACATCTGCCGTGGAGCCAGGAAATACAACTATCCGGCCTTCAACTGCACCTGGAATCTTTTGGCCACCATTCCGTCGCTCTCTGATCCAGAAAAGACGGTAATGAAGGAAATCGTTGAATATAACAAATTAAATCCGAAGAATGTCCAGACACGAATAATCGATAAAAACATGAACAGGGACTATGTGAAGAATTGGGGGCCTGAGCAATCAGACGTCCCCGATGTTATCAAGCTCATGTCAACTCCCGAGAAGATGATCGAGGATCGCAAGATCAGCGACTGGTTTCGGCCGTCATTCTTCAGTAGCAATTTCTGGATAGTATATTGCTCCATGTTCGGCTTTGAGCCCTGGCATTGTGTGATAGAAATGAAACGCTATCTCCTGAGATTCAGGCATGATGGTTATAGAACCGTTCAGGGAGGCGGAGAGGTTTCCACTCCGTACAATCAATATGATTCCATGATTCTGCCTATAAGGAGATGGCTGGAGGATCGGGACGTCAATTTTAAAATGGGATGCAAGGTCACCGACCTTGGTTTCAAGCCTTCCGCGGATGAATTGACCATTGACAGAATTCATTACATCGGCAACGGGAAAAAGGAAGAGGTAGCCCTCAATGAGGGCGATATTGTGATTGCCACCATCGGATCCATCGTAGCGGATTCAAGAAGCGGCTCCATGACCGAACCCGCCCGCCTTGAAAGGGGAAAACTGGATGGCTCCTGGACCCTCTGGGAAAATATCATAAAAAGCGTGAAAGAGCAGAGATCCTCAATTGACGGGGATGAGATGATCGAACCCACCGAATTGGGGAACCCCTCTGTTTTTTGTGATCATATAGATGAAACCAAATGGGTAGTGTTTTCGGTTACCGCTACCGACAGGAAGTTCCTTGAATTGTTTGAAGAATTTACCGGCAACAAAGATGGGCAAGCGGACCTGGTTACCTTCAAAGACTCACCCTGGTTGATGTCGATACACATGCCTGCTCAACCGCAATTTCCCGATCAGCCCGATGATGTCTTGTTTTGGATGGGATACGGCCTGATCCAGAATAAGGAGGGCGACTACGTAAAGAAAAAGATGGCCGATTGTAATGGTGGGGAAATATTGACGGAAATATGTAATCAATTCGGATTCACGGACGAGTTACCGCACATCCGCAACACCTCGACCTGCATTCCCACCATGAATCCATATGATACCGCCCATTTCATGCCGAGAAAAAATAGTGACAGACCCCGCGTCGTTCCGGAAGGTTCGACCAATCTCGCTTTTGTCGGACAATATGTTGAGATCCCCGACGAATGCGTCATGCTTGTCGAGTCCTCGATTAGGTCGGCACAAACCGCCGTATATACTCTGTTGAACGTGGACAAGATGGTACCACCGATTCATGGGCTCCAACAAGAAGTCGAGGATTCCGGATCATAAATCATTTAAGACCACTATACTTCACGGAAAATTTACGGGTCGAGAAGAGGCACACAAGTAACAGGCCGGGAAACCTGATTCCCGGCCTGCTTCTAAACTGGTAGCGGGGGGGAGATTCGAACTCCCGACCTTCGGGTTATGAGCCCGACGAGCTACCTGACTGCTCCACCCCGCGTCGATTATCAAAGACTATTACTATAATTAACAGCTGGAAGAATAAATGTAAACAGAACGATTGAAAATGCCGTTGGAATAACGGCCGCTATCAACCGGCAACGGTTGTTTGGCATTGAAGCCGATGCTAGCATAATCATATGAAACATAGACCGCATTATGCCCAACCTTATAAAGGAACGGCAAAGCGGACTGAGGATCCCGAGCGATCCGGTACCCTGCAAAAAATCATCGCCATAGTCATAAGCGGATTGATCCTTATAGCAGTCGGCTTCCTTGGTTACATTCTCTACGATCAATTCGTCGTATCTTCCGAAACAATCGGCCAGGAAGAAGCGCCCGAGGAATTTGTCCCCCTTACCCATGATGAGCTGCTCGGGCGCCCCTT
This sequence comes from Candidatus Solincola sediminis, assembly GCA_001767605.1. Taxonomy (GTDB): domain Bacteria; phylum Actinomycetota; class Geothermincolia; order Geothermincolales; family RBG-13-55-18; genus Solincola; species Solincola sediminis. Next base: position 78,683 of record MELM01000033.1, on the reverse strand, counting down.
ATCCTTCGAGACGCCCGCCTTCCTTCGCATACCTTCCATAGATCTGAATCAAGAGATACGTGAGGGAAGCGACGATGAAGAAGAATTGCGTTTGATTTTGTCGATGGGTCCTGTTCATGTCACCCACACCGGCTACCCCGGATGGTCGGGAAACTGTGTTATCCAAGGGCATCAATCAAGCAAGACCAAGCCCTTCGACCGGCTGAATGAGCTAAAGACCGGAAATTCGATATTCATAGATAATCCGCGGGGAACCTACGAGTATATAACGCAGGACTTCTCCTACATCGACCCTGAAAAAAACTACACGCTCCAGACAGCCGACCCGATCCTCACCCTGGCTACACGTGCGCCGGAAGGAGATGTGCCCGAACGTCTTATCGTGAAAGCCACGCTTATCAATTATGTGCCGATAGAGGAAATGCAATAGCTCTCGTTGTTGATGTTGAGGCACGACCCCATGTTTAGGGGTGACCGTGGGGTTAGGCGGTCTTGACCTCTACCTTCACCAGGCGAGGTTCGGGGCTATAAAAATTTATCTCCGCCTCCCGCCCCTCCACGTACTCAAAGAGTCCGGCTATACGGCCGACTACTCTCGGCACATATAGAGGGTTCGCTATTGTTATTTCGAGATGGCCTTCTCCGTATGATAGGTCCCACACATTGCCGAACCCGAATGCGAGCAATTGCTTTGCCATTCGATCATAGGCATCCGGTTGCGGCACAACCCGTGTCTTCTGCAGTTCCCGCAGCTGCCAGAACTTGGTCGCCTCCAGGATGAAGGAACCAAGTTCTCGTCCCGTCCGCGCCTCCAGGTCACGAACGACGCCGACGAATATGTGCCCCGAGGTATAGATAAAGCGTCTGCCGGTGATCCGAGAGTAGATGCCTCCCTCGTCCTCCCGCCATTCCAACTCCTCCACACCGGACGGCACCCCGCATAACGAACACCTGGAGCATCTCTCCCCCTGAGGTGCCAGATATTGCCCGTCGAATGAAAGCTCGCTCCTGGCGTCCTTCATCGCCTTTATCGCCGATCGATCAATATTTTCATGCGGCTTGGATCCCGCCTTCTGGGTCACGGAAATCGTATATTCATCGCCCTCCTCATGCCACGCCAGATCGGCAGCCACACCTTCAACCAACTCGAAGATCCCCTTCACTCCCCATACCACAGAGATAATATCGAAGGGGTATTTGACTTTCATGACCAGGAGCTTTCCCCGCTCGTACTTGACCACGCTTACTTTTCCAAAACCGAAGAGACTGGTTTCATTGATAATCCGCTTGATCAGGAGATTAACCGGTAGGCGATGAAGCAGGTATTTGCGCCCTCCATAGAGGATATTATTTTCCATGTATTCCCAAGTAGATGCCTGCTGCCCCCTGATCATGGCATCGGAAATCGACAGCCCAAGGCGGTTCTCCAATTCAGACCAGATAGAAGGATAGTAGCCATCCTCGAAAATAACCATTCGCATATATGGATCATGCCTGGCGAGGATCGTGCCATTGCCCGGCCAGTTATAGCCCTTGGAGAGTCGGAGCGGCAAGCCGCATTTCTCGCAACGCCTAAGAGCCACGCGCTGTTACCTTTTCCGCGAACTCGATCATTGTCTCTTTTGGGAATCTCCTTCTATTGATTCAGGCTTGCCATCTGGCTGAGCACCTGGCCCAATTGAGTTATCTTTTGTGCATAAGCGTTGAAATCGCCGTTCCGCAACGCCGTCTGAGCATCATTAAACAATTGGTTTGCCTGCTGCGCCAGTTGCTCCAGGGTCGGGGCTCCCGGCTGCGGCTGGGGAGTGGGCTCGGGCGTCGGTTGCGGCTGAGGCGCACTAGTGAAGATAGCGGCGAGCGCCGCCTGCAGAGTAGGCTGCATTTCGACCTGATCTCCATATCCAACAATGACCCGCTTCAACTGCGGAATGGCCGGATTGGTGGCCTCCAGATACAGGGGTTCCACATAGATTAATGAATCCTCGATAGGAATCACCAGTGTATTTCCCCTTGTCACCCTGGAGCCCGCCTGATTCCATAATGTAATCTGCTCCGAAATCTGGGTCTGCTGATCGATCAAGGATTCGAACTGCTGCGTCCCCTTTACTAACTTGTTTGCCGGGAAAGCGAAATCCAGCAGATTGCCATAATTAGGCATATCGCATCTCGCTGCGACCCACTCTACCATATTGCTTTTGCCCCTCGGGTTGAAAGGAAGCATGAGCACCATCTCTTCCTTCTGCTCGCCGGGGATCTTGAGGATGACGTAATAGGGTTGTACCGCCTGCGGCTGGCCTGCCGCCCCGTAAGTCTCGGTCGATACTTCCCACACATCTTCCTTTTGATAGAAAGCGTTGATATCAGTAATGTGATACGTCCTGTACATTTCCATTTGAGCCGAGAAGAGATCCTCAGGATACCGGATGTGCTTCATTATGTCGGCGGGCATTTCCTCGAAGGGAGTGAAAAGATCTGGGAATATCTTGCTGTAGGTTACCGCTATCGGGTCTCCAGGATCAGCCAGATAAAAAGTGACCGCGCCGTTGTAAGCGTCTATGGTCACTTTAACTGAATTGCGGATGTAGTTGTATTCGTCGTTAAAGCGCTCGGAATAGGGGTAAAGACTGCTGGTTGTGTAAGCGTCCTGTATCCACATCAACGTTCCATCGTCCCTCACGATCAGGTAGGGATCGCCGTCGAGCTTCAAGAAAGGCGCAACCATCTTGACCCGATCGCTTATATTACGCCTGAACATCAGCCTTGATTCATTCGTTACATAGCCGCTGAAAAGAAGGGAGACGTCGCGGTTGCGAATAGTGAAGGCCACACGTTTTAAGAAATCGGAGATCTGCACACCGCCGCTGCCTTCGTAATAAGGCTCAACCGGCACGTTGGTATTCCCGATCGGGTAGTCAATCTCTTGAGCGCCGGTCCTGACCACTACATAGTTGCCCTGCTGCTCGCCGTAATAAATCTCGGGGCGAGTTATCTCGACGCCGAGGTTTTCCTCCGAAACGGGCGGAATGTTCTCAATGGCAAAAATCGGGTCTCCATCCGTGGTCAGCTGATTGCTCGGCGACATCACCGCTCCGTATCCATGCGTGTACGAAAGGTGTTCGTTCTGCCATGTGCGCGCTTGATCGCTCAATTGATCGACGACCATTTCGCGGCCGGAGACCAACATCTGAGTATAGACGTTATTGAAGACTGTGTAGCGCTCAACATCTACGTCATCGAAACTGTATTCCTGACGCAACACCTGCCGCTGATTGAAGACCTGTTGTATCAGCCGCGGGTCCCACAGCCTGACATTGTTTATTGTGGCTTGGTTATCGGTTATATCGGCACTCGTAAGATCTTGGTTTGCCGGGAATTCCCGCCTACTGATGACTTGGTCTTCGCCCTGGTTCTGGATACGATAACCATCCTGGGTCGCCTCGATATGATATCCGATGTACTCGCTGTCCCGCTGCAGTTCCTTCGGCTTTACAACATAATTCTGGACAATAAAAGGGAACAGCCCCAGGGCCAACATCGCAATGATTGCAATCCCGATCAAACCCACGGCCGGCAAGCGCCAACCCTTATAGCGGATATTCAGGAGGAACAGGGCGGCCGCAATGATACAGGCCACCAACAATATCCATAGAGCCGGAATGGTGGCATGGACATCGGTATAGTTCGCCCCTGTGATATTCCCCCGAACCGAGTACAGGCGACCGAACATGTCCAGGCGGAAACGCCAGGCCTGAACAAGCAGGGCGGCCGCGGCGAGGACCGAGAGGTGAACCTTGACATTGGTGGCAAAACGCTGCTTCTTGCCCGCACCGACGTTTATGGCCCCATAAAGGAAATGAATCACCGCGGTTATCAATATGATGAAGATAAGCGATGTGAAGAGCCATCCGCCAAAATAGCGCTGCAGCGGATATTGAAATAAGTAGTAACCGATATCTTTATGAAATATAGGATCGGTCTTTCCGACTGCAGTCTGATTGAAATATTGAAGGACATTTTCCCACTGTCTGGCCGAGATCCATCCTACGATAAATGAAATCAGGATGGAAAGGGCGAGAAGGCCTCGGTTCAGCCAATTCCCGGCGCCCTCGCGGAACTTTTGAAGCGATTCCTCGACAGGTGATTCACTGCCTGTCGCCTCATAACCAGGCGTGAACTTTCTTGCAAGCCACAGGTTTCCGAACAGCAGGCCGAAGAAAAGGGCTCCGAATACGAAGAACAACCAGATCTTCGTCCAGATCACTTTCCAGAAGACGGATGTATAACCGACCTCTTTGAACCAGAGATAATCGGTATAGAAGGTCGAGAGCCAGGAGGCGCTCAGGATGAGGACTATGAGGACGATTATGATGATTCCGACTATCCACTTGGTGCGGTTGCCGACGCTACCCCACCTCTCCTTGAAGCTCTTACCAGGCCCGGTGCGCTGCCGGTCGCGAAAGATGGAAATCGGACCATCTCCCTTGCCGCCGCCGCCCCTGAAAATCGAATCCCACGGAAACCTTTCCTCTGGCACGTTTTCCTCCTTCTACGAAGCGGTGGCCAAGCCCGCGATACCCGAAATCCCTTACCCCTTATTAACACACTTTATATGATTCCCACCAGCCTCTTATAACCTTCAACGACTTGGGGCAGCACCTCGCCGGCATTTCCATAGCATACCAGGTCGGCCTCATCCTCATCATAGGTGGGGACTATATTGAAAATGATGAGTTTGCCGTTTCGCCGCTTGGTATACGCCGGCAATCCGGCGGCGGGATAAACCTCGAGACTGCACCCTATAATCAGCATCAAGTCCGAAGAGGCAGCCAGTTCCGCGGATTTGGAGAGCATCAAGGCGCTGAGCGGTTCACCAAACAGGACGACGTCGGGCTTTATTGCCCCTCCATCTTCCAGGTGACGGGGGACGATCTCATTATTATGGCTCAACTCGTGCATCTCATCCAGCGTGAACAAGCGATGGCAGATCATACAATGCCCGGTTCGATGGGTGCCATGCAGCTCGAGTACCAGACTCGAACCCGCTCTCTGATGCAAATCGTCTATGTTCTGGGTGATGACCGCCTTGCATTTCCCCAGCTCCTCCAGCTCCGCCAGAGCATAGTGTGCGGCGTTCGGGTAAGCATTTTCCAGGGTTGGATTCAGCTCCTTGGCCATTTCCCAGAAGCGCTCGGGATGAGAGAGAAATGACTCGTAACTGCCATAAAGCAATGGATCATATCGGGTCCACAAGCCGCCGGGAGACCTGAAATCGGGAATGCCTGATTCAACGGATATACCGGCACCTGTGAGGGCGACTACTTGGGATGCTTCCAGGATCATCTGTGCGGCTTTTTGGATACAATCTTCGTTCACCTTATCCCTCGCCTGCCAGTGAGTTTAGGTAACTGCATTTCGAGATTATATCACGGTAATAGCTGGATACCGCCCGCGATTGACAGGATAGGTATTTAGTCCGGCGGCACGCATCCTATGGCATTGGAGCCGCCATCCCAGGCTTCGTGATAAGAGAAATACATGGAGCGTTCTGCGATTATTCCCTGGTCGGATTCGATCTTTACCGCAACGTCCTTACCGGTCCCGACCACCCCGTTCACGAGTATCGAGAAACGCTGGTCGGGCATCAGGAGCAAGTCCTGATCCTGAGTGCTACCATCCTGAAACGAGTATTCTACATGTATGGCGGCCTCGAGTTCTCCCGGATTAAGCAGGCATATCCATTCCTCGAAGCCGGAACGAGTCGTACCTTCGGCTAAGTACCAGTTGCCGGCAGTCGAGTTGGTGCCTATTGAAACATGGCCGCCGTTCCATTTGTTCTGATAATTGAAGTACATGGGGCGCTCCGCGATTATCGCCTTATCGGAATCGATCTTGACTGCTGCATCAACCTCGGGGCCGAGAACGGCGTTGACGTCGATGGTGCGTCTCCTTCCCGCCGGAACATCTATATACTGGTCCGAATCCTCAGCCCCTGCCTTGTGATACGTGACATGCACCGTTGCGTCCTCCGTCTGCGGATTGGCCAGGCACAGCCATTCCTCGAAGCCGGATCGTGTCGTCCCTTCGGCGAAATACCAGGTAGTCGCCGGTGCCCTGGCTCCAAGAGTTATACTGCCGTCGTTCCAATTGGAGCGGTAGTTGAAATACATCGGCCTCTCGGCGACCAGCGGCTGGTCCGACTCCACCTTAAGCGCAACGT
>MELM01000033.1:70438-72403 GCA_001767605.1 Candidatus Solincola sediminis | reverse complement strand
GTTTCCGTCGCTGAAAATATATGTAACGTTGACATTGGCATCCGTAATTCCCGGGTTTCCCATGCACAACCATTCCTCGAAGCCGGATCGAGTTGTTCCTTCCGCGAAATACCAGGTATTGCTGGTTGCGAGAGCCGGCTGCGTGGTATGACCGCCCGACCATTTATTCTTATAGTTGAAGTACATCGGCCTCTCGACAAAAAGCCTCTCGCTTGCCGTTACGCTAACCGATACATCGTGATCGGATCCGATTTCCGAATTGACGTAGATATTCACACGGGCGTGAGCGGGGACATTGTAGTACCTGATGCGGTTGGCGGCATCCGCTATGAGATAGGTAACGGTCGCCGTCACCTGGACGTCGAAGGGGTTATAAATAGTGAGCCACTCCTCGAAGCCCGATCGGGTGGTGCCCTCGGCAAAGTAAGAGGGGATCGCGGGTGGTTGCTCGAGGATAGTGAACTGAACCGGATTACTCGCTCCCAGCAAGGTTGTAACCACCACCGGCCCAGTCGTCGCAGTTGCCGGTACGATGACCCAAATCAAAGCGTCGCTCCAGTAGATCGCCTGACCGGCATCAACGCCGTTGAAGGTGATCTTACTGATCAAACCTTGAAGGGGACCGAACCCGGATCCTTGTATGGACACCGGGATTCCCGCTACGCCCGCGGCAGGAGTAACAACGGTTATGGTTGGAGCTTCCTGCGCTATTCCCGCTCCCTGGGCGGCTGGCATGATAACGAGGGATAAGGCGGCCACGACCATGATGATGATTATTATCTTAATGCGGTTCATCTCTAACCTTACTCCCCCCTATCGAAGCATCCAACGTATGATAGCACGATTGAATGACTATGTTGACGGAAGAGGAGAATAATAAAGCGGGCAGCCGTGGTGGCCGCCCGCACCTAAAAGGTGTTCTTACTTCTGGGCAGCGGGAGTCGTCTGAACTTCCATGACTTGTATGTCGGTAGCTGTTTTGAAGGTCGGGCCTAACTCATTGGGCAGGCTCGTAATATCCGTGACAACTCCTACCCCTTGTACGAGCCAGGCGTATTCGATTTCAGTGAATTTCTTCGATCTGTACCGGCGAGTGACTGTCCAGTCGTACTTGATCAGGGTTGCGTCATAGGTTCCGGCTGGAACCGTGATCTTCCCCTGCGCAACAACCGTGATTAAAGGCACGGACACATAATCTCCTAAATCCGTATGGACCCCTGATTCCGGCGAATGCGATTCAATCTCTACATAGTATTCCTCTATCGATCCCGTTCCGCCTGTCGAATAAGGAAAAGAAGCAAGCGGATAGGCGACTAGGTCCTTGGTACTGCTTCTCTTGTGATAATGAACGATTGACTTGGTCGATTTCTCCTCGCCGGGTATGAAATATTCCACCGAGCCGCCCCATTCATACCACTTCTGCGCACCGGCATCATTACTTCGATAGACAATGCCCCACGTCCGTACTCCGCCGGAACCTATGATGAAGAATTTGACCGCGTACGTCGCTGCCGGGAATTTCGCAGCATCGGGTGCCTCGTGGATCCCGATCACCTCTTCGACCAGTTTATAAGGAGTCGTCATCCGGAAGTACCACGGCCCTACCAGGTCGAAGTAGACGGGGTTAAGATTGCTGATACCGTCGGTAGTGTAATAGTGGCTGTCATAAAGCTGATAGGGTTCCGGCCAAAGGGGATCGTCATACAATAAGTCAATATCAAAGTAACCGAGGAAGACAGGTCCCCACACCTCGCCATGAATATCGTTTATATCCTGCATATAGTATACGGTCCGGGTCCCGATCTGCGGTTCCCAGAACTGTATGCTTCCCGTGTCCTGAGCCGGCTGAGCGCTGCCACCCGATTGTGCCGGTTGCTCTTGAGCCCATACCGAAATGCCTAACACGAGGAAAGTACCACCGGCCAGGAGTACTGTGCATAGCACGACGAGCAGGCGCCGGCTTAC
>MELM01000033.1:65567-70424 GCA_001767605.1 Candidatus Solincola sediminis | reverse complement strand
TGTCATTCAGCATCACCGCACCCCTTTACCTAATCAACGCCTGATTTGAGGCGCTTACCCTCTCGAAATCAAGCAAACCTATCATTATGTTATGCCCCATACACAGGGCTGTCTATCGTCCAACTAATTTTTCGGCTGTCGCCCGTTTAATCTGAAGCAAATACCAATTTCTGCAAGCGCTGAATTCAGCTTTCCCTTGGATAAGGATAAGGGCTGCGTTAATATGGTTTAAAGAATACCGAGGTGTATAGATGCAAGGCAGAATTCTCTTCATAGACGATGAGCCGGAGATCCTCAAGGCTGTTAAATTCTATCTCGAGGACGAGGATTTCGATGTACATGTGGCCGAGGAAGGCAATAAGGCACTGCAACTGGCCGAAAGCATCCAGCCCGACCTCATCATTCTCGACGTCATGATGCCGATTATGGACGGGATCCAGGTATGCCGGCAACTGCGCGCCCGGACCCGCACCCGCCTTATTCCCATTATTTTCCTCACCGCCAGAGAAGCGGTAGAGGACAAGATCAAGGGTTTCGAGGCGGGAGGCGTGGATTACATCACCAAGCCCTTCAACAACCAGGAATTAATGGCGCGAATCAAGGCTCAGATACGGCGCAGCAGGGAGGAGATTTCCTCCCACCCGGTTACCAGCCTCCCCGGGGCTCATGCCGTCGAGAAGGAGGTAACGCGCAGGTTGCACGAAGGGAATATCTTTACGGCCATATTCATCGGAATCGAATATTCCCGTGAATATCGAGAAGCATATGGCGTGAGCCGCAGCGAGAGGTTGCTGCTATTCGTGGCACGCATCCTCGAGGAGTCGTTATCCGGTCAATCCGATTGCTACCTCGGTCAACCGGCCTACGAAGAATTCATTGTACTGTGCGAGGCCGGCAAAGGAGCCGCTCTTGGAAAGCAGCTGATTGAACGTTTCGAGCACGAGAAGGCCGAACTGTATATGGAACAGCACCGGCATTGCGGCGAGTTGACCTACTACGACTATCGGGGAGAGGTAATACACTGTCCCTTTGTCAACCTTGCCCTGGGTGGGATCTGCAACGCTAAACGCTTTGTGGCCACTTATAATGCTATTGCGGAGTGGGGGGCCCAGGTGCTCCTCAAAGCGCGGGCTCGCGGCGAGAGTGCCTGCATTATCGAGGATTGAGGCTTGAATGGCCGGCGAACTTATCTTGATGGTGGATGATGAGGCGAACATAATCGAGCTTGCCCGTATTTATCTCGAGAAAGAGGGCTTCAGGGTGGCGGAGGCGTGCACCGGAGGAGATGCACTGCACCTCTTCGAGGAACTGAGTCCCGCCCTCATCATCTTAGATATCATGCTGCCCGAGCCGGATGGTTGGGAAGTCTGCCGCCGCATAAGGGCTTGTTCGCAGCTTCCTATAATAATGCTCACCGCCCGCGAGGACGAGGTGGACAAGGTGGTGGGATTGGAGTTGGGGGCCGATGATTATCTGACCAAGCCCTTCAGCCCCCGTGAGCTGGTCGCACGGGTTAAAGCCGTGCTCAGGCGTTCGCAATCCCAGGCCGAACCGGTTGAGGTGTTGCACGTAGATGACCTGGTCATCGACTCATCGAGGCGCCGCGTCACCCAGGATGGCAAAGAGGTAGAGATGACTCCGCGTGAATTCGACCTGCTCTACATATTGGCACTGAACAAAGGCATAGTGATGAGCCGCGAGAAGCTGCTCGAACGAGTCTGGGGTTACGACTACTTTGGAGATACAAGAACGGTTGACGTTCACATAAGGCATATGCGGGAAAAGCTGGGCGAAGATTCGGCAAAACCGCGTTATGTGGAAACCGTCTGGGGGCTGGGATACAAATTTCGGGAAGGAAAGAACTGATTGATGCCTGCCGATAAACCTTTCTTCCGCTCCCTGCGTGCTCGATTCCTTTTCTACTTTCTCATCCTCAGCGCCTTGAGCCTCCTGCTCCTGGGAGCAGTCTTCGGCTACTTCGTGCTGAGGCAGGAACATCGCGAAGAGGTCAAGGCTCGAGGCGAGTTGACGGAACAGGCGCAAGCAATGGCCGTGGATCTGGAGGTGATGCTGGCTCTCGGACAGTACGATCGAATATCACAGCTCCTGCGCCTCGAGGGAAACCTGGTAAATGCGACCGGCCTGGTAGTAAACAGCGCCGGAGACATAATGGCGCCAAGGCCGCTTTCGATGTCCATGCCTTTGAGAATAGATACCAATCTTCTGGCGCAGGGCGAAATAGAGACACAGGAGACCGATATTGGCAGAGTTGGTAAAGTTTTCCTGGTTGCCGTCCCCCTCCAGAGTGGCCAAAACCCGACTTATTACAATCTCATAGTGGCGAAGGGCGTCAGGAATCTTGCACAGACCTCGACCGGGGAAATTATGCGAAATGTTCTGATCGCCGCGGCCATCGCGCTCGGTCTTTCCATCCTCCTCGCCCTTCTGCTCAGCAGCTATGTTCTCAAGCCTTTACGAAACCTGAGCCATGCCGCCTGGGATCTAGCACACGGCAACCTGGAAAGAAGGGTCGAGGTCAGCGGGCAGGATGAGATCACCGAGCTATCGCGATACTTCAACTATATGGCGGAGCGGATTCAGCAGAGTTCGCAGCTGCAAAAGGATTTTGTGGCCAACGTTTCCCACGAGATAAGGACCCCGCTTACGTCGATCGAGGGATTTTCTCAGGCGCTTATGGATGACATGGTGCAGGACGAGGAGGATCGCAAGAGGTACCTTAATATCATTTCCGAGGAATCGCGCCGGCTGAAAAGGCTGGTCTCCCAACTGCTCGCGCTGTCGCGCATCGATGCCGGCGCCTGGACGTTGCGCGTGGCGCCATTATCACTCTCATCCTATCTGGCAGAAATTGGAGAAAAATTCCAGCCACTTGCGGATGAAAATGCTTTGAGCCTTTCTATTGAGGCAGCCTCAGACACACCAGCTATCGAAACCGACAGGGACACACTGGAGCAGATTCTCCAGAATCTACTCGATAACGCCATAAAGTTCACTGAAGCCGGCGGAGAGATTACGCTTTCGAGTAAGCCGGCAGGAGATGGAGGGGCCGTTATCGAGGTAAAAGATAATGGTCGGGGGATTCCTTCAGATGAACTCAAACAGATATTCGACCGCTTTGTCCGGGTTGAGAGGTCAAGGTCACAGCGCTTTGGTGGAGCCGGCCTCGGTCTTTCCGTCTGCCGCGATCTGGTTAACTTGCTGGGAGGCCGGATAAGCGTGCAGAGCGAGCCCGGAAGAGGAAGCATCTTTACAATCGAGCTTCCAGCGAAGTTGCCAGGAAGCAGTGAGGCGCAGATCTAGAGCCTGGTCTACAGGCTTCAAGGTTTCCATTGGGTGGAGGTGTTCGAGGGATGCCGGAGTTGCCCGAGGTCGAGACGATAAGAAGGCAGTTGCAGGCGGAACTGCCCGGTTTACGTATCGAAAAGTGCAAGGTGGGACTGGGACGCCTGGTTACGCACCCCTCCCCGCGCACATACTGCCGCAACCTGGCCGGCCGGACGATAGGGAACATCTGCCGGCGAGGAAAATATCTCATATTCGAGCTCGACAATCACCTCGACCTCGTAATACATCTTGGAATGACCGGATCTCTCAGCCTGGTTGAATCGCCCAGGGAGTATCCCCGCCACACTCATATCGTTTTCGGCTTGAGCGACGGCAGGCAACTCATATACGTCGATCCACGCACATTTGGTGAAACCGCCGTCTTGGAACACGCTGATTACTCCCCTCTGCGCGGCCTGGCATCGATTGGACCGGAACCGCTCGCGACGGACTTCACCCCGGAACGCCTTGCCGCCGCTTTAAAAGGGACAGCCCTTATAAAAGCGGCCCTTCTCGATCAGAGACGGATCGCCGGTCTCGGAAACATCTACGCCGACGAGATTCTGCATCGAGCCGGAATCAACCCATGCCGCCGGCTGAACGAACTCTCACCTGTTGATATCGAACGCCTTCATACCTCAATCCACGAAGTGCTGAATGAAGCTATCAACGGTCGGGGGTCGACTATAAGCGATTATGTAGACCTGGAGGGTGAAAAAGGCGGCTTCCAGAATCTGCTAAGGGTATATGGCCGGAGCGATGAGGGCTGTCCGGTCTGTGGAGAGAGAATATGTATGATGCGTATCGCGGGCCGCAGCAGTCACTACTGCCCCTCCTGCCAAAAGTAACCTTAACAAACGTACCCGTCCCCAATGTGTAGGCTAGGGCTCTACAAGGGTGTCACCTACACAAAGGTGCCTGACACCTTTGTGTAGGTAAAGGGGCCGGGTTTCCCCGGCCCCTTTTTGTTAGTCCTTGCCTACCAGGAACCGTAGCCGATGGAGCACGACCCACCGGTCTTCTTAGATCCGTCCTGCGGGTCCGTGTAGGTGAAATACATGGCCCTTTCGGCGACGACTCCACCGCACACCCCGCTGCTGACGGCCTCGGCTGACTCCAGTGGCTCCGCCTGTATTCTTGTGGATACATCCGTATTGGCAAGAGCAGGATCCATATCATTTACCTTAATTGTCAGCCTATACATCGGAGGTACATCGAAACTCTTCTCGATGGTATTCCCACCCGACGTCATGAAGGTCGCCGTCACCTTCTGCCAGAAATCGAATGGATTCATCACCAGCACATAGGTATCGAAGCCCTTCCCGGTGTAGCCTTCGGCCAGGTACCAGTCGGGATACGCACATGGTGACCCGATCGATGTATGCCCTTCGCGTGCGGTGCCATACCGGAAATAGACCGAGCGCTCGGCCACGATGTTCGCACTCCCGTCTTCCTCGTTTGCTGTTTCGACGGACTTGGTGGCTGTTACCATCGCCGAGACATCGGTTGCCG
>MELM01000033.1:63141-65537 GCA_001767605.1 Candidatus Solincola sediminis | reverse complement strand
AGTTTGGAATGTCGTAATGCGTCACGCTTATCGGTTCGAATCCCGGGGTGTTGGAATAGAAGGTATAGGTGATATCCGCCTTTCCTCCAGACACATTCATGGCGAGTAGCCAGGTGTCGAAGTCCCCACCCGTGTAGCCTTCGGGCAAATACCAAAGGGGTGAGGCGCCCGATGCGGCGATGGAATTGGATCCGCCGGCCTTGCCGTAGTAGTCGAAATACATCGACCTCTCCGCAACAATCTGCTGATCCGCCCATATGTAGGTGGAAACGTCGCAATCCTTGAAATCTACCTCCTTACCGGGAGTCGTTTCGCCGGTAGCCATCTCATAGGAAGTCGGGATGACATTGTTTTGGCCTTCCTTCCAGACCAGGTCGTCGACCTTGACGCTGGCTCGCCTGCCGGCGCCCACCACGGCAGTGAACATATAGTACTTGCCGTCCTCGGGTTTCATCAGCTTGAGGTGGATATTCGCGTCCTCCTCGTTGGGATTCATTAAAAGAATGTAGGTATCGAAGCCGCTTCCCGTATAACCCTCCGGCATGTACCAGCTGGTGCTGAGTCCATTAGCCCCGATCGAAGCGTGTCCGCCCGACCTATTCTGGCCTTCGGCGTTCTTGTAGTTGAAATACATAGCCCTCTCGGCCACCACTCCTTCGCCCTCACATTCGACCGCAGTAGCCACTTCCTGCTTCTCCAGGCCGGGAATGGTGTTCAGATAGATCGTATAGCGGGTCTCCTTCGCCAGTGGCACATCCCATGGGATCGGTTCTCCCCGCGGCGTGAAGAACGTGACATGCGCAATTGCATCAGTCTCGTTCGGATTCTGGATGAGTATCCAGGTATCGAAATCGCCGCCCGTATATCCCTCCGCAAAATACCAAGCCTTGGCATTGCAGCTCGTCCTTGCCTCTCCCTTCGCGCCTGCCAAAGGCATACTTACGACTAGGAATAGGCATATCAAAACCGATACCGCCGTAGCCTTAAGAATTATCTTGCCTCGCATAGTAAAAATTCCCTCCTTTTGCATCGTGAGAGGCGAAAAAAGCGCCCCGCAATCCGTCCCCGACTTTCCTCCAACCAATAGCTATACGTCTTTTTCCTATCGACGAACCGAGGCCGTCTCTTAAGATGCAAGAAGGTTTTATCCCGACACAGGTTTAAACGATTTCGCAAATCCTTTATTACAGCTTACGCTGGGATTACGCTTTTGATTTTGGAAAATGATTAGGCTTGCCGAAGTTATTCGAAATGCCGGACGAGGAGAACCGGTTTCTCAGCGTTGCGCAGGATCCCTTTGACCGTTTCCGCGTGCTTTTTGCTCATCAGCCCACGCCAGTGCAAGGCGACAATATCATCGCTGTTTTCGAGAGCGAACTGGAGAGTCACCCTGACCGGATCTCCCCCCTTGCTGAAGAGGGTCAATTCGACCTGAGGCTCTCGTTCCTCCAATATTCTTTTTACGAATTCCGAACACCAGGCGGGCCAATCATAATAAGGATGGTCAAGGTAAGCAGGGCTGGGGAAGGCTCCTGGTACGCGGGGTGGTTTCTTCCCGGCGGCCGCGATATTCAACAAGTCGAGGTCCGTATGCAGTGCCTCGGCGATAGAGAAGATAGTATCCGAGACATACTCAGGCAAAGGCATTCCGTCGAGCGGCACGAGCATCTTAGCAGGCCGCCAATCCGCGACGATCCGCTTCTTCATTCCAGCGCGAATGATCATGATCGGAATCGTTGTATGCTGGGCTATCCCTTTGGCTTTGCTGCCTAATATATCCTGGGTTTTAAAAGATGTCCCATGGCTGGACATCACTATCAGACGGGCTTCGGTCTCAAGGGCGAATTCGAGTACGGCCGGGACTATTTCTCCCGACAACTTGCGAATGTCGTACTTAGACTCGTCTTCTATTTTCAATAATGCGGGCAAATCCTTTTTGGGGATCCGCATTTCCGAAACGTGAACGATATGAAGTGCTCCCCCGAGGATCTCACTTATGGCTTTCGCGGCCCCTAACGCCTGAGCCGAAGTCTCCGAACCGTCGAGAGGTACGACTACATCCCGCTTGCCTTTCATTCTTCACCACCCTTACTTATATTCTGAGAATTTATCCCAGGTGCCTTCGCTCCATTCGGACACATATCGCCGGCCACATTCCAGGTTCTGGAGGGGCTTGCCGTATATTCCCGCCCTTACCGGCCCGGTGCCTTCAATATCAAGCAGGATGGTTTTGCTCCGGCGGATGTCCAGGTCCAGCCTTTTTCCTCGCCATTTGACGGAGAAATCCATGCGGCGCCAGCGAGACGGTAACTGCGGGTAGAAAACGATCCCATCCCGCCTGGTTCTCACTCCACCAAACCCCATCACCAATTGCTGCCAGAAGCCACCCATGGCGG
>MELM01000033.1:61858-63124 GCA_001767605.1 Candidatus Solincola sediminis | reverse complement strand
GCCGAAATGGCCGGGTTGCCTGAAAGGTCTATCAATCCAGCCTGTCTGAAATAACGAAGCGCCATCTTCATCAGACCCATTCTTGCCGCTACGAGGCCGTATATCGAAGGCGATAGTGAGCTGCCATGAGCCGTCCGCGCATCGTAATAAAGGAGATTTTTTCGAATCACATCGGGATCAAACTGCTCCTCCAAGAGATAAAGCAATAAGACCGCGTCCGCTTGCTTGACCGCCTGACTGATCTGTGTCTTCTTACGCCCCAATACAACATCGAGGGCGGCCATGCGGGGTTCGTAATCGAAGACATTGATGTCTTCGAGGTCGAAATAGCCCTCGAATTGCTCGATCAGCCCATCATTGCGTGTGCCCCCGATAATCTTGCCGGCGATTTCATGCCAGCGGTCCTTTTCAGCGTCGCTGAGATTCATTCGTGATCGGAAAGCCGGCCACTGCGGCGCATGAAAGGCCTGTATATAAACCAGGACATCGGCTGCCCGTCTCAGATTCCAAGCGGCCATCATGTTCGTGAAGGCATTGTTGTCTATGCATTCATGGTATTCGTCAGGGCCTTCCACATTCGTTATGCAAAGCCCACCCGCCTTCTCCTCCACCCGGCTTGCCCAGAAGCGGGCCGTCTCCACCAGTATTTCCGCGCCCGCTTTCAAGAGGAATTCATCATCCAGGGTTGCATTCCAGTAAAACCACACGCCATAGGCGACATCGGCGCTTATATGTTGTTCCAATTGGCCGGAAAGAATTGGGGTTTTCTTTCCTCTGGGGCCGATACCCACAAGCGGCGTCATTTCATCGCCGGTTATAGTCGATTCCCACGCGTAGAGCGCTCCTTCCCAGCCACCTGCTTTCGCCTTCCTGCGGGCTCCCGGGAGAGTATGGTAGCGATACATAAGCATGGCTCGGGCGGTCGGCGGATCGGTAAAGACGAAGAAGGGCAACATATAAACTTCGGAGTCCCAGAAAATGTGCCCCCTGTAGCCCGGTCCGGTCAAGGTTCTCGCGCCTATGGAAACGCGATCGTCTCTGGAATTGCCGGCGGCGATGAGATGATAGGTTGCGAAGTTGATCAACTTCTGCCCTTCACGATCCCCGGCCAGGGTGACCTTTGAATCATTCCACCGGGATTCCCAGGCATCGGCTTGCTCAAGCATAAGGTTATCCACCCCGGCCTCTTCGAGCTTATCCAAGGTCAGCTCGCTCTTTCTTTCCAGCTTGATGCCATCTCTCGAAGTGTAAATACAGGCGAATTTG
>MELM01000033.1:60311-61840 GCA_001767605.1 Candidatus Solincola sediminis | reverse complement strand
ACTGCCATTCGTCTAAGAGCTCCGACTCCCTGCTCCGCGTTCTCCGATCGGGCTGTATGAATCCTTCCGTCGCTCTGGTTACATAGGCCTCCACCATGCTTATGTCTGTATGAGTAGTCTTCCCTTTTTCATAGGAACCGCTGCCTGCCTCATTGGGGTGTTTGTTTATAGTATGGATGAAGTCCTTCCTCGTCGGGAAATTTTTCAAACCCGTCTCGACCTTGATCTTTCCCCGATAGTTCTCCGGGATCAAGAGAATGCGGAAGACCAGGGCATGGGGCTCGAAGAGACAAGCGAAGTGCGTGTATATTATCCAGGTCGTATTGCCGCCCGCTCCGCGATGGCGCCATATGCGCCTGAAAATTCCCTTCTTCATATCCAGGATGCGTTGATGCTCGATAAAGTTGTGCTCGGTAATAAACAGCCGCTCTCCATTCGCTTCCACCCTGGTGAAAAGCCAATCGGGGAAGATAACGATATCCTCGGGTAAATCAGGGGAAGGTCGATCATACACACCCGCAACCATCATGGCGGGTTCGGAGGCCCGCCCTCCTTCTTCCAATGATGACCTTATCCCCAAGTATCCGTTACCAACCGCCATAAGAGCTTCGATCTCGCGTTGGCGTAATGGATCGAAGCCTTTTTCGGAAAACAGAAAGGCTTCATCTTCGGTCGGTGCAAGCTTGCCCTGGAGAGCGAGTTGCTCGCGCATGATGCTCAAGAAACAGCGAGGCCCTCCACTCGCCCTTAAAACACGCCTGGGAACGCCTCCCGGTTCTTTTCCCACCGAAACATAGGTCATTCCCGAGTCTTCTGGGAGGACCATGCGATAGTCGCTTCCCTCAAATCCCGCCACCGGCCCGAATTCGTCGCCTAGCACCAGGATATCCGCTATGGGAATATTACGACTTGCGGCGAGATTATTGATTACCCACCGGATGGAATCGGATTTATCGGTAAGGCCGATCTCGATGTGCTTTACATCGCTCGTTATGCGGGCATCGGTCAGGCCGAACGCCTGTGCGTACTTTTCCGTCAATTCGTATACACCCTTGATGCCACGTTTGAAGCCGCCCTCGAGCAGCCGGGTATTGGTAGCATGTAATAACACGCCGATCTGGGATTTCTCCGGATCTTTCCATTCGGGTATAAGATCGATCTTGCGCCGGTTAAGCCGCTTGTAAATAATGTTAACCTTCACATTCGACTGGTTTTCAATATCCCTCTTGACCGCCTCGGCAACCTGATCCAGCAACGCATTCTCCTCAGGACGCGCCTCCCGGCCGTGAATGAGAATGGGCTTCCTGGCACTCGCGAAGCCGAATACTTCCGAGCCTCTGTTAGTGCAGACAAAGAGGTTGTGCTTATTCGGAGTTCGGATCAGGGAGGCGAACTGGCGGTTGATGTTTGCGAAATTCGTGCCGGTAATTACGACAATGAAGATTTGATAGTCGAGTAATCCCTCGAGAACGCGGGCAACCTGCCTTGGATCCGCCTTCCGGTTCTTGACCGCCGTTCCATCCCAATCG
>MELM01000033.1:56399-60287 GCA_001767605.1 Candidatus Solincola sediminis | reverse complement strand
GAAAAACGCTTTCACAGGCTTTCATATCGTGTCCCGTCTTCTAATTGCACAGCTTGGTGCCATGCCCGGTTCTCCCCCCTGCCATCTAAGTGTATAAGCCTCATTTGTGCGTCTTGCCGACATAGCATCGATCCTCTCGTGCGTCACAATTTTTATGGGACGGAACACTAGGTCTTCCTGCCAATCGTGTCAAGTGCTCAGTAGTTAATCTCAACAAGCCTCCTGCTCAGCATCCAGAGCTGAGAGTCGAGCTCTTTCTTTTTGGAAACAACCTCTTCATAAGGGGTATATGCCAGCGTGCCCTGCTTCCAGCCGACCAGTTTCCCCGGATCATCCCTCTCCAGCAATTCCACAGCCCCGGTCGCCAGTTGAGCCGCCAGACTGCGATCGTAAGTGCTCGGCGCTCCTCCCCTCTGCACGTGGCCCAGCATTGTGACGCGCATTTCAAATTCGGAATACGCGACGCTGCGGCTCAAGTATTCGTGTATTCCGGCCACATTATTCTTGGCGCCATCGGTCACGATGACCAGGGCGTAGTCTCTTCCGTTGCGATGGAATCGCCGTAACTCGTCCAACACTTCGGGAGGGTCCATCTCGTACTCCGGAGTTATAACTATTTCGGCTCCGCTTGCCAGGCCTGCCATCATAGCCAGATAACCGAAGTGCCTGCCCATTACCTCTATCAAGAAAACACGCCGATGTGATTCCGCTGTGGTCCTGATGCGGTCTATGCTCTCAATAATGGTGTTTAGGGCGGTATCGCAGCCAATCGAAATATCGGAACCATATAGGTCGTTGTCCACAGTAGATGCGACCCCTACTACCGGGAAGCCAAGCTGATGAAGGCCATAGGCTCCGCGTTGCGAGCCGTTACCGCCGATCACGACTAGACCTTCGATGCCATGGTGTTTCAGGTTTTTAATACCCTGCCGTCTCGCTCCCTCCTGCTCGAAGCGTTTGCAGCGGGCAGTCCCGAGAAGGGTGCCCCCCAGCTCGATCACGTCTTCCACATCAGCGAGAGTCATAGGGACAATATCGTTTTCAATCAAGCCCTCATACCCTTTACGGACACCGAAGGCTTCCATTCCGGCTGCAAAAGCGTTTCTGACAGTGGCATTGATCGCCGCATTCATGCCCGGAGCATCCCCGCCGCTGGTGACTAACGCTATCCGTTTCATAGCTCTCCTTCCCCTAGGCACTCCTCCCATCAAGGTTTATTAATACCCGACGGCAAACCCCCTAAACGCCGCCTAAGTGTAATATTAAATCAAACACTGTTTGCATTCCTCGGCTGAAATTGTTTGAGTTTTGAATAGGCAGGCTATAAATAGTCATTAGGATCGGGGACCGGCCGGACTTCCATAAAGGCGTCAGGCGCCTGGTTGAAGTCCGGCAAAACACAAGGAGGGGTTTCCTTATGATCGGTAAGATAAGACACTCGCTGGGTGATGAGGCCGATTATCTTCTCGGTTTCGATGCCCCGAAGATTCCCAAGGGAGAACTTCATCTTCCCGGTCCCGATTGGGTGAGCCGGATCTTCATCCCCTCCGACCGCCCGGCCCCGGTCCTCAAGAACCTTCAAGCGATATTTACTTCAGGCCGGCTCGGAGGCACGGGTTACCTTTCTATACTGCCGGTCGATCAGGGTATCGAACATTCAGCCGGAGCTTCATTCGCACCCAACCGCGAATACTTCGATCCGGAAAATATTATTAAGCTGGCTATCGAGGCGGAGTGTAATGCGGTGGCTTCGAGCTTGGGGGTGATGGGAATGGTCGCCAGGAAATACGCTCACCACATCCCTTTTATTATGAAAATCA
The DNA here is from genome assembly GCA_001767605.1 of Candidatus Solincola sediminis. Lineage (GTDB taxonomy): Bacteria > Actinomycetota > Geothermincolia > Geothermincolales > RBG-13-55-18 > Solincola > Solincola sediminis. The sequence goes on along the minus strand of MELM01000033.1, from coordinate 58,467 downwards.
ACCACAACGAATTGTTGAGCTATCCCAATAAATGGGATCAAATCTTGTTCGCCAGTGTTGAACAGGGTTTCAACCTCGGTGCGGTAGCCATAGGCGCCACCATCTATTTCGGTGCGCCACCTCCTGAATGCCACATTACCGAGGTCAGCCGAGCCTTCGAAATAGCGCATGATATGGGTATGGCAACGGTCCTCTGGTGTTACCTGAGGAACCCTGCTTTCACGGTGGACAGTGAGAACTACGAGACGTCGGCTGACTTGACCGGGCAGGCCGATTACCTTGGCGCGAATATCGAAGCGGACTTGATCAAGCAAAAGCAACCCGAAATGAACGCCGGTTATGCGGCCCTCAATCGTGATGGGGTGAAGTTCGGAAAATACGACAAAAGGATGTATGGCGATATGGCATCGGACCATCCTATCGACCTCACGCGCTATCAAGTCATGAATAATTTCATGGGACGAATAGGCCTGATAAATTCAGGTGGCGCCTCGGGTGAAAACGACATGGCTGCGGCGGTGAGGGCTGCCGTCATCAACAAAAGGGCCGGTGGCATGGGCCTGATAAGCGGCAGGAAGACTTTCCAGAGACCAATGAAGGAAGGTATCGAGATCTTCCGGGCCATTCAGGATGTCTACCTCAGCCCGGAGGTGACCGTGGCATAAATGCAGTGGCAATGTTAAGAAGCACGCTTCCCGGCAAGCGAGGAATCTTCTTCTCGATTTATCAGGCGGGTGGTGAAGAAAAAGGTGGAGCCCGACCCGGGAATCGAATCCACCCAGACCTTTCCGCCCCACGCTTCAACAGCTTTCCTTACAATAGAGAGCCCGATGCCATGACCGGGAGCTCCGGACGGTCCCCCTCGCTGAAATGGTTCGAATATCAGCTCTTGCTCGTTTAAAGGAACTCCAACGCCGTTATCCCTGACGTAGAATATCGCCTCTTCTTTTTGATGCAACCAGCCTATCTCGATTTCCGATCGACGATTGGATTCGGTGTATTTAATTGCATTGGCAAGCAGATTGGCAAATACCTGCCGAAACATGGAGGCATCGACCAGAATGAGTGGAAAATGGTTCTTCACTTTGATGCGGATCCCGTATTCCCTAGCCTTATCTCTGTATTCTCCCAGTATTTCCCAAATGATCCGCAGAGGCTCGACCGCGGCCATTACTCCCTCCGGCCTGCCCGCTTCGGCGTAGGCGAGTAGTTGTTCGATCAGGCTGCTCATACCAATAATGGATTCGCTGATTTGCTCAAGGCTCTCCATTTCGAGATCCTTGTTTCCATTCAAGGCCGCCTGCTTCGCCACCCCGGCAAAACCTTTGGCGACGGCAAGGGGGTTCTGAAGATCGTGTGAAATGGTATGGGAGAATTCTTTCAGGTCCTTGTTTCTCAATTCCAATTGCTCCTCGACACCCCTGCGCCTGTTTACCTCTCTTCTCAATTCACGGAGCCTCAAAAGGGAAAATATGCCAAGAGCGGCTACGGTCATGAGGAGCAAGGTGTAGATTTCGAGATCGCGTGGTCGATAACCGGTGGTGAGCATGGCGAGCTCATGAAAGATGTGAAGGAAGTGAGCCAGGAGGAAAAGGGGAATGAAAATGGCGAGGAGAATTATCAGGTCGCGCAGGGCCCTATTGCCAGTGGTCTCCGGTCTTCGATATGAGAGTTTCATGGCAAAAGAATCCAATCCGTCATTTGGTTCAGCCTGTCGATATTATTCCTCATAATCAGGTGATTTAACTGGTCTTATATTGGGACTACATGCGGCGGTTGAAGTACATCGGCCTCTCGCAAATTATGGGGAGGGTCGAGGTGAGGGAGACCGAGACGTCTTTTCCCGGACCTATGATGTGGTTCACATGCAGGGTGGTGCGGGAGTGCGGGGCGAGATCGGCTGCGTAGGGGATAACTTCTCCGGTTCCGGTCATAAAGGAAAGGTCGGCGTGGGCCACCTCGCCTGCGGGGTTTTGAAGACACAGCCACTCATCGAATCCCTCACGGGTGGTTCCCTCGGCGAAGTTCCATGAGCTTCCGGCATCCTTTACGCCGGTCACGCAGTGGC
>MELM01000033.1:51351-56173 GCA_001767605.1 Candidatus Solincola sediminis | reverse complement strand
CCACTCATCGAATCCCTCACGGGTGGTTCCCTCGGCGAAGTTCCATGAGCTTCCGGCATCCTTTACGCCGGTCACGCAGTGGCCTCCCGACCAGACTCCCTGATAGAGGAAGTACATCGGCCTCTCACAAATTATGGGGAGGGTCGAGGTGAGGGAGACCGAGACGTCTTTTCCCGGACCTATGATGTGGTTCACATGCAGGGTGGTGCGGGAGTGCGGGGCGAGATCGGCTGCGTAGGGGATAACTTCTCCGGTTCCGGTCATAAAGGAAAGGTCGGCGTGGGCCACCTCGCCTGCGGGGTTTTGAAGACACAGCCACTCATCGAATCCCTCACGGGTGGTTCCCTCGGCGAAGTTCCATGAGCTTCCGGCATCCTTTACGCCGGTCACGCAGTGGCCTCCCGACCAGTAAAGCCCTTCCCTCAAATCGCGTAAATGTACTGTCATTCGAGCTGGGTCCATGGTAACCTCATGCCCTCCCTGAGCCAATACCGATGCGGTCGAATCGAGCATCATGCGAAAGGCATTATAGGGATATCCGGTGCTGTTGGTCCCATCATGGTAAGGATTGGTATTTTCCCGATAAGGGGTGTCCGGGTCATGCCGCCCGTATCCGCTGACCGGGTAGAGCACATGCTTTGCGGCATACCAGTCCAAGGCAACGGGATCAATCCCGGCTAAAAGAATATTGGTTCGTACGGCTTTAGAGTACGGGCCCGCAGGCCCGTCCGGGTGAGACGGGCTGATCCAGATGGCGTCAAGGATATTCAGGCTGGGGTAGATAGTCTCATTCATCATGCGCCCCATGAAGCCTCCGGCCATGAGATCGAGATGGACATTGTTCGAGAGGTGCGTGCTCTGGACGCCCATGTAATTCTTGACACAGGCGGTCGCGCCCATGGCGTTGTGCGATTTGAGAACCGGGACGTTGATCAGTTTGAGCCGTTCCTTATCATAGCCCGAGCCCGTCCAGATACCTTTGCGAAGCGATATGTTGGTGCCTCTCCCCGTTGTAAATTTCGGGTACGAGACGTTGTCCCCCAGCACTACGTAACCCTGGCGAAAATCACCGCCATCATATTCGTAAACCATATTGTCGGTGAAAGACCACCAACTCGAGGTTGAAACCCGGGAGGGATCGCCGAAAGACGCAACCACGGACTGAAATGATTGCGAAGGATTTTCGGCGTTGTTCAAAGCATGGGTATAATCGGGCCCGCCCTCGCAATTCTCCACGAGCACGACTTCCCCGGTAAAACCGTCAGGATGAGCGAGGATGGCTGAAATAAGCCCCCTGATAATGTCAGTGTTAGTCATGCCCCTCTGGTCCCATGCTGCATTCACTTTTAGCAGGACCACGTCGCTGGGCGCTATAAGACCTCCCGCCCCAGCGCCGGGATAATCCGCTGCGCTCTGATAGAAAGCGACCCCACCCTCTCCCAGCAAGCGGATCAGCGAATCTACTGCCGCATGGCGCATCCCCTCGGGTCCGGGGGTGTTGGTGACCAGGAAAACGTCATGGTTCCCATCTGAATCGATACCGCCCCAAGCCGCCGGTTGAAGAGAAGAAGCGCGCTCTGCAGCGGAGGCAATATCGAAGACGGAAGCCCGACTGGGGGAAGTGCCGCCGAAGATCAGGGGAAGGCAGACAGCGGTGGTGCCGATAGCAGGCAATACTTTCCTCCACCTGCCATGATTCCTCCAGGCGAAATGAAAGAGGCCCGTTCCAAATCCGGCCAGCAGCCAGGTCGAGTTGGCAAGCGCCGCCTGCTGGCATGGGTAACGCAATCGTGAAGGTTTTCGGCCGCTGCGCAGTATCACCCAAGCCAGACATAGCAAAGCAATAAAGGGGTAAGAAACCTTGAATACTCGTCTGAAACGATCAGCCTTCCTCAACACGCCTCTCCTTGATGGAGCGGGGAACGAAGATGGGTGCCAGGGTCGAGAACTGCCTGAACCACAACTGGGTCATAAAGGCATAGCCGTAAAGGATTCCTCCCTGCCCTTTTAAGATTCCCAACTCGCGCCTCGCGGCTATCACCGTCCCCACCCCCACCAGGGCTGGATATCCTATTGAACTGAGGAGGAAACCCACAAAGAGAGGCCAGCCTATCAAGCCGAAGGCGAAAAAGGCGATGACCAGGGCGTAGGCGCAGAAACCGAGGACGGGTAGCAGTTTAACGAAGATCCAAAAGGCGGGGAGTTGAATCAAGCCAAGCCGGCCATAGCGCGCCCTTAGGAGCATGTCTTTTTGCGCCCACAGGACGGCAGAGAGGCTATCCCTCCTCGCCTTTAGGTCCCGCACATAATCAGACCACCTTTCGGGGAAGGGCCGCCGTACGACGGCCTGCGGCAGGTATACAAAGCGATATGGGGTCTTCTGCTCTCGAAGAGACCGATGCATTCTAAGGAGCATGTCCATTTCCGCCATCATATAAGACATATCGGGATTAAACCCGCCCGCTTCCAGTAAATCCTTCTTACGAAAGAGCGCCAGGGGGCTGTAAGAAGTAACCGGCCCGCCGAGGTAAGGGGCTCCGACCTGGTACCCCAACTGCACACGAAGCGATTCCATAAGGGAATACTTGGTGATCCGGCGAGGAGGGAGGAGGTCCTCGGCTTCCATTTCCAGGGGCAATTCCATTCCCATCACGGAAGGCACTCGCACCCGTCCCTCCATAAAGGGCCTCACCATTCGAATCAGGATATCTTCCTCTAATTGCGCACCTTCTCCCGCAACGGCAAGCAGAGGATACTTCGAGAGGTTCAATGCCAGATTGAGGATAGCGCCCCTCGGAAGCTTGCCGGTCCGAACCAGCGAAAGCCGTCGATCGTCGCTTTGAAAGATTTCGAGGGGAGGCGGTGATTCGATCGAACGCCGGTATACACGGTCCACACGGCGCAGAAAATAGGCTTGGATCAGGTCATCTACTCTTTTATCGTCCTCATCATCTGACATGACCAGCAATTCGAACTCCGGGAAGTGTTCTAGAAAGAGCTTGTCAACCCATTGGGCAGGGTTGGAACCCATAAAATCGAGGTCGTTCACTACTGATATGGGAGGAACGAGTTCGCTTTGGGATAGTCGCCGCGTCTCCTCTTGATAACCCAGTTTTTTCCAATGAAGGGCGGCCCGATAACCGAGGAGCAAGTGAAGCATTTGAATCGAATACAGCGCCAGGTAATAGCCGATGGCAAGGCACGCAAGGACGCCATAGATGCTCATTCGGCATGCTGCTCCCCCGGCTTATGCCGCCCGCCGGATTCAAAAGCCCCTGCGATCAGGAGCGCAAGCTCACTATTCTTGATGTCGGAGAGATGCGATATCAAATTGTCCCTTATCTTGTCCTCGGGCATGTCCAGAAGGACTTGTCCCAACGTACCTATGCAGCCGATTTCAGCCAGCCTCCGTATCACACGGTAACCTTCGATATCTTCGCCGTTTTCCCTCATATCCTCTACGATGCGCTCGACGATACTCGCTTCCTCCAGGACCTGTGCGGCGGTTTCCCTGGCAAAGCCGTCTTCATCCCAGAGCGCTTCGATAAGAGGCCCTTCCCCGGCGGCACCCATCTCGCGCAACGCCTCCGCCGCGTTTTGTCTCACCCACCATTCGCGATCCCTCAGGCAGAGGGTGAGCCTCTCCGCATCCTCGGCATCTCCTATATGTCCCAGCGCCTTCGCCGCCTGCGAGCGAACCTCCCATTCAGGATCATCCAGTGCTTGCAGCAGGGCCAGACGAGAACCGTTGTTCCTGATCTTACCCAGCGAATCGGCCGCCCGTGCTCTCACATCTATATCCGAATCAATCAGGGCTTTTTCCAGTTCGGGCGCTTCTGCGGGACCGCCGACCTTCCCCATGACCTCGGCCGCGAAGGCCCGGAGCTCGGGATTCGGATCGTGTAAGAGTTCCACAAGCAACTGTCTCGACTCATCCCCCGCCTCTTCCACGGCCTCGGCTACCTTCTGTTCCGTCCAGCGATCGCCTCGCTCCAGCGCAGCCAGCATCGCTTCGAGGGCTTCTCTTGTGCCCATTCTTCCTAAGGCGAAGAGTGCTGAATCCCTTACCTCCCCATTGTCATCCCACAACAATTCCTTTACACGTGAGACCGCGTTTTGCGACCCTATCCTGCCGATATTTCGAGCCGCATCGCTTCGACGGAACTTAAACCGGGAGTCGATCTGTTTCAGCCTCTTTTCATAGAAGCCGCCCAGCTCATATAGCCTGGCCACATTATCCCCCCAACCCTCGGCCCCCTCGTCCCCCATGCGCAGGAGGACCTCTTCCAGCAAATGTTTTTTCGGGTTGGGAAGCAGGGTTTCCAGCGTCTTCTCGGGTCCGATTTTACGAACGGCCGAATAGATGATGGTCTCGTAGTTCTTCATGGCCTCGAGCCTGCGGGCTTTAAAGAAAACTTGCAGGATGCGTACCAGCAGGTAGCAGGCGAAAACAACCAGGACAGCAACTACGACGAGCAGGATATAGAAGAGAATCGCGGCCATCTACTACTCCAGTTTGAACACCGGTATCGGGTACGGTCGGGTATATTATAAGTCCTGCAATTGACAGTAATACAGGAAGAGAGCAACTTTTGCCGATTATCGATTCCTACACCCATAGGTTCCATCCCGAGGCAAGGACGAATCCCCGGAGTGTCGGCGAGGCCGAAGCGGCCTTTGCGGTCGTATATGGAAAGGCCGGCCTGCGTATGCCGGGGCCTGAAGAAATGCTTGATGATATGGATTCCAGCGGTGTCTAAGTGGCGGTCTTGTGCCCGTTTCCCTGGCGTACCCTGGAAGCTTGTCGTATCTTTGGTGCCGT
>MELM01000033.1:35065-51152 GCA_001767605.1 Candidatus Solincola sediminis | reverse complement strand
CCGTATTGCTCTTGTTGCCCCTACTGATACCAATGTCAGGGTGCAGCAAGACCAGCGTCGCACAGGACCCGGAGGTCCCGGAGGTGGAAGCGCCGAAGCCATCGATAAATCCACTCACCGGCGAAGTCGTCTCCTCGCTTGAACTGATTTCCAGGCGGCCACTGGCCGTAAAGGTGGAAAACGATCCCAAGGCCAGGCCACAAAGCGGAATTATTGACGCCGATCTGGTTTATGAGGAACTGGTCGAGGGTGGGGTTACCCGTTTTGCCTGTATATATCTATCCAAGGATCCACAGGCCATAGGCCCCACCCGCAGCGCCCGCGTGTCCGATATAGACATCACCTTCTTCCTCAATCCTCTCCTGATATGCAGTGGAGGCGCAAGCAATGTGATAGCCACGGTTAAAGCTTCAGGGATGCTCTATATAGAAGAAGATGTAGCTCATTTCTGGAGGGAGCGCTCGCGGCGGGCTCCGCACAATCTCTATACCAGCAGCCCGCTCCTTCGCCAATATCTGACCGAGATTGGCGATGGCTACAATGCTCTGCCCGTTGCCGGGTTCGTCTTCAGCCAACCTGAAGAAAGCGAGAGCCAGGAAACGCAGGAAACCCAAGGAGCGCAGGCCACGACCATTAAAATTCCTTACAAAGCCGTCATATGCGCGGCCGAGTATCAATACGACGCCGCATCTGGCAGCTACCTTCATACTATCAACGGGGCGCCGCATACGGATTTGACGAGCGGCCGGAGGGTGGCGCCGCACAATGTTATCGTGCAATTCGTGAAGGTAGTGGACAGCGGGCAGAGGGATGCCAGCGGGGCTCCCGTCCCCGTCTCACAAGTCATCGGCAGCGGAAAATGCATGGTATTCAGCGGCGGTAAGGTTTATACGGGAACCTGGAAGAAGACAAGCCGCACATCACCTACCGAATTCGTCGATTCTCAAGGAAAGCCGATCTCCTTAAACCCAGGCCAAACCTGGATTCATCTGGTAACCGACGATATCGGAGCCACCTATCAGTAAACTACTTGATTTGTATACGGCCGGTGCGTAAAGCCCGGCGGTAATAAAGACGGCCGTGCAAGTTCTGGTATGCCCAGGCGAAGCGAATGAGCAGCGGCAGCTCGGGTATCCAGAAACGATCGGGCGGGTCTTCCGAGGGTTCGATCCCACCCACGCGCACATCGGCTATCGCCAGTCCTTCCCCTTCCTCTCGGCTGCGGTGGGCCAAGACACTGCCGTCAGCATCGACTATCATGGTGTCTCCCAGGAAGTGAGATCGGTAAGGGATTCCCGGTACAAGGGGCATTCGGCACTCGAAGGCCTCGGCGTGAGCGGCATGAACGACTGGGACTCCGAGCATCTTCGCCAGGCGGACCGGAGTTTCATTCATTATGGCGAGGTTGCGGCGCTTCGCGCTTTTCTTACCAGGCAGGGGGAGCAGCCTATCGGGCACGTCCCACCAACAAGAGCCACCGACCGCCAAGCCTATCCGACCTCGCAGCCGCCGCACCGTCCGCGTACGCACCATTTCCCAGCAGAGGGCGGAACCCACCGGCCCCAGCGGAGTTTCCATAATGCCTTCGTCATTTCCTCCGATGTAATAGCAATTTTCCCACATGGTGGGCTGGTCTTTGTTATGTGTGACGTAACCACCATCGGGGAAGGCAAGGACGAATGTGTTGTAGTTGTTGCCCTCCCGGGAGGCGATGAATGAACCACCTGCATAGCCGCCGTAGCGCTTGGCGGCATCCCTCAACAAGCCGAGGGCGGGACCTTCAAAGGGAAGCGCCGCTGTCAGCATATCCGGATGAAAGGCGACGGCGGATGTAAAGAACTCCGGAAGGATGACCATTTCGCAGCCCTGGCCGAAGGCCTTATCAAGCAGCTTCTCCGCTCTTTCCAAGTTCTCCTCAACGCAGGCGAGCTTGGCCTTTATCTGCACTGCGGCTACTTTCATTTGGCAGTCCTCTTTATAAAATCATGACCCTGCATTGAGAACGATCTCGGGCAATTCGGAAAGGGTCTCGATCACACGGCAATCCGGATTCGTAACCAGCCGCTGCCGATCCAACAGAATAGGATAGATCCCCGCGGACCTGGCTCCCAGCACATCGGCATAATAGTGATCTCCCACGTGAACGGCCTCGCCGGCCTCGACTCCTACCCTTTCAAGTGCGGACTCGAACAAGGAATGCTGCGGCTTTATCCTGCCCAAATTGGCGGAACTGATAACGAATTCAAGGTAGCGGCTGAGTCCCAGGTGGTGGCAGAGTCCCGGTAAACGCACATCCCAATTGGAAACTATCCCCATGAGGATTCCGGCTTCATGCAAGCTTTCGATTGCAGGCATGACGTCGGGATAGAGCGACCACCTCTCGCCTTTCCCGAACTCGTCGTAGAGCAGCCTGCCCATGGCCTCTGAATCTTCGACCCCGATCTCCTCCATGGCAATGGCGTACATGCTGCTCCACATGGCCGATGCCTCCCTCTCCGACGCCCAGAAGGTGTCGTCCTCCCAGTACCTCGCCTCGTAATAGCGCTCAGATCGCTCAAGCCCGCGCCGCACTTCGGCCAGAGCCGGGAAATATCCCTGTCCGGCCAGCACGTCGGCGCAAACACTCTCGACCGAGGGGTTGGGCAAGAGAAGTGTTCTACCGGCATCGAAGAATACTGTTTTGAATATCCGCAAACGCTTTCACCTCATGATGGATTGTATCAAAGTGCAGAGACTCATTGGCTGGCCGGATATGCTATTATGGCCTCTATGATATCGACCCGGGAGCATGTCTATTGCATATTGCTACTAGGATAACGGAGGGATTAGCCAGGATAAGATGCTGGCTGTTTTCGGCTTCCATCAGCGGCACGGTTTCCGGGATACCTATCTGGCTTCGCGCCTTCCTGATCGCGATGATCCCCATCCTCGAATTGCGCGGCGCGATTCCCCTGGCCCATAACACCTGGGGCATGAGCCTGCCTCAGGCATATATGTGGGCGGTCATCGGAAACATGATACCGATTCCCTTCGTCCTCCTCTTCCTCGAACCTGTCTCTGAATGGCTGCGCAAGCGCTCCGCCCACATTGACCGTTTCTTCACCTGGTTGTTTGAGCGGACCAGACGGAAGCATAGCAAGACCTTCGAAAAATGGAGGGATGTCGCGCTCTGTATTTTTGTAGGTATTCCCCTACCCGGCACGGGAGCCTGGTCCGGAGCCCTGGCAGCTTTCGTTTTCGATGTGCCGTTCTGGCCGGCCTTGATAGCTATATTCGGTGGCGTTCTCCTGGCCGGTGGAGCCGTAACCGTTGTTATCCTTTACTTCGAGACCTTCCCTCTCTGGTTGACCCTTCTCTCCGCCGTCCTCATGGCGGCTATTCTCCTGACAGTCTGGCTGAGAGGCCGGCGTGATCGAACAGCTTTAGATGTCGAGTCGGAAATCGCGGCCGCCGAAGCCGTGGCCGACCCGGAGTTCGATGACTAGTTACCCGATGATATCTCTGGCCTCCACTTGAAGCTGCGCTTAGAATAGCCTCATGAAAGTCTCACTATCGGTGGCCGTCGCAACGGGAAAGATTTTAACCGCTCTCTCCCGGCGCCTGGGTTTCGGAGCCGGATCCAATTTTCCCGGGAAGGTAATCCTGCGGATGAGGCCCGAAGCGCCGGAAGAAATAGCTTCTCGTCTTACCGGCGGCTGCGTCCTGGTCAGCGGCACCAACGGCAAGACGACCACATCAAACCTATTGGCCGGGATGCTGAGAGCCAGCGGACTGCAACCCGTACACAACAAGGTGGGCGCAAACCTGATGACGGGGATAACCGCGTCTCTGGCCCAAGCTTCGGATCGGCGGGGTAAGCCCCGAGGTGACATCGGACTTTTCGAAGTGGATGAGGCGACCCTTCCGGCGGCCATAAAAAGGCTGACCCCTCGTATGGTAATTCTTACCAATCTATTTCGCGATCAACTCGACCGCTACGGAGAGCTGGAAAGCCTCAGCCGCAAGATCGACGCCGGGCTCAAGGGGCTGAGCGGCGGTTCCTGCATTCTCCTTAATGCCGACGATCCTCTGGTGGCCTCGCTCGGCGGCGAGAGCACTGCAAGAAAGTACTTCTACGGGATAGAGAGCGAGGATATCGGCGAAATCGGCTTGCGCCACGCCGCCGACTCGAAGAACTGCCGGTCATGCGGCGAGAAACTATCTTTCTCGGCGCACTTCTTCGGTCACATGGGAAAATATTCCTGCCCGAACTGTGGCTTGGAGCGCCCCGCGGTCGATTTCGCGGCGACCAGGGTAGAACTGAAAGGGACGGCGGGATCCCGCCTGGATATATCTACGCCGCTTTGGAATCTCGCCCTCAACCTCGGGCTCCCGGGCCTTTATAACGTGCAGAACCTGCTGGCCGCCGTTGGTGGGGCGGAATTGCTGGGTCTTGACGATCACAACATCGAAGCGGGGGTCGAGGGGTACAGCACGGCCTTCGGCAGAGGCGAACGCATACCAATCGCCGGCCGCACCCTTTTCCTGGTTCTCTCCAAGAATCCTACCGGTTTCAACGAAGTAATAAGGACGCTCGGTACGGAGGGGCGGGACCTGCCTATTGTCGCCGCTCTCAACGATCGCATAGCCGATGGCCGGGACGTCTCCTGGATATGGGACGTGGATTTCGAGGAGCTTGCACCGCTGGCGAGGTTCATCATCGCCTCCGGAACCCGGGCTCCGGATATGGCTCTGCGCATGAAGTACGCGGGCCTGGATGCGGCGAGGCTTACAGTCGAGGGCAATCTCAAGAAGGCATTGGATAAGGCGATTGAACGTTCTCACGAAGGCGAGACCATTTACGCTCTGACTACCTATACCGCCACTCTCGATATGCGGCGCCTGCTTACTAAAATTGGAGTAGCGGCTGGCTATTGGGAGGCCAATTAAGATGCCCGGCATGCAGCTCCGCATATGCCACCTGTACCCGGAACTCATGAATATCTATGGGGATCGGGGAAATGTCATCACCATGGTAAAGCGCTGCATTTGGAGAGACATCGCCGTGACTGTAACCGACATCACCCTCGGGGAAGCCATTGATCCGGCGGATTTCGATTTTTTCTTCATCGGAGGCGGCCAGGATCGAGAGCAGATACTGGTCTGTGATGACCTCAGCGGCGACAAGGGGCAAGCTGTCAGACAGGCTGTAGAGGACGGGGCGAGCCTGCTCGCGATTTGCGGCGGCTACCAGCTTCTCGGGAAGTATTTCCTTACTTATACAGGCGAGGACCTGCCCGGTATTTCGCTCTTCGACGTAAAGACGGTCGGCGGGGATACGCGTTTTATCGGCAACATAGCCGTGGATTGCGAAGTGGATGGCATTCGAGCACAACTTGTCGGTTTTGAAAACCACTCCGGACGCACTCGCCTGGGCCCGGAAGCCCGCCCCCTCGGCAGAGTGATCAAGGGTTACGGCAACAACGGCGAGGACGGCACGGAAGGATGTGTTTATAAATCCGCAGTGGGCAGTTATCTCCACGGCAGCCTGCTCCCCAAGAATCCTCGACTCGCCGACTGGTTTATTCTCCGCTCCCTGCGAAGAAAGTACGAGCTGGAAGAACTCCCCGGGCTCGATGACGCCCTCGAGAACGCCGCTCGTGATGCCGCTTTGCAGTTTACGATGAAGGAAAAGCGCTTTCGGAAGCGCTTCGGTCGATAGCCGGGCTGCGAACGCGCCGTCCATAAATACTGCTTGCCTGGGTAGAATATAATCGGTTTTTCCGGTTGCGCGTGGCATGCGGGGGAAAGGAGTCATAAATGAATTACCTGATAATAGGAAACGGCGGTGCCGGATTGCGGGCGGCGCAGACCATTCGCTCTCGCGATCCCGAGGCGAAAATAACCATGCTGGACGGCGAACCTTATCCCTGTTATTACCGGATGAGGCTCCCGGATTATATAAGCGGCTGGAAAGACCGCGATTCGCTCTTCGTGGTGAAGGAAGATTTCTATGCCCAGCACGGGATAGATCTGCTATCTTCAACTACCGCCGTTGCGGTCAAACCCGACGAACATTCGGTCCAGCTGGATAGCGGCGATTCCCTCACCTATGACCGCCTTCTCATTGCTTCGGGGGCGAAAGTACGCAAGCTTTCCTGCCCCGGATGTGAGATCGACGGAGTCGTATACCTGCGGACATTGGATCAGGCGGAAGACATCCTCCGCAGGGGGAAGGAAGCCAAGAACGCCGTCGCTCTCGGTGGAGGCCTGCTGGGAGTGGAGATGGCTCGCTGCTTCAACGAGATGGGTCTTACCTCGTACTACCTGATACGCGAGGACCGTTTCTGGCCGCAGATGCTCGACATTACCGCCTCCCTGATGGTTGAACGCGTTCTCGAGGAAAAGGGAGTCATTCTGGAAAAGAAGAATGCAATAGAGGAGATCCTGGGTGAAGGGGGCCGGGTGACGGGCGTCGCAACCACCGCCGGGGAAAAACTTGCCGCCGATATCGTGGGAATCGCTATAGGCGTGGAATCGAAAATCGATTTCCTGGAGGGGAGCGGCATAGAGACCGGCAGAGGCATCATCGTCGACGACCATCTTCGCACCAACCAACCGGATGTCTTTGCAGCCGGAGACGTTGCGCAAGCCTACAATGTTGTAACCGGCACTCAAGAGGTTGTGACATCGTGGCTGAACACCCAGCGGCAGGGCGATACCGCCGGCATAAACATGACCGGCGGGGATAAGGCGCTGGGTGGGGTGGTCAATTTCAACGTGATCGTTATATACGGGCTACCGGTCGCCTGCATCGGCATGAACCTCCCGCCGGAGGGAGAAGGTTACGAGCAGCTCACCGGCGATTACCCGAAAGGGAAAGAGTATCGCAAGTTAGTCCTTCGCGATGGCGTGCTGGTCGGCTGTATCCTGGTAGGCAAGATAAACGAGGCAACGGCCATGGAGCAGTTAATCAAGATGGAGGCGGACGTCTCGGCTTTCAAGAAACGCCTCTTCGAGCCGGGCTTCGACGCAAAAGCTCTCTTGGAGGAGCTGGGAACCGCAAAAATGGCCGGCTGAGCGGGTGGCCGAGAATAGGTTGAAAGGAAGAAGCCAATACGGGGTCGGCCTTCTCGGCCACCCGGTTGACGGCCGTTTATCATGTCTCGTGCCGCATAAAGATATTTTGCCGGGCGGCATTGCCTTGTTAAAATCTCTATGCTATGAATATGAGGGATTTCAAAAGCCCCCCAAAGTTGAAGTAGAAAAGGAGGAGTCCTGATGGGAGAGCCGAGCGACAAGAGGCCCAAATTCGATGATGACGAATGCACCGGATGCGGGCTGTGCGTAGATGAATGCCCGAACGACTGCATCGATCTTAACGATGACGATGTGGCTTTCATGGCAAGGCCGGACGACTGTGACGGCTGTGGCACCTGCTCCGAGGAGTGCCCCTCCGAAGCCATAACAATGGAGTGAGTCCCAACGGGCTATAATCAGGGGAGCGATAAGCTCCCCTTTTTCGTCTAAGGAAAATCATGGCAACAGATCGAGGCGAAGCCGCAGAGGCAAACATATTCTCTAAGATCCCGATGTTCGAGTTCCTCGAAGTCGGAGAACTACAACGCCTGCGATCCCTTTGCGATGTGGCAAAATGTGCTAAGGGCGACTATATCTTCCTGGAATGCGATTCCCCGCATAACCTCTATATCGTCTCTTCCGGTGAAGTAAAACTGCTCAAACAGACGGAGGATGGACGGGAAACCATCGTCGAAATGGCTTACGAAGGCGAGATATTCGGGGAGGAGGCGATCTTTGACGGGCAGCCCTATCCTATGACCGCCCAAGCCCTCTCCGAAGTGGAGCTCCTTTCCATCAGCCGCAGCGATTTCTTCTCATTCTTGAGGGATAATCCCGACCTGGCCCTCGAAATCATAACCGAACTCGCGGCGCGATTGCGCGAAGCGCAAAACACAATACGCGCACTGGCCATGGAGCGGGTGGAGTGGCGCATAGCCCGCATCCTGCTCATGCTCTCCAGGAAAGCCGGAGTGGTGCAGGAAGACGGGGTGAGCATCGACCTCGCCCTGACGCGCCAGGATATAGCGGACATGGCTGCTACCACGGTTGAAACTACCATACGAGTGCTTTCCAATTTCAAGAAACTGGGTTTGGTGGATACGGAAAAGGGCAAGATAATACTGCGTGACAAGAATCAATTGGACAACATGGTGAGCGAGGGCTGCCGGCAGCATTAGTTAGGCCCGGACCCAAACGCATTAATTCCTATTCCGGAAACGAGTACGCAGCGCTCCACGCTCCACTGAATCGTTTCGCTACAAAGGAGGCCCGCATTGGCAGACGTAAGGCTTTATGTAACTCCCACCTGTCCTTATTGCCACATGGCTAAGGACTTTCTCGACAAGGAAGGGGTCGATGTCGAGGTCATCGACGTAGCCAAGGATCAGCAGGCGGCCACGGACCTCGTAAACAAGAGCGGCCAGATGGGGGTGCCGGTCATGGAGGTCAAGAACGTCCTCATGGTCGGTTTTGATCGGGATGCTTATAAAAAAGCGCTGGAGGACGCCGGGGTATCTTCGCAGAAGAACTGAACGGCCCGTTTTAAGAATCCTCGGAGAGCGCAGGCCGCGATGAAGGATGGTAATTATTGGTAATAGGAGACAATAGCCTCGGCTTTGAAACCGGTCTCCTGACCACTGCTATGGGCATCATGCCCCATCTTGACCCGGAACGGGCGCTGGACATGGCTTTTTCCCTCGACATCCCTTTCTGGCCGCAGTTGCCGAATCTCTCCTTCAATGAGGACACTTACGTTCAAACCGTTGCGGGATTCCCGGGGGCCGAGGTGGATTACGAAGGCTTGAGAATCACCTTTGATGAGGGACGCTTCTATGAAAGCCTGGAAGAATACCTTTCCTGCGAGCCGGACAGCGACTATTTCGCGATGACTCCCGAGCAGTCGGCAACCTATGGAGGCTTCCTCGATAGGGCAGGCGACGGTTTTCCGGCGCTGAGAGGACAGTTCATGGGACCGATATCACTCTGCCTCATGGTCAAGGATTCGGAAGGCAAGCCCATTATCTATCGCGACGATGCGCGTGAGATAGCCATTCGACACGTGGCCGCCAAGGTCAACCGGCATCTTGCGGACCTTCGCCGCGTCAATCCCCGCTCTTTCGTATGGGTGGACGAACCGGGCCTCGAGTTTCTCTTTACCGGTATATCGGGATATACGGCAGAAAGCGCTCGCAAAGACCTGGCCCTCTTCCTTTCTCTTGTAGAGGGACCCCGCGGCGTTCACCTCTGCGGCAATCCCGACTGGGATTTTCTCCTGCAATCGGAGGTTCAGCTCATATCCCTGGATGCCTATAACAATCGCGAGATACTGATGGGCTATCGCAGGGGGCTTGCGAGTTTGCTCGCCCGCGGTGGGGCGATAGCATGGGGAGCGGTTCCTACACATACTAATCTCCTCGATGAGGAGACGCCGGTAAACCTTGCGGCGCGCATGGAGGAGCTTTGGCTCGGGCTCGAGGAAGGAGCACTGCAGCGGCGGCAAATAATAAACCGTTCCTTTATCACGCCCGCCACCTGCTGCCTGGTGAATCCCGACCTCACCGCCACGGTCGAGAAAGCCTTCGGTATAACTCGAGAGGTCCGGGATATCCTGCGCGAGTCAATCGCGTAATTCAGGCATTTCTCCTTTTCTAACTATTCTCGGTCAGCCCGTTCAGGGTCTGACCCAATTCGACTCCGGACGTCACTACCGCAGGGTAAAATAAGTCTGTGGCTGACAACCAGGCGTGAAAGGAGACAGATGCCGTTGGACCAGATCCGCAAGCGGGACCGTTCGGTGGTGGCCTTCGAACCTTCGAAGATAGCCAATGCCATCCGCCGTGCTATGGAAGCCGTGGGCGAAGGCTCGCAGGAATCGGCCGATAATCTTACCCGGGAGGTAGTCACCCGGTTATCGGAGCGCTTCGACAACAGGATTCCCAACGTCGAGGACGTGCAGGATCAGGTGGAGGAAGTGCTGATCGAACGGGGCCTTCCCCAGACAGCAAAAGCATATATCCTCTACCGGGCTCGCCGGGCCGAGATCCGCCATACCAAGGACTTTATAGGCGTGAGGGATGAGCTCAAGCTGACAGTAAATGCCGTCAACGTGCTCAAGAGGCGCTATCTCCTCAAGAACAAGGACGGCCAGGGGGTCGAGACTCCGGATCAGATGTTCAGGAGAGTCGCAAGGGCGGCGGCGTCCGCGGAATCGCTTTATGACCCCGAGGCGGATATATCCGGGCTGGAGGAAGAATATTACAACATGATGGTGTCACTGGAATTTCTTCCCAATTCCCCGACCTTGATGAACGCGGGGACCGGCGTCGGTCAATTGTCCGCCTGCTTCGTGCTACCCATCCCCGATTGCATCCCGGGTATCTTCGATGCGGTGAAGGACATGGCATTGGTACACAAATCGGGTGGTGGAACCGGTTTTTCCTTCTCCAGGCTGCGCCCCAAGGGGGATATCGTACAATCGACTATGGGGATAGCGTCGGGTCCCATCTCATTCATGCGTATCCTGGATGTTACTACCGAGATAATCAGGCAGGGCGGGCGGCGTAGGGGAGCCAATATGGGCATCCTGAAGTGTGACCATCCGGATATCCTCGAATTCATCACCTGCAAGGGCAACGAAGGCTTCCTAACCAACTTCAACCTCTCTGTCGGCATAACCGACGAGTTCATGCAAGCTCTCGAAGGAGACGGGGTTTACTCTCTACGCAACCCGCGTGACGGCGAAGTTGTCGGCAGCTTGCATGCCCGCGACGTCTTTAACCTGATCGTTACCCAGGCCTGGCGGACGGGGGACCCCGGGCTTGTCTTCATCGACACTATAAACCGCTACAACCCGACTCCCCGCTTAGGGGAGATCGAATCGACCAATCCCTGCGGGGAACAGCCGCTCCTCCCCTGGGAGAGCTGCAACCTGGGTTCGGTGAACCTGAAGGCCATGGTGGAAGATGGTAAATTCAACCGGGAGAAATTCACAGCGACGATCCATAAGTCCATCCATTTCCTGGATAACATTATTGATATCAACCGCTGGCCACTCGAGGAATCGGAGGCGATAACCAAGGGGAACCGCAAGATAGGCCTCGGCGTAATGGGCCTCGCCGACGCCCTCATCATGATGGGCCTCGCTTACGATTCGGAAGAAGGCCTCGAGGCGGCCGAGGGGATAGCCGCTTTGCTGGAGGAAGAAGCGCATAAAGCGAGCATGGCCCTCGCCGACCGCCGTGGAAATTTCCCAAATTACGAAGGCTCGATCTGGGACGATAGGGGCATCCCGATGCGCAATGCCACCTGCACTACGATCGCGCCCACCGGCACGATCAGTATAATCGCGGGTTGTTCATCGGGAATCGAACCGCTTTTCGCCGTATGCTTCGTTCGCAACGTGATCGAAGGCACACAACTGATGGAGATAAACCCGGTATTCGAGCAAATGGCCCGGGCCGGCGGATTTTTCAGCAACCAGCTCTTGATGGACATCGCGCGCAGCGGTACTCTGAGCCCGCTGGGTATTGTCCCCGAGGATGTCTCCCGGCTGTTCGCCACCGCCTTCGATATCAAGCCGGAATGGCACGTCCGTATGCAGGCGGTTTTCCAGAAGCATTGCGACAACGCCGTCTCCAAGACCATCAACTTCCCATCCGATGCCTCAATTGAGGACATCGAGGAATCCTATCGTTTGGCTTATCGGCTGGGCTGTAAGGGGATTACGGTATACCGCTATGGTAGCCGGCGGGAGCAGGTTCTCTACCTGGGCAGCAATTCCCTGATGCGCTTGCTCGAGAAACCGGAATATACCATGGCCGACTCGGAATATGCGGGAGGATGCCCGACCCCCTTGTGTTTCTTCTAGCACCTCGCTTTATAAGCACTGGGAGCGTCGGCATTGGCGCGCTTGCCGGGTAGATTAATCTAAACCAGCAGCCGGTGATGACCGAGGTATACTGGTGACGGAGAATAACAAGGGACCAAATATGACCGAAAAGAAAATTCTGGTAGCGGATGATGACGCCCATATCCGCCGCTTGATTGCGGAGCTGCTTATAGCGGAGGGGTTTCAGGTCATCATGGCGGAGGACGGGGAAGAGGCACTATTTATATGTCTCGATGAACGGCCGGACCTCGTCATCCTCGACATAATCATGCCGGGTATGGACGGCATGGAGGTCTGCCGCCGCCTCCGGGATGAAACCAGTGCTCCCATAATTTTCCTTACCGCTAAAGACGATATAACCGACCTTGTGAGCGGCTTGGCCATTGGCGGAGACGATTATATTACCAAGCCCTTCAAGGGCGCAGAGTTGATAGCGCGGGTGAAAGCGGCGTTGCGGCGCTCGGATATGGTGAGGGACTCGAGCGAGAAAGAAGAGTACGTCTCGATCGGGGGATTGGAGATAGACCGCAAGAGAAGGGAAATATCGCTTGATGGGCGCCCGGTAGACCTCACCCAGACCGAGTTCGATCTGCTATGGCTCCTTGCCAGCCACCGCGGCACCGTTTATTCACGCAAGGATATCGTGAAAGCCCTTTGGGGTTATGAGGATCCCGGGATTTCGCGCACTATAGATACGCACGTTGCTCGTCTGCGCAAGAAAATCGAGCGCGATTCTTCAGCGCCGGAATTCATAAAGACGGTTACCGGCGTAGGGTATAAGTTTTTTTGAAATCACTCGCTCCTTTTTCTAGAGATTATATTTTGCTAGTATTCTAAATCTAAGGGCGCTTAGCTCAGTGGGAGAGCGCTGCCTTCACACGGCAGAGGTCATGGGTTCAAATCCCCTAGCGCCCACCACTCTTTAGGGCCTTCATGGCCCTTTTTATTCGGGCTGAATCGCTTATCATCACTCCAATACTAGAAGAGAGAAGGTATCCTGTGTGGCTCGAAGATCTGGAGAAGAGAGCTGGAGGGACTGACGAAACCCGCAGCCAGGTACAGCGCCATTCGAGAGCGCCGCTCTTTGTCAAGGATCACTTCATGTTTGATCGCAGAAATCCGGCGATGTCGTTCTTGTCGGCTTTACCTTCAGCTACCCTTCTAACCAAGTGTTCTAATTCGGTTTCCTCCGCATCGACCTCGATACAATTTAGAGCTAGAAACACCAGGGCTGCAACAGTTCCGGTCCTCTTATTTCCATCGGTGAAGGGATGGTTGCGTACGATGTGAAACAAGTAAGCGGCCGCCATCTCTACAATATCCTTGTGGAAATACTCTTCTCCCATACCCGCCTGGGGCATGGCCAAGGCAGATTTGAGAAGATCTAGGTCCCGCATGCCGGAGCGGCCGCCATATCGGCGCATCTGGTCCTGGTGTATCTCTAATACCTCAGCGAAGGTAAGGAATGTAGGTTCGGCCATCTAGTCCGCCAGGCTTTTTAGCATCCTGCCGTATCTACGGTTAGCCTTATCCAGGGCTGCCTCAAAAGCCTTGCGGCGCTTCTTGTCGCGCACAGGAGTGATTATCAGCACCTCTCCGTCGGTGGTTATATCCAGGGGTGTGTCAGCGTCGATATTGAGCAACTCGAGTATGGGTTTGTCTATCACCAGAGCCATGCTGTTTCCGTGCCTGGTCATCCTCTTCACCATTTCGGCCTCCTCTACGTTACTACAATATGTATACATTATATATCCTTGATAAGATCCGGGGCAACCCTTGTCTCCGCAGTTTCATTGAAACCCGGTGCATACTTTCTTCGGGCAGCATTCATACCGCTTCCTCGAGGACTATTAGTGGGGTAAGAGCCTCCAAATCCCCTGGCGCCCATCACTTGAAAAGCCGGGCCTCGAGCCCGGCTTTACTCCTTCTCATAGTTCGTATACCTTGCCTGCAACTTCTCCGATTTTTTCCTTAACGAATGCTCCCCCTGTTCCTGCACGTTTAAATCATTCCCCCGCCTCGCTCTTCAAGAATCGACGCCCTAACTCCAGAGGAAAGAGGCGACTTCGATTTCATCGAGCCAAGCTCCCTCAAATGCCCGTGCTATAGAACGGTTGAATCGGGCTGGAGAAGAAAAAACTACCGACTCGAGAAATCCCTTTTCCAGCTCCACATGGCAGCATACTTCGCCGGCAGGACCTTCCACCCGGCCGAAACCCTCTGCTTTTCCCGGACCGCCTCTTTTCTTGTTAAGCGGACCGCCCGGGAACTCGGCTATGAGGAGGATCATTACTTCGAGGGATGAAGTAACTTCGAGAACCTTTATCTCCAAGAGGGCTTCGGGAATTCCCTTGTCCGTCCGCGCCCTTATAGGGCTTGAATCCAGCAGTTGGTAGACGCCGTTTTCTTCGGTCCTGGCATCGCTGTCCAGTCCTGCCGCTCTCCCAAGAGGCCCTACCCAGCCTTCCGCTGTGGCATCCAAAAGGGCCGAGGAGAGCCTTCGATTGAGCCAGCGCGCCAAGGGCATCGAAATCAGCCTCTTCTCGATTCTCTTCCATTTATTGAGAATCCCTACAAGCGATTCACTTACCGCCTCCACTGCATCAATGGGGAACTCATCCCGCACACCACCGGGAACGCTCCATCCAGCTCCACTCGAGCCGCCCAGCCAGGACGTGGCAGCTTGATAGAGTTCCTTGCGCAGTACCTTGCATTCCATGGCGAGACCGGTGCGGCCCGCGACGCTGCAAGTGCGCTCCAACCATGACAGGTGGCTTCTCACTCTCTCTATTTCGAGGAGGACCGTGCGCAAGATTGCTCCCGCCACTGGCACCCTTATTCCTCTCGCATCTTCAACCGCCTCGAGGAAGGCTATCGTTCTTGCCATTGCCTCATTCCCGCTATTTTCCTCAAAGAAAGGGATGGCTTGCGCGGGCTTTTTGCCCCGTGCCGCCCGCGGCCATTCGCTCGAGACCTCATGAATCCCGCAGAGCCTACCCGCCTTGACCTCGAACAAACGCCCTTCCTCCTCGAAAAAACCTGTACCCGCTTTGCTGCAGAAAGCTGCAGGTTCAACCAGGCCTAATATCTCGAGCCAGGGGGCAGCCTCCGGGAAACATTGCGAAGCGGCAAGGACCAACTCCGGTCCCCGAGTCGATTTGATATGCAGTGTTTCACGATCAATCGGGTTGCTGAAATGAAGGCTTGCTCCGCTTTGTTCCTCGAAACTGACGAGCATCAGGCGCAGCCCATGTTGGGCCAGGAATTCGAGCCGAGCTTTTAAATCGCTTCCATTACCGCTCAACCAGACCCGATTCCCGCTCTCCAGTTTATGCCATTCAACCGGCACTTGAGACAATTCTCCCCCTTGATCTAATATCTCCCAGCCATTGCAGCCATGCCTTCAATTATCTTTTCTGCCGTTCATCCCGTCTATGCGAGACTTACAGGCATGGCGGCGAGCCTGCTACTTGAGACCGAGATAGATAAGAGCCGCAGCCCAAAAAGCAAACAGTAGGGCCAGAGCCGCAAAAGCTAATATTCGGTTTTCCAGGACTTTCCATGTGGGAAAGGTCGGGAAAGGTCCGCCGGCGACGAGGGGGAGAGCACCTTGTAAAAAGGGGCCTCTCGCGGATTCTTTTTCCCTATGCACTAAATAAAGAACTATAACGGCCAGCACCGCGCAGATTAGGATTGCCCACCCGAGAGATGTCCACCCGGCAAAGGGCAGGTTTATCGCGATGCCATATTCGCGCATGAGGAGATCGGTGAAAGATCCCGGATACAGCCCCAGCGCGAGCAGAAATACGGCGAGGAGTACGGCTGTTGAATGGAGGGCAAATTGAGGTGTCTTTTCCGTTTCCGCCGGTGACCATAGAACGGGTAGAAAACCTTCGATCAGTGCGCCCGCGAAAACCAGGGGGAGCGCAGCTATTAACAGGATACGTGAACCTGAAGCGAATGCCAGGATGAGCACCTGGAATTCCATCCAGCGCCAGGCGAAACCGGCAAGCGGGGGCAATCCTCTTAAGGCCGTACCACCCGCCGTACGGAACGAGCCCGACTCCGCTCCCATATGAACGAGCGCGAGAATCGAGACGGCGGCAAAGACGCCGAACCGGACGGCGACGGCCGACATCT
>MELM01000033.1:26698-35017 GCA_001767605.1 Candidatus Solincola sediminis | reverse complement strand
ACAAGAGCCCCCACATCTCAAGGGAGGCGACCGAGCGGAGCAAGCTATAGAGTGTCGCTAACAGGGTTATGACTCCCGCGCCGAAACATATCCATATCCAAAAGCCGGACCACTCGAAAAAAACCCGGGTGACCATGTATAGGAGGTACGCGCCCAAAACCAGATCAATCAGGACATGGACAAGCCTTACCTCCTTGCCGCCCTTGGAAACCAGGGACATCCAGCGGTGAAAAGGAAAGCTGCCGAGACGTAAAAGGGCGGCCGCGAGCAACAGGCCGCAAGGGGCGGCCAGCCTGCCCATCGGATCGAGGGCCGCCGCGGGAAAGAATAAACCCCTGCCAGAATCATTCACATAGATGAGCAGCACTCCGAGGGCAAGGCAGAGATCTGAAACGGCAACCGGAATGAGGCCGGCCGGCGGCAGGCCGGAACCTCTTTTTCGCAGCACAGCGGAACCGGTCAGGCAAAGAGTCGTTACGGCAAAGGCGATGGCCAGAAGGAAGAAATGGTCGCAAAGTATCGCCGCCATTGCCGCCGCTATCGCCAGGCAACACAAGGCCGAAGCTATCCCGTCACGCCCCCTGGATAGGTCCTTCCCCTCCGAAGCCAGCAAGAGAAGCGGCGCAACTACGGCCAGGGGCAGCAATACTGGCATATTCGCCGGGGACAGGTTGAACCTCCAGAAGGCAAACGTATCGGGGCCGACATAATGGTCCCAGAGACGATAGGTGATGAAAGCGAGTGTCGGGAGCACTGCGATCGACCATACCAGGGCAACCAATCTCAAGCGCCTGGCGAAGCCCGACAGGAGGAAGAGGATCGCGGCCACCAGAGCGGCGATGGGAAAAGCCGGTAATATTTCAGATGCTTGCACTTGGCTGCGGCACCTCTTTCAATATGGTACTTCCTTCCATATCTACCAGGCTGCGGTCACCGCCGCAGCCATTGAAACCAAGGCGAGCAGGAAACCGATTGAACGCCATCTCCTTATGGTGACCCTGTCCCTTCCCCCGGCCGCCGCCCTTATTGCAGCCATGGCTACGGCCGCTCCAAATACCGCTCCCGACCAAGCCGCTATCCCCGTCCAGCCTGTCCATGGATAACCAAGGAAGATGATAATCACGGCGAGCACCGTTAGCGCCCGTTCCGCTCCCCGGGCCAGGAATATGCTTATTCCTTTCGCAACATCGACTTTTTCCTCCGCAATGAATGCATAGATCGGGCCGCCGAGGTCGAAAAGGAACAGAGCCAACAAACTCAGGACCAGTGCGGCGAGAACCAGCCAATAGCGATAGCCGTTCCAGCGACTGATCATTTCGAAGCAGCCGCCATCGCGGTAACTATCCAGATTTGCGAGAAACGAATCCGGGGATCGCAGTGATACGGAAACCCCAACCAGGAAAAAAGTCATCATGCGGATAAATGAAGCCCTCAAGACAACCGGGAGATAAGCTATTCGCCGCTGAGAAGTACCAATCCAGCCGGCAAGGGGGATCAGATCGACTGCCGAGAGCAGGAGAATCAGAGTGAAGATATTTCCTTTTCCATCAATGAGCAGCAATGCCGCCAGACCCAAGCTGAGCAAGGAAATAATGATGGTTATAAGCCGGCTGAGAGAAAGGGCACCGCTTGCCGTATGCGAACCTACTTTAAGAAAAGCCGCGTTCTTGCCTCCCCATAACAGGGACCTCACACCCCCTTCGACCAAGAGCAGTAAGCTTCCGGATATCGCCATAAAAAGAAGGCCGGGGAAGAAGAGGATTTTAAGAATATCCACAACTACCTGCATTTTTACCCTCCGGCTCAATAGGGCACATTATATCATGTCAAGTGGCGCTTTTCCCCTAATGCAATAGCGGCCCTTGCAACCCCGATGTTATACTCGGCTGCGTGAAGATTACATGTATCGGCCCGTATGACTTCCCGCTATCCTGGCGCTTCGTCACCTCCTTCGGCGGCCGGGCGGCCGAGGAAGCGGCGATATCCTTGTGGTGGGCTGGGAAACCGACCCTTGTGCGAATAGAACAGATCGACCGGCGACAGCCGCTCATGGAAATCAAATCCAGGCCGAGGGCGGTCCAGCCGAAGCGATTCGTTGAGCATATGGAGGAGATCCTCAATGCGCATCTGGCTCTCGAACCCTTCTATCGCCGCGCCCGCAAGGACCCGGTCCTTGCGCCCATCGTTAAGGCATTCAGGGGGTTGAAACCTTTCCGCCCGCCGGACCTCTTCCAGATGATGGTAACCGCCATAACCGAGCAACAGATCTCCCTTGCCGCCGCTCGTTCGATAAGGGAGAGGGTTGTCGCTCGCTTTGGGGCCATGGTAGACGATCTGCCCGTCTTTCCTAGGCCTGCCGATATCGCCGACCTGAGCCTCAATGATCTTCGTGAATGCGGTCTTTCTGGAAGGAAGGCGGAATACATAATCAATCTGGCAGGCCTGATGGAAAGCGGTGAATTGGATGCGGAGCAGTGGTCCGCTCTCCCGGATGATGAACTGATATCACTTATATCGAGTTATCGCGGTTTCGGGCAATGGACTGCGGAGTATATTCTCTTGCGGGGATTGGGAAGGATGGACGTAGTTCCGGCAGCTGATATAGGGATACGTAAGCTGATCGGATTTTACTTCTCTGAAGGAAAACGGCTTTCGGAAGCCGAGGTGAGACAAGTACTCGAGGAATGGTCTCCCTGGCGGGGTCTGGCTGTTTTTTATCTTTTCGCCGATTATCGCATGAGAAAGATGGGGCTCGACCAGGCGCAATGACCGTCTTCCTGCTCGACGCGCAGGTAGTAGAAGGTTCCTGCCTGTCCGCCGTCATCCTCGAAGTCGAAGCTCTCCTCCACCTTGCCCCGACCACCGCCCGACCAGGCAATCGTATAGCCGCTGCCGTCATGCTTCAATAACTCTGCCCGGAAGATGGCGGCAGTACCGATAATTCTTCCCTGCAGACGGGGCGGGCAGTCGCAGAAGTATTCCGTACCCATAGGGAGACCGTCCGCAGTGAACTCGATTACGATGCGGGCACCGGTTGTTCCATAACATCGCCGGTTCCAGAGCGATCTCCATAGCGATTCGGCACTGAGTTCATCCGCCCAGACGGCGGTAAGACCGCCACTATAAATATCCATTGGAAAAGACCTCTCATCGCCGGCGTAATCATGGCGATCACTTCCGGCGATGATACCCAGGCGCAGCCCGGCCGCCAGTGCCTCCTGGATATAATTACCATATCCCGGTTTGCTCCGGTCTTTGCGCAGCCAGGATGGGAAAAAACGGCCGGGGTCTCCGTGCGTTACAGGAAACTTCCCGGAATACGCTTCCGAGCTGCCGTGCATGCTGTAAACTTCCGCAAGTCGCTGCCGCTCGTTTTCTTCGGGCAACCATTCGTATGAAGGCGGCAGCTTCATCTTCAGAAACTTCAACCAATTATTCGGCAGCAAGAAGATCCGGCGCCAGGCCGTGTGGTGCGGAATGATCATGCACTCGTGTTCGGCAAGAAGCCGATCGAGCTTCTCGGGCGTATCACTGTCCTTGGAAAGCGATGAGTACACCCGCGCATCAGGTTCGTCGGGCGCGAAGTAAATTCCCCGATGCCCCCGCTTGTGGTCAGACCATTCATATCCAAGCAGGACCGCGAATCGACCCGGTTCGTTGAAATCCTCCCACAGATCCTTCAGGAGTTCCCATTCCCCTTCCCTCCCGGAAGGCTCGATTCTCTCCATTGTGTCGTGGCTGGTTATTGCCGCGAAATCCATACCCAGCCTGTCTCTTGCATCGCGGTAAAAGGTCCGCGGATCATAGGTTCCGTCGCACAAGGCAGAGTGAATGTGCAAGTCTCCCCAGAAGAGTTTCAGTTCCTCACCGGCAATGATTGGATTGCTGGCGGCCTTTATCGCACCGGCGCTCGCCTCCACTTTATGGATCCCGGAAGAACCCACCTCATAGGGTAACCGGATGACGCCGGAATCCGCCTGAGTAAATGAAGATCTACCATTAATTACCAAACCGGGCGTGGTCGAAAAAGCCACCTCCCCCGTGTAATTCGCATCGACCTGTCCCTTCACATCGAGTGCCTGCACCACCAGGCGGCCTTCACCGTCGACCTCACTGGAAAGCATTGCTTGAAAGGAAACCGCCTCCCCTCCCACCGTTTCCAGGACCGGGGTCCTTTCAAGTCGGCGGTAACGGCCCATAGCCCGCTCATCCACCTCGACCGATATATCAACCGCAATGGGATGCTTGGGTGAAGACCATCCTTTGCCTCCACCCCGGGTGTCGCCCATGGTCAAGATTATTTCGTCTCCCTCCTGCAGCCGGTCTCTCTTGATCCGGATATATATCTTCCTCCGTTCAAGATAGAAATAGAGGACATCGATGGGGTCGATTTGTATCCCCAGCCTCCGCAGCAACTCCCTTCCCGCGAAACGCAGGGCCATCCTCCAGGGGAAAAGACCGATCGTGTTTACCTCTAATAAGGCTGAACCCGCAGTCTCAACCCGGCAGGAGAAATAATTCCGCAGGCGGGGGTGGCGGTTCTGAAGGAGACCCCAACCACTCGCAAACATCCAGACGGCGCGCTTCCCCTTGTCAGCGAAATCGACCAGGCGGCAAGGGACCACCTTGATGCCCCCTCCTTCCGAAATGCCGCCGGGCCCGCAGCGAAACCGCAGGATTACAGTCTTATGACCACTGCCCGCGATTATTCTGGATGGTTGTATTTCCGCTTCCCCAGGCGCGACGAGATTTGAAGGGCTTGGCTTGGTACCGTTGCGAAAGAATTCCGGGTCGTAGAGATAATCAAGAACTCCAAAAGCGATCGCCGCGGCAACCGTCGCCGCAGCTCTTGATAGAATTCGCCAGAACGATCGGCTCAGCTTGCCTACATACCAACAAAAGCGTTTTTTCATTGCTTCTCCATAAAAAGTATCCTGATGCCTGCAACATTCTAACATTGCATCTGCATATCTCATCCAAGATACCGATATGGGAATAAAAATAGGTTGATTTGAAGAAGATGCCGAAAAATCATCTAAGGCGAACGAATTAAGAATGTCTTGTGTTTGCTTCATAAATATGAATGTCAGAGAGATGCGTTGAGGAGGCGAGATGGCCGAGCCTGAATTATGTCAAACTTGCGGGGTTCCCGTACTGGTGGGAAGCGTCTTTGATTGGAGTGATATGGGTTTGATCCGGATCCCCAATAATCCCAAGGGCCGCATGGTCTTCTTTGAATCAGCTTACATAGACAGCATATTCAAAGGCATCACCGAAATCATAGGTATATCGATCGAACATATTGCCATGGAGAGGAAGCGCCGGGATACAAAGAGATTCATGGAAAAAATATTCCCCGAGCAGGTCAAGAAGTTGGATGAGATTTTCGGGGGCGAGCGCCCGAACCATATCTCCGATCTCAGCAAAAACCGAAGGGATGACGTGCTTGAAATGGGAAATATGGTCAACTACCAGGCCACCACGGTGGGGATGGTTTACGGTTACGGCAACATAAGATTCAGCAACCTTTGGGAATTCTGGGACAGCTTCCCCTGGCGCAATCAGATAATCCGTAACCCTT
Organism: Candidatus Solincola sediminis; assembly: GCA_001767605.1. Lineage (GTDB taxonomy): Bacteria > Actinomycetota > Geothermincolia > Geothermincolales > RBG-13-55-18 > Solincola > Solincola sediminis. The sequence continues at coordinate 29,436 of MELM01000033.1, read as the reverse complement.
ACTCGATAACTTTCTTTTCCGCGGATATGTTGGGCACTATCGAAGCATTCGAGCGACAGGATATGCGTGTGAGATACGAAGAGGTGTCCGATTCGGCTTACCTCTTATCGGTACGGCCCGGTCCTCATCCCATAGGCTTGAAGGACAGGCTGAAGGTGAAGCGCTACGAGTTAAAGCCCGGCGACATTACGTACAAGAGATGCAGCGAGTGTGGTACGCCGGATGAAATCGGCCAGTGCCATTGGAACTTGCCGGAAGGTACTATTATCGATCCGGAAACGGGGAGGCGGATGAGTATTTTCGATCCTTCAGCAATGGATACAGTGTTTGAGGATCTGGAGAATGAGCTTGGCGAGACGATCATGGACGTGATCATTGAAGCGCAAAGGCGTTTCGGGAAGGCGAATATGAACGCCGAGGGCTGGAAAAGAAGCGGCTATGACTTCAAGAGCTGGGCGGCGATCAGGGGTTTGGGCAATATTACGCATTTCAAGGCTGATGAGAAGCGCCTTGCGCTTACCGTAGAAAATCCTTGTATGCATCTGGCTCAAATAGGCACGGCCCAGGCGCTGTATGAATTGGCCTGGGGTGCCGAGAATTCGAAACATGAATGGTATCGCAGCGCGGACGGCGACCTCCATATAGAAGTGAGCCTTTCTTAACAGCCTTCTCCATATTAAATTCAAGCAGCCTATAGCCGATATTTGCAGTGTCCCGTGGATTCCTATGTATCAGGACTGTTGAACATTGGGGTCGTACCTCAACATTCAACAAACTTCAAAGCAAGCGGTGCAACATAAGTTTCGACTACTTTGGGTTGTTGAATGTTGAGAGGCCGATCGAGAATGCATGGAGGTACGATCCCAACCGATCTCATGGATTAGCGACTATAATACTCCCCACCATACCCTGCCCATAGTGGGCGGAGCAGTGATAATTATACTGACCGGGTATGTCGAATACTACGGAAAAGCTGGCACCCCGAGTGATACCCAGAGAATTTTGTGGCGGGTAGTATGTATGTTCGGGATGGGTCTCGGTGTTAATAAAATGCTCCGCATCCTCATTGTTGACCCAGGTAACTCGAGTACCCGGTTTGATCATGGTTTTTTCCGGAATGAATTTGAGATTCGACATCCCCACTACAACTTCGCCCTCCGCGCGTAAATCCTGATAGCTTTGCTGCAAATTTGAATCGATGGAGAAGGAAAGCCCTCCATGGTTGGCACTGCCATCAACGAGTCTTGCCGTATAACTCAGGGAGTATTCCCCGTCCGGCATGTCCCGCCCAAGCGTCCCTTTCAAGGCCGTATCATTATCCTCGATGAGAATATTCTCAACCCATTCGCGGCCGTCTTCAGATATAACCGATATATCACTTCCTGCCTCCAAGGCCAGATCGAAATTGAGCGTGACGTTGATTGGCTGTGCGGCATACACTTCATTCTTCAACGGTGTCGAATCGGTGAAGTGAGGGACTTCTGCTTCTACGGCGCCTTCGGGAGCACCTGTTCCGGCGCAGCCGGGCAGGATTGCAATCGCCGTAAGGAGCATAATGAACAGCGCCAAGAATAGAAATCTTCTCACAATGATTGCCTCCGATTCTATTCGCCGCTCATGGAAGCTTTACGGAGAAACCGAATGAGCCATTGTGGCAGGAACCATCCGGCCAGCATGCCTTATAATCCACCTTGTAGTTGCCGGTCTGCCCGGCGTTGATCGCAACGATCAAGGCGAGCCTGTCAGTCGAAATCGTCGTCGCTCCCGCGGTCGCGTTGACGCCGTCTCGGGTCACGGTGATCTCCGAAGGTGGGGCGACCGTGAAATTGAAGTTGATCCTGACTTGCGCCGGTGATGTGGAGAGAAGCGCATTATTGACAGGATCGGAAGATATGTAGTGTGGTGATTGTATGTTCGGATAAGTCTGTTGGGTAAAAGGCGGCTGCTCCGGTTGCACCTGCTGCGGTGCCTCTTCGCCGGGCGCCTCCTCGGTTACCTCTTCCTCCACCTGCGTCTCCGAGCCACAACCCGCAATCAGCAGGGTCAGAACAAGACACGACAGTAATGCAATCAACAAAACAAGATATGTTTTTCGCATTGAAACCTTTCCTTCCGCGCATGATCCTTCTCCTCATGCTTTAAGATTCCCCGAGAGTTGGTTTGGAAAACGCGAATGCAATAGGGTCAGCGAACGAGGTTCATGCCGGATAGGGCGAATTCTTCGAGCAGCGAGGCGCGCATCACCACCCCTTCCCCATACCTGTCCCGTAATTCGTCCAGTACTGCGGTTAATTTTTCCTCCCGGGGATCGAGGCAGTCCCACAGCGTGACCTGTTTGCCCTCATGCCGGCGCTTGAGTTGGGATACCGAGACGCCGACGTTGGTAACCGGCTCCTTCCATAACCCTGACGAGGCCTCGTGCCGCAGCAGGTCCCGCGAAGCCATATAAATCTTCGAAGGGAGGTCGGTGTATTCATGAAGGGTGACGGCCCGGGCGTAGCTCATGGCATAACCGATGCGAAGCCGGAGGCTTACCGTCCTCCCCAGATATTCGTCCCGGCGCATTCTGCGGGTGACCGCCTCGCACAGGCCGAGCAGGATGGTCTCGAGAAACTCCAACTCTTCCGAGCCGCCCCGGATGGAGAGGCTGTGCCCGAAGGACTTCACCATCTCATCCCCGCCGCCCCCCGCAACCACCGGGCTGTCATCCCGACCCCAGGCCGCCTTCCAGAGCAGGC
>MELM01000033.1:20923-26684 GCA_001767605.1 Candidatus Solincola sediminis | reverse complement strand
CACTCCATCACTTCTTTGGGCGAGCGGGCCAAGTCACCTATAGTCTCGATGCCCATGGCCCTCAAGTTGCGCTGCATACGGCCGCCCACCCCTATCATCTTTTTGATAGGAAGTGAAGCAAAGATATCGGGGAGCTGTTCGGGGGTTACCAGTGTGAGCCCGTCGGGCTTCTGGAATTCGGAGGCCATCTTGGCCACCAATTTATTGGGGCCGATGCCCACCGATGCCTTGAGGCCGAGTTCTCTGCGAATGTCCGACTTGAGACTCCCGGCCAGATCTATCGCCGCCTGCCATCGCTCACCCCCGGGCGAATATTCCCGCAGCGGGGAGGTGAGATCCAGGAAGACTTCATCTATGGAAAATACTTCCGTCCTGTGCGCCCGGCGCTCGCAGATATTCAATATCTGCCGTGAGTTTTCGAGATACTTGGGGATGTCGGCGTGCACGAAGAAACCGCGCGGACAGCGCTGCCTGGCCTCCCAGACCGGCGTGCCCGCCTTTATCCCGTATTTTCTTGCTTCATAAGATGCGGCCGCCACCACTCCATGCGAACAGAAGTCACTGGTTGTGTGGCATACCAGGAGCGGCCGGTTGCGGTATATCGGCACATCCCTCTGTTCTACCGAAGCGAAGTAGGCATCCATATCGAGATGGAGGATGCAACGCTTGAGTCCCGCGCACTTGTCCTGATCAGCCGCACGCATGAAGCTGTGTACGATATATTGCGTCATGACTGGCCTCCCGAATCGCTTCCTATCCTTCGCTGTGCACCCGGACCAGGCTCCAGCTCATGCCGTCGGTTGAAAAACGCAGCTCGTACACCTCGGGTGTCTCGCTCATAACCGAGTAATGGATCTCGAGATACCGCCCCTTCATGGAACGATAGCTTCCCAGCACCCGGTGGATCTTATAGTTTTGGTTTCGCCAATTGAATACCATCGGCCGCAGTTTTCCACTTCGGAACACCGCGGACACATCGACCGGTTCTTCCACCAGCGTGACCATTCCGAACCGCCTTTCTTACTCCCAAACTCCCCGCCGTTTTTCGCTTTTGAAGGGAAGCAAGGAGGGCTCCGTACTTCGACGCCCTCCTTTTCAAACCCTATGTTTTTTAAAGCCTGTCCCTGAGGAGTGCCACCACCTTTCCCGCAAGCCTCACTTCGGCCTCCCCCTCAGCTATCTTCAAGGGAGAATAGGCCGGGTTGGATGCCTCGAGTTCTATGGCTCCTTTCCGGCGGCGCAGCCTTTTTACCGTGGCCTCTCCGTCGACCAGGGCCACCACGACCTCCCCCTCCTCTACGCCCAGCCGGGGATCCACTATCACCAGGTCTCCATCATTTATGGCGTCTCCGATCATGCTGTCTCCTCTGACACGCAAGAGGAAACGCCCCTCTCCCTGCAGCCGGCGCGGGACAGGAATCCATTCCTCGACTTCCTCCGAGGCGTAGCGCAGAGGGCCGGCCGGCACTTCACCGACCAGGGGAATATAGGAGGCGGATCCTGGAGAGCCCAATACCTGAATGGCGCGAGCCCCGGAACCACGGGAAATGAAGCCCTTTTTCTCGAGCGCCTCAAGGTGACGCAAGGCTCCACGCGTAGACGAAAAGTTAAACTCTTCGCATATCTCCCTTATGCTTGGGGGGTAGCCTCTCTCCTCCAGGTTGTTCAGGATAAAGTCGAAGACCTCTTCCTGCCGTGGCGTTAAACCTTCCATGCCGCCATTATAGTAAACTTTTGTTTATTAGTAAACATCAGTTTACTCGTTTCAAGTTCCGATTTTTCGGGTAAATTCCTCATATTATTGAAAATTGCGGGTAAATGCGGCCGATGACAGGCTGACCGAGAAGGCGTGGGGGATCAAATTGGGGCTGGTGTTTCTTTTCGCCCAATAGAGTAAAATTGAAGCAAAAGTATTCAGCATCGAACCACTTGGAGGTGGAAAATGACGCGGGGACCCCACGGCCATGAGAAAACCGGCATCGAAGTACTGAGGGTACTCTGCCCTAAGTGCAATAATCGCGTGGCCATCGAACCCGAAGATAACCAGGCAAAGTGCAGCCATTGTGGGACTATAGTCAGACGCCCGGCCAAGTCTAAGTAAAAGTAATCCCGCTCTTTTGAAGATTACGGCAGTAATTCAAGCCGAGAGGGACCGAGACCTTTTTATGAGGAATTAAATGGAAAATGAGGCTAGAGAGGGCGCCGGGCTGGACATTGCGACCGAAGATATCCACAACTTCTCGCTGGTAGTCCTTTCCGGTGAAGTGGACGTTTACAGCGCACCCAAATTACGTGAGACCATCAAAAATCTGGTTGACCAGGGAAAGAACAATATCGTGGTCGACCTGGAGAAGGTGGATTTTCTAGACAGCACAGGGTTAGGGGTACTGGTTGGAGGGCTGAAGAGGGTCAAGCAAAACAACGGCGAACTCGGAATAATCTGTAATCAGGAAAAAATTCTGAGAATTTTTCGGATTACCGGCCTCACCAAGGTCTTCCCTATTTATGCCTCCCGGCAAGATCTTATCGCAAAAACAAAGGAGGCTTAATTGCCCGGCGCTAATTTGGAATTCGAGCTGGAGATGCCAGCCAAGCCGAAATATGTCGGGCTGGCCCGGCTGCTCGCCGGGTCAGTGGCGCGCCGCATGAGCTTTAGCGAAGAAAACATCGACGACCTCAAGTTGGCCATCTCGGAAATGTGCACCAACGCGATAATTCACACCGGCAACGGTGAAATCTACAGACCCCCTATAATCGTCCACTATATCGCCGGAGACGACTTCCTGACCGTATGGGTAAAGGATCAGGGGCCGGGCTTCGACCCGAGTTGTCTTATCGAGGAACGCAAGGAGCTGCTGACCAAGGGCTTCGGCATTCCATTGATTAAAAGCCTCGTCGATATATTTGAATGCGATTCCCGGCCGGAGAGCGGTACGCTCGTAAGCATAACCAAGTACCGCAGACAGGGAGACCGCGAATCCTGATTTCTTGGACGGAACCCCGAATGGAAGAGAATCACAACACAGAGCTGCGCAAGAAAATGCTGGAGGAACAAATCGCGGGCAGGGGCATCAAAGACTCGCGGGTTCTCGCGGCCATGGAGAAAGTGCCCCGGCATCTCTTTGTACCTGAAAGCATGCGGGATCGCGCATATGAAGATTCACCCCTCCCCATAGGCGGCGAGCAGACCATAAGCCAGCCCTATATGGTCGCCTGGATGACCGATCTGCTGCATATCGGGAAGGACGACCGCGTGCTTGAAGTGGGGACGGGCTCCGGTTACCAGGCTGCGATTCTCTGCGAATTGGCCGCATATGTTTACAGCATCGAGAAGAATCCGGAGTTGGCCGCCGGGGCCGAGGAAATGCTGCGTTCACTGGGATACAAGAATATATCGATCAAGGTAGGGGACGGTACGAAGGGATGGCCGGAGGAAGCGCCTTTTGACGGCATAATAGTGACTGCGGGCGCCCCGTCAGTTCCCCAACCGCTCCTGGATCAGCTGGCAGAGGGCGGCCGGCTGATTATTCCCGTGGGATCCAAGACAATGCAGGTGCTCACCGTGATAACCCGAGAAGTGGGTAAATTTCAGGCGAAGCAGGAGGGAAGCTGCGTCTTCGTGCCTCTCGTCGGAAGGTTCGGTTGGCAAAAGAAAAGGATGCTATAATCTTCGCATGCGTGAAATAGTTGCAGTAATCCCGACCTACAACGAGCGGGAAAACATAGAAAAAATCGTCGATGTAATCCTTGCCCAACCCCTGGAGCTTTCGGTCCTCATAGTAGATGATAACTCCCCAGATGGGACCGGCGAGATAGCGGATGCAATAGCCGAGCGGGATGATCGCGTGGAAGTCCTGCATCGCCGGGGAAAAGAGGGTCTGGGGACCGCATACCGGGCCGGCTTCCGTTACGCTCTTGACCGCGGCGCTCAATATCTTTTTGAGATCGATGCCGATTTCTCACACAATCCGAACGATCTTCCAAGGCTGTACGCTGGTGCATGTGAGGGCGATGCAGCCGTGGGATCACGCTATGTGAAAGGCGGAGCCTGCAGCAACTGGAGTATTTTCCGCTGGATGATCAGCCGCGGAGGCAATCTCTATACCAAAGCCCTCGCCCGGACCAGGACGATCGATACTACTTCCGGTTTCCGCTGCTATACAAAACGGGTCTTGGAGGCCATCCCACTCGATCGCGTAACCTCACAAGGTTACGCCTTTCAAATCGAAATGACCTATGTGACCGAAGCCCTTGGTTTCAAGATAATCGAAGTGCCCATAACCTTCAGCGAACGAGAGGGCGGCCAATCGAAGATGGGCTCCGACATTTTCTGGGAAGGCCTGAGGGTCGTATGGGGCCTCCGCCATAAGTACTCCGACCTAACCTACACAAAGGTGTCAGGCACCTTTGTGTAGGCATCATTTTCTATTGTAACCTTGCCTTATTTGGGTCAACCTACACAAAGGTGCCTGACACCTTTGTGTAGGTTTAACAAACGTACCCGTCCCCAATGGGGAGGGTTAGACGATTGTTTCTTCTACCAGGCTGGGTGAGTAGAGCCTTATGTTGCTCGGGCCGACGGACTTGGCCGCGGCGAGGGCGGTGAATGCTTTCTCGAGCAGGTCGCGCTCGTTATCGGCATTGGCGGGAAAGGACGAGATGCCGGCGCAAATCGTGAGTTTTTCCACCTCTTTCCTCTCTCGCGAGGGGAAGGGATACTCCTCCATTACCTTGCGTATACGCTCAGCAAGGCGCATCGAACCAAGACGGCGGGTCTCGGGCAGGAGGACGGCGAAAACCTTATCGCCATAGCGCGCCGGCGTATCCACTTCCCGGGTGTTGCGCTTTATGATGCTCCCTACATCGGATAGGATGAAATCTCCCATAAAGCGGCCGTTGCGCAGCAGATAATCCTCAAAGCCGTCGATCTCGATCACCACCAGGCAGACGTTCAGGCTGTAGCGCCTGGCCCTGCTGACCTCCTCGACCATCCGGCTGTTGAAGTAATGTTGATTGAACAAGCCACTGGCCGAATCCCTGACGACATTGGTTTCCATTTCGCTGTATAGCTTCGCCACTTGTATCGCCAGGCTCGCCTGATCCGCGATTAGGGAGAGCAGTGACATCTTGAGGGGGTCGAAGACCCCTTCTTTCTTCCCCAGAGCAAGGACTCCGCCCACCCGGGCCTCAGCCCTCAACGGTATCGCCAGCAGGTTACTTATTCCCGCGTCCGCCAGTGCGTGGCTCTCCTCAAATTCCTTATCCAGATCGCTCTGGATATTTTCGCAGGTATCGTAAACCCGTCCGCACAGCGAACCGGTGACGCCGAAGCTTTTTCCCGCCAAATGCTCGACCTCCTCGCCCCTTACTAAAACGACCTCGAGCTCGTCGAGAACCTCACCGGGAAGGAGGACCATTCCGAACTCCGCTCCCGAGATGGCCATGGCACGGTCGAGCAACTGGGCGAGTTTGGGTGTCGGGTCTGAATAGGCTTCGACGATATTTACGCTGGTACAAAGGCGTATTATCTCCTCGATTTCCTCTTGGGGGGTGACGGGAAGCCGGCCCTTCACAGGAAGGGCTTGCAGTAACGAGGCGAGAGGCTGCCCCTTGCGCAATTGGACCACCTGGCATTTGGCTGGAATATCTTTGAGCTCATCAACATCATTGCAGGTAAACAGCAAATTAGGCTTGGCTCCTTGCATGAGTTCCTTGCTGTCTGTGAAGAGCGGCGGCTGTTCGATACTTGAAGGCCAATCGG
>MELM01000033.1:17792-20824 GCA_001767605.1 Candidatus Solincola sediminis | reverse complement strand
CAACCCGAATCTCCATAATGCGCAATCCCTTTCGCTTTTTTAAAAGGCCGCCACCATAAGACCTATAACTATATTGTAAAGGAAAGAGGCGGAGTGGGGAAAGAAACGTTTTTGTTAAGAATATTCGCGCTTATATCCCAGGATCGCCGTTTCTAGCGGCGCCCGGCACAAGCTTCCCTATGCTCGACATCGATTAGGTCGATGGGAAACGGCAGCTCGCTCCCATCAGGTATCTTTTGAATGTACTTGCGGCGAAAATCTGCGTCCTGCATGCGGCAGGTCATGGCCTTGCAGTCATATTCAGGGTGCACTTTCATATGGTGCCAGATATCCCACACAGATTCCTTCCTGACATTGCCGAAGTGCAGGGGTGTGAAATCGCAGGGTGTGACGAAACCATTGTGGGTTATGTGTATCTGCCACTTGATACCAAAGCAGCCCATAATCTGGGGGTCGTTGACATGGCACATCAGGCAAACGCGCGGACCTTTCGAATCCTTCCATTGGTTTTCATGAATCGTACGGAAGACCTCTCGCTCGGCGTTGGAAAGGATCAGCTCATCATCCTTGATGCACTTGCCGGTCGGAACCAGGTCGAAAACTGTGAGTTCGCTGACCCCGAGTTCCTTACATAAAGCGAGGAAGCGACGATGGTATCCGCGGGCGACCGATTGGCGATTCATATAGGTGGATATGCCCACCCCCATATCCATCGCAACCGCGGTCTTTATTCCTTGTATCGCTTTGTCGTAGAGCCCGGGCATCCCCCGCAGTTTATCGTGTTCCTCGGATGCGGGACTATCCAGGCTGACGAAGATGGTGTCACAACCCGCCTGCTTCAGACCTCTCAAATTCTCCTCATTGAGAAGTGAGCCGTTGGTGAACAGGTCGGCCACGCAATCGTTGGCGACGATCCTCTCAATCAGGACCGCGAGATCAGGGCGCAGCAGCGGTTCCCCGCCGGTTATTATCATGTCAGTTATACCGAGTTCAGCGCACTGGTCTATCACATCACACCACTCCGAGGTGGTGAGTGTTCCCTCCGATGAGCGCCGAAAGGCACTGCAATGCACGCATTTCGCGTTACAATCCTGAGTAACGGCAAGAGTAACGGCATGCGGGCCCCATTCCCGGCCTAATCCGCGATCGATTATATTGCGGTAGAAGCGATCATAGGCACGGGACTCGACCGGCGGCAGATGGTAGGAAAAGCGACCCGGTCGTGCGAACTTGATGAATGGAATGCGCTCGCCGAACGTCTTCAGCAGCCATCCGCCGCCGACCATGGCCAGGGGAAAATTTGGAGGGCCCAGGAATGAGTAGAAGTTGCGCCGCAACCGTCTCGTGATCTTTACGCGCCCGCTTCTGTTTGTGTTTCCCATCATTTGCGCTCACCCAATCTGGTTGCCCGATTGCTCTCGATCTTGTTCGGTCTTAGGCGAGGCCGCCCGTTTGACCAACTCTTCCAACTTCATTTCGCCCTGAATTATGGGTATAGATCCGGGAGCCTCGGCACTCTCCAACGCATCGAGTTGGTTCTCCTCCTCCTCGATCATTCTGCCTCCCATAATAATCCGGGGAAGAGTTGTGGCAAAAAAGACGAGTGTCCCGGCGCCGAGGAGTATGAGAACTACTTTTTTCGAGGCGACGAATTCCATGGCCAGGGCGATGGCCGTGAGGAGTCCGGTCCAGAGATAGATTATCAATACCGTCTGGCGATGGGAGTGGCCCAGATACAGCAGCCGATGGTGAATGTGTTCCTTATCCGCATAATGGAAAGGCTTACCGCTTCGTGCCCTTCGGAAGATGGCCAAACCGGTGTCTAATATTGGCACTGCGAGGATAATAATCGGGGTAAACATAGTCGCGACCGCGGTTCGTTTCAGAATACCCTGGATGCTTATAGCGCCAAGGATGAAGCCCAGGAACATAGAGCCTGAGTCGCCCATAAAAATACTGGCCGGGTTGAAATTGTACTTCAGGAAGCCCAGACAAGCACCACCCACAGCTGCCGAAATCACCATAGCCTGCAGGGTATTTGAATCGGCCCCGATGCGCGAGCCGTAGAAGAAAAAAGCGATGCTGGAGATGAGGACGATGCCCGCCGCCAGCCCATCCAGCCCGTCGATCAAGTTGATAATGTTGGTAAAGGCGACCATCCAGATTATGGTCAGAAGTATGGAGAGCAGCGGACTGGCGCTCAGGTCGAGGACGTTTCCACGGGGAAGGGCGAGGGTAGTGATCTCCACACCGAAGGAAACCAGCATCAGTGCCGCCATCACCTGCCCGGTAATCTTCATCCAGGGCGAGAGGTGGCGCATGTCGTCGATGGCACCGAGAAGAGCAATAAAAGTAGCGGCAAGGATAATGCCCAGGAGTTGGGGCGAGGACATAGCGCTCGCTACTCCCTCAGGGATGGAGGAGATCGGCAACAGGCTGAAAAGCACCTTGCAGGCGAGAAGCGAAATGAGGACCGCGATGAAGATGGCGAGACCACCTAACGTCGCGGTGGGATTTTCATGTACCTTTCGGTCGTGGGGCATATCTATGGCGCCGAGCCACGTTGCCAGCCGCCTGGTAAGCGGCGTGATCACCAGGACGAGGACCAGGGAAACGCCGAAGGCCAGCCCATAGACCCACAAAACCTACTCCTCCTCTTCCGGCAGGCACTCGAGAGCCATATCGGCCTCTCGTGCAATCTCATCGGCTAGCTGGTCCTCGTATCCTTCGCGATAATACACGCAACCCACGCCGGCGTTGATGAGCATCTTCATACACAGGATACAGGGTTTATGAGTGGAGAAGATGTTGCTCCCCCTCACCGCCGTCCCATGCATGGCCGCCTGGATAATCGCATTCTGTTCGGCGTGAAGCCCCCTGCATAACTCGTGCCTCTCGCCGGAGGCCACTTTCTTGCTCTCGCGTAAGCAGCCGACTTCGGCACAATGCAACAGGCCCGATGGAGCGCCGTTATATCCGGTCGACACTATGCGTTTTTCGAGAACGATGACGCAACCCACTTGCCGCCTGAG
>MELM01000033.1:3508-17774 GCA_001767605.1 Candidatus Solincola sediminis | reverse complement strand
CTGAGCAGCTATCGACATGAAATATTGTTCCCAACTCGGCCTGGTCATCGCCTCACTCCCAGTCCGTGAGCTAGAGGTCGGGGTAGAGGGGGAAGCCGGAGACTAATTCGTCGACTCGTTCGCGCACCCGGCCCATGACTTCTTCAGAATCCAGGTTCTTTATAACGAGCGATATGAGATCGGCTATCTCGTACATCTCCGCCTCCTTCATGCCGCGAGTAGTGACCGCGGGCGTGCCCAGGCGAATCCCGCTGGTCAGCGAAGGCGGCTTATCGTCAAAAGGTATATTGTTTTTGTTCACCGTAATGAACACTTCATCAAGAGCCGTCGCGACCTCGTTTCCGGTGACCTCCTGGCCGGTCAGGTCGACGAGAAGAAGATGGGTCTCAGTGCCACCGGAAACAAGCCTCAAACCCTTCTCCTGCAATGCGGTGGCCAATGCCCTCGCGTTTCTTACCACCTGCTGCTGGTATTGCTTGAAAGAAGGCAGGGAAGCTTCCCTGAATGCGACCGCCTTGGCCGCGATTATGTGCATAAGCGGGCCGCCCTGGATTCCGGGGAAGACCGCATGATCGAGGGCTTCTGCAAACGCGCTCCTGCACAATACCATCCCACCTCGCGGTCCTCGTAAGGTCTTATGCGTGGTGGTGGTTACGAATTCGGCGTGCGGCACCGGATCGGAATGAAGGCCGGCTGCGACCAGTCCCGCGAAATGGGCCATATCGACCATGAGTATTGCGCTTACTTCGTCTGCTATACGGCGAAAAGCCGCAAAGTCTATGTCTCTGGGATAAGCGCTCGCGCCGGCTATAATCAGTCTCGGCTTGCATTTGCGCGCTATCTCCGCTATTTCCTCGTAATCCAGCCTCTCGGTCTCGCGATTCACGCCGTAGAAGTGAGCATCGTAGAGGGCCCCGCTCATATTGGCTTCGGTTCCATGTGTGAGGTGCCCGCCCGCCGCTTTCTCCATGGCCAGGATGCTCTCGCCCGGCTCAAGCGCGCAGAAATACACCGCCATATTGGCCTGTGCCCCTGCGTGGGGCTGGACATTGGCATGTTCGGCCCCGAAGAGCGCCTTCGCCCTTTCGATCGCCGTCTCTTCCACGACGTCCACGTACTCGCAACCGCCGTACCAGCGATGGCGGGGATAACCTTCGGCGTATTTGTTGGTGAGTATGCTTCCCGCGGCTTGGAGGACGGCCATGGAGGCGAAATTCTCGGACGCTATCAGCTCTATCTTGCGGCGTTCCCTGTTGAGCTCGGCTCGCATAAAGCCGGCGACCTCGGGATCGACCATCGCCACTTCATCCAATCGGTTCACGGCCTTCCCCCATTACGTTCCTCTATCTCCCCGAACTTGCCCACGCGGCGGGCGTGCCGTCCGCCCTCGAAAACGGTTTCCATCCAGGTGCGGACGATCTCCTCGGCAAGGCCGGGCCCGATTATACGGGCACCCAGGGCGAGCACGTTGGCATCGTTGTGCAGGCGGCTCAGACGTGCCGTGTAGAGGTCATTGCAGAGAGCGGCCCTTATTCCCGGCACCTTGTTCGCGGCCATCGACATTCCGATTCCGGTCGCGCATATGACGACACCCCGCTCGGCATCTCCGGTTGCCACCTTCCTGGCTACCTTCGCCGCGAAGTCGGGGTAATCGCATGAATCGGCGGAAGAAGTGCCCTCGTCGATCACTTCATGGCCGCTTGATTGCAGGCACGCCGAGATGACATCCTTTAGTGCGTATCCTGCGTGGTCACATCCCAATGCTACTTTCACTGTTTCACTCCAATTCAATCCGGCGCCGTGGTTTCTCAGCCGGGCCGAAGAGGACCGGCATAATGGCGTCGAGGGAATCGTTTATATCCTCCGAGACTCCTATATAAATCCGGAGGGAGCTTCCGATGGGGTCAATTATATCAGAGCTTTCAGATTGCATATCGGCCATAAACTCCCCTTTAGAATAAAGCTCACGCATGACCTGAAAAATCGCTTTGATGCGCTGACCGGCTTGCCGTTCATTGCCAACGGTTTCCTCTCCGAGGCGGCTGAGCAGCTTTTCGGCCGCCGCCGACAAGGCCTTCAGGGTGGTGCTCCGACGTAAGGCATCCTGCTGCATCCGACCGATAACCAGCAAGTGATCGCGGGCCATTGTCAGTATAAGGTCGGCATCCTTCAAATGCCTCGGCGTTAACGATGTGGCTTGATGGGGTTCGAGATCGATTCCCCAGAGATCCATGGTTTGTATGGCCGAGTAGGTCGCCGAACTTCCGTCGATAGCCGATATACCGGCGGAAGCAGCAACGATAAATGAGGCAAGGTTCGGGTGGTCATTGGAGAGCTTCTGGATGAACAGGACTTCGGCCATAGGGCTGCGACATATATTTCCGGTACAAACGAAGAGGACCTTTATCATTATAGCCTCACACCGTTTCAGTTCCGTTCCACGCCGCCTCGATCTCGTCTCTATTTATATCGCCGGCACGCAGGACTTTGAGCTTGGATTCAAGCAGCTCCACGATGGTGGACGGCTTGCCGGATCCGGAATCATCACTTGCCACCGCCGTATAGTCATCCAGCCGTTCCAGGAAATTGGGATCGATTTCATCGAATGAGGCCGGTGTCCGGTTCCCTGACATATTTGCGCTTGTAACGGCAAGCGGGCCGGTCCGCCGCAGGAGGAGTAGCAAAAACGCATAGTCCGGAACCCGGATTCCCAGGGTTCCCAGGGGGGCGACCCCATGCAGCCAATCGAGGGGCGCCGCTTTCAACACAATGGTGAGCGCGCCCGGCCACAAGCGACCGAGGCGGCATAGGTCTTCATATTCCTCCCGGTCGGCTAGTTCAAGCGCGCTGTCCAAGTCCGCAACCATCACAACCAGGGCCTTTCCGGTTTCCCTGCCCTTAGCCCGAAAGACCTTTTCAACCACCCCGGGAATATCCGGCCTGGCTGCGACGCCGTAAACCGTATCGGTCGGCACGATCGCTAAGCCTCCATTATTGAGCACCCGCGCACAGGCCTCGGCGGCTGCATCGCTCCCCACTTCCTCAAGCCGTATCAAATTCGACATAGAGCCATTATAGCGCCAGGCAGGGCTTATGAAGCGGGGCTACACAAAGGTGTCAGGCACCTTTGTGTAGGCTTGTTGATTCGAGCAGCTTAAGATGGAAATGCCATCGAGGGCTACACAAAGGTGCCTGACACCTTTGTGTAGCCATCTAATGTCGCCAGGGGGGGATGACGATAAATTGAGCGCGGTATCGTCTCCAACCTCAGGGGATTCTCGTATGGATGATGAAAAGCTGAACGGTCTGCAGGCCGACGAAGAAGTTGCGAGGAGGGCGGTCGAGCTCCTCATCGCCCTCAATGCGGCGACCATCAATATCCATATGTATCCTCCCACCAGCGATATGATCTCCGCTTCCGTCGAAACCGCTTATGCCCGGATGGAGCCTCTGCTCGCCGAGACCGGAAAGCTTACCCTGGGAGAGGCGGACAATATGCTCCTCATAAACGGGGAACGGCTGCACGAGAGAGATCAGGTCAGGCCCCCCGTCCTTTCCTTTCTGGATGGACTTCGCAAAAGAGATATCTACAGCATCACGCTATCCAAGGGAATGGAAGAAGAGGAGTTCAGGAACTTCCTCGAAATCATGGCCATGGAACCCGAGGAGCTTCGTCAATTGGGTGGCCTGGCCACGGAAGTCGGACGGCAGAGCTGCTCACATATATTAGTCAATGAAAAGCGCTTTGTTTCCGTAGGCGACGATGAGGTCATCGGCATGGAGGGCGGCGGCGAGGCCGAAGCCGCGGAGGAGATCCGCTTCGAGGAAGAGGAACTGCGCCGCTTGAACGAAAAGCTCAAGGATGAAAGGTTTGTCAATTATATAGTGGGTGCCGAGGCGCGGGATACGGTCGGAGAGGCTACCGTGAATGACATACTCGGAAATCCTCCCAGATTGGGCTTACTACTCCGCCAGGCAGTACGTGAGATCGTGGTCGAGTTCGAGGATCCTGACGAGGCCCTTAATAAAATATGCGGCACGCTGGAGCGGATCGCCCTGCTCTTGAAGGAGCTCGATGACGCCGAGCTGAAGGCCATGGACAGCGAGGAGATAGCCAAGGCGGCCGCCTTTCTGGAGCCTTCCGAACTCAAGGGCTATCTATTGCGTGAAAAGCCCGAGGCCTTGCGTGAACTGGAGCTGCGGGTGAAGATCCTGCGGAGTCTGCGCGAGAATAAGACATTCGACTTGCTGGAGAGTGTGATAAGGGAACTCGACGGCCTGCGGCGGGAGGAGACCGACCTCTCCCCCGAGGAAGAGGAACGCTTCCAGGCCCTCTCGGCACTGATCGACGAAATCTATCAGAATAGCGTGGGCAAGCCCTGGGAATCGCGCATCAGCGATCGTATCTTCCAGGCGGATATGTGGAAGAAGATCGTAAACGGCAAGGGGGAGGGCGGCAGCGCCGGATCAAGCAGCCTTGTTTACCAGATAAGCAGCATGCTGGTAAACGAAGGTTTGACCCTAGATATCGACGAACTCTCGCGCAACTTGTCTATCGATGAGAATATACCCCGCCTGCTTCAGAAATTGCAGCGCTCAAAACGCCCGGAGGTCGTGCTGCGCCTGGTAGAGAGCCTGCTGGACAATCTGGAGGACATGAGCCCGGAGATACGCTTGAAAACGGCTGAGACCCTCAAGAATATTCCCGAAGCCCTGGAAATGACCCACCAGTTGCAGAAATTCCCGGTCGCTTACGAAATGAAGGATCGTATGCTGGAACGGCTGGAGCGGGAGCGGGAGCTATCGGAAATTTACACCACCCTTTCCGGATGCCTGGCGGAGCTGGCCCAGACCTTCATCCTCTCCCAGGATTACGACTCGGCCCTGGAAATCATCAATACTTTCTGGCGGCATAACAGCTCGGATGATACCCGAAAGCCGGAACAGAGGCGCGCGGCCCTGGAAGCTATTTCCAGCATCGCCAGCGGCCCTGTGCTGGATGACCTGGCCGAGATCCTGAAAGAGGGAGACATCCAGACCATAACCGAGGTCGCTAACATCATGATCAAGTTCGAGGAGAAGTCGGTTCAGCCGCTGATCAGGGTGTTGAAGGACAGCGAGGACCTGCTGGTGCGGCGGGTTACATTCGAGGCTCTGGAAAATATTGGCAAGGACGCAATTCTCAGCCTCATAAACGACCTGGAGAAGTACAACCCCTGGCACATGTACCGTAACATAATCTCGATCCTGGCAGAGATTGGAAACCGCTCCATAATCCAATCGCTTTCGCGCTTTATTCGCCATCAGAATCCGGAAGTGCGGCGCGAGACGATCAAGGCCATCTCCAAGATAAGGACGCCGGAGACAACTTCATTGCTTCTGGAGGCATTGAACGACCGGGACGAAAAAGTGCAGCGGGAAGCGTGTGTCGGTCTCGGGCGCATGCGCGACGTTTCCACCGCTCCCGTCCTGATGGATGTAATCAGACCGCCGCGAAGCTTTAAGAAATCAAAGCGGCGCACGAATTCGGTAAAGGCGGCGGCAATCTGGGCACTGGGCGAGATAGGTGACTTCTCGACCATCCCTTACTGCCGGGAAATTCTGCGCAAGCGGTCCTGGATCCCCTTCCTTGATAAGAGGAGGAACGAACTGCGCGCCATGGCCGCTTTCGCACTGGGAAGCATCGGTAATGACGAGTGCCGCAACGTGCTGCAGCAGTTCGTGGATGATCGCAGCGAGAAGGTGCGCAAGACCTGCCTGGAATCGCTTCGGCGTATTCAGCACAGAAAAGCCGTGAAAACAGTCGAGGAAAGCTACGACCGTGCCATAGATACCCCGGTGTGAAACCAGCCGTTCCTTAGAGCCTCGTAGGATTCCTGCAGGTCGTTCCAATATCCGGGAGTAACGCCCGGTCCCCTGATGAGCATTTCCTGCCTCTCGCCCGCATCGATGCGGATGCGATTCGGTGGAATACCGATCCGTCGCCCGCCGCCCGGCCAGGTGCGTATTGCGATCATTCCCGATGTTTCATCACCCGAAACGGTATCGAGGAAGAGCGCAGGTAATTCTATGGGCCCCATCCTCAAGCCGCCGAAATGCCTGAAAATGCCGGCTGTTTCAGAAGGGGTAGGGCCGGTGCTGACCCAGACGCTTACCGAAGAAAGGTCACGCCGTGCGGTTTCCGCAGCAAGCATATCCGCATAGGTTTCAGGAGGCGCGATAACCATCACGGGGCGCCGGCTCTCGATTTTCGCCAGGAAATCCCGGCTGTCTCTATGATCGGCGAACTGTAGCACCGCTCCTGCCGAAAGTGCCAGGAAAGCTGCCGAAAAACCGGAGACGCTCGTGAGCGGAGCCGCACTCATCACCACGCTTCCTTCCGAAAAGGGAAGCAAGGGAGCAAGAAACCTGGATCCGGATACGAACATCTGGGCGGTGGCCATTATCGGCTTACCCCCCGGTTCGCGCTCTCTGAAGAACAGACCAACTACGCTGGTGGTTTTTAAAGTGTAAGGAATGAAGAAGCCGGAACCCTCGGCCACCGCCTCATAAAGGGGCCTGCAAGCGGGAATGGGACGCATTCCGGATACCAACAAGCGCTTCGAATCGGGTAGCAGATCGACCAAACCGGGTTCACGATCAAGCGCGTCACCATCGATCAGCGCCAGGTTCACCATGCAGAGCCGGGCCCGCCGCCTTATCTCCTCCCCGCCCAGCCGGCTATCAATCGGGACCAATATTCCACCGGCCTTAATAATGGCTAGTGAGAGAAGGAAAAAGTCCTCCGGATTGGGGTTGACGAGCAAGACCCTCTCGCCTTTCTTGAGATCGAGGTCCCGGATGAGCGCCTCGGCTACAAGATTGGTGAAGGTGATTGCGTCCCGATAGCTTATCTCCTGAGAATTTATTAGAGATTGCTTATTCTCGCCGAAGCAATCGGCGAGGCTCTCAAGAAAATTGGGTGGCAGCGCCTGCCGTCTTAAAGCGAACTCGAATTTCTTACGCATACCCGCTATTTTACCAAGGGGGGCTTAACATTGGGGACAGGTACGTTTGTTAAGGGCCTCCAACGCTATTGTTACCGGGGGATGTTACGTTCTATCTCTTCGAGCGAAGTGATCCCCGCGATCACTTTTTCGGCGGCGTTGCTCCACATGGTGGTCATTCCCTCTTCGACGGCCTTTTGCCTTACCTGGTTTGCCCGGAACTCCAGGCTCATCAACGATCTCAGCTCATCGCTCATCAACATGACCTCGAAGACACCCGTCCTTCCCCGGTAGCCGACGCCGCTACAGTGCTTGCAGCCGGAAGCCTTGTAGATAACTCCATCACCCTTCGGCGCGACCCCCAGACCGACGAGAGCATCAGGGGACGGAATATAAGCCTCTTTGCAGCTGGGGCAGAGTTTCCTAACCAGCCTCTGTGCGATTATCAACCGTATTACTTCGCGGACATAATAGGACTCGACTCCCATATCGAGTAGGCGGGGCAGGGTTTCGGGTGCACCGGTGGTATGCAATGTGCTGAGCAGGAGGTGGCCGGTTAGAGCGGCTTGCACTGCTATGCCGGCCGTCTCGCGGTCGCGGATCTCGCCCACCAGGATGATATCGGGGTCCTGGCGCATCACCGATCGCAGAATGCTGGCAAAATCCAGCCCGGCTTTCGCATTGACCGGGATCTGATTGATTAGTTTCAGGCGGTATTCCACCGGATCCTCGATGGTAATCACCTTCTTGCTTATATCCGAAATCTCGTTGAGGATGGCGTACAAGGTGGTAGTCTTACCGCTTCCGGTCGGTCCCGTAACCAGGATAAAACCATGAGGCTCCTCCAGGGCATGCATAACGGTACGCAACTCTTTGTCATTGAATCCTATGTCGCTCAAGCCGACTCTGGCGTTGGTTTGATCGAGAAGCCTGATAGTCACCGACTCTCCATAAATGGTGGGCGCAGTCACGATGCGGAAATCCACTTCCTTGCCCGCATATTTGACGAAGAACCTTCCGTCCTGCGGCAACCGCCTCTCGGTTATGTCCAATTCCGCCAGCACTTTTATACGCGATACCAGGGCGTTATGGACCTCCACGGGCAGCACTTTGGCTTCCATGAGCACCCCGTCTATCCGGTAACGAACCCTTACCAGGTTATCCTCGGGCTCTATATGGATGTCACTGGCTCCCTCCTTGATCGCCCTGGAAATAAGGTTATTGATGAGCTTTACTATCGGCGCTTCATCGATTTTTACTTCTTCCTGCGGATCGGGCGAGAAACGATCGACGACTTCCAGACCGTCTTCATCCCAGGTCATCACCTCTTCCTCCAGGCCGCCGTCCTTGAAGAAATAATCGATGGCCTCCAGGATATCCTCTTCATCGGAAAGCACCGGCTCCAGGTTATATCCGGAAGCGAACGCCAGCATGTCGAGGGCAGCGGTGTCGAAGGGACAACTTACGGCGATGGTAAGGATGTCACCCACCAGCGTGACGGGTATGACCATGTAATTACGGGCGACGTTCGCCGGTATCAGCCTCACGGCTTCTACATCTATTAAATCGGGAGTCAATTTAACATAGGGCATGTCGACGTGTTCGCTCATAAACTGCTGTAGTTGTTCTTTGCTGGTATAACCTTCCATCAGGAGGATTTCGCTCAGTCTGAGACCCGAGCTTTTCCGGATGCTGAGAGCGGCGGTCAACTGTTCATCTGTGATGAATCCGTTCTCAACCAGGCCGCTTCCCAATCCGTCGTCGCAGCTTTTATCCATTTGTGTGCCTCCCCCTGCCGATCTTTTAAGAAGGGGCGTTGCTGGGAACCTGAGATGTGGTGGAAGCGAGTTGATCCAACTTCTGGAGGAATTCCTCGCGTTCTTCCGGCTTGGTGGGTTTGAGCATATACATGTCGGCTCCGGCATCCAAGGCCACCTGCTTGTAATTGGCTTTACGATATATGGCGCTGAGCATTATGATGGGAGTCCTGCGAGGAAACTCGAAGTCCCTGATACTCTTCACCAGCTTGAACCCGTCCAGCTTGGGTATAAGGCAGTCAGTGACGACCAGATCGGGTTTCTCCGCGATGAATTTCTCGAGCCCCTCTTCACCATCACGCGCCGGGATGACTTCATATCCGCCCGCTGCCAATATATCGCTCATCACCCGGAGTATGAGCTCCGTATCCTCAACCAGTAGGACCCTGTTCATCATCTTCTCCCCTTTCGTTCAATACAATCGTTCGATCTTCCCCGCTCTAATGTATGTCGGCCGATCGGCGCATGACGGGTATTACCCATGAGGGTTACTTTAGGAGGCCATTTAGCGGATAGGCCTACGGTGGATTAACCCTAAGCATCTGTTAAACATGGGGTCGTGCCTCAACATCAACAAGCTTCAGAGAAAGCGGTTCAGCATAAGTTGCGAATGCTTTGATGCTTGTTGATGTTGAGGCACGACCCCATGTTTAACACGCGACCCAATTGTTAGCGGAGGAATTCGATGGTTACTTCCTCGCCGGCTTCCAGGCGGCCGGTGTCCTCGGGGAGTATGGCGAGGGCGTTTCCTTTCACCATGGAATTGAGGATGCCGCTTCCTTGCGGGCCGGTTACCCTTACGCGATAGCCGCCGTCGCGCCATTCGGCTATTACCCGTATGAATTCAGCCCTGCCCCTCTTCCTTCCAATGGGCGAATCGAGTATGGCTTTCACCTGGGGACGATAGATTTGCGCGCGCCCCATCATCTTCAAAAGGGCCGGGCGCACGAACTGCTCGAAGGAAACCATCACCGATACCGGATTGCCAGGCAGACCGAACAGCGGCTTACCCCGTATCTGGCCGAAAGCCTGCGGTTTGCCCGGCCGCATGGCCACCTTCCAGAAGTTCATCTCCCCTATCTTCCCGAGGACGTCCTTCACCATATCGTAATCGCCCACCGAAACGCCGCCGCTGGTTACGAAGACGTCTACCAGATCTACGCTGTCCAGTATGGTTTTTTCCAATGCCCCCGCCTGGTCCGCCACTATGCCCAACCGCAGGGGCTCGGCTCCCGCCTCTTTCACCATGCCGTACACGGTATAGCTGTTGGAATCCCTTATTTTACCAGGTCGCAATTCTTCCCCCACCGGCAGCAATTCGTCGCCGGTCGAGATTATGCCGATCACGGCCCGCCTGAAGCACTTCACCTTCGCGCATCCGAGGCTGGCCATCATTCCCATCTCCGACGGACCGACCAGAGTCCTCGCCGCTATTACTATCTGGCCTACCTTGACGTCTTCGCCCGCTTCGCGGATGTTCGCCCCGGCAGCCAGTTCCTCGAGGATGAGAACGCTTCCCGCTGCGGCCCGCGTCAGCTCCACCGGCACTACCGTATCGGCGCCGGCGGGGACCGGCGCTCCGGTCATTATTCGGACGGCCTCACCCTCGGCGACCGAGTCAGTCGGTGCCTTGCCCGCCGGAAGGTCGCCCGTAACCCTCAAACTTACCGGCTTACCCTCGGATGTGCCTTCGATATCCCGCTGCCTGAGCGCATATCCGTCCATCGCGGAGTTGTCGAAAGGTGGTATGTCATCCTTTGCTATTATGTCCTCGCCCAGCACCAGTCCGAGCGATTCCAGCAGTGGGACCTCTATCAGGGGCAGCTTGCCCACCGATTCCAAAACATGATTCCTTGCTTCATCCACATTCAGCATTCTGCGTTTCCTTTACTCATCCGTCTGCGACGGCGGCTCCCAGACCCCCAGCTTGAAATGGCGCTGAGCCTTGGTGGAAGCCAGGTACGCCGCCAGCTTTTCGCCACCCTGAAGGTTGGTATCAGGAAAGGGTAGTTGGCTTACTTCCATAACGCTGTAAGGATTTGCCAACGCCTCGCTGTCCTCGAAAACTATCTCCAGGTTGAGCTCCCCAGAAAGGCGCTCGAAAGTGCTTCGGTCCGAGAAGGTGTAGGCGCCTTTTTCCGATGCGAGCCGAAGGGTGTCAGCCATTCCGGACTCGGTTTGTATCATCCAGTCGCCGAAATCCTCGATCCCGGAGATACCCCACAAATCGGTTTCTTTATAAGAAGTTCCCGAGCCGTCGCTCCTAAAAACAAATTGCGTTTTATCGTTGCCGATCTTTTTAAAGGCGTCAGCCGCGCCGGGTGAATCCTTCACGCCGCCCGGATCACCGGGGGGACCCAAAATAACGTAATCGTCGTGCATGATCTCCTGCCTGCCCTGGATGTAGTTGGACTTCTGCAGATCCTGTTCCGGGTCCGGGAGATGGGTAATGAGTACGTCACATTCACCATGCATGGCCATAACGAGCACGTTTTGGTCGCTATCCGTAATCAACTCGACTTGTGCGCCCGATTGTCCTTTAAAATCCTTCATCCAGGCATCCAGGATGCCGCTATTCTCCAAATCGGAGGTGGCTGCGACGATGAGCCTCTTATCGCTCCCCGACCCGCAACCGCTCAACCACGGCAGCAAGCCTGCAACAAGAAAGACCGCGATCAGCCCGACGAGAAACAGGCGTTTGCTATTTATTATTCTCATCATGCCGCTATTTTACATCACTCGCGGCGAAGAATAAGTGCTCGTGGTAAGTATCAAGGCCGAACCCGTCTATGAAGCGCTGGGTTTCGGGCTCCAGCAGAAAGTCCCGGAAGTCGAGAGCTCCCTGGTAATTAATACCAGGGAATCTTTCCGGATTGGTTACGATGCACGAATAGTGGTTGGTGAGGGCGGGGTCGCCTTCTACGATGACATCGAGGTCGAGGCTGTCGCGCAGCACTATAAAGGTAGCCCGGTCACTAAGGGTGTAAGCATGCTGTGAATCGGCCACGCGCAGCGTGTACCCCATTCCCTGCCCCGATTCCTGGTACCAGCCGCCCGCCGGTTTGATGTCCGCCGCCTGCCAGATACTCAGTTCCATGGCGTTGGTTCCTGAAGCGTCTCCCCGGGAGAGGAAGGCACTCGCGGATGTGGCTATGCACCGCACGGCTTCCCTGGCTTCACCGCAATGTACAGCCCCGGCCGGATCATCCCGCGGGCCTACTATTATGAAATCGTTATACATGATCTCACACCGGCTCTCCCCGTATCCCGCCTCCATAAATTCCTGTTCCGCCTTGGGTTCGTGGGTGAGTGTCACGTCGGCCTCCCCCTGCCTCGCCATAAGCAGGGCGGCACCGCTTCCGACGGCAATCGATTTGACTCGGTAAGGGTGATCTTTCTCGAAACGGGTTATCAGCTCATCCAGAATGCCTGAATCGAGAACGCTGGTGGTGGTTGCCAGTATCAACTGGCTGCGCTGGGCCTCGGCGATATTGCCGCTGCCACATCCCGCCACCGCGATGGCCACTGCCAGGACGATGGTAATAATTACCAAGGAGAGAAGTTTTTTCATCGTACGATCTCGATCCTCACGATCATAAGGATCCAGTAGAAGCCGTCCTCACTACCCACGACCAGCCTCATGGGACCCTGTTCACGTGGCAACTCCTCGCCGTCCTGTTCGTAAGCAAGAATGGTGTCCGCCCTCATGGCTATATCGTGCGAGACTCTGGCCGCATAATCGTCCCATGCGATAAATCGCAATTCCTGGAAATCATCTCCTACCCCGTGCTCCGCCAGGACTTCGGAAAGCCGCGCCCCGCTCCAGGTCCCCGGGTATTCCATGCCGTTCGATCGCTTCAGTTTGGTCGTGACATCGATCCGGGGAAATCCCCTCAGTTCATCGCTTTCTATCGTCGGGCGAGCGCCGGCCGGATCGCTGATCTCTACATGACGGCAGGCTTCATACATCCCCTCCAACCTCGCCTCGCTTCTCAGCAATCCCGAGCTCTTGCCGCTTCCCCCACAACCGGCGATCAGCAGAGCCAGCAGCAAAGCCAGCGTCGTAAGGATGATTTTTCTCATTGTCCCGTCCTCAATGGTAGATCCAGATACGCCATCGAATAAGACCAGGTCGGTCGGCCTAACACAATCGCCAGGATCATAACTCGCCCCCATAACGGGTCCTTCAGAAGCTCGATCCGGCCGGCTGCGGTCATGACCGGCGACTCGCCCGAAGGTATTGAGGGGGCCGGCTCCGGCGTCGCGCGCTTAGGTTTCGTCTCGCCGCCGCCTGAAGGTGCCGGTTCCGGTTCCGTCTGAATAGCAGCCGATACGGCGCCATAGACCGCCAAAGACCCGTTAGGGATCGTCTCGGCGCCGGGCGGAGACATCCCTTGCGGCAGAGGCGCGACCTCGATAGCACAAACCATACGCTCGCTGGCCGGAGTGTTGGCGTCTCCTCCCTGATCCTTATTCCCCGGCGTCTCCTGAGGAACGATGAGGCGCAGCGGTCCCTCCTCTGCATCCAGAGCCTTGCCACCGCCGGCATAAGCCACGATGGCTTTGAGGCCGCCCGGATAGGTCTTCCTCGCCTGCTGCAGGCTCAAATTCACCTTGTAACCGTCCCTTGCCCGCACGATGACCCCCGTGGCATCGGACCCCAACGTCATGGCCCGCTCGATCAGGTATGAAAGAGGTACCCCAGTGTAATCCTTCTCATAATAGGTAAACGGCTCCTGCGATTTGAGGAAGGTGTAATGGCCGGAAAAGACGGGCATGTTCTTGAGATCATCGAGGTTGAAAACCTTGCCCGCATCGGCGTGCGCATATGAAGTAGCAAATACTGCCATAGACATCGTGGTGATAAGGAGTGCCGCGAGCACCGACGCGGCTTTGCGCGGAGAGCGACCAATCAAAGTCCCTAACAGAATTAGGGTCGCCAAGACCGTCGCTGCCGCCGCGGGCCAGATTGGAAAAGTATGGTACGGGGCTACATTGCCGTACATCCATACCTCGTCAAGCGGTACCTCGCCCGCTTGCGGGATCGGGAATCCTTCCGCCAACGGACCCACCTCGATCAACCTCACATTGGAGACCCAGGACGGCTTATTTACCTCTGTCTCTTCATATTGGGGCATTACAAACCGCAACGGTCCGCTACCATCCGGCTCAGGTTGCAGTACCTCGCTGTTGAGTTCGTATGCCAGCATGGTGTACAACCCGGCCCGGTTCTGCTTGCGCAATTCCCCGAGTTCGAGTGTGGTACCTACGGCAGGCCAGAAATAACCGTCGGGAGCGATGACTTTGATCTGTGCCGCCGGGTCCCTCACGCCGTATTCTTCAATCAATTCATACAGCGGCACGCCCTTGAAATCGGTGTCCTCCTCGGTCTGCCAATTGTTAATGCTGTGATAGGTCTCCTGCAGCGGCGGCAGCGATAGAATATCATCGTACTTGAGAACC
>MELM01000033.1:283-3459 GCA_001767605.1 Candidatus Solincola sediminis | reverse complement strand
GTACGAAAAAGAGTGCTGCCAGCACCCGAAAGATCGAACGCCTGCGGGTCACTCTTGCCTCCTTAAAATTCTGATTCAAAAAGTGTAGGGGGATCCCGAAGGATCCCCCGATTGCTAAAGTGGGAGGAAACCACTTGCAATGTCGTCATTATCTCCCTGTTACCAGGCAGCCAGGCCCTGGGAACAGCTTCCGTCCAACTTATTGTTCCAATACACAGCCCGCTCAATCACGACGGGGGCCGTGGAGGTCGCTTGGAAGGAAACGTCATAGGTCTCTCCAATGTCGTTTTTCTCGCTGATGGATACGCGTTTCCCGGCGGGAACCAGCAATGGCTCTCTTTCCACGGCTCCGTCTCCAGTGAGGTAGGTTATATAGACGGTCGCGTCCATGTTACCCGGATTCTGGAATAAGGCCCAGGTCTCGAAACCACCCGCGGTGCAGCCTTCGGCCAGGAATGAACGAAACTTGCCGTGAGTGACGCCGTTCTCGCAGTGGCCGCCACCCTTGCCCGACGCTGTATTATCCCAATACATGGCGCGCTCGGCGATGATCGGCTGGTCGGAATCGATCTTGGTGGAGACGTTCCAGTCGTTCCCCATAATGTCCGCGGCGTTTATCGTAGTGCGGGACTTGGCGGGAAGGGTCACCGTCGGGCCCGCTTTCACGCCGTCGGCGTTCATATATGTGATGTTTACGTTGGCCGCGGCGTCGCCCGGGTTCTGCAGTAGTACCCAGGTTTCGAAGCCACCCGCAGTGCAGCCTTCGGCCAGGTACCACTGATTGGACAGTGAGCTTACTCCCGTGCCATCGTGGCCGGCTCTTTTGTCATTCCAATACATGGCACGCTCCGCGATGATCGGCTGGTCGGAATCGATCTTGGTGGAGACGTTCCAGTCGTTCCCCATAATGTCCGCGGCGTTTATCGTAGTGCGGGACTTGGCGGGAAGGGTCACCGTCGGGCCCGCTTTCACGCCGTCGGCGTTCATATATGTGATGTTTACGTTGGCCGCGGCGTCGCCCGGGTTCTGCAGTAGTACCCAGGTTTCGAAGCCACCCGCAGTGCAGCCTTCGGCCAGGTACCACTGATTGGACAGTGAGCTTACTCCCGTGCCATCGTGGCCGGCTCTTTTGTCATTCCAATACATGGCACGCTCCGCGATGATCGGCTGGTCGGAATCGATCTTGGTGGAGACGTTCCAGTCGTTCCCCATAATGTCCGCGGCGTTTATCGTAGTGCGGGACTTGGCGGGAAGCCTGAGGGCCGGTCCCTCTTTCTCCCCATCTTTATTCATGTAGGTGATATTCACGTTAGCCGCCGTATCACCCGGGTTTTGCAAAAGCACCCAGGTCTCGAAGCCACCGGCGGTGCAACCTTCGGCTAAGTACCACTGGTTTGAAAGCGAGGTAACGCCGGAGGCGCAATGTCCTCCCTGCTTATTGTTCCAATACATGGCCCGCTCGACCAGCAAGGAGTCGCCATGGTATCCCTCGACGCGTGCCGAGACGTTCTTCCCGTCCCCGATTACACTGTTTACCCTGATGCTGGTCCGGCTGCGCGGATCTACCTCGAGTTCTTGAGTCTGCACGGCCGCCCCTTCAATCATATAATCGATAAGGACATGTGTTTTCCAACTGTTGGGATTCCCGATAAGGATCCATTCCTCGAAACCAAAACCGGTGCAGCCCTCTGCCAGATACCACTCGTTGGGCACATTCCCGGCGTCGGCTTTGCCGCAAACGATTATCCGGTCAGACGGGATGAGCGTGGCGTCGGGAACCGGATCCGTGCCTATCGGATCGACCTCGATTACCCTCAAGTTGCGGATCCACTTGCTCTTGTTAGTCTCGGCCGCATCGGCTTGCGGTTTAACCGACTCTATGGGACCATCGGCAGTCAGGTCGGCGTCGATGTACCATGCCAGGAGCATCTTGAGCCCGTTTGCATTGGCCGCCCTCACTTCATTCATGGTAAAGGACTTGGAATAGGCATCGGACGCAATCAATTTCACATCCGTCGCTCCGGCCTGCGTCCCCAGGACCTCGTCGATGAGGTAATCGAGTTGAAGCCCGGTGCAGACCGAATCACCTTCCACTGCTGACTTATTTTTCCAATAATAGGTGCCGGTAAAGGGTTCGATGGATTTCAACTGATCCACGGTGAAGGTATGGCGGTTTAATATATTACCATATACTACCAACTCTCCCGCGGGAATGCTCGCGGGATCTATCGGCGGCACTCCCGTCGAGGTTGGCTGTACCTCGATGGCCCGCACGCGCTGCACCGCCTTGTTCCAATTGGGCGTACCGGTGCCGGCCGGAGAATACACCGTGTTACGTGGATCCGGTCCCTCGACTTGCTGTGGTATAACAAGCCGGAAGGGCCCTTCGGAATCGGTAAGCGTTTGATCGGCGGCTACCGGGGCCACCCAGGGAGCTCCGATCGGGTTCGGAGCATTCGGGTTATCCGCGCTCTGAGCCCCCTTGAGATAGGCGAGAATCGTTTTCAAGCCGCGGGCGTTGCTGTTGCCGCGCATCTCGTCCAGGGTAAGGGTTACGCTATAGTTGTCGTCCGCGATAATCTTTATCGCCGTCGTATCGGCCTTGATGCCTACTTCCTGCTCCAGCAGGTAGGAGAGGCCCACTCCCGACCAGTCCTGCTCAAAATAGGTGAAAGGATCCGAATTCTTGGAGCAGGTATAGTGGCCGCCCTCGACTCCTCCGGCCACATTGCGGATCGACTTCAGCTCGTGCTCTTTGAACGTACGGTAGTTCGGCGACGCGCCGGAAACGGCATCCGCTTTTACATCGGCGCTTGCCGGTTTCGATGAAGTTCCAGCCAGGAAAGCGATGCCCGAACTAATAAAAAGCAACACGGCCAGGAACATAATCAAGCGCTTCTTCAATGACTCCCACTCCTTTCTGACCATAACAAAAGACCACCCTTTCCCGCACGAAAGGATGGCCGGTTAAACCAAGAGGGCGTCCTCTCGGAAAGGACGCCCTCGGATATACGGCAACACGGTCTATCGACCGGTTTTCCTTTCCAAATGCGGGAGGCAAAACCGTTTCCAGTTCCACCCTATCGGCAGCCCTCCTTAGCTTACGCCTTAGGTCGGACTGCTCGGAAAACCTGCTTATCTCTAAGCGTTGATGAAGATATCACTCCATCTTAACG
>MELM01000033.1:0-212 GCA_001767605.1 Candidatus Solincola sediminis | reverse complement strand
ATATTCAAGACATGGCACCCGGCTTTAGTCGATGCCTATCATGACGTTAGTTGCTTTAATGACAACATAAACGTCCTTGCCTTCGGAAAGACCGAGGCTCTCCGCAGAGGACTTGGTGATCACCGAGACCACCTGGTCACCACCCGTCAATTCGACCGTCACCTCAGAATTTACGGCGCCGTGGCTGACACTCTTCACCTTCCCCTTCAACA
>MELM01000032.1:42204-42274 GCA_001767605.1 Candidatus Solincola sediminis | reverse complement strand
TCTTCCGGCTTCTGCTCCTTCCCGAACGCTTCGGGGGCACGTTCGAGCAGTTGCTTCTTCCATTGGGTGA
>MELM01000032.1:41747-41990 GCA_001767605.1 Candidatus Solincola sediminis | reverse complement strand
CACCTCTTATAAAGGAGTAGCTGAAATAGAGGCAGAGAGCGCTAATCAGATTCAGGGTTGGTAGGATTAGTCAATTCACATCGATTACAATTAGCTGTGCAATCAAGACAAGAGGAGCATAAAGATACCTGCTTTGTTGATAGATTCCCATACTGGGACCATATTCGACCGTCAAATGGGCGGGCCGTTTTGTTGGCCCGGGTCTAGCTGTATCTCTTGATGCATTGGGCTTATGAGCTTGCC
>MELM01000032.1:40249-41634 GCA_001767605.1 Candidatus Solincola sediminis | reverse complement strand
TTCACCTCAAGCGCCGATACGCCCATGGATAGGCATAATTTTCTTACCTATGAGTTTGCCCCCGCTTTGAAGCGAGCAGACATCAAGAGGATACGCTTCCACGATCTCCGTCACACCTATGCCAGCCTTTGTATTGCGTCTCGAATGGACCCTAAAGCCCTACAAAGGGCTATGGGTCATGCATCTATTATTATGACTATGGACACTTATGCCCACCTTTTCCCGGGATCTTATACAGAAGCTTTGGAAAGAATGGAAGAGATGTTGTCTGAAGGTTCGAAGATTGTGAGTTTCCCAGTGCAGGAGAGGGAAAGCGCCTGAAACTGGGGAACCAGTGGGGAATTTTCAAGTAGTTTCTTAAGCCAAGAATAACAGGTCAGAGGAACACAACCTCTGACCTGCTTCTTTTCTGGTGAGCCGCCCGGGGCTCGAACCCGGCACACCCGGATTAAAAGTCCGGTGCTCTGCCAACTGAGCTAGCGGCCCATAGACATTATATAGAACCGGTGCCACTGTTACATCTCACCATGAAGTTTGCACAGGCGCGTATAATATTCCCAGCATGGAGCAAATATTCAACGCACGCAGTGTAGCAATTATCGGAGTATCGGACAGGCCCGGCAACCTGGGGAAAGATGTCCTTCAAAACCTCATCAACTGGGGTTACGAGGGTAACATCTACGGAGTCAATCCCAGGGGAGGGCAGGTCCTCGACTTTCCGCTCTATGAATCCGTAGCCGAACTCCCCGAAGCTGTCGATCTTGGTGTAGTGATCGTACCGGCGCGGGCGGTGCCTGAAGTCGTTGAGCAATGCGGGCTCCGGGGAATAAAGCGCCTGGTTATCCCGACCGGGGGTTTCGAGGAATTCAGTGAGGAAGGAAAAGGCTTTCGTGATGCCATGGTGGCTGCGGCCCACAGGCACGACATCCGCTTCGTCGGTCCCAATTGCTTCACGGTGATAAGCGGCACCAACCGGCTCTGCCTTCCCTTCGTCCCGGTAGCCCCCGACATTCCTTTAGGAGGGGTGAGCATGATCGCCCAGAGCGGGGGAGTGGGCATCGATTTTCTGACTCGTCTCAAGAATGAAAATACGGGATTCGCCAGGTGGGTGAGCATAGGCAACAAGACCGACCTCGATGAGTTGGATTACCTGGAATATTATGGCAGAGATCCTCTTACCAGCGTCATTTGCATCTACCTCGAGGATGTAGCCTGCGGCAGGGAACTGCTTGAGGTGGCGAGGAAAATCAGCAAACCGATCCTCGTCTACAAGGCGAATGTGGAGCCCATGACCATGGAAATGGCTTCTTCCCATACGGCGGCACTCGCCAACGATGACTCCATCCTTGACGCTGCTTTCAAGCAGGCGGGCATGATTCGGGTGC
>MELM01000032.1:39855-40235 GCA_001767605.1 Candidatus Solincola sediminis | reverse complement strand
CTGGCTGGATATGCCAAGGTTTTCTCCCTGCCGCCCATGAGAGGGAACCGGGTAGCATTGGTTTCTCCGACCGGAGGAATCCTGGTTTTAGCTTCCGACCAGTGCGCCCGCCAGGGATTCACCTTTCCGCAATTACCGTTATCGATAGTGGAAGATATCAATAGGGAACTGAGGGCGGGAGTGATAAATATTTCAAACCCGGTCGACTTGGGGGACGTTCATGACGCCGACTCCCGTACCTACATCCTCGCCCGCTTGATGGAGAGTGGGTTCATAGACGGAGTGATCGCGGTATTCGCGGCCAGTCTCGGCTCCAAAGGCGAGGTTACCACAGGGGGGATACACGGCACACGGAAAAACATCTTGCCGGATCTTGGGAA
>MELM01000032.1:26370-39835 GCA_001767605.1 Candidatus Solincola sediminis | reverse complement strand
ACGTCCCGATATTCCTGAGCTTGCTGGCGCCCTCCGATGTCTTGCAGGCCGCCCGCCATATGGTTGATTTTCCCATCTTCAATGATGCGGAAAACGCAGTAGACGCAGCGGCCATCCTGAGGGATTACAGCCTCCGATAAAAGCCCTACAGATAGGGAATTATGTCCAGCCCCAGCGATTGAGGATCGAGTGATTGCAAAACGGCCCCTCCGACTTCGCTTATTTTTTCCTTTAGATGAATTAGATCGACAATATTGGGCTCTATTTCAGCGCCCGCCCGGTCGCGAATGAGCTTTACCTTTGGCGCCGCGAGATCGGCTTCGTTCTGTTCGTAAACGATACCCAACTCTCCCGTCGCCAGCTTCACCAGGGTTCCAACGGGAAAGAGGCCCATCATATCTATGAATACCTTTACGAGCAATGGGTCGAAGGCGGTTCCCATATCCTTCACTAATACCCTGATGGCTTGATCCGGTGTGCGCGCCTTCTGATAAGGGCGCACCGTGGTCATGGCGTCGTAAACGTCGGCGATCTCAACGATGCGTGAAAAAAGAGAAATCTTATCCTTGGCGCCTATCTGCGGGTAGCCCTTCAAGTCATAGCGCGCATGGTGTTCGTAGGCGATCAGTACGGATATCGGATGCACGCCGGGTTGGGCGAGCAGGATATCCGCGCCCTTGGCCGGGTGTTCCTGCATAATCCGCCATTCGGCTGAAGTAAGCGGACCGGTTTTGCTGAGTATCGCCTGTGGAATGGCAACTTTTCCCAGATCATGCAGCAGAGCGCCGGTCCCCAGTACCATCAGCGAATTGCGATCGAGGGGAAGCATCGATCCCAGAGCCAGAGATAAGATGAGCACGTTTATGGAATGATAGGACGTATATTCGTCATAGCTCTTGATACTGGCGAGACCGAGTACCGCCGCGCTGTTTTCCCCGACGCGGTTGACCATCGCGCCAACCACACGGTTCGCCTTGTTCACGCTGAGGCGCCTGTCGGTCATCACCTGGTCCGCCAGTTCCCTTATAACATCGACGGCATTGAAGTAATCCTCGCGGGCGGATGGCCTTAGCTTCTCCTCGGTCGCTTTTTCCTCCCAGGTTCCGGGCTCATCGATCAAGATGTTATGTATCCCGGCTTTCTGCATCAGGTTGGCCAAGCCGCCCCTTTCAGCCAACTCCTCACTCTTGGTGTTGATCAGAGAAATGAAGTCGGTGAATTCGAGGGGAGTCAAGCCGGCGATTAGATTAATGCCCCCTATTTCCTTGCTTTTCAATTCCTGAATGAGCGAGTAGAAGAGCACGCTCTCCCTGGGCAACAGCTTCTCCTCGAAGAACAGTTCGTCACCGACGATGCGCAGTGAGAAGCTGTTCTTCCACATCAGGTAATCGTCGAAGTTATTCCTGAAATCCTCCACGGCCCTTATGCACATTTCGTGATTGACTGGATATATGGACATGGTTTTTTTGGCAGCGGAGAATGATTTCAGTAGTTCCCGAACCTTCTCGAGCAAGTTCTTGGAGTGGAAGTATTGCAGTGATCCCTGCTTCCAGTCCGCCGAGCCGCCCGATTCTTCAGTATTCATCGCCGCTCCTCCAGATTCGGATATTTTTTGACCAGGCCCGCCAATGCCGCGCCGGCCGCCTCGTTTATCTCTCGCCATTCCGCCCGCCGCATCATCTTCTGCTTGCTCGAAAACCTCTTCAAGGCCTGATAGGAATCGGGGGCCATGATTTCTCCCAGGCTGGCGATAATTTCCTTCTTAAAGGCCAGGCTTTCCGCGCCCGGCTCCCTGTCCTCCAGCATTTTAACCAGCCTTCCGACCGCCTTCTCCTCGCCCAATCTTCCCAGCCAGCGAATGCAAAGCAGTCTTATACTTTCATCGGGATCCTCCAGG
Organism: Candidatus Solincola sediminis; assembly: GCA_001767605.1. Taxonomy (GTDB): domain Bacteria; phylum Actinomycetota; class Geothermincolia; order Geothermincolales; family RBG-13-55-18; genus Solincola; species Solincola sediminis. Next base: position 37,938 of record MELM01000032.1, on the reverse strand, counting down.
CCTTGGATTATCATCCGGCCGGGCTCGTACCCTCCGGTCAAGCCCAATGCCCTGACGGTTTCAGCTCGGACTTTGGGGTTGGGATGCGAAAAGGTAAGCCGCAGGTAGGGAATGGTTTCCGAGGAATGAAGTCCGGCCATGATGGTGACGATGTTCCTTACCAGATACCAGCGAGGATCGTCGAGATAGCGCCCCAGTATGTGAAGATGTTGGAGCCCGCCCTCGCCGAGAATGTCGATTATGTACTTGCGCAGGGTCATATCTTCTTCGCTTCCCAGTGCTTCTAGCAATCCCACCGTACCCCCCTCCTCCAATTGAGAGATATACGATTTAAAATCCTCGGTTATCCGGTAATCTTCAATACGCCTCTCGCAGGCAAGCTTGACCGTATCCCGGAGGATTTTCGGGCTCCCGGCTTGCTCTATCATCTGGCTCAACTCTGCACGAAATGCATCAAAGGCAGGATCATGATTTTTGAGAAGCGGCTTGATCTCCACGAGAATAACCGTTGCGTATTCCAGCTCGCCGCTTGCCAGGAATTCCCAGAAGTGGTTTTTCAGTAATTCCACCGCCCTTCCGAGGTTATCCAGGCGCAATCCCTTGTTTACCAAGTCGAGCAACATCGGGGTGGTTCCGAGCAGGCTTTCCCGATTCAGATCCATTTCCGAAATGCGTTTGATCGCCTCCATCTCTTCAACCCCATACTTGGAGCAGTATGCCGATATTTCCTCGAGGCTGGGAAGGGCCTGGGGCTCGGATGTAGCGTCTCCTCCGGTCTTTAGCGAGGCTATCAAAGCGGGAGAGACTTCACCAAGGTCGATCAGCCTGTTTCTCAAGAGGTCGAGGGCTTTATCCAATTCACTTTTCTCAAAACCGGCTTTTGACAGCATGTCCGGCGTCTCGGGAACGAGTTCAGGGGCTAGTGGGAAAAAGTGGCACAATATGTCGGATATCTCCTGGGCACTGAACTGCCGGATTATTTCTCCACAAAAAGGACCGTCGCCGATTTCTTTCAGCAATCTTCTGAACAAAAGCTGGTTGCGAAGATCGGTCCGGAAATAAAGGAGGGCTTCAGCCAGGGAGCGCATGCATTTCTCGGCCAGCTCCGGATACGCTGTGATGATCATCTCGGAGCGCTCCTTCATGAAGTCGAAGATGACATCAGCCAGTGTCGGATCATCAAGGGGTAGGCCGTCTTCACCTGGAAGTTGCATGAGAAGGCCGGCGAGTTCCATGGGGTTGAAGATGATTTCCAAGAGCGCTTCCATATCTTGAAGCCGATCATCGTTCAAACGGACGTCTGCTTCCTCGTTCAAGGGTGCAATGGTCCTTATTTGGTTTGAAACCTCTTCGGTGGGAGCTTCGTAGTCCGCAAGTTGAGCCGAGCTTTCAACGATGCTTATGCATCGCCAGCCTTTTTCCAGACTGTAATTCTCGACTCCTCCCTCGATTTCCAACTCAGCCGGATCGGATATCAGGAGATTTACAAACGATTCGACTTCAGCCTTGCTGACTCCCGCCTCCAGGGTTATCTCCTGAATATTAAGATCCCTGATGCGTGATGCAAGTTGCTTGAGGCCTTCCCTTTGCTTTCCGATATGCCAATCCTTATAAACGAGATTATCTCTTATAACCTGCACTTCTATGATGGGATTATCTACCAGGGCCTCCTCGATAATCGAGAATAGGATATGGATGGCTTCCCTGACGGCAGGATGATCGGCCGGGTAGAGCGAGCGCGATTTGCAGGCTATGGAAAGGCGAGCGAAGATGCCGACGACTGCATCCAGCTCAAAGTTTGCACCCGCCGGGGAAAGTTCGCCTGTTTGCCCGAAGTCTTCGGACCGGTCTCCTTCCATTTCAACCTCACTTTTATTCCGGAGAATAGCGGTCGCTGCCCGGCAGTATGCGGGAAGATGCAAGCAGCGCTCTGCTAATCTCCCTATCGGTCAAAAAGCATTGATATTAAAATTGTTTAATGCTTAAATCGTTATGATTTGATAGGGGGAACCTGAACGGGCATGATATATTTAGGAGGGTCATGTGGACCCTTGATTTTTTGTAGATATTTGCCCCCATCGTCTAGAGGCCTAGGATATCGCCCTTTCAAGGCGGTGACGCGGATTCGAATTCCGCTGGGGGCACCAGTTTAGTGAGATTGTCCAGGGTGACAACATCAGATAGTATGAAGCTTGAGGCGTTCAAGAGGCGCCTCTCATGCTGAAGTCGTGGAGCCGTGGTGTAGCCTGGTTAACACGCCGGCCTGTCAAGCCGGAGATCGCGGGTTCAAATCCCGTCGGCTCCGCCAAACTCAACCTCCCATTTGGGAGTCCTTGAAAGGGATTGGCGAGATAGCTCAGTCGGTAGAGCGCAGGACTGAAAATCCTGGCGTCGGCGGTTCAATTCCGCCTCTCGCCACCAGAAACAAGAGCCAGGAATGATTCCCTGGCTCTCTTCTAATGGCGAGACTAACCCTTCCTGATCATCATATTTTCGCGCTTTCTTATGGAGAGGAAGAGAAGGCCGGCCAGGAGTCCCAGGAGGCTTCCCGTGAAACTCAGGTAAGCCCCGGGGCCGACCGAGAGTCCCGATGTCGGATCGCTTTGGCTGATTGCAAAGAAGGATCCAACCAAGCTGAGCGGGCTCGAAATCAGGATAGAGAAGATGCCACCCGCCAGGCGTTCCCTCCAGAAATAGGCAATAACCACGCCGATCAGCAAGGCCAGCCCTAATATGAGCATGAAACCGGAGAAGGATGTGCTTGATGCTGAGCTTCTGCCCCAGGAAGAGCTGTCCCTCATCCATCTGAAGAAGGACGAAATTATTATTAAAAGCCCTCCCAATGATCCGGCGAAAAGGGCGATGGTTTCTTCCCTCTCCGCCTTCAGCCGATCCCGGAAGCCGCCGCCCGTCTGATATTGCGCGTACGGCGGAGGCGGAGGTGGAGGTTGCATGCCTCCGGTTGAATTAGTCCCGTTTTCGTTGAAGCCATTCATCATAGCCCTCCTGTTCGCTCCAAGATTTATATAGCCCTCTTCAGACTGATTCGACACCTCGCAGCCATTAATTAATCACTCCCTGGTGCAGGGTCTCGGGAAGAACAGCATGAGCGCTTTCGTCTTCCGAGAAAGGAGGAAAGGTGCAGGGGGCAGGTTGAAAAGACAAAGATAGCAGGTTGAAAAACTTACTATTGTCCGCTTTGCAAAGCTGAAAAATAGTCGCTATGCGGGAGGAAAAAGGGAAGCGCGCAGTTCTTCCAAAGCCTGAAAAATGGCCGGGCAGACTTCGTAATTTGCCGCCAGGTTTTCCAGCTTATCCATGGCATCAATAGCCAGCGAATGGGGATATTCCCGGCAACAATTGGGTCGCGCCTCATAATGGGAGCAGAGATCTTTTTTCAAGAAGGGGCAAGGCCGGCGATTGAAAACGACGTCACCGTCCTCATTACGCCCGACATATTTATTGCGGAAATCGGACCGCTTCATCGAAAAATGCTTGGCAAGGCGGGCAATGTCCTCGGTTTCCACGACAACATATGCTTCCTTACAGCAGGCCGCGCAGATGGTGCAATCGAAATTGGAGATCTTTTCGCGCAAGAGCTTTTTCATCCGGGAATCAAGACTCCTTGGTAATAAACCGTTTTCCTTCAGCCCCTCGCAAAAGGCCTCTATCTCGTTTTCATTCTTTACGGCCTGTTTTTTTATCTTCTTAATTTCAGTTTTCATTATTTCCTCACGTTTTCCGGAGTATTATCCCCGCGGGATATTTAATATTAACGGCAATCGCGAAAGACGGGAAGTACTAACTCCGTTTCAGAGGTGAACGATTAGGGCGGGGTGATATTGCCGGAGCCGTTGGTGAGATAACGATGGCGGTTAGAGATCAATTGCTTGAGCTCTTCCTTGCCAAGTTTTTCCATAAGGTCAAGGGGAAAGAGTTTACACTTAAGCTCGGAAAGACGTACATCCCCCGGGCATTTGGCGTAACAGCGACCATACATGTCATACCACTTACCGTTTTCCTCCAATGATTTGAGGCGCTTGGAAGTGCTGATGTAACCGGAAGGGTCCCTTTCATAAAGGACGAGCTCGCCTGCGAGAGCTATATAAGTAGGCTGATCACGCCGACCTGCCATCCAATCGTCAAAGGCAAAAAGCCTAAGGCAAAGCAAATTATTGCTAGCTTGATCATATTCCCGATCCAGGACGAATAGCCCGTCCCTGCCTGCGCTTCCCTCAACGATTACCAGTTCAACCACTTGCTCGTTGTCCATCACGCCCCCTAATGAACTGAAAACTCGTAGTCTTGTCGCCAAATTCCGGACCTAAAGAGCTATTCGATTGTCCCTCCTGTTGGATATAAAGAGGAATTACTAACCCGGACAGTAACATAAAGTTTATCATCAACTAGAAGAATGAGCAAAATATGTTCAATTAGTGGAGCTAAGTGTTTTTACCCAGAGCCTTCCCGAGATAACCAATGACCTCTTCATCTGACATGTCGTGAAAGTCCTCATAAAAGCTTGCTACTGCAAAAGGGTAGCGATCCGAGACATGCAGGCAGTGAAAATAATCCGCCAGTTCGGAGATCCGTGTCGCAGTATCACGGGGGCTTACCGGGACGGCGGCAGTGACCGTTCCTGCCCCCTTATCCCGCGCCATCTTTATGGCTGCTATCATCGTATATCCGGTTGCCAGTCCGTCGTCTGTGAGGATGACGTTCTTTCCATTGAGATTCGGGAAAGGCCTGTCATCTCGATACGCTTTTTCCCGTCTGTGTATCTCCTCGAGAACGGCGGCTGAAATCCTTGATATGGAGTTTTCCGGGAGGTAAAGACTCGCCACGATCTCATGGTTGATCACCGTGGATCCGTCGGGAGCGATCGCCCCGAAGCCCATTTCCGGACTCCCGGGCAGGGGCAATTTCCGCACAACAATAGCATCGAGCGGGGATCCCAATCGCTGGGCGAGAAAATAGCCTACAGGGATTCCTCCGCGGGGTATGCCGAGCACGATCGCATTTTCTTTGGGTGCCGGGTAGCCTTCTGTAAGCTTGCGGCCCGCTTCCTCCCGATTCAAGAAAAATTGCGGCACTACTATCCCACTCCCGGGCTGTTAACATAAAGATCGATCTTGATATCAATAGAATTCCCAATTGGCGCAGTGTTTTAATGCCGGCAGGAGGCAATCAAGGGGCGGCCGCCGCCGGCCCGCTAAAGAAGAAAACCGAGCCCCGGCCTTCACCGGATTCCACCCATACTCTCCCTCCCCAGGCGGTAACAGCCCGTTGAACAGTAGAAAGTCCTATTCCCAATCCGGCGGATCCGGTTATCGAGAAGTGCTTGAAAGGTTCGAATATCTTCTTATGCAACTCGGGGCGTATACCCGGGCCATTATCCTTTACAAAAAACAAGATCCGGTTTCTTTCCTCTATGACCCCAATCGTGATTTCCGGCTTTGCTGTCCGGCCCGCATGCTTAATCGCATTTTCAATCAGATTGAAGAAGACCTGATAGAGCTTGATTGAATCTACGGCGAGGGGGGGCATGTCGCTCGCGATTATTACCCTCACTCTCTTTTCTTCGATGGGCTCCTGCAGGCTCGCAAGGGCTTCCTGGAGAGCTTCGTTTGAATCGACCATCTCGATTTCGCTTTCTATGCGGCCTGCCCGCGCATATTGGAGAAGGGAATCGATCAGCCGGCTCATGCGCCTCGCCCCTTTGATTATACTTTCCAGGCACTCCCGCTCGGCCTCGGGCCTGCCCTTGACGTCAGCCTCGAGAGCCGCTTTGGCATAGCCTTCCATTACGGCGGCGGGTGTAACCAGGTCATGCGAAATGGTATAGGCGAAGGCTTCCAATTCCTCGTTGCGATCGTACATTTCTCTTTCCATAGCTTTCCGCTCGGTTATATCCCGCAGGTTTATGACGATGCCTCTGATTACGGGGTGCTCCGAGTAGTTACTACCGATCCCCTCCAGGCACTTGTATGAACCATTCTTGTGAAGCGCCTGAAATTCTATCCTCGGGAAGAAATTGGTGTCGCGCCCCGCCTTGCTCAAGGTCGATAAAGCATGCTCCAGGTCCTCGGGGCTTATGAAATCCAGGCAATTATTCCCGATCAATTCAGCGGGGGTATATCCTAACAATCGCTCTATGGCCGGACTCATATAGATCACTTCACCATCGGTCTTGATGATGGTAATTACATCCAAGGTGTTTTCTATTAATGCGCGGAAATACTCCTCGCTCCTTTCCAGCTTCTCTTCGATCTTCTTGCGATCCGTTACATCCCGGAAGTTGACCACGATTCCTTGCATCAAATCATCATGAAGGAGGTTATTGCCAACGGCCTCGAATGAACGCCACGAATCGTCCTTGTGCCGCGCTCTGAACTCAACGTATTCAGTAGCGCCGGGGACGGAAACACCACGGTGGAAGGCTTCAAGGACTGTGGGGAGGTCATCGGGGTGGAGCAGATCGAAGGCCGATTTGCCTATCATTTCGCTCTCTTCGTAACCCAGGACCCTTTTAATTGAAGGGCTGTTGTAAATGACATTCCCCTGCTGATCGAGTAATGCGATCAGGTCGAGCGCCTTTTCGATGAGTAACTGGAAATACTTTTGATTCTTAATCAAAGCTCTAACCCCAAAATGTGGGCCCGCGCCCATCTTCTTCAATTCTCTTTTGAGTAAAGAGGATCCGCTGAAGAAGGCCCTGGCATATCAATGATCTCCTTAAACTATCATAACAAATTCAACTCAAGAAACGGGGGAAGCGTGTGAAAATATTACTTGTTAAGGTTAGGGCGTCGCTTTTCGAATACTATACCAACGGCTACACTTTCATGCTTTCACGAACTTATCCCTTTGACGGATTGGGAAACTGTGATGGCGCAAGAGAACAAGGCTGGCTCTCTACCGGTAGAGGAATTACTGCAATTGCGCCGCCGATTGGCGGAATTGGAGGTTCTCGATTCGGCGCGCAGAGAAGTAGAGAAGGAACTACGCCTGGAGCGGGACCGCGCTCAGAAATACCTCAATATTGTTGCCGCAATCATCCTGGTTCTGGATCGGAAGGCGAAGGTGGTACTCGTAAACAAGAAAGGCTGTGAAATCCTCGGCTATGACGAGCTGGATATACTTGGCAAATCCTGGATAGATTGCTTCATCCCCGAACGCATCCGGGGCGAGGTCAGGGAGGCGTTTAGGAAGTTGTTGGATCAGGAAGGTGAGCCGCCTGATTTTTTCGAAAACGCCATCTTGAATGCTAGCGGGGAAGAAAGAACGATATCCTGGCACAATACCATTCTTAAGGACGAGCAGGGGCGCGTCGTCGGCACTCTTAGCTCGGGCGATGACGTTACCGAGCAGAGGCTGGCGCTGGAAGCGCTGGCCGAAAGCGAAGCCAAGCTGAGGAGTGTTTTTCTCGTGGCACCTATTGGCCTTGGAACGACGTCTTCCGATCGTATTTTTATTGAAGTGAACGATCGTTTCTGCGAGATGTCGGGATACCGGCGTGACGAGGTGATTGGAAAATGCGCAAGCATCTTATATGCGGATCAGGAAGAATTTAGAAGGGTCGGGATTGAAAGGAAACGCCAGCTGGCTAAGGAAGGCATAGCCAGGCTCGAGACCAAGCTTAGGCGCGCGGACGGGAAGATAATAGATGTCCTGCTAAACTTTTCCTCGCTTTCTTCGGATCCGTTGTCCAACGATATCTTCACGCTGCTTGATATAACTGATGCAAAGCGGATCCGCGAGAGACTCGAGAAGTTGAACAGTCTCTTCCTCAGCCTGGGCACTGATGTCATAGAAAACATCCAGATAATCTTGTATGGAGCAAAGGAAGTCCTGGAAGCGCCCTTCTCGGCATTTACGAAATTCGGCAGAGGGGGCGCCCGCTCTCTTTCCGTACCCGGCACAAGTCAGGGTTTCGGTGCCGAGGGGGATGCCGGGGCGCATGCCTGCTATACTTTGGTGGAGCAGAATGCCAGGGAGCCGATCACGGGAAGCGATCTCCAGGCGACGGAGTTTGTAAAGACCGATCCGATCCTCTCTAAGTATCCTTTCCAATCCTACTTATGCTATCCAGTTGTGCTCGAGGGAAGGACGATGGGATGCTTATCAATATTTGACTACAAAAACAGGGAGTTTTCGCGGGACGATATAGAAGTGGCCGGTAGGCTCGCCCAGGCACTTTCAATCGAGCAGGAGCGGCTGGATCGGGAGGAGGCGCTAAGGGATTTCATTGATATCGCCTCCCACGAGTTGCGCCACCCCATTACGATCATTAAGGGATACGCGATCAGCCTTCGGGAGCTCTGGGGCGCCATGGATTGGGCGAAGAGGGAGGAGCTGCTGGAAGCCATCGAGTTAGGGACCGACCGCCTGAATCGCCTGGCTTTAGAGCTTCTGGACGTCTCGAGAATAGTAAGGGGAAGCTTCCCGGTGAACAAGGAAGAGATCCTCCTGATTCCCCTGTTGGAATACGCTGTTTCCCGATTTATCGAAAAAGAAGTGAGCGATCGTTGCAACATGATTATCAAGCGTGAGGTAGGATCCGTGAATGCCGATCCAAACAGGCTTCTCGACCTCATCCATATTCTTGTCGACAATGCCTCGAGATATTCACCGCCCGATTCATCCATCGATGTCGTAGTCGACAGGGACGGCCGGCAAGTAACCGTTTCCGTCTTGGATCGCGGCGTCGGCGTTCCCGATGCGTATCGCGATAAGATCTTCGAGCGTTTCTTCCAACTCGAGGAGGCTATTCATCATTCAAAATCGGGTATGGGCATAGGGCTTTTTATCGCCAAGGAGATCGTCGAAGCTCATGGAGGGCGAATATGGTGTGATGGCCGTAAAGGCGGTGGCTCCGCCTTTTGCTTTAATCTTCCCCTTTGAATAGGTCCTCTCCACACCTCTCCGTAAAAGGTTCTACATGGGGGTCAGATACGTTGTGGAGGGTGGCTTGTCTTAAAGGGAAAAATGGTTTCACCGATACATAAATCGACGCCGGACTGAAGGCAAGATAAGAAAGGATTTCAGGCGGGAAAATGACCTATACCATCCTGATCGCCGACGATGCTCTTTTCACCCGCATTATGCTGCGAAACATACTCTCGCAGAATGGCTTTAACGCCGTTATCGAAGCGGAGACGGGAACAGAGGCGATATGGGCTTATGAAAGGTGGAAGCCCGATCTTGTTATCATGGATATCAATATGCCGGAGATGGATGGCATGACGGCGGTCACCAACATACTTAGCCTCGACCCGAAAGCAAAGATAGTCATATGCAGCGCCTTGGGGGAGCGCCAGCTGATGGTTGAAGCATTGGAACAGGGAGTACTCGATTTTATTACTAAACCATTTCAACCGGATAAGGTAATGGATGTAGTAAATAAAGCTCTCACCTGACCGTGGTGTTCTCTAACCCTTCCGGAAAGCCGATCTTATACGGGCTGCTTTGCGATGTGAGCCGCAAGAGAAGACCTCAGACGCATAACTGCGGCGGTATGGATCTGACTCACCCTTGACTCCGTGATGTTCAGGACTTCGCCGACCTCTTTCATATTCAGGTCCTCGAAGTAGTAAAGCGAGAGGATTATCTTCTCGCGCTCCGGCAGCTGCGTTATGGCTTCCCGAACCAGGTCTCTCATTATCTGCTTCTCGGAAATAGCATAAGGATCGATGGCGTTTACATCCTCGAGCGAATCGAGTAGGTTTAGAGGCCCATCTCCCTTGTCGTATGACGACATGAGATCATCGAGGGAAAGGACGTAAGAATTTCCTATATCAAGGAGATTTTGCCTGTATTTCTCGAGATCTAATCCGAGATACTCGGCGACTTCCTCTTCTTCCGGAAAACGGCGCAGCTGAGCGGCTAGTACTTCATGAGCATGATTTAGCTTCCGCGCTTTTTCCTGGACCGAACGGGGCAACCTTTTTTCAGAGCGTATACCGTCGATGATGGCCCCATTGATCCTTACCTTGGCATAGACCTTGAAATCGATTCCCTTGTCAAGGTTGAACCTATCTATTGCGTCGAGAAGCCCGAGGAAACCGTAGCTGACGAGATCCGAATATTCGATAGTTTGGGGCAACTTCATATGCATGCCTCTGGCCAGTCCCCTGACCATTGGCGCGTAACAGAGTATCAATGTTTCCTTGAGGTCCTCGGATCCGGTCTCCTTGTATTCCTTCCAGACAGCTTCATTATCCATCTCTTATCCCCTTTGTCTTTGTTTCTTTCTCTCAAGGTCATCGACCCCTGCGGGTGCACAACGCATAACTTAGAAGGGGGATAAAGAAGCGCCAAAAGGTTGATGCATCAGGCCCATGTTGGTGGAAAATCATGTAAAATCATGGCATTAGCAACGTTTCCGCATCCGAAGCCGAGTGGTGACCATGAACGCAAAAGAGTTCTCGATAAGATTCTATCTGCTTATTGCAGGATCGCTCTTGCTGCTGTCCGCATTCCTCTACCTGCTTCACTACGCGATTTTCAGTGACTCACATCATATTTTTATCTATCTTCTCGGCGACTTTGCTTTCCTGCCTATCGAAGTGCTCTTCGTGACTCTGATAATCGATAGGGTGTTGGAGCAGCGTGAGAAGCGATCACGCATGGAGAAGTTGAACATGGTTATCGGCACATTCTTCAGCGAGGTGGGATCGGAATTGCTGGCGCATCTTTCGAGCTTCGACCTCAACTGTAATGACATCAGAGAATGCCTGATCCTGGGACCGGAGTGGAAGCTGGAGGAGTTCGATTTGGCAAGCCAGACGGTAGCCGAGCATGATTGCATGATAGGCCAAAGTGATGATGAGCTCGATGATTTGCGGGGATTCCTCCTCTCCAGGAGGCCATTCCTGATTACCATGCTCGAGAACTCGAGCCTGCTCGAACATGAGACCTTCACCGACCTGCTATGGGCCGTTTTTCATCTGACGGAGGAGCTCAAGTACCGCACAATGCTGGAACAACTGCCGGAGATGGATCACCAACACATCTGTTCGGATATTGCCAGAGCTTATGGTTTACTGGTAAGGGAATGGCTGGCCTATATGAGGCACTTGAAGAGCGAATATCCTTATCTCTATTCCCTGGCCATGAGGACCAATCCCTTTAATCCGAAGTCTTCGCCGGTTATCGAAGACTAAGATTGAGGTCAGACCTAAACGAAGCCAAAGCGGCGTGGTGGTCCGTAAGGGGTCGATGCCTGTTAACCTTGGGGTTGAGCCTCAACATCAACAGGCTTAAGAAAGGGCTTCAAACATAAGCAATGTAGTCTCGGGCCTGTTGATGTTGAGGCTCGACCCCAAGGTTAACGCGACCCCAATCGTTGTAGGCTATGCTTTCGCTACCGGTATCACAACTTCGGTACGATAATCCGCCTCATCCTCGACCTGCCTCATACCGACCAGGTAGATCTCGCGGGCCGGGCCGAACTGTAATAACGATAGCTGCTTCGCGAATCGGTATGGGCGGGTTTCAGAAGGCCTTGCTCGGCGTAGTAACGAAAAGCCTTGACGCTAATTTTACTGAGCATTGAAAACTCACCGA
>MELM01000032.1:26050-26312 GCA_001767605.1 Candidatus Solincola sediminis | reverse complement strand
TCAACGGGAGAGTCAACCCCAAAATAGCAGTTGGGGGGGATTTGAGCCATAAAAAACGAGGAGGCCTTTCGGCCCCCTCCACTGCTTGGGCGCTAGCCGCAGCTTTTACTGCACTTGCAGGTTCCGCCCTTCCTTCTCGGGATCTTCGTGATCCTCATACCACCACCTCCTTGGTAGTGCCACACAGTCATGAAATAATTATGCACTCGGGCTTTTCTCTTTAAACGAAGGCCTCTTTCCCAGCCTTGCGCACATAACCGGG
>MELM01000032.1:19229-26025 GCA_001767605.1 Candidatus Solincola sediminis | reverse complement strand
CGGCTCGGTAGCGGCAGCCGCCGCCGCATTCAGCCAACAGCTCGCAGTCGGAACAAACCCCTTCCAGCCGCATCTTGGGCAAGGCGATCCAGTTTTGGCGAAGTCCCCTTGCGGAGTTTCCCCCGGTTATACGCCGATAATAACCGCACTTCACAAAGCGGCCTGATGTATCTATACACGCGAGGTGAGCACCACAGGCATAGCCCTCGAGGCTTTCATGCGCACCCCATCCCCACTCCAATTCAAAATAGGGCGCGGCTATGACTGGGTCCGGCATCAAGTCGATATGATCCGCCATACGCCCGGATGGAACCGGAAATTCCAGGGTCCAGGACGAGACTCCTATCTTTGAAAGTAATTCCCCGAGTGCCTCCAGCTGATCGTAGTTGCCCGAATGGATGATCGTGGCCACGGATACGTCAAATCCTGCCTGCAATGCGCGCCCCACAGAGGTCATGGTCTTTTCGAAATTACCTTCTCCCCGCAGAAGGTTATGCCCCGGCGCCAGGCCGTCGATTGAAAACTGGATTTCCTGTACATTCAGGATCTCAAGCTGCTGGCCGTCCATAGCGGTTCCATTGCTGGTTATTATGGAGCGGAAGCTCCGTCCGGCCAGGCTGCTATTCAGCTGCTCGAAATGAGGGTAAAGGAATGGCTCGCCGCCGGTTATGATCAATCGCAGCAGGCCGATTTCATCACAATCATCGAGGATGCGCTGAACCGTCTCCCATTCCAGGTCTCTGTGCCCGGCCTCCCCGAGATAACAGTGGCGGCAGCGCAGGTTGCAGCGGTCAGTCACTTCCAGCATGAGATAGCGCAGAGAGGGCGATTCGTTTAAAGCGCAGGCGATTTCGCGCATCTGCGGTTTTTGCAGCTGCCGCAGCACGCCTTCATCCAGGCATAGCTCGAGAAAGTCCATCTCAGGTCGGAGTTCGGCAGTCGTTTTCGAGCCGTCACAACGGCTCAGGAAATCAAGAGCCTCGCGAGAGAGTTCGTAGAGTTCATCACTCTTGATATCGTAGACGTACGGTCCCTCGAGTACCTTTAAGTGCATATGATCGGCGAGCCTAAGATACGAGTCACTGCAACTCATCTAGAACCCTCTGCAAATCGAAAGCTTTTCGTTCGAGGAGGAATTTCAGAAGTAGAAAGCAGCTGCACTCCTCGTTTTCTTCTTCGCCATGATGATAGAAGGCGCAATCAGCGCAGAGAAGAGCCCTGAAGTCGTCAACCTCGCGGAGTTTGCATTTTCCTTCCAGAATGTCCCGCGCCTTATCGGAGAAGTTGGGGAAATTATCTTTCATTCGTGCCTCCTTCTATATACTTATTCTGCCCCAGGCGCCGCCAAATAAAAAAGGAGCGCGGTTCGCGCCGCGCTCCGGGTAGCCGTTCAGGTAGACGGAATTATCCGAGAGTATATTCCTCGATTCCCGCCAGCCGCTTCGCGAGATCCTTTTTTTCCTCCATGTTGTAGGTACCCAGTATGGCAATTTCTTCCATAACAGGCGAGCCGCCACCGTGCACTCCCGCATACTGCATGACTCCCGCCATAGAGGAACAAGCCATATCGCTTATCCAGGCAAAGCACTTGTAAATATTCTCGGGACTTACGCCGTCCGCCCTCGCCAGGTATTTCTTTACCAATTCGCCTACCTCGGGGCTGACGAATTCAGTGTCGTAAGGGAGTGTGGCGGGAAGACCTCCGGCGAGATCCGACATGATATCGTATTCGTGATAGAGATTCTCTCCGGCGTGCTTGCGTGCGACGTTGCAGTAAACGATATCCGGGATCTGGGTTCCGGAAGGAGCCTGTGTCGATTTAACAGCCGCTGCGATACCGCAGCCATAAACCAGCTCGGCTACGCATATAAGTTGAGCCAGCTTATGCCGCACATGCTTTTCCTTCTCGATGCCGTTGTATTCAGCCACCAGCGCGGAAGTCCCCATGATAACGTCACTCACGGCCGGTTTGCAGCCGGTGTAGGAATGGCGGTGGTAGAGGGAAAATAGCAATGCAAGTTGGCCGCCGAATTCCGCCTCTCCACAAAGGAATACGCGGTCCCAGGGGACGAAAACATCGTCGAAGATGGTGAGGGATTCTATCTCGCCCTTTCCCGAGAAAGGGGAGGCCAGCTCTGAGATGCGATCGCGATACTTGGCGCCCCGGCACACCAACTTTACCCCGGGATAGTCGCCGGGAATTGCGAAGGCCACCGCCCAGTCGCCTTCATCCGGCCCGAGGAAGCGCGTGGGGGTGACGATGATTTCATCGGCGAGAGGGGCGAAGGAGTTATGCGCTTTAGCGCCTCGCACGACAATGCCATCCTTTTTCTTTTCTATGACCCTTAAATAGAGATCGGGATCGGTCTGCTTGGCGGGCCGCCGCATGCGGTGTCCTTTGACATCGGTTTGGGCGCAACATCCCACGATGTCATTCTGTTGAAAGTACTTGAGATACTCGAGAAATCGCTGGTGGTATTCTGTTCCGTGTGTCTGGTCGCATTGGTATGTGATAACCGAAAGCGCGTTCATTGAATCGATGCCCATACAACGAGCGATACAGCCACCGACCATGCGAGCCGCCATCCGGGTCATCTCCTGCTTGGCGAGCAGGTCCTCCTGATTTTGATGAATGTGACAGAAACGGTTGATCGGTTCTCCGGTTATATGCGAGGTGGTCGTTGTCAGGTGTTTGAGGCTGTCGACGTGCGCGAGTTCGCAAGTGAGTTCCATGATCTCCGTACCCGGAAGGTTATCCCTTCCCAGTACTTCACCGTTCATGTACACGTTCGGTTTCATGGCTGAAAGGCTATCGCGGTACTCTGCGGCGGTGCGAATCATAAGGCTCCCCCTCCAAAATCCGATTCCAAGACTTGCTTATATATTATAGAATGCCTAAAATAATAATGTCAATTTCATAGTGGTACTCTTATAACGGAGGTAAAATATGGGGAATGACTATAAAAATAAGGATAAATTCTGGAGCATAATCGATTCTGCTTTAAAAGTCTTTGGCGAAAAGGGCTATTATAACGCGACCATAGCCGAGATCGCCCGTGATGCCGGAGTATCCGAAGCGACGATTTACGAATATTTCGGGAGTAAAGAAGACCTCCTGTTTGCGATTCCGGGGGAAATAACCAGCCAGACGGTGGCTTTCCTCGACTCGATTACTCCATACATCAAGGGCGCCGAAAACAAGATAAGGGCAATCGCCTATGGTTATTTCAATTTGTATAAAGACAATCCAAATTACTCTTCCCTGGTTCTTCTCGATCTGAAGCACAACCGCAACTTCCTTGACACCGAGAGTTATAAGCCGGTGAAGCGGGCGGCGAACTTCATCCTCGAGGCTATCAAGGAGGGTATGGAGAGCGGGGAATTTCGTGAGGATATAGACGCATACCTGGTACGATCAATGATCCTGGGGACGATAGAGCACCTCTTTTTCCGCTGGCATTTGAAGGGACGGGAGGAGGAGATCCTGGATTTCATAGAACCGATGCTGGATATTATTGCCAGTGGTATCAAGCCGGGGAGGGAGATGGGGCCCGTGCAAGTCTTTATCAATATGCCTGAAGGGGACGTGGAGGCAGCTCGCAAAAAACGCGGCGGAAAGCCGGCGGCGAAAAAGTCATGAACCGGATAGCGGTTCGGTCGTTACTATTCCGCGTCGTGTTCCTCTTCCACCCCGAAAGCTTGATCCTTTAAGGAAGCAAGGAATTCTTTCGCGCCTTGAAACTCCTCCGGCGGTACTATGACTCGGGCCATTCCAACAGATCCGATATAAGGACCCGGCATGTCAGCCCATTCCGCAGGATGGAATCCCCCTCCTTTCAGAAGAGAGATCACCATTTCGGCCTCCCAGCGATCGCCGCTGAAAACGACCGTCTCATCTTTCGCTTCACGATGTAAAAAATCCCAAAATCCCATAGTCCCAGTTTACCTCATGATTCTTTTTGTTTCGCAAGCCGCTTCTTATTGAGGACGCAGAGTACGGCCAGGTAGAATTCAGGGTGCTTGTTACAGGTAACGAAAGGGCAATCGGCGCATCTGATGTAGTTGAGGACATCACACAACAGAGCATCTCCCCCTTCAAGAATTTTACGATACACCCCCTACTTCCACGGCGCTTCTCTAAGGCCTTCTTTCTTACCCCGGCGGTTTAAATAACGCTGATTGGTGTAAAATAACCCTGTTATTAGAGGACGTAAGGGGAGGTCGTAAGATGTTCACCATGGAAACCGGCAATGTTCGGCACCTTTTAGTGGGCGCCGTGGAAGAAGTGCGCGAGCGGATGGGGAAGGTAACTTCGGAACTGGTAGACAAGGGCAAGAAAGCCGAGGTCAGAGACAAGAAGGACAAGCCTTCAGAAGAGTGTCGGGCCGAGAAGGAAATACCCACAATGGAGGACCTCACCGACATGATCGGTAGGACTGTCGAAAGGTTTCTGGGCCAGATGGGCCTGATGACAAAGGGAGATATGGAGTCTTTGGAAAGGCGCATCGGCTCCATGGAGAGAAAAATGGATCGTCTCATGCAGGAGAAAAAGCCGCCGGCCGCCAAGAAGACCAAATAATCCTTTAGGGGTTTACAAACGCGCTAGACCCCTTTGTAAGCCCTGGCATTTGAGTGAGCCGCAGTAAAGAACGCCTTCCGCGCGTCCTGGGTGAAATCCCTCACCTTCGTGATCTCGAGGATCAACAGAGGCGCTCCACCTGCGATATCCCCAAAAACCCCCCTACCGGCCCGGTAGCACCGCCCATAGCGCCTGAGCCCAGCCCGATTCTAATACAAAGCATCCGCCCTGACGAGAATCAAACTGTAGCGGGTGGTACTTTGCCCTATTACGGAAAAAGATGGAATGAAAGAAAAAAGCTTGCGAAAACTAATCGTTCTGATTGCCGTGGCGTTTCTATGCCTTGGAGGCGTAGCCATAGCCGCCTGGCAAATAGTAGAAGTGGGAGCCGAGAAAGCATCAGATGCAAGTGTTGCGAACGCACAGAGTGAGACGTTCGAATCGCAGTTGGCGGAAGCCACCGGGGATGAGCCGGCCGGCGAGAATAGCGCATCCTCTGCTGAACAGGGACAGGGGGAGACCAGCGGACAGAGCGAAGCTTCCGATGACGGGCAGAGCGGCGAGGATTTTTCCTATACCAATCCCGAACAGCGCTATGTGACCGAGACCCAGCGCCACCAGAATTTCTTCCGCGCACTGGCGGAAGGCCGGGTCGTGACCCTCGACATAACGTCAACCGATTACAGGCCCGTGGGCGATCCCGACACATCCTATGTCTATTTCACGCTCGGAACCGACAGTGGGACCAGCAGTGCCGCTATGGTTTTCAAATACGATAATTCGATGTGGCGGATCGCGGCCATCAACCAGCTACAGGGAGACTTGAGTGGAGGAACGAATTATATGGTGCCCTCGAGTTTCGAGGACGACCTCGCCCGGGAGATTTCGGAGCTTCAGCCCTTCCTGGCGAAAGTCGCTGAGGGCAGGTTGGAGTATATGTCCGTCGATTCGGTTTCGCAGCCCAATGAAAACGAGACGATCCTCAGCGGCCAGGTAGTAGGCAAGAGCGGAAAGGCTGTCCCGGCCGAGATGTATTTGAGGAAGGATTATGGATTATGGCATATCACATCCGTAACCAATCCCCCTTCCTGATTTTGACGATAATCCTCGTTCTATTATTCAGTTTCGCATTCGCGGCGCCGGCTTTCGGCCAGGGAGAGGAAACCGTGCAGGAGAACGCTCCGCTGTCTCCCGAAGCGGCGCACCGCCGCTTGGAAAAGCGTGGCATAAATTGGCCCGAGCGGAGGCAGGACCCCGCGTCTGCGCGGATCGCGGATGTCCAGCCCGGACTGCGGATCTCTATCCCTTTCGATATCGTTGAAGGAAATACCACCAGCGCCGGCACCGGGGTACTCGTTGAATTGCTGAGGGGCGGGAGCACATGGACGGTGAGCACTACGACTAATTCCCGCCGGTGGTTCCATGCCGATTTCTCCACGGTTCCCGCCGACATTCAGTCGGGAGATCGAGTGAGGGTGACCGACCAGGGTGGAGGCGTGCCGGTGGAAATCAATTGCACCCTGACCGGAAGCATCGATACGGCGAGCGACTCGGTGACCGGAACGGCGCCCTCCGGAAGCACGGTCGACGTCTATATCGTCGCTCCATCCACCTACTACACGGACGTTCCGCCTGGATTGGGAGTCGCCCACAAGGGAGTCTCCGCCCTTTCCGATACTTATTCAGCAAGTTTCGGTGGCCTCTTCAACCTGATGAGAGGGGACGCCGCCTACATATTTTCTTCCGATGCCATCGGGAATACCGTGATGGATGTCGCGGCCAACTCGGGTGGCTCGCTGGTAGTCTATCCGCAGTATGACGAGGTAATGGGGTATTACCTGCCGAGCACCCCCTTGACCATAACGGCCGGTTCAGCCGTTCGCAGTACAACCACGGCTCGGGATGGTTTCTTCGACGCCTGGTTCATTAATGACGATATAACAGCTGGCGAAACCGTTGCCTGTGCTATGGGCGGGGACCGTTCGATAACCGTCGAGGATGTGGTTTCCTCATGTGACCCGGTTACGCAGATCGTGACGGGAAGAACCGCGGCGAGCCGCACCTTGAGGATCACCATGGACGCTTACGGCAGCCCGGTGGTGATAGAAACGGCAAGCGATGCAAGCGGCGCATTCAGCGTCGATTTGAAGAATAGCTACTCGGTTACTGGAAACGAGCGCTACAACATATCCTGGTATAACGATGCCGGGGATGCGG
>MELM01000032.1:18862-19172 GCA_001767605.1 Candidatus Solincola sediminis | reverse complement strand
GGTTCGACGAGTGGATTCTGGTGATGAATCCGACTTCGACTACGGCCGCTGTGCGAGTGGTTTTCCAGACTTTGGAAGGCCAGGTCGAAGGACCGCTACTCTCCGCCCAGCCAAACTCGCGCTCTACCGTCCATGTAAACGAGTGGGTGCCGGAGAGACACGTGTCCACCATGGTCACCTCCATTGACGGCGTTACGATTATGGCCGAAAGGGCCATGTATATGTACGGAACCATCGACGGCAAGTGGGGGGCCCACGATTCGATAGGTATCCTCAACCCCAGCTCTATCTGGTATTTGCCGGAGGGTGC
>MELM01000032.1:2880-18690 GCA_001767605.1 Candidatus Solincola sediminis | reverse complement strand
AACAGCGAGGTCTCGACCAAGGTTGAATGTCTCACCGAGGACGGCGGACAAGCGCTCGCGGTGTTTGCCGAGCGGGCTATGTATATGGCGACCGGGGATGGGAAAAGAGGGGCGCATGATTCCATCGGGCTATCAACGCCGGCTCCCTTCTGGTTCCTGGCCGAGGGAACCACCAGGCCCGGGTTCGACGAATGGGTGTTACTTATGAACCCCAATGCCACTGCAACCACGGCAGTGGTGACCTTTATGACTCCGCAGGGTGTGGCCGGGACTTATGAGCTGGCCATGTCCGGTAACTCCAGGGGAACGGTTCATGTCAACGATTTCGTGGCGGATAAAGACGTCTCGATTATGGTTAATTCACTGGATGGATCCGGCTTGCTTGCCGAGCGGGCCATGTACATGAATACTCCGGACGGCAAGCGCGATGCCCACGATTCCATCGGCGCTTATCAGACCGACACTTACTGGTACCTGCCGGAGGGAACCACCCGGCCCGGGTTTGATGAGTGGGTCCTGGTACAGAATCCCAATGCCGTCGCGGTCGATGTGAGAGTAACTTTGCTTGGTCCCGAGGGAATAGTGGGCCAGACGACTTTGAGCATGCAGCCCAACAGCCGTTTGAGTGTCCATATCAACGAGATGGTCAGTAACCTGGATGTATCGGCGGTGGTCGAATCCCTCGGCTCAGGCGCACCGGGCATTCTCGCCGAACGAGCCATGTACATGTGGACCGGCGATCACAAGCAGGGTGCAACCGGCTCAATCGGCATCCCCTCCTTCTAACCCTACATAAAGGTGTCACCTACACAAAGGTGTCAGGCACCTTTGTGTAGGTTCTTAGAATTTGTGGCGGCCTTTTATGACGTGGGACGGGAGGCCGAGTAATCCTCGGAGGCGTGAGCGCCGCGTATCACCGAGGAGGAAGAAGATCAGGTTGGGCAAGGTAAAAGACCGCGAGCGGTGGCCGGGTATGGTGTCGAGTTCAAAGTGCCGCATGAAGAGATTCATAAGAAGGTAAGAGGGAAGCAGGCTTTCGGCAAAACCGGGAGGAACCAGAGAGGGGTAGAGCGCCTGGAGCATAACCAACCCGGGTGCGACGAAGCTTCTAATTTGCCAGCGATCCGACCAGTACTCGAGTGCATCCCAATCGAGATCCTCCTTCCTCAACACTTCGATAAGATCGCGAAACTTAATCAGGCGAGCATAGCGATGATTGATCGAAACATCGAGGAGGGTGGTGATTATCAGGTGGACGGGACTCATCCCCCAGCAAGTCAAGCCATCAAGCGTCATCCGCCGGGCTTCGCCCCATAGCTCTTGACCTTTGAAAGCCGTCCGCCGGAAGTATTCTTCGGGCCAGTGCATTCCAATGTGGATGTCGATTTCCATACCGGTGTCGCTTCCATCTATAGGCAAGTAATAGACGGTAAAGGCCGGCGCAGGAACGAAAGAAGGGCTATCCTCGTGCGGTTGAAAGCCACTGTCGAGAAGAACGTGATTGAGCGCCGCAAGTGAATCCTTCTCGACCAGGAGATCCAAATCCCGAAAACCGCGGGCGCCAGACCGGTCATATAGCTTGGATATGTAAAAACCTTTCAAAGGTATGGCCCTTACCCCGGCTTGCTCCAGAGCCGTGAGGGCTTGGGCGGCCCCGTGATGGATCAAGGTCGTACGGATGGTCTCCCGTTCGTGAATCAAAGCCCAGCCGGCGGTCAGCTCCTCGGGTAATTGCAGGGGATGGCCGAGGCGCGAACAATCCTCGCAAACGAGATGGAGAAGGGACTGCAATTCGTGATAGGCAGCGTTTTCCCCGAGGCCGGAAAGCTGTCCGGAATCGATAACAAGAGCCAATTTGCGCAGTGCCGCCGCATCTTCCCGATGACCGAAATTATAGGCAACGGCGGCGAGGAGAAATGAATCAGCCGCATTGTTTCGCAATGAATGAATCCTCTCTACTCACGTCCACGCTTCCACCCGCCGATACAATTTTACATGAGCCGCGCACGACGGAGGAGTGGCAACAAAGGGTGTAGAAACCAATTAGTAAGGAGTTCTTGCCGGGATTCGGCTTATAAGAAGGTATAGATGAGCCACGTCGGTGAAGTGAATAGGAGACAGGAGAACTGGCTGATGGCGGCGTGGAAGATTAAAGCGGTTAGTCTGCGGGACGCTTCATGGCTCTATGTCAAAGCGGGCTTTGCCCTGTTCATGGCGCGGTTCTTTCCTGCGGGTGAGATGAGAAAGCTGGAGAAAAGGCTGGGTCATCGCCATGGTATAGGGGAAGATATTGTGCTCCGCTATACCGGGAAATGGTTTGGACTCCTGGAGCGGATGGGCCTGCGCTCATCCTGCCTTGTCCGTTCCCTTGCATTAGCGAGGGTGCTGCGGCGGGAGGGTTATGACGCGCATATAGTTTTCGGGGTGCGTTCGGATAACGGAGAAATGGAGGGGCATTGCTGGGTGTCTATCGGTGGAAGGGCGGTTACCGAAGCTCCCGCAAGCTTCAAGGAATTACACAATGAGTGAAGGCGATGAGCCCTTCCTGGAGCTCGAGCCCGAGTCCAGGTTGAGGAGAACGCCGGGGATCGCCTGGCGCATAGTGGACGAGGAGGCGATTCTCGTAAATGTAAGGCAGGATGAGGTCATACACTTGGATAAGGTGGCCTCTTTTATTTGGTCGAAAATGGACGGGGCGGCAAGCCTTGAACGGATCGCGGAGGCTATGATCGAGGAGTTCGACGTGGAGCTTTCAATCGCCCTGGAAGATATAACCGGTTTCGCGGAGCGCCTCTTGAAGCAAGGAGCGGCTGAGATTGCCGGCCTGGAGGAATAGCTATGAGATCTGTGGGCTGCGCCTGCTGATCACCTCGTCCGCCGGAAACCCAGCCCCCTTTCTGCCCCCCCAGACCGAAGACTTCGTGTCGAATGGCGACGCCCATTTAAGTATCGAATTCTTCGAAGATGATCGGGCTGCGGCCGATCCCTTGAAATACTTCTTCCCCCCGAAATTCTCGTTAGTGAAGGAGGACACGCAATTCGCCTTCATGGGAATAAATGGCAAGGAGCGGCAGTTGGGCACCATTTCGGCGGAAAGGGACCGCGGCCGGATGGGATTACCGTGCCTTGACCGTCCCTGGAGAATCGCAGAAGAGAGGGAGTTTGTTGAAGAAGCGCTGCAGGGTTTCCTCAGAGCGGCCCTGCAATGCCGCCTGCTCGCCGAGTGCGGGACTTTCCTTCATGCCGCGGGAATAGCAATGAATGGCAAGGGATATGCCTTCGTCGGCCATACCAGGGCCGGAAAAACCACGCTGTCACGCCATTTTCCCGCCTCCAATCTACTGGGAGACGATCTCGTGGCTATCCGCGAGACCGAAGGCTTCATGCTTTTCGGCACCCCCTGGCCGGGGAGAGAAGGGGGAAGAGTCGGCTCGGGAGGCGTGCCACTCAAGGCTATCTTCAATCTCGATCGGGAGCGGCCGAAGGGCCTTGCGCACATGGCGCCGGCCGAAGCGGTAGCGGAACTCGCGGTAAATGCGCCGCGCCTCGGTCATGCCGGCGAAGAAGCCGAGCTGCTGGGAATATTTTCAAGCGCGGCATTGGCGCTCCCGATATACAACTTGAGCCTGGGGCTCCATGACGATGTTCATGCCTGGCTCGAAGGCTTCGAAAAGAAGGAGGAGCAGCCATAGACAGGGAGTTTGTAGACAAGCTGCAGGAGCTCTGCGTCCCGCTTTCCGGGAGCCTCGAGCTGACCCACCGCTGCAATCTAAAGTGCCGGCATTGCTATCAATATGCAGCAAGAGCAGGTGAAATGAGTACTGGGGAGTGGGTCGGAATTATCGATCAATTGGCTGAAGCGGGTTGCCTCTTCCTGGCTTTGACCGGCGGGGAGCCGATGCTTCGCAAAGACATCTTTGAAATCATCCATGCCGCATACCGGCACAACTTTGCGGTTACTCTGCAGACGAACGGGACGCTTCTGAGCGAAGGGGACATCAGGGAATTGGGGGCGTTGAAAACCCTTCGCGTCGATATCAGCATTTACGGAGCCAAGCCCGAAACCCACGATTTTATGACCCGGGAGCCGGGTTCATTCGCCAAGATACGCAGGAATCTGGAGCTGCTCAAGAAAAACGAGGTTCCTATCATTCTCAAGGTCGTGGTCTGTGACTTCAACCTTTCAGAAGTAGAGGAAATATCGCGGCTCGCGGAGGACCTGGAGACGACCGCTATCTTCACTGCCCTCGTTTTCCCTCGCAACGATGGCGACAGAGAGCCGACTCTCATGCGCCTGAACGAGGAGGGCTTGGAGCGTTTCCTTCGTTTCGAGATGGAGTATCTGCCGCGCTATCTGAGTGAGGTATCGGGGTTCGAAGTAGACAACGTGGCTGATTATATCCAGAAGTGTGCCATCGGCCCTCGCGATCCCCAGGGAGATAAGAAACGATATTGCGGAGCGGGGCGCACCGTTTTCGCCCTCAATCCATATGGTGACATCTACCCCTGTGTCGCTTTTCCATGGCCGGTTGCTAATGTAAGGAATGGTCGTCTGATTGAGGCATGGCGCGAGTCTCCCAAGCTCCGGGAGCTGCGCGAGGCCGAACTCGATCTCCCCGAGCAATGCGAGCACTGCTCTCTGCTGGACAAATGCGGCATATGCAGGGCGCTTTCCTATCAGGAGGAAGGCCGTGCGGTGGCAGTGAGCCCGGAGAAATGCCGCATGACACATGCTCTGATGCGGATACTGGAATCGATTTAACAATAGGTACCGGCTTTACCAGCAGCTTTATATTCGCCCAATGACCGCTAACCCTTTTGTTGCTACCGCTTGCAGCATGAGTCAGCCCGCATCTCAACTCCTTGGCATTATGCATCAAGAAATCGCCGTCTCTTAACGTGAGAGTCCTAAAAAGATGAACCTGGAGGCGGTTCATGGAATTCGAGAAGGCTGAAATAAGGCCACAACGCAAGCCATACAACAAGCCTGAGATGAAAGTGCTGAAGATAAACCGCTTTTTCTTTGGAGGTTGCCAGATCATCTGGCCCCAATGCTATTCACAATACCTGACCATCCCCGGATCGGCCCGGTGCCGCTAAGGGATCTACAAACGGACTCGACCCCCTTGCAGGCCTATTAGTTCCCGGATTTCTTATTAAGTCTATTACCGCTTCCACCAGGGCTTTTACTTACCTTCTGAGCGGTTTCCGGACCGTTACCGTTCACCCTTGTCTAGCTACCGCTCGCGCCATATGGCCGCCGCAGCCCATTTTTTTAAAAACCGGCTCAAATATCAGGCCGTTTTAAAAGTGAGAATAAAAAAAGTCGGGAAGCAAAGAACGGGAGAGACGAGATGAAAGGCTTCAGGAGGCACATAGCGGCAAGCATCGCCATCACCTGTGTTTTCCTGGTCTGTGCAGTCGCCATCGGCATGGGCGCGGCCCCCGCAAATGCGCCGGAGCAGTTGGTGGAACCCGGAATCGTGGAATCCTCCATGGCGATTGTGCCAATCGAATCAGCGCCAGCGGATACGGTAGTTGAAGTTCCGATGCAAGCTGCCGTTGCCGATGTGACCACTCCAGTCTCTGAGCCCAGCCCGACCGTTGTTATCCCAAGTCCGGATGAGACCGCGGTCGAGGTGCCGGAAGCAGCACCGGCGGCCCCACCGGAGGTAGCCCCGGCAGTCGCGCCCGGTCCGCCAAGGAACCTCGCCGGTACTTTCACGGGAACGACAACGCCCTATGTGCGTTTGACTTGGAGCGCCCCATCCTCCGGTTCGGTGAATCACTACCACATATATCGCATAAAAGTAGGTGACGTGATTCCGCCCAATCTCGCTCCTTTGGCAGAAACTAAACAAAGAAATTATGACGACTACGCGATTGCGGCCGATGTTCTCTACCGCTACTGGGTCACGGCCATAAATCGCCAGCAGCAGGAAAGCATTTCGTCGAATACCGTCGACGTCCAGACTTATTCCACCGCGCCTCCCGCCGCTCCCCAGGGAGTACAGGCCTTCGCCATCGATCCCGGGGTGAGCCTCGATTGGCTCCCGAACACCGAGAAAAACCTGGCCGGGTACAACGTATATGAGCGGAGAAACGGCAGCTGGAGGAAGCTCAATTCTTCGCTTCTCAAGGACAACCATTACTACTATGCGAACGGAGTGGCGACACGAACCCATGCCGTCAGCGCCGTCAACTTTTCCGGCATCCAATCGCCTTATACAAGCGTCGTTCCGAAGGCGACTACACCTGTCAGGTATGAGGAAAGCGACCCTTCGATATCGGTCGAGGGTTTTTGGGCGCTGGAAGCTTATACGGGGCCGAGCAACGGCAAGATCCGAGTGGCCGGCGATAAGGGTGCTAAGTTGCATTTCAAGTTCAGCGGCAGCCAGGTAAAAGTTATCGTCGCGACCTATTGGACTTGTGGATCGGCCAACATCTACCTCGACGGTGTCCTTTACAGCACGGTCAACCTCTATAGTTCGACCACTACCTATAACGTCATCCGGGTGAACGTTCCCGGTATTAAACGGGGCGATCACCTTCTCACCATGGAGGCCGCGGGTAGCGGCAACCCCGGAGGCACATACAATTTCATTAACCTGGATTATTGCGAGGTGCGTTAGGAAAAGAATTACAGAGCCTGTAAAAGCGTGGCCGACGAACAAGGACCGCCCTCCCCGGGCGGTCCGCCTTATATATGGCTCAACATTCCATTTTTATGGAATCCCGTTAACGTCGGCATAGCATCCGTTCGCGGTATATCGGCTCCGCTCCCTGGAATTTTCTTAGCAAGACGGATGAAACGCCGTTTAATTACATATAGGAAGGAAAAGCTTTCGCAATAGGGGAGAGACTAGAAGGATCTGACAAAAAAAGGCTTACAAAGGGAGACACAAGCGTAGCTAACGAGAGGGACCGCCCGCGAGGGCGGTTCCTCACGTTCAGGTACTAAGGCCACCGCCCGATATTAAATTGACATGGCTTACCAGAATGGAAGATGGATAAATGACGGGCTTACTGCGAAGAATGGCACTCGCAGCCGCGCCCGCGAATTCTATGCAAAGCACGCTCCCGGCAGGTTGAGCCAGGCAAATTTTGGAGTCCTGCTGGTCGCTTGTGTATTGGTGGTGCTCGTTTTTGTAAGCGGCTTTTTCTACATGTCGCGCATCTCGCGTGTGGCGAAGGATGATTCCGGAAGGGACACTTCAACTCAACGTCAGCTCAACCCCGATCTCGCTGCTCCCTCAGGCATCTCGGTTACTGTAAATAAGGGCGCTACCATTAAATGGCAAGCTGATGCTGATTCCCGGGTGCTGGGATATAACGTCTACCGCTATACGGGGGAGGATGACAATGGTAGTAGGATCAACGCTTCGATAATTTCTGATACGGTTTACTTCGATGACGAGGGGACGATGTTCAATAGTTATGCTGTGGCGCCTATTGATGCTAATGGAAGGCAGGGGGCAATCTCGATGCGTATTATTGCGGCGGCTGAGCCAAGTTCCCTGGCCAGCCTGACTCCAACTCGGGAGCCGGAGCAGATCGAGGATTTCACTTTCGAGGAGGATCTAAGATCGCCCGGCCTTCCCGCCGACATGATTCCCTGCAACGGCAAGGGCATGAGCTACACAGGCGTCTGGTACCTCGAACACTACGCCGAAGTAACCGGAGGAAATATGATGGTCACACCCTATTACGGCGACTCCTGTAGCTATACGTTCGCCGCCGATTCGGTTTCGTTGATCGCCACCCGACATTGGAATTATGGCATCGCAGCCGTTTACATCGATGGCCAACTGAGACAGGAGATCGATCTCTACTCGGCCGAGGTAAGAGTGAAGGAGCGAGTGTTCGAAGCTTCAGGATTGGGACAAGGCGTTCATACCATCAAGCTTGAATGTACGGGAAGAAAAAATCCCCAGGCAAATTTTACCTTCATCAACCTCGAAGCCCTTGAAATAGAATAATCCTCCAAAGTCATTGCGAGGTCTTCCGAAGCATCCCATAGATCCCACCTACACAAAGGTGTCCACCTACACAAAGGTGTCAGGCACCTTTGTGTAGGTTATGCCTTTCGAGTGGCTATTTTTTGATTCGCTTGAAGAAGCTTTTCTTAGTCTCTTCCTGGCCCTCGGGTGGGCTGTAGTAATAGTAGTGGTAGTAACCATAACGTTTGGCGGGCGCGAGATTATTAATAACCAGACCGAGGATATTAGCATTCACCTTGCGCAGCAACTCGGTTGTCCTGTGCGAAGTGTCTCGATCGGCCGTTGCATAACGGGCAATCAGGATAACCCCTTCCATCATGGGGGCCAGAGCTATCGAATCGGAGGCGGCGAGGATAGGCGGCGAATCGACCAGGATGTAATCCGCTATGGATCGCGCCGTTTTCAGCACTTCCTTCATGGCTTCCGATGCCACCAATTCCGCCGGATTGGGGGGCCTGATGCCCGCCGGCAGGACAGCCAGGTTGTGGTAAGGGGTCTTGTAGATGGCATCGGCAAGTGAAAGGTTGCCGACCAGTACGCCCGTCAATCCCGCGGGGGATTCTATACCGAAGTACTTATCGAGGACCGGCTTCCTCAGGTCAGCCTCAATCAGCAGCACGCGCTTGCCCATTTCCGAGAGTGCGGCACCGAGGTTCACCATAACCGTGGACTTGCCCTCCTCCGGTCCCGATGATGTGAACATGATAGTCCTGTTGTCGCCACCCAGGTTCAAGAATTGCAGGTTGGTACGCAGGGTACGATAGCCCTCGACGGCGGGGTGGCGTGGTTTCTCGAAGTAGATGATATGGTGCTTGGGCAACTCCTCGGCCGGAATGAAAGGTATCTCTCCGATGATCGGTGTCCCGAAGTGCTTCTCGAAATCGTCACGGGTGTGAAGGGTGTCATCCAGATATTCGACCAGGAAAGCGAGACCGACTCCCAGGATCAGGCCGAGGAAGATGGAAAGCATGGTGTTGCGCTTGGTGCTCGGGCCTGTTTTCGCTCCCGCCTTGGCCGGCTGAATTATTTCGAGCCCCCTCTGTTCGAGCGACTCCGCTATCCTCAGGGTCATGTATTTTTCGTACAAGGACGCCCATAGGGTGACTACCCTCTGGCTCTCGGCCTGTATTTCGGCTGGGAGATTCTGGTTAACGTATTGCTTGGCCTGCTCGGCCACTTGCTGTATCTGATCCTCCACCTCTTGAATACGATTCCACACCTCTTTGCGTGCTTCACTGATCTGCTTGATCGCAGCCAGTTGCCGGCTGGCCATATATTCTTCGGCGTAGGCTTGGGCGACGTCTCTTGAAAGCAGGGGATTGCCGCTGTTGGTGGTTATGTCGAAGATATTACTGCGCTGCTCCTGCTTGACGCTCACTATGGCCAGCAGTTCGGATGTGGTGGGCAGGCTCTCCGGGACATAAGCATTTCCTCCCGCTTCATTCTCCCTTGCCGCCTGCTCGTACATATACTTCAGGTGGATCTCGACCGCCTGGGCGATAGTATCGGTCTTTATGATTTCGGTCTGTGTCTGCATATAACGGTCGGGGTCGAAAAGGGCGGATGAGAAAAAACTTCCCAGCACGGATTCGCTGGCCGAACTCACCTCACTCAAGATTTTCACATTGGATGAATAGGTCGGCGATTGCAGAAAGGTGAAAATAAGGGCGAGGGCGAGGATTATGCCCATCGTTTCCAGGATAATCCATTTTCTGTTTATGACTACGTTGAGATAGTCCCTGAGCTCCAAAACTTGCTCTCCCGTGCCGGCTTATTTCGCGGTATTTGTATCGGCGGGGCCTAGAAGGGAGTTAACTGCCTCGACCGGGGGCCTGAGTGGAGTTGACAGGGTAGGGGTTGATAATAGTAATATAACGTTAACGTAAGAGTTATATATAGGGAAGGGGTAGCTTAGGCCGAAGGAGTCGCAGGAACGGTGAAAAAGGACAAAAATCCATATATTTACAGCATCTCCGAACTGGCCAACGAGTTCGGCATAACCCCGCGTACCATAAGGTTTTACGAAGAAAAAGGGCTGCTCAATGCGTATCGCAAGACCCCGACCAGCGATAGAAAATATGGAGAGCGGGACAGGGCGCGCCTCAAGCTCATCCTGAGGGGAAAGCGCTTCGGGTTTTCCCTTTCCGAGATCAAGGAGCTACTGGATCTCTACGATACCGACCCGACCCAGCGAGAGCAGATCCGGCGAACGCTGGAATTGAGCGAGCGGCATTTCCTCGAGCTGGACGAGATGATTCAGGAATTGAAAGCCATACGCCAGGAGATGCTTGATTTCGCTTGGCGGTTCGTGGGCATCCTGGAGAGCCAGGAAAGCGAAACCGACGAGGAGCTATCGAGCTTTATGAATGAATTAAAAGCGCGTTTAAAAAAATATTCGGCCGACTGCGAAAGATAGGAGGGAAAAATGTTTGATTTCATCATGTCGGATGAGCAGAAGAGCCTGCAGGAAGAGATGCGTGATCTGGTGAGCTGGGTGCCGCGGCAACTGGTATTGGATATGGATGCCATGATCGCTCCCTTTCCCAAGTTTTTCCTGGAGGAAGCGGGGAAGCGCAACCTGCTGGGGCTGCGTTTTCCAAAGGAGTACGGCGGAAGGGGGCTGAAATGGGAGGACGAGATAATCGCCATCTCCGAGATGTCCTTGGTGGGTGTCCCCCTGACCTGCCTCTACTCGCTTGTGAGCATCGTCGGTGAATGCATTGCCTCGTTCGGTAACGAAGATCAGAAGCGGCGCTTCCTGGTGCCGACCCTGAAGGGCGAAAAGGTCTGCGCGGAAGCCCTCACCGAACCGCGTGGTGGCTCGGATTTCTTCGGCGCCACCTGCACCGCCCGCCGCGACGGCGACCACTACATACTGCATGGGCAGAAGCGTTTCATAGTAGGCGCCGAGGGGGCAGATTACTTCATGGTCTACGCCCGCACCAACCTGGACGCGCCTCCGAGAGACGGCCTGTCTTGCTTCCTGGTCGAGAGGGATGACAACGTCGAGGTGAAGACGGTCTACGGGCTCATGGGCGCGCGCGGCAGCGGCACCGGAAGAGTGCTCTTCCGGGACGTCCGGGTGCCGGCTGAGAATCTGGTGGGCGAGGAGAACGGCGCTTCACATATCTTCTACCGCATGATGGTTCCCGAGCGCATGACCTCCGCGTCGGGATGCGTCGGCGCCTCTCGCGAGGCCATCGAACTGGCGGCTCGCTACACAACCCGGCGCAAGGCTTTTGGCATGGAGATAAAGAACTTCCAGGCTGTATCATTCATGATCTCCGAGAGCCTGGTTAAACTGGATTCTATGGCTAGCTTGGTCTGGATGACGGCGAAGGCCGTCGATGAAGGCGTATCGCATGGCCGCATGCGCCGCATGGTTTCGGAGGCCAAGAAGTATGCCACCGAAGCGGTTTGGGACATCTGTTATAACGCCATGCAGGCCATGGGCGGAATCGGCTATACAAACGTATATCCCATAGAGAGGATGCTGCGCGACGCCCGGCTGCTCTCCATCTGGACCGGTACCAATCAGGTAATGAGCCTCATCATTCAGCACGAGTTCTACAAGGAACTGGCGGAGCAAGTGAAGGGGAAGCGCGACGTAGAGCTGGACGCCCCCGAGGCTTTCAACGAGGAAGAGAAGATATACGAATAACCTACACAAAGGTGTCAGGCACCTTTGTGTAGGTTATTCGGTGGTGAGTTCGTCCACCAGGGCGTTGATGGTGCTCAAATAGCCGTCGACCTCTTTTTCCGTGGTGGTCGGACCGACCAGCGCCATCTCGTGTACCGGGGTGAGTAGGATGCCGCGGTTCGCGCAGTAGAGATGGATGAGCACCTCCAGCGGTCCGGTCAGACCTTCTTCTATGAGATCGACGGTGTTGTAGGGTACTTCGGCAAAGAGAGCCTCCGAGCCGTTCTTGGGAGCCTGCGGGAGGAAGCGGAATTCCACGCGGCAACCGATGCGCTCCACGTACCACTCCAGTTCGTGCTCCTTGATGACCGCGGCCAGCCCTTCCTCCATCCTGGTGGCGAGCTTGATCATGTGGTCGAAGTTCTCGTCATTCAAAGCGTGCTCCAGCGCGGCACGGATGCCAGCGACCGCTGTGGCGTTGCCGGAGAGAGTTCCACCGAATCCGAAGAAAACGTGCCAGGGTTGGCGGCTGGCCATCCAGTCGCTGATTTCGCGGCTGAAGCCTAGGGCCGCGGCCGGATAGCCGCCGGCGATGAACTTTCCGACTACGAAGATATCCGGATCCAGATCCATCTCACCGGTAACTCCGCGCGGCCCGGCGCACATGGAATGGGTTTCGTCGATGAGCAAAAGGGTGCCGTACTTGCGGGTGATCTCGCGGAGTGCGTCGTGATAGCCGGGTTCGGGTTTAATGATACCCACGTTGGTCATAACCGGTTCGGTGATTACACAGGCGATGTCTTCGGGGGCGAGTGCCTCCTCCAGAGCGGCAACATCGTTGAATTCGATCATACGGGTCATGACCGACGGGTCTTCCACGATGGGTCCCATCAGGCCCGGCGCGTTGATCAGGTAGCCTAAGATGTTCACGCAAAGCGTTTCGTCCACGCTGCCGTGATAAGTCCCGTTGAAGGCGAGGATCAGCCGGCGTCCGGTATATTCACGCGCAACCTTGAGTGCCATGCGGTTGGCGTCGCTCGCCGTCATCAGAATCTGCCAGCAGGGGAGCTTGAAACGGCGCTCGAGTTCCTGTCAGATCCAGATGGAATCTTCGGTCGGCAGCATCGTTGTAGTGCCGCGGTTCTTTATCTGGTCGTAGAGTGCCTCTACGATCCGGGGATGGGCGTGGCCGCACAGCCCACCGGTATCACCCAGGCAGAGGTCAAGGTAGGTGCGGCCGTCCGCGTCGGTTATATGGACACCCTCCGCTTTTTCGACAAAGATAGGGAAGCCTCCCACCCAGATGCGCATCCAGGACATCGGGACGCCGCCGACCAGGTTCTTGCGCGCCTTCTCGAACATTTTTTTCGACTTGGGGTGCTCTGTCTCGTAACGTTCTTGCTCGCGCTCGACGAGCTCCTTCACTTTTTCCAAAGTGATTTCAGCCACGATCTTCCCCTTTCGATCCAGACCTACACAAAGGTGCCTGACACCTTTGTGTAGGTGACACCTTTGTATAGGGTAGCATTAAGCGCCGCGGATTCCGATGGTGTCGGTTCCGATGTTGCGCTGGTCTAAGTACATGGCTCGCTCGCAGATAATCGGTACGTCAGAGACGATCGAGGTCGATATATCACTGTTGGGTACGACGTCGTTGGCTTTTAAGGAAAAGCGCGACTTGGGGGCGATGGTAAGCGATAGAAAAACGGTCGAGGCATCTGGTTTCATGAAGGTGAACGATACGACGGCGGGCGTCGTGTTCGGATTCTGAACCAGGATATATTCCTCAAAACCCCAAGCCGTGGTGCCTTCGGCCAGGTACCAGTTGCTCGCCGGCAGGGGAGTCCCTATTGTGCTGTGCCCTCCATAGGAACTCGCCCCCCGCCAGTACATGGCGCGTTCGCATATCACCGGTTTGTCGGCGCTGACATAGGTCGAGAGGTCGGTCTGCTCGCATCCCGGTCTTTCATTTACATGTATCGTATAGCGCGACTTGCCGGGCACCGCTATGCCATAAGGAACGATTGTCCCATCCGGGAGCATAAACTCGAAGCTGACCATTGCTGCATTGTCATTCGGGTTTTGCACCAGCACATATTCGTCGAATCCCCAGGCCGTCGTTCCTTCCGCCAGATACCATTGTCTGCTCGCGCCCGGGGTGCCGATGGTGTCGGTCCCCAGGTCTTTGTTATAGCGGTACATGGCCCGCTCGCAAATGACCGGGCCTGAGGCCTCCACTTTGGTGGAAACGTCACTCTCCTTGACGACCTGGTTTACATTGACCGTATAGCGGGACTGGCCGGCGAGAGGGAAAGAGTAGGTCTGCGTGGCGCCTCCCGGTTTCATAAAAATCATGTCTACTTCGACATCGTAGGTATTGGGATTTTGTACCAGCACGTATTCCTCGAAACCCCAGGCGGTCGTTCCCTCAGCCAGGTACCAGACATCATAGGGGTTGGTGACCCCGATGGAGTCATGCCCCATGATGCGCCTCGTGCCGCCCTGGGGTGTGTAATACATGGCTCGCTCGCAGATAATGGGCAGGTCGCCCTCGACCTTGGTCGAAACGTCGCTCTTTTCTATGTAAGAGTTGACGAAGACGGTGAAGCGAGAATTCCCGGGAAGGTCGAAGGCCTCGACCTTGGTTTCCCCGCCCGGCTTCATGAAGGTAAAGAAGACCCTCGTTGAAACGGCATTGGGGTTCTGCACCAGGACGTATTCCTCGAATCCCCAGGCGGTCGTTCCCTCTGCAAGATACCATAATATGGAAAGCTCGGGGACGGTGTTGTTTACCTCCACCTGGCGGGAATCGGTGGCGCTGTTGCCGGCGGGATCGTAGGCCCGCGCCTCGATAACCGGAGATGATCCGTCGGGTACGGTGTGAGTATCGAAATCCCAGTTGTAGGGCGCGGTTGCGTCGGTATAAAAGAGCGCTCCATCCAGGCGAAACTCGACGCTCTCTATGCCATGGTAGTCATAGGCGTTGACCTCGACCTTCGTCGTTCCGGAGAGGACGGAGCCATTGACGAGGTTGCTTATTGAACAGGTCGGCGGGATGATGTCGGAACCGAGAAAGATAAAATGCTCGCCGCACTGCGGCCTCGTATTCCCCGGCCCGCGGCCGTTGGAATCGCTTATAACCAGGTCTTCATAGCCTCCGGGATCCGCGTTCAGGTTGGCCCCACTCATGGAGAAGCCGAAGGCATCACCGGTCTCGGCGCCATAGAAAACCATGGCGGCGGAAGCGCCGAGATCGATCTGCGCCGGCCAGCTTTCCCTTCCGTTTACGAGCCAGCCCACTCCGCAATTCGGCCTCGCAATGCCCTTGGCGGCACCGGGGCTGCCGCAAGCGAGATCGGTCAGCTCATCGCCGTTGTAGTCGAGAGCGGCTACGCTGAATCCGATGCCGTCGCCCGACTCCGCCCCATAGACCATGACGTGCGGAGGGGTGCCGGCCAGGTCAATTTGGGCGGGCAGGCCGCCCCCGAATATGGCGTCCATTTCTCCGCAACCGGGCCGGCTGTCAGCGGGACCATCGGCCGAGGTTACACCAAATAAAAGGTCGGCATAGCGGTCTCCATTAATGTCCTTGAGCGGCCGCTGCATGGAGTAGGGCAGCCCATCCATTGCAGTGCCTCCGTAGATCGTGCAGTCGCTGTCAGTGGCCAGGTCGACGAAGTACGGAAACGATCCCTTGTTTCTGCCGTAGACGACGTAAGCGTCGCCGCAGCCCGAGCGCGAATTACCGGGTCCGTCCGCATCACGCGCTCCTATTACCATGTCGTCCTTGGTGTCATCGTTTATGTCGCCCACGCTCACCGGGAACCCGGCCGAATCGAAGGGCTCCACTCCGTTTATAATCTTGTTGGGGCGAATGGGGTTGGCATAGCTCCATACCGGCCACCCTCCGGAGCGGCCCCAGGTTACATAAGCCCTGCCGGTTGCCGCCTCTCCCGTCGTCCAGACGTGGGTGGAATCGAGGGAGTCAACCGCGTTGAGCTGCTGGCTGAAAAGGACGGGCTGTTCCTGCCAAATATTACCACCATCGACCGTTTTCAGGATGGTTCCCCGGTCTCCCACCGCCCAGGCGGTGTTGGTGTCTATGGCGGTTACCCCTCGAAGGTTTTCAGAGACGTTGCTCGATTGCTGCGACCAGTTGCTGCCATCGTA
>MELM01000032.1:0-2856 GCA_001767605.1 Candidatus Solincola sediminis | reverse complement strand
CCCCCGCCCAGGCGCAGCTCGCTCCGGCCGCCGAGACGGCCCGTAATGTGCTCGAGGTTGGGCTCGTGGTTGGATTCCAGTTGGCGCCGTCAAAGTAACGTATGGTGCCGGAATCACCCACAGCCCAAAGGGTGGCTGCAGTGATATTGGCTATCCCCCTCAAGGTTACCGATACGCCACTCGGTTGTGTGGTCCAGATGGTACCGTTGTAATAGATTATGGTGCCGGAATCACCCACCGCCCACACCTGGTTCAGGCCGGTCGCGACAACATCCCGCAGTTCGCTTGCCACACCGCTCGATTGGTCCGACCAGGCGCTACCATTCCAGAAGGCGATCATACCCTCCTGGCCGACCGCCCACACCGCGTTGCTCGCATAAGCCGCAACCCCGTTGAAGTTCTTCCTGTAATGATCGAAGGCCGCGTTCTTGTCCCAGGCGGTGCCGTCCCAGTAATAGAGGGTGTCATAGGCACTGGTATATTTTCCCCCCGCCCAGCCGTGGCTGGCGTCGACCATCGATATATCGTAGAGGGAATCGGCGCTCGCCCGGCCCTGATCGTCCCATGAGCCCGAACCGGTGGTGAAATGCACACCGCCGTTGCCCAGATTGGCACCGAAGAGGATGTCATCATAGCCATCGCCGTCTATATCGCCTGACGCCAGGCTTATGCCGCATTGCTCGCCGCCGTTCGCGCTCGAGATGTAGAGGTCGGGGTCTATGCTATTGAAGTCCCAGGAAGCGGGCAGGGAAGTGCTTCCGTAAATCACCGCCACGCCGCCGGCAAAGGCGGCCCCGGCCGGGCTGTCGAGGGAGCAGCCGATAAGAATATCCTCTACATCATCCCCGTTTATATCGCCACAGGCGACGGAGTTGCCCGCGAAGCCCGCGTAATAACCATTGATTGTAACGTCGGCCTTTATCCCGAGGTCAATATCGGCGTCGATGTTCGTGCGGCCGTAGTAGACGTAAACCTTGCCGGTATAGAGATAGGGGAAGCTCGTTCCTCCCTGGTCGTGTCCCATGATGAGATCGTCGATGCCATCACCGTTTACGTCGCCCGTCGTCGTGTCCGTCGACATCAGGATCTCATCCTGATTCTTGCCGTAGAGGTAGGAGTCTTCCTCTCCGGCCGCAACATCTTTTTCGATAGGGGCGGCGAGAGCTGGGATAGCAAGTGCAAGAACTAGAAGAATCGCAAACAGCACGCATAGAAATTTTATATACAAATAGTCCATACTTTTCTATCGTCCCGGGGATGTGGCTCCTTCAGCATCCCAACCTCGGCGTCTTGCGAGGGCTTCCGAAGCAATCCATACCACGCTGTCTCGTTAATCAGATATCTTGTGGTATAGATTGCCACCTCGGCGTCTCGTCACAAAGTGACTCGCTCGCCTCCTCGAAATGACGTTGAAAAGAGAAGGGGATTGCCTGACGGCAACCCCTTGGTTGAGCCCACCCGGTTAGAGCAGCTATTCAGCCTCGAAGGCATCGATTCGCACGGTCTCTTACACTCCCTTCATATATCTGGATGCCTGTCCCTGCCGGCTTTCCCAGCCCTAACGCCCTTATGATTGCAGCATTCAGCGAATGCGATGAAAACCTTTTGAACGCATTAGAATCGTGGGAGCTGATGTTAGCGAGAATTATTAGCAATATTATTCTATTGCAATGCGGGCTAATTGGCAAAAATATGGGAAATTGGAGAGCCCGAAAGTGACGGGGAATCAATCTTCGCTTCGGAGCTGGGAAAATTCGCTTGCCTCTCTTGCCTCAAAGCCCAAGCTCCGAAGAAATCCTGCAGGACATTCTCATACCAGTTTCTGTCCACAGTGTCGAAGGTGCAATGCCCTCCGCGCTTTACGATCCAAACATCCATGTTGGGATTGTCGGCCGATAGCCGCATGTTTTCCTCGGCCTCCAGGACGGGGACGACGGGATCGTCTTTGGAATGAATATGCAGTGTCGGGATCTTTATATCGTCAAGATAATTCTTTGGCGATGATTTGTAGTAGACCTCATCTGCCGGTATGCAATAATAACCGCTGCAGGCGTACGAAATAAAATCAGCGAAGTCACGAATCCGGACATCACTTTCTCCGCGAGTGCGCCTGGCGAGTCCCAGGCACGTTTTGAAGACGGGGTATACGAAAAAATATGGCTGCCAAGGCTTGGGGGGTTTGGATATGAAATCGACCATGCGCTTGGCATCGGAATAACCGTTCCAGGCGATGACCCCACCGGTGATAAACTCGCCGCCATCGACGGCGGAGGCTATAAGGGCGGAAGCGCCGCCCATACTGTAGGCTGATACGCCCACCGTCGTGACTTCATGAAAACTCCCCAGGTAGCGTGCCGCGCCGATGATGTCTTCGGCCTCCTTCCAGCCGCCGGTTCCTTCGGCATCACTTAATCGTTTGCTCTCGCCGAAACTGCGGAGGTCCAAAGCCAGGACGTTATAATCCCAATGCTTGAAAGCCTTGATGGCTACCTTGCGCACCAGGTTATGGCTCTTGCTGCCGAAGATACCGTGGCAAAAAACCAAGCCAGGCCTGGCCTTGCCGTCTTTATGCAGGGCCATTTTCCCCGCCAGGGGAGTGTCGTCAAGCGAGGGAAAGGTGACCGACTTGAAAGAGCGTGGATAAGGATAAAGGAGGCCGGCCGTCTTGCTTTGCGTGTCCAAGAACATAGGAAGTACATCGGTCCATGACCCCAACGACGTGCTCATACGCCCGCCCATGCGCTTCGGCTTGTAGGGAATTTCCTTCAATTTGTGCATGACTTCGGAAAGGCTTTTTCTATTTCCCTCGTCCATATCGCACCTTCTTTAACCGCAAACAACCCTAAGATATAAACT
>MELM01000031.1:66420-67531 GCA_001767605.1 Candidatus Solincola sediminis | reverse complement strand
GGGAATCAAGCGGACTTGGTATAGATTCAATGCTGATCCGAATTGGATCGTCTATTCTGAGCCGTTTTCTCTTCTCGAAGGCGAGCATACCATCTACTACTATGCCGAAGACAATGCAGGAAATGTCTCGCAGACCTACGACTTTTCTTACAAAGCCGATTTCAGCGATCCGCAAGGTGCGATCACGGAACCGGCTCCTGGCAATTATTACCAAACAGCCATGCATGCCAAGGCAGATTGCGCTGATGCCGTTTCTGGTGTCGCATTCGTTTCCTGGCTGATCGATGGGAACCTGGCCTCCACGAAGAATCCATCGTCTGAAGCCGACCTCAATCTTTCCGGCCTTGTCGATGGACAGCATATCTTGGAGGCTGAGATAGAGGACAACGCCGGCCGCACATTCAAAACGTCATCTGTCCTCTTCTACAAGGACGTCACTCCCCCGACTGTCGATATCATTGATCCGACGGGAGAGCACTGGGTGAGAGGGATGGTTACCGTCAACGCCGATATACGAGACAATCTGGCGGTCAATCGGGCCGTGTTCTATATCGATGACCGACAAATCGATGAACGAACATCGGCGCCCTGGATGGCATCCTGGGATACTTCAACCATAACAAATGGCTATCATGCGATTCATGTTGAAGCTTGGGATAATGCTGGAAATCAGGCGGAGGTAAGCGCGTCAGGCGAGACGGTTGTTTATGTTGGAAACAATATTTCGGAAACGAACAACTTCGCTGAGGGCTGTACTCGTTCAGGTTTTGATACCTGGCTGTGTCTGCAGAATCCGGGAGAAGAACCGGCGAATGTTACGGTAAATTACTATCTGGGGGCAGGCCAGGGGACGGCGAGTGCTCGAACCTATGCCCTCCCGGCTCATTCTAGAAGCACCGTATATGTGAACAATGATGTCGGTGCCGACAAGGATGTTTCCATACAGGTTACTTCAACAAAGCCGATCGT
The DNA here is from genome assembly GCA_001767605.1 of Candidatus Solincola sediminis. Taxonomy (GTDB): domain Bacteria; phylum Actinomycetota; class Geothermincolia; order Geothermincolales; family RBG-13-55-18; genus Solincola; species Solincola sediminis. The sequence goes on along the minus strand of MELM01000031.1, from coordinate 66,562 downwards.
TTCCGAACGCCCCATGTACTTTAATTATCAAGGCACGGGAGCATACAACTGGAAGGGATGCCACACCGCACAAGGAGCTCATTTTGCAGGACGGGAATGGTATTTTGCCGAGGGTTGTACCAGGCGCGGGTTCGAATCATGG
>MELM01000031.1:64613-66339 GCA_001767605.1 Candidatus Solincola sediminis | reverse complement strand
ACCTATACCGTAGCTCCCTGGAGTCGGGGCACCATCCTAGTTAACCGAGAGGTGGGTCAAGACCACGATGTCTCGATGCATGTTTCCTCGACTACACCGATTGTCGCTGAAAGGCCTGTTTATTTTCTTTACCAAGGAATGTGGGACGGCGGCCACAATGTAATGGGAGCCGCAGAAGCTGGAAAAGAATGGTATTTTGCGGAAGGCTGTACACGGACGGGCTTCAACCAGTGGATATGTATGATGAACCCTAATGATGAAGGGGCAACCACAACTCTCAACTATGTTATGGAGGACGGCGGCCGCATCGAGCGCCAGTACTGGCTGCAACCGCATTCTCGTTTTACGGTTAATGTCAACAATGACGTCGCCCGGCAGCACGATGTATCCACACACATCTCATCGGACCTGGAGATAGTAGTGGAAAGGCCAATGTATTTCCTCTACAACTCGATCATCGATGAGGGCTCAAATGCCATGGGGTCCAGAAAGCCGGGTTCTTCTTGGTACCTTGCGGAGGGTTGCACCCGCAGTGGATTCGATGAATGGATATGCCTGATGAACCCGGGGAATGAAACCGCCTCCGTAATCCTGCGCTTTATGTTGGAAAACGGCATCCAAAGGGAACATCCAGTGAGCGTACCGCCAGGAACCAGGGTAACCATTAAGGTGAATGACATCGTCGGGCCGGACCACGACGTGAGCACCGAAATCATGAGCGAAAAGCCGATAATTGTAGAACGGCCGATGTATTCAAACTACCGGGGTTCGTGTCCGTCGGGAGATACGCTTTCGGCATACACGTTCAACCCCTAAGATTCCTAACGGTATAAGCTCCCTTTGTAGTGGGCGGAGGGTTCACACCTCCGCCCATTTCATATTGCTCACCAGCCCACCACGGGCTATATTGCCCTTATGGATCCGATCGATGGGGCCGTAAAGAGAAGCGCTTATTTATTCTCCTCGGGTTATTGCTGCGCGGAGGCGGTGCTGATGGCCATTGCCGATGCCCAAGGAATCCAATCTCCATTGATCCCAAGGATAGCCACCGGTTTCTGTGCGGGCATTGCTCGGCGGGGCGATGTCTGCGGAGCTTTGAGCGGGGCTATCATGGGCATCAACCTCGTCTATGGGCGCAACTCACCTGATGATTCGAGAGATAAGGACTACACAGCCGTCTCAGAGCTCATGAAACAGTTCGAGCAGGAATTCTCTTCAACCGCGTGCGGCGATCTCACGGGTTGCGATCTGACCACTCCCGAAGGCCGGGAATCATTCGAGGAGAACAACATCAAGGAGCAATGCAATCTATATTGCCGGGAAGCTACGCGAATCGCGATGGAGCAAATTCAGTTGATCGGGGATTCTGGATGAGCATCAAGAGAATACTCCTGTTCCTCGCGGCTCTTGTGGGTTTCCTGATGCTCCTCTTTTTTCTACTCACCGATGTAGCCGCCGCGGGAGGGTGGATCCAGGAGGTTTCGGGTGGCCTTGGCGACAACCAGAATTCCATCGCCTATTCAAGCGTGAGCTATAAGGGGCGATTGTATATCGGCACCTATAATCCCAATGGTTGTGAGATTTGGAGTTGGGACGGCTCGGGTTGGGCGGTGGTGATCGGGCTGGGAGCACCGGGAACGGCAACGGCGCCGGGTTTTGGGACTAGCGATAATTATGCCGTCGAATCGATGGCCGTGTTCACCGGCTACCTTTATGCGGGTGTAAC
>MELM01000031.1:64261-64527 GCA_001767605.1 Candidatus Solincola sediminis | reverse complement strand
GGCCTGGTTTCGGTAACACCGACAACGACGGTGTTCCTTCAATGGAACTATACGGCTCCCACCTTTACTTTGGGACCTACTCGACGGTAGCCGGCTGCGAGGTCTGGCGTAGCGATGGCGTCAATGTGGTACCTGTTGTCGGGGCCACCTCGATGGTGCCTGCCGGCTTTGGAAATGTTAACAATCACGAGGCGTATTCTGCGCGCGCCTTTGGATCCCACCTCTATATCGGGGCTCTTAACACCGGTGGCTGTGAGGTATGGAGA
>MELM01000031.1:62850-64204 GCA_001767605.1 Candidatus Solincola sediminis | reverse complement strand
AACACTAACATATCTTCGATGGCGATTTTCGATTCCAGGCTGGTGATGGCGACCTCAAATACCAATGGCTGCGATCTGTGGGGATGGGACGGCACGGTCTGGAGCCAGCTTATCGGCCAGGGTGCTCCGGGTACACCCACGGGACCCGGCTTTGGAAATAATGCTAACCGCGGCGTTGCGTCCATGACCATATATGATTCGCATCTGTACGCCGGTACGGCGAATCTGGCGGTTGGGTGCGAAGTCTGGCGTTATGACGGCGCGGGTTGGAGCCAGGCTGTGGGGCAGGACCCGGCGGGCACCCCCGGCACGGGGCCGGGCTTCGGGAACGCAAGCAATTCGTATGCCATGTGCATGGGCGTTTTCGACGCCCACATCTATTTCGGAACCTATAACGCGAATAGCTGTGAGGTTTGGTCCAACAAATCGGCCACCACCTGGTACCTGGCCGAAGGCGCGACCAAGGGAGGCTACGAGACCTGGATATTGGTGCAGAACCCCAATGCTTCCGAAGTAGGGATTACCATTAAATTCCAGACTGATACTGGGGAGGTGGCGGGGCCGGTGGATACCATACCGGCGAATTCGAGGAGGTCATACCTGGCCAACGCCTATGTGAACAGCTTTGATGTGTCGACCAAGGTAGTCTCGAACGGGCCTGACATCATATGCGAGAGATCGCTGTACTGGACGCCGGCGGGAGGGACGAACAGCGTATTGGGCCATGATTCTATAGGGGTGATAGCCCCAGCCGCCAGGTGGTATCTGGCGGAAGGTGCTACCAAGGGGGGTTATGAGACCTGGGTGCTGGTTCAGAACCCGAACGCAAACCCGGTCAACATCGACATGAAGTTCCAGACCGAAAGCGGCCAGGTGCAGGGTCCTATTGACACTATCGCGGCTGAGTCCCGCAGGTCTTATCCGGTCGATTCCTGGGTCGACACCTTCAACGTCTCCACCGCCGTCACCTGCACCACACCGGGAGGTTTGATCATCTGCGAGAGGGCCGTCTATTTTACCCCGGCCGGTTCCCCTCATAAACAGGTGGGCACCGATTCGATCGGCGTAGTCGAACCGGCCTCCAATTGGTACCTGGCCGAAGGGGCCTCGGACGGAGGATACGAAACCTGGATACTCATTCAAAACCCGAACCCCAATGATGTTAACGTAAATATTAAGTATCAGACGACCGACGGCGAGGTACAGGGGCCCATTGAGACCGTCTTTTCAGGGACCCGCAAGAGCTTTCGGGTGAATGACAAAGTAAAGGATTTTAATGTCTCGACTACTGTCACTTCGTTTGGCGGAGATGTGATTTGCGAGCGCTCCATGTACTGGACACCTCCCGGTGGCA
>MELM01000031.1:61089-62773 GCA_001767605.1 Candidatus Solincola sediminis | reverse complement strand
AAGGCGGCTTCGAAACCTGGGTGCTCGTGCAGAATCCTAATTCGGTGGCGGTGACGGTAGACCTTCAATTTCAGACCGGAGCAGGGGAGGTGGCGGGACCTACCGATACCATCCCCGCCAAATCACGCAGATCCTACAGGGTAAACAGCTGGGTCGAATCCTATGACGTCTCCACCAAAGTAACCTCGATCGGCAGTGCCCCCATCATCTGCGAAAGGTCCGTCTACTGGACGCCTCCCGGTACGAGTGTAAAGGTACTCGGTACCGATTCCGTCGGCTTCAACCTCTGACATCTATAAAGGGGCTACACAAAGGTGTCAGGCACCTTTGTGTATGATTCTTGCTAGGTAAAAGGTGAAACATTTCCATAGACCTACACAAAGGTGCCTGACACCTTTGTGTAGGTCTTTGTAGAGGGGTGGAAGTGCTGGTTGGCGAACTATTCTTAAGTAGAGCATGCATGCATTGTTGCCCCGGACACCGGAGGTGTTAAAAGTGAACCTCAAGAAATTTTGCCTGGCGCTCTCGATTATAATTATTACGGCAGCACTGTTTTTCTCGCTCTCGTCCGACCCTGCATCGGCCGGTTCCATTATCCAGGAGACCTCCTCCGGTTTCGGGAATGCGAACAATGTAAACGCATATTCAATGGCGGTCTATAACGGACGTGTCTACGTCGGAACCAACGAAGGCGTGCACGGTTGCGAAGTATGGGCTTCGAACGGGACGGGATGGATACAGGTTGTGGGGCAGGGTGCACCCGGCTCCCCGACTGCCCCCGGTTTTGGAAGCGCCAATAATTATAATGCTCAATCGATGGCAGCATTTGGCAACTACCTGTATGTCGGAACCGGCAACGGGACGGGATGCCGGGTATGGCGCTACGATGGGGCAAACTGGGTTCAGGTAGTAGGGGCGGGCCCCGGCGGGACGGCCACGGCTCCCGGATTCGGCAATGCGGCCAACAGCGCCGCATTTGCAATGGCGGTGTACGGTTCGAGCCTCTACGTGGGGACCTATAATACCAACGGATGCCAGATATTTCGCACCGGCAACGGCACCGATTGGTCGCCGGTGATCGGATCGACCGCTCCCACCCCCGCCGGCTTCGGTAATGCAAACAACGCGGCGGCGCAGAGCATGGCCGCTTACGGCGAAAAGCTGTACGCCGGCACTTATACCTTAGGGGGCGGTGGATGTGAAGTATGGGCATATGACGGTAACACCTGGCAAGCGGTTGTTGGAGGAGCGGGTCCGGTAGCTGCCGGCTTTGGCGACGCAACCAATTCCTTTGCATGGTCTATGACCATCTTCGATTCAAACCTTTATGTAGGGACCACAAACTCGATTACGGGATGCCAGTTATGGCGCTACAACGGGACTTCATGGACCGCGATAGTTGCGCCAGGAGCGCCGATGGCCGCCGGCTTCGGGAGCGCCAGCAATTCCTATCTTATAAACATGGCGGTGTACGATTCCCACCTCTACGCCGGAACCTATAATACCGCTGCGGGCTGCGAAGTCTGGCGTTATAACGGTTCGATCTGGAACCAGGTGGTAGGCCAGGATCCGGCGGGGACATGGGGGACGGGACACGGCTTCGGTAATCCCAGCAACTGGGGAGCATTCCGTATGTCCGTCTTCGATTCCCGCCTTCTATTCGGGGTTACGAATTTTAATCAAG
>MELM01000031.1:60759-60968 GCA_001767605.1 Candidatus Solincola sediminis | reverse complement strand
CATAAAATTCCAGACAGGCGCGGGAGAAGTGGTAGGCCCGACGGACACAATTCCCGCACATTCCAGGCGGTCCTACCTGGCGAACACCTATGTCAGCAGCTTCGATGTGTCGACCAAGGTCACTTCAGCCGGACCTGATATCATTTGTGAGCGTTCGGTTTACTGGACGCCGTCGGGTTCGACGGCGAAAGTGCTCGGACACGATTCTA
>MELM01000031.1:60041-60699 GCA_001767605.1 Candidatus Solincola sediminis | reverse complement strand
ATGAGACCTGGGTGCTGGTCCAGAACCCCAATTCATCGCCGGTAAGCGTCGATGTCAAGTTCCAGACCCAGAGCGGGCAGGTGCAGGGGCCGGTGGATACTATTGCGGCCAAATCGCGTAAGTCCTATGCGGTGGACCTGTGGGTTGATACTTTCGATGTCTCGACGCTGGTGACATCGACAACTCCCGGTGGACTCATCATCTGTGAAAGGGCCGTTTACTATACGCCGGATAACGGAACTTACAAGGTAGTCGGGACCGATTCCATCGGAGTTGTCGAGCCCGCTTCAACCTGGTACCTGGCCGAAGGGGCGACAGACGGCGGATATGAAGCGTTCATTCTCGTGCAGAACCCGAATGATGTAGACGTTAACGTCAATCTTAAATACCAGACGACTAACGGCGAAGTGCAGGGTCCTTTGAGCACGGTGCTGGCGAGATCGCGCAAGACCTTTCGAGTCAACGATCTGGTAAAAGACTACAACGTTTCGACGTTAGTCCAATCGACCGGCGGGGATGTCATTTGCGAGAGGTCGATGTATTGGACTCGCCCCGGGACGACACCAAAGGTCCTGGGCCACGACTGTATCGGCGTGCGAGCGGGGGATTCCCTATGGTACCTGGCCGAAGGCGCTACCAAGGGCGGTTACGAAACCTG
>MELM01000031.1:57182-59983 GCA_001767605.1 Candidatus Solincola sediminis | reverse complement strand
TGTCTTTCCAGACTGCTGCCGGAGAAGTAGCGGGACCGACCGACACCATACCCGCCCAGTCCCGCAGGTCATATAAGGTAAACACCTGGGTTGACAGTTACGATGTGTCGACGAAGGTGACTTCCTCGGGTCCTGTTGTCATTTGCGAACGGGCTGTCTACTGGACACCTCCGGGCACGACCGTTAAGCAACTGGGGACGGATTCGATAGGTTTTACCTTGTACTGATCGGCTTACAAACGTACCCACCTACACAAAGGTGCCTGACACCTTTGTGTAGGTGGCCGCTTGTTAAACCACTTAAGTGTATTATTATGACACTCCGATAGTTAATAAGTGCGTGTCGCGGAACCGGGGAGACGAAATATGGATGCGAGCGACTCAATCGAAATGCATAGCGAAGGTAAGGACGCAAGGAGCCAGGAAGAAATAGGGTCTCCTCACCTCAACGGTATTGATTTCAACTTACTGATTAAGAATGCGGACGATGGAATTCTCCTCCTAAATAGTGACGCGACCATAAGATACTTCAGCCCCGCGGTTAAACGTCTCAGCGGTTATGAGGACGGGGAACTGCTGAACAAGAACGCCTTCGATCTGATTCACCCTGACGAGATACAAGAAATAATGCGGCTATATGCGGAGGGTATAAGAGTACCGGGTCACGTCGAGCAAGTGGAATGCCGATTGCGGAAGAAAGACGGTTCGTGGAGCGTAATCCAGGCAACCGGCATGAACATGTTGCACGATCCGGTGGTGGCCGGCGTCATTATCAATATGCGTGACATATCGGAATTCCGGCGTATGGAGCATGAGCTTCGCGCCTCTGAAGAGAGGTATCGATACCTGGTCGAGAACCTGAGTGCCGTGGTATTCACCCTCGATTCGCAGGGAGTGATCACTTACGTGAGCCCGGCCTTGGAAAGATGGAGCGGATACAAGGTGCAGGAACTGGTCGGGTTTGTTTTCACCAATTTCGTTTACGGCGACGATCTGCCGGGATTGATGGCGAGCTTCGAAAGGGTTATAGCCGGGCACACCGAGACTTATGAGTTCAGAGTGGCAGACAAAGACGGTACCCTCCGTTATATGCAGACCTCGAGCCGGCCGATCGTCGAAGACGGAGCCACCCTCGGGTTACTCGGCACTTTGATCGAGATTACCGGCCGCGTCGAGGCGGATGAGGCAAAGCGCCGCAATGAGGAGCATTTCAAGGAAGTTATAAGGCGTCAGATAAGATACTACCGGTCGGGCGAATAGAATCGAAGGTCAGTCATCGGCCGCCGGTGCGGTGAAATAGCACGTGCTCCCCCGGCCGGGAACAGATTCCATCCACACCTCGCCCCCCCAGCCGATTACCGCACGTCTTACCGTCGAAAGCCCTATACCCAAACCAGGAGATTCGCTGACCGAAAAGCGCTTGAATGGCTCGAAGACCATTTCCCATAGCTGGCCATCTATTCCAATCCCATTGTCGCTCATGCGTAGTATTATCCGCCCGCCGTCTTTTTTCGCCCCTATCTCGATCTTGGGTTCCGGATTACGGGAACTGAATTTCAAGGCATTGTCCAGCAGATTCACCATAACCTGTTCGAACCTCATTCGATCCACCCGAATAGCAGGGAGATCGCCGACTATATCGATTCGGGCCCCCGCCGCCCGTATTCGTGAGGCGTACTCTTCGAGCAATCCCTCCACTACTTCAGTAGGCTCCACCCGCGAGGCCAGTCCCTCCGGTGTCCCCGCCTTCGCATAAGCAAGCAGGTTTTCTATAAAATTCTCCAACCGCCGCACGGCTTTGGTTATGCTCTCGAGCGACTCCTCTACTATTTCCCGGCTGCCCTCCTCGATAGCCCCGGTAGCCGTTAGCGCATAGCCCTCGATTACCGAAAGCGGGTTGCGGAGATCATGGGAAATGGTGTGGCCAAAGGCTTCCAGTTCCTGGCTTCTCGCCAGCAATGCTTCTTCCAGCATGATATGGTCTGTCACATCGCGGGCAAAAACGACGATCTGTCTTACCTTGTTGTTGCCATCGAGGATGGGAATCAGGCTGGATTCGATGTGCATGCCATCTCTAATATCGGTGAAATGCCGAGGTTCGCCAGACTCAATGACTTCGTCCAGCCAGGCTCTTCTGGTCTTGGAAAGTTCCTCCGGGAGGTAGCCATGCAAGTCGGTCCCCACCATCGATAAAGGAGCTCCACCCAATCGATTGGCCCCGGTTTTATTGATGGTCAGGATGATACCCTCGGTATCCATGAGGATTACGCTATCCGTTATTGCGTCCAGGAGTGCCCTTAGAGTTTCCTTATCCTCCCGCACTGCCTCCTCGGACCGGTCGCTCTCTACCTGCTCCTCTTGCAGTTGAAGTTGAGCAAGATCTTCCAGCAGCCGCTCTTCGGTCCTCGGGTCTTCTCTCACATGCCTACCCCTTGTGAAAGGCTCCTTTGCATCCCAGGCATAAGGCCTACTTGCTTTCTCGGCCTTCTATTCTAGCAATATTAGACAAATAGCGATGCCCTTCTCAACCTTCTCGTATATTATTTCATGTAATTGAGATCATGGAGGAAGTTTTGAGAGTCGCACTTATAAATACCAACCGATATCTCGAACCCCCGGTAATCCCCTTGGGAATAGAATATCTGGCGCATTACCTCGATCGCGAAGGCCACGAGATCAAGGTGATCGACCTTACTTTTGACGAGAGCCCTGAGGAGACGCTGCGGGAAGAACTGGACAAATTCGATCCCCATCTTGCCGGATTTTCCATCCGCAACACCGACACCTGCCTGTACCCGGACT
>MELM01000031.1:56227-57175 GCA_001767605.1 Candidatus Solincola sediminis | reverse complement strand
CCTGCTGGATGAAGCTGCCTCCCTCATAGCCGGGTGCCGCAACGCGTGTAACGCGAAGCTGGTGATCGGTGGCAGCGCCCTTCATGTCGGGATCGAGGAAGTGGCGGACTATATAGATTGCGATTGCGCAGTCTCGGGGCCCGGTGAAAAGGCCCTGCCGATGCTTCTCGAGCTTTTGGACTCGCGTCGGGACTTACCAAAGTTCTTCAACGGCTGGCTGACCGGGCTCGATGCGGATGAAGTCCCGGCCAGGGGCCGCTGGGTGGACTACTCGCCTTACCTAAAGAGGCGGGGTGTAGCCGGTTTTGAAACTCAGCTCGGGGGTCTGGGAAACTGCAGCTTCTGCCTCGAGGCCGGTCTTCCCTTGAGCCACAGGGATCCGGAAGCGGTCGTAGCGGAGTTGCAGAACCTTCAGGAGCTCGGCTGCCGCGATCTGCATCTTTGTGACTGCGAATTCAATCAGGATATCGAATTCTGCAAAGTGCTTCTCAATCGCATCATTGCAGCAGGTCTGGATATAGAATGGTCGCCATACATGAAGGCGGTCCCCTATGATGCTCAGCTGTTTCATCTGATCGCCGAATCGGGCGTAAAGACCATCACGCTCTGTGTCGATTCACATTCCCTTTCGGAGGGCGAATACGAAATGCGCTCGGTCGCCGGTTTCATTAAGGAAGCCAAGGCAAACGGGATAAAGCTCGCCGTCGATGTTCTGCTCGGTTTTCCGGACGACGAACTGGAGGAACTGAGGCGGATAATAGATTTCTTCAAGCGCGAACGCCCGAATACCGTGGGGATCCATCCATGGCTGAGACTTTATAAGCACACCAGGGTGGGAAGGAATATCATGGCGAAGCCGCCTGATAAGGGCCGGATCGAGGGCGACGACCCCGACTTTCTGCAGCCCGTTTTTTACAACTGGGTGGATGATGATACTTGCGAGTCGCT
>MELM01000031.1:55817-56125 GCA_001767605.1 Candidatus Solincola sediminis | reverse complement strand
GCGTTAAAGCTTATCATTTATAATGCTGATTGTTGTTCCATCGTCAGTGCAAAGAAGGCTGACTAGTATATGTCTACCGTTTTTCTCAATTACCCAACTGGCCTGGTTATGGCCCTCGGGTGTCTGCGACCTTGCTGTGGGAGCCCCGAGCTGGTTTGCGTACCATTCGTATACCGTCCAGAAATCATCCTTAGTCTTGAAATCGGCGCCTACATGCTTGCTCTCGCCGTCCTCTTCCGTTTTGGATGAGCTTACGGAACCGGGGTCCAGATCATCTTGGTAAACCGGCGCCCCGAGCTCGTCCTCGG
>MELM01000031.1:53414-55730 GCA_001767605.1 Candidatus Solincola sediminis | reverse complement strand
TTGTCCCAACCCACTTGATAGCGGAGACCGTCTTCACCATCGCAGCTACAGCCCTCACAACCGGACACGCATCCGATGGTCATGATCAATACTATGGTGAGAAAAAATAGGATCTTTTTCGTCATGATAGCCCTCCAATCTATGCCTTCTTCCTATTCACGCTTATCGGCCTTAATGTTACGGTGCTGAAACAAGCAAAAGGCCTGTTGAAGATATCCGATACTTTTATGTATACTTTAATCCTATCGTAATAGGGGGATGCAAAAGGGGGTAGAATGAAAAGGCGCCTTCCGAGGGGCACACTGGTAATTATTCTCAGTGCCGTACTCCTTCTGACTGCATGCGCAGTGCAGACGCTTTCTTCTGCTGCCGTCCTTCCCGCTTCTTCTACGCTTCAAGCATCCGGCTTCCCCAGGCCCAACGACTTGGACCCTCAATCGAACGGGGGATGGGCCTTGACGGCTGAGATAAGTGAGAACCCTTATCTCTCGAGTCTGCGGCAGGTGAACCCGGGGCTTTTCTCCCGGGAAGCGGAAGGCGTAATGGGCTCAAGTGTCGATAAAGCTTGGAGCATGACCATGGGCAGGCCGCAGGCCTTGATAGCCGCCCTTGGAACGGGAATTCAGTGGCAGGACAAGGACGCCATGTCGGAGCTTCGTCGTAAGTTCCGCTTGAATTTCGGTGAGCTTACTCCGCCTCTCGGTTACGACACCTACGATAAGAATGGTGACGGCGTCTTTAATATAGACGACTACGCGGGGGACACCCGCGTCAGCGACCTCAACGGGAATGGGATAATCGACCCCGAGGACATTATCTGGGGTTTTTCGGATGGCAGGGACGATGACAGTAACGGCTATGTCGATGACATTTGCGGCTGGGATTTTCTGGAAGATGACAATGATCCTTGGGATGAGGTGGATGACGGCGGCGGAACCGCGCAATGCCGGTTGATAGGCGCTGAAGCCAACAACCAAACCGGGACGCCGGGCGCCTGTCCCAATGGCACGCTCCTCCCGGTAAGGATCGGTTATTCGGGCCTGATAGACGTTAATGATTTCGCGCAGGGCGTCATCTTCTCGGTCGATTCAGGCGCTTGGATTATCGAGGAAGGCCTGGAGAGCTTTAACAACAGCGCTTTCGCCCAGGAGGCGATCGATTACGCCTGGGCCGGGGGAGTTGCGGTCCTGGCCTCGGCGGGCGATGCGGGCGAAGAGCAGCAAATATTCCCAGCCGGTTACGAACATGCATTGCAGGTGAACGCAATTACCAAATACTGGGATAGTGGGGACGGCTCGATCGAGCAATCTCCTGCCTCCTATCTCTATCTGGGAGCATCGAGCAACTATGGCGCCCACAGCATGATTTCCTGCCCCTCGGAAGGCACCGCCGCTTCGGCCACAGCGACGGCGGCGGGAATAGCCGGGCTTATTTATTCCAAAGCGGAAGACGAGATCGCGGCGGGTGAGATGTGGCGTTACCCCGGTTTGAATACTCCCATATCCGCATGTGAACTGAAACAGCTGATGGAGCTGACCGCGGATGATATCGACTTCTCGGAGACTGATTGCAACTCCAGCCTGGGACCATTGGATTCGATCGTGGGTTCGTCTGAGAGATCCGCTTCGACCGCCGGTTGGGATCCTTACTTCGGATACGGACGGGTGAACGCGGCGGAGGCGGTTCGCGCCGTCGATGAAGACCGCATCCCACCTGAGGCCGAGATACGCTCCCCGGAATGGTTCGACATCGTAGGACCGGGAGAAGTAAGCATGGATATCACGGGAAGGGTGGCAGCCGTGAGGACGGATTCCTTTCAATATGCAGTCGAGTTCTCACCCGGACTCAACCCGGCATCCGATCAATGGATCAGCGTGCAGGAGTCCGAGCGCCGCTTCGAGCAGCAGGACGGCGTGCTCGCTTCGCTCGATCTGGCCAGGGTCTACAGGACTATCGAGGAAAGTAAGCAGGCGGGGGGAAATGGGGACGCCGGCCGCCATGCTTTCACGGTCAGGGTGCGAGTGCGGGATAATCTGGGCAATTGGGGCGAGGACCGCAAAGTTTTTTACTGTTCTTATGATCCGGACGCCGTTTCCCCGGTGCCCTTGAATCTCGGTTCCGGGATATCCGCCGCGCCTCGCCTGGCGGATCTCGACGGCGATGGGGGTAACGAGATAATCGCAACGACCGGGGATGGCATGGTGCACGCCTTCAAGCCGGACATGAGCGAGCTTCCGGGATGGCCCGTACATTCGACCCTCCTTCCGCTGCATCAGGGAGGGCAGGCTTTTTCGACGGCGGCGCTGTCGTTCGAAA
>MELM01000031.1:52087-53394 GCA_001767605.1 Candidatus Solincola sediminis | reverse complement strand
GCTCCCGCCATAGGAGACCTGAATCACGACGGCGGTCTGGAGGTGGTCGCGGCCGATACCGAGGGGCGGGTGTATGCCTGGGACAGGGCGGGAAATTTATTGCCGGGGTTCCCGGTACGATCGAACCCCCTCTATTCGATTCCCGATAGTAGTGACTGGTGGAGCGACGGCACGTTGCCCGCCGAATGGAATGCAAGCAAATTCGTCCCGGACCGTATCCACAAACTTGATAAGTGGAACCGCCTTGATAAGGCTTTCCTTTCCGGTCCCGTCCTATGCAACCTCGACAACTCGCGGGATGGAAGCCTGGAAATTATTACCTCGGCCATGGACGGGCACCTTTATGCCTGGCATCCCAACGGCCTATCCCTGGCCGGCTGGCCGGTTAAGTTAGCCGACCCTGACGAGGTATTGGAATTCAATTCGCTGACTCATACCTGCAAGTTCAAAGAGCCGGACAAAGTAAGGCCACTGGGATTTGGGGCGACGAGCCCATCGACCGGCGACGTAAATGGAGATGGCGTTCCCGAGGTTGTCTGCTCGAGCAACGAATTTTATTACGAAGCTTTGAACGTTTCCTCCGATTCTTCCGGCCTGGCCGCTTACGTTGCCAGCCTGAATTCGCTTGCGGAAGGCCTGTTGAAGTTCGGAAACCGCCGCGCATACGCCGTTTATTCCCAGGGCGTTGCGCGTGGTGCGGCGGCTGCCGGAATCCCGGCCAATGCATATCTACAGGGCTGGCCGGCCAGCCTGGCAGCCCTCGATCAAGATCTATCGGAAGGAGGCGGACCGGCGGCAATCGGAGATATCGACGGGGATACCGCGGTTGAGATCGGCATTTCGGCCTATGCCGGCCCGGCATACATCCTTACTCCCGAGGGCAAATCGCATTTGGGAGAGGGAGGGGACGGTCTGCCGCTCTGCCTGGAGGGCCAAGGTCCGGACGGTGAAATATCGCTGTCGGCGGGAACAGGCGGCTGTTTCGTGAAGCTTGCCGACGATCAGGCCTATGTCGCGGCAAATATAGGGATAGGTGGCTTGGTGGACCGCATGCTTCCGGGTGATCAGGCCGGCGAGAGCGAGCAGCTTTCAGCATGGAGCGTCGCCAGGGGAACTGTGCTGGGTAATTTCCCCCAGGAGATGGGTGGTTCCCTCTCCTCTCCGAGCGTGTGTGATATAGATGGCGACGAGGATCAGGAAGTCCTCATAAACTCGAGATCCGGGTTGCATGCGGTAGACCTCCGGGGAAACGAAAGCAATGCCTGGCCGAGGTTTACTGGCGGCTACGCCATGAGCGATGCCGCCGT
>MELM01000031.1:50684-52072 GCA_001767605.1 Candidatus Solincola sediminis | reverse complement strand
CGACGGCAATCGAGAGGTTATAACCGGAAGCCGCGAGGGATGGCTCTTCATTTGGAGGACACCGTCGAGTTCGTTCGATGCGGCGGAATGGCCTGAGCCGGGCCGGGACCCGCGGGGCACGTCCTGCATCGAGGAAGATGGAACGGCACCGGGCCGGACTGGGGACCTTTCTGCTGAATTGATTGCGGATTCGGCGACTGTCAAACTTTGTTGGACCGCTACCGGTGATGACGGTTTCCAGGGCCAGGCGATGTGCTTCGATATTCGTTTTCTCGATCGCCCCATCGGCGAATGCAATTGGGCGGAGGCTATACCCCTAAGTGGGAAACCGCTACCCGGTCCGGTCGGCACGATGCATGAATTGCTGCTCCAGGACTTCCTTGCCGAGGCGCAGACCGAACACGGCACTTTCTATTTCGCACTGCAATGCAGGGATGAAGCGGGCAATATATCCGCTATCTCCAATCTGGCATCCATTTCGTTTTAACCCCGGCTCTTTCCCGCGAATATTCGCAATTACGATATTGACATTGTATCAAGAGAAACATAATATGAATAATGTATAACATGATTAATATTAGAAAGGGTTGAAATGGCAGTAAGGATTATCAGCACAACCGAACTGCGGTCCAAGGCGGCCGATATGGTCCTTGGACTCCGCCGGGGAGATCGCTTTCTTATCCAACACTACAACGATATCGTCGGTTATATCACCCCGGAGATTCCAAACGATCTTCTGAAAAAGTTAGGCGATAAAGGGAGCAAGCGAGAGGAATCCTTTAAAGTAATCGAATAATTTGGAACGGTTCCCTCCCGCTTGATCACATCCCCATCGGCTCGGTAGTTGATCGAGCCGCCCTGCTCCGATGACTTCAACGAATGGAGTTCTCTTGGCCTTTTTCTCAGGTTCTTCCAGGCATCGTATTGTCGCCTCTCGCAGTGGGCAGGCGACGGCGGAATTCGCCCTGGTCCTGCCGCTGTTGTTGCTGGTGTTCCTGCTTTTTGCGCAGGCGGTCATGATCATGCGAGCACAGATAGCGGTAACGGCGGCGGCGAGGGAAGGGGCCAGAAAGGGAGTCGAGACATCGAGTGTGGCTTTGATTGAAGGAGCCGCTGCACGGGCGGCGTCCGGCCTCGACCCCGACAAGTTGATTGTGAGCATCGAGAGCGGGCCGAGACAGCGCGGTGAATGGATCAGCGTGGAGGTGGAATACGACGTTCCGGTTGCCATTCCCGCCGTACAAAAGTTTTTCTCGAGCATGAAGGTACGGGGAAGGGCGGAGATGCGAATCGAGAATGACAGGGAGGGGATGTGATCTTTCGCTTCTTGCGGGATCGAAGGGCAGGCGTAACCGTTCTCGCGGCCGTCCTCATTCCGGTCATGCTGA
>MELM01000031.1:43931-50677 GCA_001767605.1 Candidatus Solincola sediminis | reverse complement strand
CCTGGTGCTGCATGACGTCACGATGGTTTATAAGGCCAGGGGAGAGGCGCAGACCGCGGCGGATGCCGGAGCCAAGGCGGCGGGCCTCGAACTCTCCTCATACTTCGGGGTTGGCGCCGATCCCAAAGGGGCGGCGGGGCAAGGTGTGGCACGAAACGGAGCCAGCATCCAGGAATGCTCATTCGGCCTGAGCGGGGATGTGAGCTGGATCACGGTAAAGGCGGCGAAACCGGCACATTTGATTCTCATGGGTGGGAAGCAAACCATGATATCGGCGACTGCCCGCTGCTATCTCGATCCTTCACCTCCGGTTGAAAATTGATGGAGCGACTCGTAATGACAACCGCCAAGGGTGGGTCAATAAATAAAGAAAGGGAAGATGTCGATCAGCCATTTCCCTTCTCTTACCACTTCGACCCGGGCCGTTTCCGATTCGAGGTTACCGCGGGTGCCGAATTCAATGCTGACGTCGACGCCTGCCCTGTTGCCGCTGAGATCGATCTCCTGCGGATTGAAGTTGTAGGAACGTGCGGTGCCGAAGATACCTGAAAATTCGGCCGTGGTCCAGGCCTTTTCGAGATGGTGTTTTTTCTTGTAGTCGCTGCTCAGGTGCGTGAAGATGTAGCCTGTCTCGCCGTCGATGCAGGCGATAACGAAATCCCTTATGGCTTCTTCGGCTTCGACATCACCCGAGGGCTGGGTCACCGGTGGCTTGGAACTCCAATCCATAGCAGTGAAGCTTTCGATTTTCCAGGTGCCGTTCTCGGGTTTGAGTATCATCGTCTCCGTTTTCTCGCCTTTGTCGGCAATGTCCAAGCTAACGGTCACTATCGCCCGGCCGCCTTGTACGCTTACATCAGTCACGGGATCGAATTGGTAGGAAGCCAGGGTTCCCATGGCTGCGAGAAGGTCCTCTTTGTTGATGGGATCGGGGACACCGTTGGCTTCGAGGTAATCCTGCGTGAAAAAGGAGCGCACCTCGTCCAACTCGGATTCACCGCAAGCATCGAGGAATCCCCGCGCACTTTCGATTATGGCTTGAGAACCGGGCTGGTCGGAAGCATCACCACCGCACCCGGCGAGTAAGATGCCCGCAGTCGATATGGCAACGAAAATGCCAACGGCAAACATCAAGCCGAGGCGTCTAAAAATCATCAGGCACTTCCCTTCGCAAAATCATTTCTCCGTCCATTCAGCCACACCTTCTCTCCTTTTCAAACTATTCTCGGGAACCCTGTCATGGGTTGACGGTTTCGTTTGACTATTGATAGAGCGCAGAATAAGATACTTGTGCAATATTGGAAAGGCATGATAATCCTTATTAAATAAAAAGGAGGGAAGTAAAGCATGCTCGCTGTATTCCAAAGTTTCGGACTTCCCGAACTGGGCATCATTCTCTTGATCGCCCTCATCATATTCGGCCCCGCTCAGCTGCCCAAGATCGGACGTTCTGTCGGCAAGGCTATCCGGGAGTTCAGGACCTCGAGCACCGAGGTTTCCAAAGCTATAACGGAGGGCATAGAGGGTCCGGAAGAGGCGGAAGAAAACAAGAGTAAGAAGAAAGAAGAAGAGGAAGTCTAGGTCGGCCTCAATCCCCTGAACGGCTACATCTTTCCTTACCCCTGTTCATCATCGGAGGCTTCTTTTGGCTGAGCTGAAAATGGGTTTCATCGAGCACCTGGAGGAGCTCAGAAGGCGAATCATCGTCATGTTTCTGGCGCTCGGGGTCGCGATATGCGTCGGGTATATTTACTCGTGGCAGATCCTCGATTTTTTGAAGAAACCGGGGGCAAGAGCCGGTATCCCGCTCAACCTGTATTATCAATCGGTGCTGGAGCCGTTTATGGTGCGCTTCAAGATAGCCATGTACGCCGCCATCGTCGTCGCGCTGCCGGTCATCCTCTACGAGATCCTTGCGTTCATAGCGCCCGCATTGAAGAAGCGCGAGAAGCGAGTGATGTATTCATCCCTCCTATCTATCATCTTTTTCTTCCTTCTCGGCATGGCCTTTTGCTACTTCTACATCCTTCCCATCGGATTGAAGTGGCTGGTCGGTCAGGCCGGCAATCATGTCAGCCCGGTCCTCATGGCCGGTCAGTACGTTGGTCTCGTGGCTCTGCTGCTGTTGGGGATAGGGCTCTCGTTCGAGACACCCCTCCTGGTTTGGCTTGCTGTAAGGCTGGGGATAGTCACGCCCAAGAAGTTGCATGAGAACTGGCGGTGGGCGATTATCATAACCCTTGTTTTCGCCGCCGTAATCACTCCCGATTGGAATCCCATCACCATGGCACTCGTAGCCGTGCCTATGTTCATTCTTTATGAGGCGAGCATCTTCCTGGCGTCCTTTGGCAGGAAGAAAGCTAAGAACAAGAAAAAGGCCGCATTGGAGGCCGAAGCCTGACAGTCAACTCTTTGAGGAGGTAGAAAAATTAGCGAATTCACATTGAAGCAGAGAAAAATAAACAAGGCGATTATCGGAAGACGCGCTAAGGAATACCTGGAGAGCAATCGCGGGCTCAAAGGCGTATTAAAACTGTATCGTGATGTTTTTTCGATACAGAAAAAGATAGGCCAGAAAATACCGGATCAGTTGCCCCACCTCAAGGGTGGCGAGATATCTTTTCGAATCGAAGAGGGCCGCAGGCTGATCGAGCCGGATGAGCTCGAAGTGAATACGGCCGTGTTGCGGGAAATGATGAAAGAGTTGGGTGAAGTCCTCAAGGGGGAGGATTCCAAGCCGCTCGAGAAGCTGGAAGATATTTTGGCGGATGATGAAGAAGTGCGGCGTCTCACCGAGGCCTTCCTGGAGGAAAGAGACGGCGATGACACGCATGGCATGGCGGAGTCAGGAATCGAACCCGAGATCTTATATATGCTTATGCATATCGCCATCGCCCCTTTCTTCTGGAAACAGGCGTCTACTCTCTCCAAAAAAGCCGATCTCGGCCAGGTGCCACAAGGCACCTGCCCGGTTTGTGGCGAGCTCCCGATTATGGGATTTTTGCGGGAAGAGGACGGACTCCGGATTCTCGAGTGTTCGCTCTGCGGCACTCGTTGGGGCATACCCCGCATGATGTGCCCCTTTTGCCGCACTACGGATCAAAAAAAATTGAGCTATATTTTTGCCGAGGGCGATCAATCCAGGCGGGCTTATTTATGCGAAGCCTGTAAGAGATATATAAAGATAAGGACCGGAGGCGGGCAGGGGATCGAGGAGATGGTACTTCCCCTCGAAGACCTTGCGACCGTGCATCTCGATAATGCGGCGGCGGAACGCGGTTACGAGCGAGGTTGCCGCACCGTGTTCTCATAGCGCAAATGGGGCCCGACCGCATTTGAGCTTGGTTAAGCGTTGCTGTTGCCTTTGCTATTTTTTAGATAGTATAATGCAGCAGATTTGTATGAATTAGAGCTGGCGTTGTTTGTTCTTTGATAATCGGATAGGCTTCCGAGAAAACCGAGTCGTCGAGAAGTACCCTTTTTAGGGTTATAGATATGTTCACAGCCAACCCAGGCAGTTTCGCAGAACGTACAGGATTCGAACTAGGAAAAGTGGGAGGAAATATGGAACTTACGCGAAGAGGTTTCCTCAAAGCATCGGGGGCGGGGATAGGCGTTGCAGCCTTGGCGCAACTCGGATTTCCCACGGCCGCTTTCGCCGACGGCGAGAAGCTGCGCATCCAGCAAGCGATTGAGACTACTACAGTCTGCCCCTTTTGCTCGGTAGGATGCTCCGCTATTGTCAGTGTGATGGACGGAAAGGTAGTAGGCCTGGAGGGGCTTCCCGACAGCCCGATCAACCGGGGTACCCTTTGCAGTAAAGGCCAGTCTATTTTCCAGATAGCGAACAATGACATGCGGCTGGAGAAGATTCGCTACAGGGCGCCCGGTGCTACCGAGTGGAAGGATAAGACCTGGGAGGACGCCATTCCGGCGATCGCCAGGCTGATCAAAGACACTCGGGACGCCAACTTCAAGGCAACCGAGGAAGTAAACGGCCAGCAGGTAACGGTCAACCGCACAGAGGCAATCGCCCAATTGGGCGGTGCGGCTCTCGACAACGAAGAATGCTATCTCGAGAGCAAATTCGCCCGTTCGCTCGGCCTGGTGTACATAGAACACCAGGCTCGAATATGACACTCCGCTTCAGTTGCCGGTCTCGGCAACACGTACGGACGCGGAACCATGACCAATCACTGGATTGACCTGCGCAACTCGGATGTCCATATGATATGCGGGTCCAACCCGGCCGAAAACTTCCCTTGCTCCTGGAAATGGGTCGAGGATTCAAGGGACAAGCGGGGCGCCAAGATTATAGTGGTTGACCCGCGCTTTACCCGCTCTGCCTCAAAAGCCGACTACTTCTCTTTCATCCGGCCGGGTACGGATATAGCCTTCTTCGGCGCCCTTATCAAGTACGCTATTGACAAGAACTACATCAACTGGGAATACGTGCAGAACTACACCAACGCGCCTATCCTGGTGAATCCCGATTTCAAGGGACCGGGCGAGCTCGCCGGTCTGTTCAGCGGCTATAACAAGGACACGGGGAAGTACGACACCAAGACCTGGACCTATCAGGCTGATGCCGCCGGGGAGCCACAGCGCATCCAGTTGATCCCCATCGCTGAGGACCCTCTATATAAAGGAAGAGGGACTCCCAATGGGCCGCAGGATGCCGGCGGTAACTACATTCCCAATGACGACGCGGCCATAGCGGCCAGCGTTTTCGCCAAGTTGAAGGAGCATTATTCACGCTATACCTATGAAGGAGCGGACAGCATCGTTGCCAAGGTATGCGGCATGGATCCCGCCAAGTTCAAGGAAATAGCGGAAGCCTACGTAGGCGTCACTCATAAGCGGGACAAGATAGGCAACCTCCAATACGCGATGGGACTTACCCAGTTCACCATGGGTGTGGAGAAGATAAGGGCTTTCGCCATCCTCCAGGGCCTGCTGGGCAACACCGGGTTGCCGGGCGGAGGCATCAACGCCCTTCGCGGGGAGAGCAACGTGCAGGGCTCCACCGACTTTGCCCTCCTCTCCAACTACATAAATGGTTACATAAACGTACCCAACTCCACGGCCCACCCCAACCTCGGTGCCTATATGGCGGATCCGGGCGTCGTGGCCAAGGCGGGGTACTGGGCGAACACCAACAAGTTCGTGAAGAGCTACCTCACGGCCTATTGGGGGCCCTATGTTAAGAAGGAAGGCCTGGACAAGGCGTTCGATCTCCATCCCAAGGTAAAGAAGGGATACAACTACACGCACATAGGTCTCTTCGAGGATATGTACAAAGGGATCATAAAAGGCCTTATCTCCTGGGGTCAGAACCCTCCCGTAGGCGGACCGAACGGCAATCTCGAGAGCAGCGCCATGGACCAACTCGACTGGTACGTGGCGGTCGACCTCTGGGACACGGAAGCCATGAATTTCTGGCAGCGGCCGGGCATCAAGCCCAAGGACATAAAGACCGAGGTTTGGGCTCTTCCCGCGGCCAGTTCATTGGAGAAGAGCGGATCGGTAACCCACTCCGGAAGGACAGCCCAGTACCGCTGGAAGGCGGTCGAGCCGCCAGGCGACGCTAAGTCGGACGGCTGGATGCTGCATCAACTGATGGTCGCCCTGAAGGCTATGTACAAGTCGGATGGAGGCCCCAACAAGGAAGCCATAACCGAGCTCTTCTGGGATTACGACGAGGAACCCAACGGCGATCCCAACATGGATCAGGTGCAACTCGAGATAAGCGGTTTCACCTGGCCGAGCGGAGCGTTCAGCTGGGAGGAGGCCTTCAAGAAGCCAATCTTCGGTTTCGGCAATCTGAAGGACGACGGCTCCACGGCATGCGGCATCTGGATTTACTCGGGTCAGTTGGCATCTGATGACGACATCAAGGGAATCGCCAAGTACCTGGGGATCAGCGACATTCCCGATAAGATCCCACGCGACAAAGAGGCCACGGAGTGGAATGGCATTCCCTTCAATAAGGCGGAATGGCACTATCAGAAGACGCCGGTCTATTGGCTGGATAAGTCGAGCAACACGATCTATACGGAGAATCCGCCGGATAAGGCGACGGCTATAAACCTCGGTGTTTATCCGAACTGGGCATGGGCATGGCCGGTGAATAGGAGGGTCATCTACAACAGGTGCTCCTGCGATTATTCGGGAAAGCCCTTCGCCCCTGACCGCGCCCTCTTCACCTTCAAGCCGGACGGCAGCCTGGGAATGAAGAACGACGTCAATGACTTCTACCTGCCGGCGGATCTGACCGGCAAGCAGAGCTTGCTCAACTACTCGGGCGCCTACCCCTACATAATGAACAGGGAACAGGGAGTGCAGGTCGCTCGCTTATTCTCCAATACGCTGGCCGAGGGTCCTTTCCCAGAGCATTACGAGCCGAGGGAAAGCCCCGTGCACAACGCACTTTCCAAGCAGCAATACAATCCCGCGATAGTGGCGAACTGGCCTTCCGCCAAGGAAGATCCGGCGAAGTACGGCTTCGCGGACATCGGCGATTCGAGGTTCCCATACATCGCTACCACCTACAGGGTCAGCGAGCACTGGCAGGCCGGCCAGATGACGCGCAACCTCTCCTGGCTGGGCGAGGCCATGCCCGAGATGTTCGTCGAGATCTCGAAAGAGCTGGCCGGCGAGCTGAAGATCAAGAAGGGCGATCTCGTCGAAGTAGAGAGCGTGCGCGGAAAGGTGCAGGGCATAGCGGTTGTCACCGTGCGCCTGAA
>MELM01000031.1:36594-43906 GCA_001767605.1 Candidatus Solincola sediminis | reverse complement strand
GGTCGGAATGCCATGGCATTTCGGCTATATTGGATTGTTCCCCGGAGGCCCCGAGCGAGGCAAGCTGGCGGGCCAGAGCTTTGCCGCCAACCAGCTCACACCGCATGTCGGCGATGCCAACACGACCATACCCGAATATAAAGCGTTTCTCGTCAATCTGAAGAAGGTGAAGTAGCATGGCAAATCCAACCGATAAAGTAATCCTCTTCGATGCGAGCAAGTGCACAGGATGTCGGGCCTGCCAGGTGGCGTGCAAGAACTGGAATCAACGCGGCTATACGGAGACCAATAACAACGGCACCTTCGAGAACCCGCTACAATTGACTTCGCAGGCGTGGATGCGGATCCTCTTCAATGAGCCGGAGGACCGGCCAAAGAGTGACGACGATCTGTATTGGTTCTTTACGAAATACCAATGCATGCACTGTACCGACGCCACCTGCGTCAAGGTATGTCCCAGCGGGGCTACCAAGAAGTATAAGTTGAGCAGCGATGAGGGCGATGGCTACGTGGTCAGAACAGATGCCAAGCAATGCATAGGCTGCAACTACTGCGTTGCTACCTGCCCCTTCCAAGCCTGCCGTTACAGCGAGAAGGACAAGGCTGTTGACCGCTGCGTGATGTGCTTCGACCGCACGAGCAATGCCGCCGATGCTTTCCCCGTTCCCGAGCAGGGATCGCCGGACCTGTCAAAGGCGAAAGAGGCAGTTCCAACCCGCAACGGACCGGCGTGTGTTCAGACCTGTACCGCTGCAGCTTTGACCTTCGGCGCTCGGGAAGACATGATCGCCAAAGCCGAGGCAAGGGTGGCGGTGCTCAAGAAGGAGCGCGCTGTAGATGCCCAGTTGTACGGAGTGGATGAACTGAACGGTCTGCACTACATCTACATCCTCGAGGATGCTCCGTCCAAGTACGGACTGCCGGAGAATCCGACAGTGCCGGCGGGAGTCACCCTGTGGCAAGCCCTGGTCAAGCCGGGCGCTCCATGGGGCGGCATCGCTCTTGTAGGAATGGCGGCTGCGGCCGGAGTCGGATATGTGATCAACAAGCGCAACGAAGGCCTCGAACGGGAACAGGGGGGTGAATAGCTTGGCAGAGATGAAGACCTTCAAGGGAGGTATCCATCCCCCCTATAACAAAGAACTGGCCTCGGGAAAGGCAATCAAGAGAGGGCCCGTACCCAAGGAAGTAGCCATCCCTTTACAGCAACACATAGGCGCCCCTTGCGAAGCGCTGGTTAAAGCCGGAGATCGTGTGGAAGTCGGGCAGAAGATCGGCGAAACGGGAGCTTTCGTCTCCGCCCCGGTTCACGCCTCGGTCTCAGGGACGGTAAAGGACGTAAGCAAGGTTACCAATTTCACCGGCGCGAGCGTGATGAGCGTGATCATAACCGCTGATGCAAATCAGCCGGAGTTTGTGAAGAAGACCGACAAGGACTTAGACGCGTTGACCGCGGAAGAGATAAGGGAAATCGCCAAGGAAGCCGGGCTGGTCGGCATGGGAGGCGCCGCCTTCCCGACCCACGTCAAACTCTCCCCGCCGAAAGAGAGCCCCGTCGACACGGTCGTCATAAACGGCTGCGAATGCGAGCCCTTCCTCACCTGCGACCATCGCCAGATGCTCGAGAGGACGAATGACATGATCGCGGGGGCCAAGCTACTGCAGAGGGCTGTGGGAGCGAACCGGGTGATCATCGGTGTCGAGGCAAACAAGATGGACGCCGTCGACGCGCTGCGCTCCGGCATTGGAAGCGATAAGGACGTCAGCGTGGAAGTTCTTGAGGTAAAGTACCCCGAGGGTGCGGAAAAGATGCTGATTTTCGCCCTGACCGGAAGGCGGGTACCCCCCGGGAAGCTGCCATCAGAGGTGGGTTGCCTGGTGCAGAATGTGGGGACCGCTATCGCACTTTATGAGGCCGCTGCCTGGGGCAAGCCGTTGTATGAGAGGGTGCTTACGGTAACCGGACCCGGCATACGGGAACCCGGAAACCTCATAGCGGCCATAGGAACGCCCATATCGCAACTAATCGACTTCTGCGGCGGCACGGTCGGGAACCCCGCCAAACTTATAATAGGTGGCCCGATGACCGGCTGGGCGCAGTCGGAAGAATCGGCCAATGTAGTCAAGGGCACTTCCGGTATTGTAATGCTGACATCGGACGTGGTGGAGGCTGCCGAGGAAAGCGATTGCGTGCGCTGCGGCAAGTGCCTGGACGCCTGCCCCATGTTCCTTTCGCCCAACTTCATCGTCCAAGCCACCAGGCGCGGGCAATGGGACGAGGCGGAAGAGTGGGGAGCACTCGACTGCTTCGAATGCGGGTGCTGCACTTTCGAGTGCCCGGCGCTAATCCCGCATGTGCAATATACTCGAACGGCCAAGGCCAAAATCGCGGCCTTGAGGAAGAAATAAGGAGGCGATGGTAAATGGCACTAGATAACCTGGTCGTTACACCGCCACCGCACTTGAGGAGTAAGGAACGCATTCCTTTAGCGATGCGGGACGTCTTGATCGCCCTGGCGCCGGTAACCATTGCCGCTCTGGTGGCTTTCACCTACAATGCCCTCTTCAATATTGCCCTCGCGGTGGGCTCATGTCTTTTCTTCGAGTGGGCCACGCGCAAGGTGAGGAAGCAGAAGCCGACCTTGACCGACGGCAGCGCTCTGGTGACCGGGCTCTTGCTCGCTTTATTGTTGCCGCCGAGAATTCAGTGGATGAACATCATCATCGCTGCCTTTATCGCCATCGTGATAGCCAAGGAACTGATGGGCGGTCTTGGCCGCAACATATTCAACCCGGCGCTTTTCGGGTTCGTTTTCATCCTCATCGGATCGGGTTTCCTGGCCAGCTGGACCGGACACCTCGGCTTCCTCCGGGGCGGATTTGACGGCGTGACCGCCGCCACTCCGCTGGTCTATTTGAAGCAGGGCATCACGAGCCAGGGACCGTCATACCTGGCGCTGCTGTTCGGCAATTACGGAGGCGCCATTTCCGAAGTGGGCGCTTTCTGGGTCCTCCTGGGAGGAGCGTACCTGCTCTATCGCAAGGTCATAGACTGGGTGATACCGGCGACCATCCTGCTCACCGTGCTGGTGTTCGGTTACATTCTGCAAGCGGACGGTCTCTACCAGATACTCGCGGGAGGCGTAATGCTCGGAGCCTTCTTTATGGCGACGGACTGGACAACGAGCCCGATGACCGTGTCCGGACAGATCGTATACAGCTTGATAATCGGAGTGAGTATCGTTCTTATCCGTGTATACGGCGGGCCGGCCGGAGCGGTCGCTTATTCGATTCTCATCGGAAATGCTTTCGTCCTGCTGCTGGACAAGGTGTTCAAACCCAAGAGGTTCGGGCAGGCAGTCGCGGCATAACAACAATTCTAAAAAAGGGCCGGGATCATCCCGGCTCTTTTTTATTTCTGACTCCTTTTGCAAGGACAAGAAGCACGCCCAGTACGAGGGTGGTTATACCGGCTGCAAACAGAATCCATACCCCGTATTCCACGGAAACGTTGGGGCCCAATCGATTTCCGATCATATAAACGTTTATGCCTGAAATCAGGGCACAGGATGATCCGATGACGATGGCCGACCATCTGCTGATACGCTGAAAATTCAAGAGGAACAAGACGGCTGCCGCGACCAGCAGAAGTCCAAGCACAAGAGGCCATAATCCTGTCAGGATAACCGCGGCCTCCCCTGTATAAACCCTCGTCAAGTTGTTTTCCTTGTAGAACCGGACGGAAAGCAATCCCCTGTCCACTAGTTGATAGCCGCTGAACTTCCCTATGAACGGCAGGAAAGCGCTGGCTGATATCCAGGCACCGAGCAACACCATAAGCGTTGCCACGGCGGGCGACCCCCACCTTCTCTTCTTCCGCGAAGATGGCATATATTCCGGAACCGCCGCCTTTTCATCGGGTTCGCCCGCCTGTACCCGCTCCGAGACAGGTAACGGTCTCAATCGTTGCTCGTCGACTATCTTGCCGTCGGAGAGGTGGATGATTCGGGCCGCATTGCCGGTAAGCTCGGCACTGTGGGTGACAACGACTATGGTCAGACCGCCACGATTCAATTCCTCGAAGATGGCCGCTATCTGGCCGGCACTTTTGGTATCCAGGTTGCCGGTCGGTTCGTCGGCCAGGAGGATCGCGGGTTCGTTGATGAGTGCTCTGGCCAGCGCGACCCGCTGCATTTCTCCTCCAGAGAGCTCATGAGGTAAGTGATTGGCTCGATCGCCAAGGTCGACCATGTCGAGTAATTCCATAGCCCTTGATCTCAGGTCACCGTTCCGTTTGGCGCAGAATCGTCCCGGCACCATAACATTTTCCACTGCCGTGAGGGTGGGCATGAGAAAGAAATGTTGAAAGACGAACCCGATGGTCGTCGAGCGGATGGTAGCTAATGCCCTTTCGGACAACTGGCCGGTTTCCAGACCATGTACCGTCACGGCGCCGCTGCTCGGCCTGTCCACACATCCCATGAGGTTCAGAAGCGTCGTTTTCCCCGACCCGGAACGTCCCACGACCGCAAGGAAATCCCCCTGCGGTATTTCCAGTGTCACTCCATCTACCGCCCGAACCTCTTCCGCGCCGCGATGGTACTTCTTGACCGCTTGCTCTACCCTGACTATCTCATTCATTGCGCACCGCCTCGATAGGCGACACTCGGGAAGCTCTGTATCCGGGATAAAAACCCGCCAGTATCCCGACAACGAATACGACTCCAAATGTCAGCATCACTCCCACGATATCAGGGCGAAGGAGCCGACCTGCCGGAGCATAGGCTAAGAAGCGCCGGATCCAGCCGTCGATCAAATAAGAAAGGCCGAATCCCGCCCCTACTCCGACAACCGAACCCGTTATGCAGAGCAACATGGTCTCCAGGGATATCAGCCCGAATATATGTCTTTTCTGGGCCCCGACACAACGGAAATAACCGAACTCCCGGTTTCGTTCGAAAGTAGCCATGAGAATAGTGTTAAAGATACCGAGGCCCGCGACGAGAAGCACTATCATGACAACCACGAGTAGAATCGACTTGGTACCGCCCATCATGTCCGTTATCAGCTCGGTGATATCCGAGGCGGGCACGACGTAAGCGCCCCGGCGTTCGAGCTGAGTAGTGACCGCTTGCAGATTCGACGTATCTTTGAGTTGCACCCCTATAACCGTCAATTGCGAGGGCCTGTAAAAAATCTCCTGGGCAGTCGCCAGCGGGAGGAAATAGAAGCCGTCATCCTCACTGCTGCTCTTTTTCAAGGTACCACTGACATCGAACTCTCGGCCGAGGCTATTTATAAATATCTTGTCGCCGGGCTTTTTGCTGTTGTCCCTCGCCAGGTCATAGCCGAGAATGACTGAGTTGGGGCCCTGGAACCAGGTGCCTTGGAGATCCCAGTTCGGCTTGAGATCCTTGATCTCATCCGTTATGCCATAAAAGAGATCGGCCTTCCCTTCGGCTATCACTGTCGAAATCAGCATACCTCCGGCTGTCTGGACCTCGGGGATATTCTGGGCGTAGTAGAGTAGTAACTGGTCGAGGTAAGTGGGGATTTCACCGCCGTGAAGGACCAGCGAAGCGGCCTGCATGGGGCAGCCCTCCATGGATACATAGAGGTGCACGCCAGTTGATTTCATCTCTTCTTTCAATGCCTTGTCATAACCGCTGTTGAAGGAGAGTATCGTGAACAATGTCATTGCCGATACTGCGATTCCGAGGACAGTGAGGAGAGATCGAATCCTGTGCCGTTTGAGATTCTTCCAGGCGAGCGTTATGAGTCTCATATACTGATTGCCTCATGTTTCTTGCGTTCATCGCTCTTATGTACAAAAATTGTATTAACTTTGATCACCCCTATTATTACCAAAAGCAAGGGGAGCTAATCCTGCGGTCCATAAAATCTTCCTGCCGCCGACTTTTAGAAGTGCCTGTTGCCGGGAACAATAAGCCTCAGATTTTTATATATCGTGGCGTATTCGCCACCCGAGAAGATGCTGAAGTGACGGTTACACAATAGTGTATTACTAATGGAGGTGGACGATGAAGGGTCGAATCGCCGCGATTTTGGTTATGCTGCTACTTGCCGCGTGCACTCTGGGAGCGATCCCATCCAAGGCTCAAGGGGTCGCGGACACCCGGAGCCGGGGAGCAACAACGGCCGGCGTTTCGGGTGCATACGTCACGGCCCAGGGCAAGAAGAAGGTGACGTCCGAGGAAAGAGAGGCCGCCGCGGACCGGGCAAAAGCCGCCGGTCTCGAACCCGGCACAATCGAGGCCGCGCTTGCGGCGCCGGGGCCGGGTG
The DNA here is from genome assembly GCA_001767605.1 of Candidatus Solincola sediminis. Lineage (GTDB taxonomy): Bacteria > Actinomycetota > Geothermincolia > Geothermincolales > RBG-13-55-18 > Solincola > Solincola sediminis. The sequence goes on along the minus strand of MELM01000031.1, from coordinate 37,603 downwards.
ATACGCCTGACTACTTCGGGGCTTATCCGAACTATGCCCTTAGCCCATTGCCGGAATTACTTGAGGTGGCTCAACCCAATTCTCCAGCCCCGGATACCACCTTCTACTTCGCGGAAGGCACCTGCCGCCCCGGCTTCGACCCCTATATCTGCATCCAGAATCCGGGCGACATCGAGGCATCGGTGACTATCACTTACATGAAGGGTGACGGCAATAATATCACGCAAGATCTCGTGGTACCGGCAAGCTCCCGTTTGACCGTGCAGCCCAGGGCGATACTGGGAACCGGTGAGGACGCGGCACATGACTTCAGCGCCAAGGTTGAATGCACCAACGGGCAGCAGATCATAGCCGAACGCCCCATGTACTTTAACTACAAGGGGACATGGACCGGCGGTCACGATGTAGTGGGAGCTACCTCTCCCACCACCACCTTCTTCTTCGCGGAAGGCACCTGCCGCCCCGACTTCGACCCATACATCTGCATTCAAAACCCGGGAAACACTGCCGCCGAGGTGACTATCACTTACATGAAGGGTGACGGCACGACGGATAATGAGGCAGTGACAGTAGCCGGGAATTCGCGGTCTACCGTGATACCACGGAACCTCTTGGGAACCGGCGAGGATGTGGCCCACGACTTCAGCGCGATGGTTGAATGCACCAACGGGCAGCAGATCATCGCCGAACGCCCCATGTACTTTAACTACAAGGGGACATGGACCGGCGGCCACGACGTAGTGGGAGCTACCTCTCCCGCCACCACCTTCTACTTTGCAGAAGGAACCTGCCGCCCCGATTTCGATCCCTACATCTGCATTCAAAATCCCGGTGGAACCGATGCGGAAGTGCTAATTACATATTTGATGGGAGACTCCTCCGTGGTCTCGGTAATGCATAACGTCGCCAGGAACTCTCGCCTCACGGTAACGCCCAGGACGAAGCTGGGAACCGGTGAGGACGCGGCACATGACTTCAGCGCCAAGGTTGAATGCACCAACGGGCAGCA
>MELM01000031.1:30112-36573 GCA_001767605.1 Candidatus Solincola sediminis | reverse complement strand
AACTACAAGGGGACCTGGACCGGCGGCCACGACGTAGTGGGAGCTACCTCTCCCGCCACCACCTTCTACTTCGCGGAAGGCACCTGCCGCCCCGATTTCGATCCCTACATCTGCATTCAAAACCCGGGCTTAAACAACGCCGACGTTTTAATTACCTATATGAAGGGGGATCGTACCACCGATACCCAAGCACTGACGGTCAGGAACAGCAGCCGGTCCACGGTTGTACCCAGGGACAAGCTGGGGACCGGTGAGGACCTAGCCCATGACTTCAGCGCCAAGGTTGAATGCACCAACGGGCAGCAGATCATCGCCGAACGCCCCATGTACTTCAACTACAAGGGGACATGGACCGGCGGCCACGACGTGGTCGGGCTCGCGACGCAGACGGTGGACCCGAACAATCAACTTACCGTGGTCCCGGGCACCGGCATGAGGAAGTTCATCGATTCATTGCCGGGAGTGGGAAGTGCCAGTGCTAATAACCTGGGACAGTACATACCGCAGGCTATACCCGATACCAGCACCTTTGGCGACGCCGATTACTATGAGATCGAATTGGGGGAGTACACAGAGCAGCTGCACAGCGATCTCCCGGCGACGCAACTAAGGGGGTACAGGCAGACCAACACCGCCGATGCGACTGTAAGCAAATTTAATTATCTCGGGCCCATGATCGTGGCCCAGAAGGATCGGCCGGTACGCATCAAATTCACCAACAATTTGGCGACCGGCGCCGGAGGCGATCTCTTCCTGCCCTGCGATACGACCTTGATGGGGGCTGGTATGGGTCCCCTCCCGGGTGAGGAATATACGCAAAACCGGGCGGTCATCCATCTGCATGGCGGCAACTCTCCCTGGATCAGCGACGGGACGCCGCACCAGTGGATTACGCCGGCCGGAGAAACGACACCATATACCAAGGGCGACAGCCAGCAGAACGTCCCGGACATGTGGTTCGATGCGGGCGGAAGGCCGGTGGCGGCAGGGACGCCGGGCGCGAGCAACGATCCCGGGGCTGGTTCATGCACCTACTACTATACGAATCAACAGAGCGGAAGGTTGTTGTTTTATCACGACCACGCCCTCGGCATAACCCGCCTGAACGTGTATGCCGGAGACGCCGCTCCCTACCTCATACAGGACACCGTAGAGCAGAACCTTGTTTCTACGGGCGTCATTCCCGCCGACCAGATTCCCCTGGTCATCCAGGACAAGACCTTCGTACCCGATGACGCTCAACTTACAGCTCAGGATCCGACCTGGGACAAGACCCTGTGGGGAGGCAAGGGCAACTTATGGATGCCTCACGTATACATGCCGAATCAGAATCCGGCCGATCCCGGCGGAATGAACGCAATGGGCCGCTGGCACTACGGTCCCTGGTTCTGGCCCCCGACTTCGGGCATCACACAGGGGCCTACCACAAATCCATATTACGATCCCGTCAATGCGCCCTGGGAGCCGCCGGAGATACCTGGTACTCCCACGCCTTCGATGGCCATGGAAGCCTTCATGGATACGCCGATGGTAAACGGGACGGCCTATCCGGTACTCGAAGTACAGCCGCAGGCATACCGCTTCCGCATACTCAATGCCGCCAACGATCGTTTTTGGAACCTGCAACTGTACAAGGCCGGTTCCAACACTGAGATGTGGCGGCCGGACGGCAGCCTCAACGACGCCAACGCCGGTGAAGTCAAGATGGTTCCGGCCGCACCGACGGCGGGTTATCCGGATACCTGGCCCATTGATGGAAGGGAAGGCGGCGTGCCCGATCCCGCTAGCGCCGGTCCGAGCATGATACAGATCGGTACCGAGGGAGGGTTCCTGCCCGCCCCGGTGGTGCTCGATAACAATCCAGTCGTATGGAACACTGATCCGACCACCTTCAATTTCGGAAACGTATCGGATGGAACTCTCATACTGGGACCCGCGGAGCGGGGCGATGTCATCGTTGACTTCTCCCAATATGCCGGGCAGACCCTGATTCTCTATAACGACGCGCCCGCCCCTTTCCCCGCCCTCGATCCGCGCTATGACTACCATACCGGCGCGGCCGACTTGACGGATACCGGTGGCGCGCCCGGAACACAGCCCGGCTACGGCCCGAATACCAGGACCATCATGCAGATCAAGGTAGCGGGGGCGGCCATGGCTCCCGCCTACGATCTGGCTGGGCTGCAAGCTGCTTTCGCTTCGACCGCCACGACCGAAGGTGCTTTCGCTGCTTCCCAGGACGATATCCTAGTACCGAACGCCGACTACAATTCGGCCTACAACGGAAACTTCCCGGTGGACACCTTAACCAGGATCTATGACAATACCAAGACCTTCCAGACGCTCAACGGCACGACAATGACCCTCCCGCTCGAGCCCAAAGCCATACAGGACGAGCAGGGCGAGGCATTCGATGTTGAATACGGCCGCATGAGCGGTTTTCTGGGTCTCCAGATTCCGAATGCGGGGCCTGGAACCAAGGGATTCGTCCTCTATCCCTACGCGTCTCCGCCCGTCGAACTACACCTGGACAGCGTTACAAAAGGAGCGCAGCCGAGCCTGGGTGACGGCACGCAGATCTGGAAGATCACTCAAAATGGCGTCGATACGCATACCCTGCACTTCCACAAATACGACGTCCAGCTAATCAACCGCGTAGCCTGGGATAATAACGCGAGGCCACCCGACCCCAACGAGTTGGGCTGGAAGGAAACAGTGCGGGTAAATCCTCTCGAGGATACCATCGTGGCCATGAGGCCGACAGCGCCGACCCTGCCGTTCGAACTGCCCAACAGCGTCAGGCTTCTGGATCCGACCAAACCGGTAGGCGCCCTCTTGATGGGCGGACCCGGTGGATACTTCGATCCGGCCGGAGATCCCGTAACCGCATACGGAGCAGGAGGAGTCATCGCGAACCAGTACGTGAACTATGGATGGGAATACGTGCTGCACTGCCATCTCCTCGGACATGAAGAGATGGACATGATGCACTCCATGGCCTTTATGCTCAAGCCTGCCGACCCTTCCGGGCTCGGTGTGGCCGGCACTTCTCCCTCGGTGGTTCTTAACTGGACGGACAATTCGGTTAACGAGAGTGAGTTCGTCATCGAGTGGGGAGCCTCTCCGACGGGGCCATGGAATGCCGTGGCTTCGGTTCTCGCCGATGTGACTACGTACACGGATACGAGCGTCTGGACGGGGACGCGCTACTACCGCGTCTTTGCCAGGAACAAGGGAGGCAGTGCCGTACCGAATTTCCCGACCCTGAACGCCGATTCTGCGGCTCTGGTTTCGGGCGCCGTTACCAGCCCGTAAGAGGGGATCACAATGATGCGAAAGACAGCGATGCAATGGCTGATAGCGGCAGCGATACTTGTGACCTTGCCGGCGGCGGCCCTGTTCGCCGCCGGCTGTGGGGCCGGCGCGGTGGTGATAGCGACGACCTCAGAAATGGCACAGTCGGAGTTATATACCAAGCTTGTCAAGGAGTTCGAGAAGCAGAACGGCGTCAAGGTCAGGACGAAGTCCTATAGGAACAGTGTTGAAGTCTTGAGCGCAGGCGAGCGAGGCGAGGCCGACGCCCTGCTGGTAGGCAACAAGCCGGCCCTCGAAAAATGGCTGGAGGAGGGCTATGCAGCTTCAGCCGAGGATGTGTTCTACAGTGATTTTATCGTCGTCGGGCCGGTTAACGATCCGGCGCAGATAAAGGGCCTCGACTGTCCGGGTAAATCGTGTAAGAAGGTAGGCACGGCCGGGGCGGCTTTCGTTGCCCGCGGCGACGGCTCCGATCTGGATGCAAAGGTCATGGGCTACTGGAATAAGTGCGGCATCGATCCCTCCGGCCAGGGTTGGTTTACGAAGACGGGGCAGGATATGCCAACCACCATCACCATCGCCGGTGAGAAGCAAGCATATACTATCTGCGACACGTCCGCCTGGCTCGAGAATCAAGCGGACGTGCCGCTTACCAAACTGGTCGAGGGCTGCGCCATGCTCATGAATCAGTACTGCCTGGTCGTCATCGATCCTGAAGCTGCGGTGAAGCTCGCGGATTTTATGATCGGTGAAACATGTCAGGGCCTGGTGGGTTCCTATCAGGAGTCCGGTGTTGTTATTTATCATCCCAATGCGACAAAGGAGATCTAAGGCTATTGATTATGGAGGATGAGATGAAGAGACTCGCGTTATTTTTTGTCATTGCCTTGCTGGCAACAAGCTTCTTAGCAGCCGGCTGCGGCAATGGATCGGCAGGGACGGTCGGCTCGGTTGATACTGTGGCCGCGACCAGCGGGAAGCAGACCACAGTGGAGGAAATAGCCAGGAATCCCCAGGGGTATGATAGTGTAATCGTCACTACCGAGGGCAATTACGCCGTTGGTTACTGCTCCGCCTGCTTCCTTCTCAAGGACGGCGTCTTCTCGGTCAGGGTTGAGGTGAGTGATACGGCGCCGCTTCCGCCCGAGTCGAAGCTGAACGCACGAATGCAGATTACCGGGAAGATATATGTCGCTCAGGGATCGCCGAACATCGTCGCTGAAAATATTATCTATAAATAGGAATTCGACCCGGACCCTCAGCCACCCGTCCTCACTCCGGATTCTTCCTTTGCTGCATTAAGTAGCCGATTTTATGCAAGAATAGGGGGAGGTAAGCAAGGAGATCTCCCTTTACTATGAGGTGCACATGGAAGGTGGGTCAGGGCTGCAGGGACTTTCGCAATCCGAGGTCCAGGAGCGTGTGCGCGATGGCAAGGTCAATGATGTCAGGCAGAGGACAAGCCGTTCCCTCATCTATATAATCCGGGCTAATGTCTTCAACCGCTTCAATGCGATCCTGGGCGCGCTTGTCGCCGTCATCCTGCTCAAGGGCTCTCCGGGCGACGCCCTGTTCGGAATGATCCTCATTCTCAATAGTCTCATCGGCATTATTCAAGAGGTACGGGCTAAGAGAAAACTGGACAAACTATCGTTGTTGAGCGCTCCTAAAGCCAGGGTGATCCGCGACGGCAAGCCGCAGGAGATTGCAGCTAGTGAGGTCGTGCTGGATGACGTGATCGAGGTTCGGGCGGGCGATCAGATAATAGTAGACGGCGAGATGCTAGAATCCCACGACCTTCAAATAGACGAGTCCTTGCTCACCGGTGAATCGGTGCCCGTTTATAAAAATCCGGGTGATAGCGTGCTTTCCGGCAGCTTTGCCGGCGTCGGCTCCGGAGCATTCAGGGCAACAGCGGTGGGGATGAACTCCTATGCCCAGAAGTTGACATCGGAGGCGCGTAAGTTCACAGTCGTGCATTCCGAGTTGCGAGAGACAATAAATAGAATTCTTCGCTACATCAGTTGGGTTATGGTTCCCGTAGCCGTTACCCTGACGATCAGCCAACTTTTCTCGAACACCTCTCTCTCGGCCGCCATATCCGCGACGGTGGCGGGACTCGTTGCAATGGTTCCCATCGGACTTGTTCTATTGACCAGCCTGGTATTTGCCACCAGTGCTATTGTTCTCGCCCGGCGTAATGTGCTGGTTCAGGAACTACCTGCGGTTGAAGTGCTGGCTCGTGTTGATGTCTTATGTCTTGATAAAACAGGAACCATTACGGAGGGGCAGCTGCAATTCGATCGTTTGGAAGTTCTCGGTCATGAAGAAAAGCTGCCCCAAGTTCTCGGAGCATTCGCGGCAGCGCAACGATCGGAGAATGCGACGATAGCAGCCGTTGGCTCTGCCTTTCCTGCTCCTCATGGTTGGAGGATTCGAGGCTCCGTGCCGTTTTCTTCGGCACGAAAATGGAGCGCCATGAGTTTCGATGACTATGGGACCTGGATCCTGGGAGCGCCGGAAATTCTATTGCAGAACATCGAATCCGATGGAGACTTGCGCTCGCAGGCCGATTCCCTTGCCGGTTCTGGCTTGCGTGTCCTTCTCCTTTCGAAAACGGATTCCGAGCTCGAAGGGGATGAGCTTCCTCCCGGCCTGCAACCCGAAGCCTTCGTCCTGATTGAGGAAAAAATACGGCCGGACGCCGCCGAGACAATCGAGTATTTTCGCGAACAGGGAGTAACTATAAAAGTAATCTCCGGCGACAACCCGGAGACGGTTGCAGAGATAGCGAGGCGGGTGGGTGTGCCGGATGCGGATCATCCGATCGACGCTCGCCGTTTGAGCGATGATATTGAAGGCGTGGCGCAGATGATCGAGGAGAACAGCATCTTCGGGAGGGTGGTCCCGGAACAGAAGCGGATCATGGTGCGGGCGCTGCAATCTGAGGGATACGTGGTGGCAATGACGGGCGACGGGGTAAATGACACGCTGGCTTTAAAGGATGCCGATTTAGGGATAGCCATGGGCTCGGGGGCTCCTTCGACCAAATCCGTCTCTCAGCTGGTGCTGATCGATGGAAAATTTTCGACTCTTCCGAGGGTAGTGGCAGAGGGGCGCCGGGTTATGGCCAATATGGAAAGAGT
>MELM01000031.1:8293-30044 GCA_001767605.1 Candidatus Solincola sediminis | reverse complement strand
AACCCTACCTCTTTCTGCCCCGGCAAGTGACCCTTGTCGATGCCCTTACCATCGGTATCCCCGGTTTTGTCCTCTCCTTCAGACTGAGCAAGGAGAAGTATAACCCCGGATTTTTCAGGCGCATTATATTATTCACGCTTCCCGCGGGCTTCATCTCCGCCGCCATGACCTTTACCGCTGATGCTATGGCGAGGGCTCACGGGGCTTCGCTGGAGGAGACGCGAACCGTCGCTGTTATCGTCTTGACGATTATCGGTCTGGGCGTGCTTGCTTTTCTGGTACAGCCCATAATGTCCTGGAGAAGCGGACTCGTGTTAGCTATGGGCGGTGCTTTAGCCGGTGTATTTCTCATACCATGGCTGCGCGACTTCTTCATCCTCGACCTACCGAATCCCCTCATTCTGGCGCAGGCGTTCGGGATCGCCGCTATCGCTTTATTACTGCTCGAATTGGCACTGAGGTATATCTCCAAGCTCGAACAGGCGAGACGAAACGCCTAGGGTCGCTGTGCCGTTCCGCATTCGCCGGGATCGGCCTGAATGTTATACTACCTCTCATGAGGAAACGCAGTACTGAAGAGCACGCGCAACTAGGCAGGAAGAATCGCCGCGATACCTTGATCGTAATCGGCATCACCGCCGTGATTATTGCCGGCGCTTTTCTTATGACCAGGTGGATTAATCCCGGCTACTCCCATGACCCCTTTAGCCATGAAGAGTGGGGAGTATTGGATGATCATGTAGTAATTACGGCTTACGGCAAGAAACAGTCCCAGGTGGAAGCGGCCGTAGGGGAGGCCTTTAACAGTATCCATCATATCGATGATGTCGCTAACCGCTACCGGCAAGACAGCGAGATTTCCGCGCTGAATGCCACCGCCGCCCTTAGTCCCGTGGCGGTGTCCGATGATTTGTGGGAGATGATATCCGCGGGCATGGAGGCCTATCGGGAGAGTAACGGCCTCTTTGATATTACAGTTGCCCCGCTGGCCGATCTATGGGACGTCATCGGGCGCAGCGAGCGGCACGATGCACCGCCTTCGGATGCCGAGATCAAACAGGCGATGGCCAAGGTGGGCGGCGATAAGCTAGTCCTGGGCGAGACCGAGCATACCGTTTTCTTCTCACAGCCGGGCATGGCGATAGAACTGGGGGGCCTGGCTAAGGGATACGCGCTGGACCTTGCTGCGGATGCCTTGAGAAGCGGCGGCGTCGGGACAGCGGTGATCGATATGATAAGCACCTCGATGGTGATCGGCGCCAAGCCGGGGGAGGCCGGACCTGACTGGCAGATCGGTATAGCGAATCCGCGGGGCGGAGATTATCTGGGGACCCTTTCCGTAGCGGGAGACAGTTATGTCAGCACCTCCGGTGACAACGAACGTTTCTTCGAGTACGAGGGCGTTCGCTATCATCACATACTCGACCCCCGGACCGGCCACCCAGCTCTCGGTATTATGGCCAATACCATCATGGGCGCTGAAAACGGTACATGGTCCGATATCATGTCCACTACGGCCTTTATCATGGGTTACCCGGACGGCCTGAATTGGATTCAGGGCGCGAGGGGGGCAAACGGGATAATGGTGGACTCAGGCGGCCGGGTGCACACAACTCCGGGCATGGCCCCGTTGATAGAAACCCTCCAACCCCAAATCTAAATTTAATTGGTGGCGGAGATGCGTAAGAATCGAACTTACCCGGCGCCCGTTACGACGCCGCACCGGTTTTGAAGACCGGGCCGCCCACCAGGACGAATGCACCTCCGGACATATTATAATCCAGCCTATCTCTATTTAATAATGAGCCTTGAGCTTCTCGAGCGCTTCCCTCACAAGCCGAGTGAATCTCCTGAGGTTATATCACGTGAATGGAGTGGGAGACCCATACAGTCGGAGAAATCCAATATCATTTCTGGTGCATCTTGCATCAAGAGGATTCTATGCCGATTCACGCCGGCCTATCTTCAATAGGCGACCCGGTAGTCGCCCTCCCGTCTGGTTACCCGCTTGCGATCGAAGTACTCGAGCAGGGGTATGGAATACTTGCGGCTTGCTCCAAGCATGTCGCGAAGATCCGAGACTCCGAGTGTTTCCTTATCGGTAAGAAAAGATTTGATACGCTCCTCTGCCTGCGCAAGGCGCCCCTTTGCCAGGAAGAACTCCGGATTGACCTGTTCGATCTCCCCTTCCTCCATGAGAATATTCAAAAGATCGCGCAGCCTGTTCTTGTCCATCCCTGAAGCCTGTATCAGTTCCTTGAAAAGCGGGGGATTGAATTCTCCTTCGACGATAGCCTTCCTCAGGCCGTCTTTCGCGGCCAGCTCGCTTCCGGAAAGCGACCTGCCACCGCCCGGGAGTCGCACCCGCCCCGCCTCGATCTCGATTTCTCCTCGCGCTATAGCGGACTTGAGGAGGACTTCGAGGATTTCCGGGCTAAGGTCTTCGCCCATACGCTGGCGCAGGAGTTCCTTGTCGACGCCGGGCTTCAGCGAATTCGCCGCATGTAGCTCTCCGGTTAGCTCCACGAGCTGCCCGAGAAGGACTTCAAGCAGAGAAGGCGAGACATAATAGTCTTGCCCTTCACCCTTAAGCGGCAGCATTCTACCCGAAGAAAGCAAATCAGACACTGCCCCATCCAGCTCACTTTCCTTTATCTCGGTGAGGGAGAGGAGCTGCGGCCTGGTGAGCGGCCATTTGTTCTCATCCACCGCAAGCAACGTCAATTCCCGTGCATCACCCCGGCGGCGCCTTTGCAGCGACTCGATTATCGCCGGCTGGTGATGCCGGTGCTTCTTGGGCCGGCTGTTCAGTATCACACCCCCGCCGATTGTGGTCATTGGAGAATAGCTGCGCAGAATGTAACGATCGTGGTAAAGGGCGACGATCGGGCTCTCCAACCTGTATTGCACGTATGCTTCCTCACCGGGAGCCATTTCCTCCCTGCCGCCCAGGAGAATCACCCTGGCCATTACCTCCCGGGTGCCGTGATGAAAGCGAATGCGCGCCCTGTTTTTTAAGGGCCGGGCCGTTGCCAGCAGCCGCAGGTGGGCGTCCAGCATGAGACTGGGGTGAAGAAACGGCATTGAGCCTATGACATCGCCCCGTTCTATTTCCTGTTTGGAAATACCTGGAAGGTTCAACGCGACCCTTTGCCCGGCACGGGCCCGATCGACGTCTTCTCCATGCACCTGGATGTTACGTACCCTCACCTTCCTGCCGCCTGGTTGGATAACCGCTTCATCACCGTCGGCTACCGACCCTTCCCACAAGGTGCCGGTTACGACCGTGCCGATGCCCTTGAGGCTGAATACCCGATCGACCGGCAAGCGGAAGGACCCTTCCGAATCCCTGGATCTCACCCTTTCCGCCACCCTTGAAATCGCTTGCCGCAACTCATCAAGGCCTTGTCCGGTGCGGCTCGATGTAACCACCGTCTCCGCGTCCTCGAGGGCCGTTCCCTGCAAGGTCTCGGCGATATCTTCCTTAACCAGCTCCAGCATATCCTCCTCGGCCAGATCGGCCTTCGTGACTACCACAACACCCTCGCGTACGTCGAGGAGGTCCATTATAGCCAGGTGTTCTATGGTCTGAGGCATTACACTGTCATCCGCGGCTACGGTAAGCAGGACCATATCGAAACCGCTGGCGCCGGCCAGCATGTTTTTTATAAAATGCTCGTGTCCGGGGACATCGACGATACCGGCCGTGATTCCGCCGGGAAGATCGAGTTCGGCAAAGCCGAGTTCGATGGAGATCCCGCGTTCCTTTTCTTCCTTGAGGCGATCGGTATCAATGCCCGTAAGCGCTTTGATCAATTCCGTCTTTCCGTGGTCGATATGCCCGGCCGTCCCGATGATGAAGCTCTTCATTCCCTTTCTTCCGCCCCGCCCCCACCGTCGATAATCCTCAGGGCTTCGGCAATCAAGGTTACTTCATCCTCACGGACCGTTCGCATATCCAGGATTACTCGATCGTCCTTTATTCGGGCTATGATGGGCGGGTCGGCCTCCCGCAAAGCGCTCTGCAGGGAAGCCGCATTCAGTTTGGTCGAGGTGAGGGCGACGACCGAAGTGGGAAATTCTGCCAGGGGGAACGACCCCCCTCCCGCCCGGGATATGTCGCTCGCTACCTCCGCCGAAATCGAGGTCGTCTCCGAGGCTATCCTCCTGGCAAGCGCCCGAGCTTTTTTCTTCAACACCTCGGGCTCGGCAGAGAGCATGGCGAGAGTGGGTATCTTTTCAATGACGTTGTCAGTATCAAGGTATAGCCGCAGGGTGGCTTCCAGTGCCGCGATACTCAGTTTGTCGATGCGCAAAGCCCTCGAAAGAGGGTGCTTGGCCATTTTTTCGATGAGGTCTTCTTTCCCCAGCGTGATTCCGGACTGCGGGCCTCCCAGCAATTTATCGCCGCTGAAGCAGACCAGGTCGGCTCCTTCTTCCAATGAATGTCCAATGGTCGGTTCGGCGGGCATTCCGTACTTTGCGAAATCCATGTAGGCGCCGCTGCCGAGATCGTCGAGCAGCACGAGTCCGAATTCCCCGGCCAGGCCGGCCAATTCTTTTAATCCGACCTCGGAAGTAAACCCGATAATGCGGTAATTACTGGTATGGGCGCGAAGCAGCATGGCCGTTTCGCTGCTTATGGCCGCCCGATAATCGTCGAGGTAAGTCTTATTGGTGCTGCCCACTTCGACCAGCCGTGCCCCGCTCTCGGCCATGACATCGGGCAGCCGGAAAGAGCCGCCGATCTCGATCAGCTGCCCCCTGCTGACGATGACTTCCTTTCCGCGAGCAAGGGCGGCGAGAGCCAGCAACACCGCGGCTGCGTTGTTGTTAACCACCAGTGCGGCTTCAGCCCCGGTGAGTTCGCGCAGCAATTTCTCCAGGTGCATCTGGCGCGATCCACGCGAACCTGTCTCCAGGTCGAACTCGAGATTATCGTAATAAGAAGCGGCCGCCTCAACCGCTTGCATCGCTTCTCTCGAAAGTATGGAGCGGCCCATATTGGTGTGAATTACCACTCCGGTAGCATTGATCACCCGGCGCAGGCTGGTCCTGACCTTTTCCTCGACCTCTTTCTCCACCAGCGATACAAGCTCTTCCGTATCCGTCTTTATCTCTTTTAGGGACATCTCGTCCCTGGCGGCGAGGATGGCTCCACGCACGCCGTCGAGGACGGTTCGCGATGCCTCGGTAACCAGCTCGCGCGGCATTCCTTTACCCAGGGCCCGGCTGCGGTAAACGGCTTGGATGAGATCGTTTACCGACGTAAGGTTTCTGAGGTAGTCCTTTTTTTCCATGATAATAAGTTTAAATCGTTGCAGAGTTGGTGGCCATGAGCATTGTTTCAACTATCTCGTACATGTTGCTCACCCGGCCGGCGGCCAGGCATTCCTTTACTTTAAAGTAATCGAGGCAGGTGCCGCAAACCAAGACGTCGACTCCCAAACAAGCAAGGTTTGCCAGAGCTTCCGCGGTATCCTCGCCTTCGAGCGCGAGCAAGACTCCCCGGTTAAAAAGCACCAGCCGCCATGGAAAGCTTTCGCTTTCACACATTGTATTTAAGAAGGTCCTCATGAGAACGCGGCCCAACTCCTCATCCGGCCCCATTAACTCTGACGAGAGGATGATGACATTCCTGGTTTCCTCCCCCGGCTCCCGCGTTTGTTCCCCGGTTTCCGCGCGGCCGGTAATAATCAGCCTGTAGAAGCCGCTCTCCTTCTCGACTCGAACGGCACAGCCTTTGTTTGAGGCGAAGCGAGAGACATTTTCCCTTGCCGTCTTGTTGTCCACCAGCACCTCGATCTCATCAGCCGAGCCGAGCGCTTCCCGCGTTCTTACGACCGGCTGCGGGCAGACCAGGCCACGCGCATCCACAACTTTGCTCAATATCTCCTTCTCCTTACTTCACGACTTCGATCAGGCGCGCCGAGCTTTCAAAAAACTCACCGATTACCTCGGGTTGTTCGGACCGCCCCAGCTCTTTATAAAAGGCATCCAGGGCATCGGGCGCAAGGGCTATGAGGAGCCCGCCCGAGGTCTGGGGATCGAAAAGAATATCCATGTAAAACGTCTCAATCTTATTACCAAATGCCATTGAGCCTGTCAGGAAATCGCGGTTCTTGAATGCCCCGGCCGGAAGCATCCCCTGATCCGCCATCTCCCTGGTTCTCGGATAGAGAGGAAGCCGCTCGGGATAGACGCGGCACGCAAGTCCATGCTCGGGAAGCATGTTCATGATATGACCTGCCAGGCCGAAGCCCGTGACATCGGTGCAGGCACGAGCGCCGGCCGCGAGTGCCGAACGCGATGCGTCCCGATTCAGTTCGGCCATTCCGGCTACGGCCGCGTCCATGTCAGCCTCGGCGATGAAATCACCTTTCAGAGCAGTCGACAGTATCCCGGTCCCCAACGGTTTGGTGAGGACCAGAAGATCACCAGGGACCGCCCCCAGGCTCTTGAGAATCTTATCAGGGTCGACCCGGCCTGTTACCGCCAGGCCGTACTTGGGCTCTTCATCGTCTACGGTATGGCCCCCGAGAAGGGTTGCCCCTGCTTCTCTTATCTTTTCCAATCCACCCTGCAATATCTTTGCCAGCATGTCCATCCCCAGCGTGCAGGGAAAACAGACAATGTTCATGGCGGTCAAGGGAGTCCCCCCCATGGCATAGATGTCGCTCAGGGCATTTGCGGATGCTATCTGCCCGAAGCGGAAAGGGTCATCGACGATGGGCGTGAAGAAATCCACCGTCTGCACCAGCCCCAACTTGTGATCGAGCAGAAATATGCCGGCATCATCCGGCGTTTCCAAGCCCACCAGTATTTCCTCCCGAGATTCATCGAGGGGAAGGAGCCTCAGCACTTTCTCAAGGTCCTCCGGACCCACTTTTGCAGCTCACCCCGCCTTGCTGGACAGGAGTGTCAGACGGATTCGTTCAGACATGAAATGCCTCCAATGAAATGATGTTAATTATAGCGCGAAGCATGAGAACGGGGCACCAAGACCTACACAAAGGTGTCAGGCACCTTTGTGTAGGTCTTGCTAGGTCAAAGGTAACAAAGGCGAAACATTCTAACCTACACAAAGGTGCCTGACACCTTTGTGTAGGTTAGTCGATGCTTTCGCCCAGGCTGCGGGCGATTTCTATAACCATATGCTCACCGGCCACGCGCGCGTCGCGGAGGGCCGTTGGATGAGTTTTTATAGCCCCCTTCTTTTCGATTCGGAAGAAGAGGAGGCGTTCGTAGTATTTCACGTCGAGGACATCGAGGAAGATATCCACAACCCTCAGTGCCCCGTCGAAGACTCTATGGTCGTCGGCGCCCGCTGCTGCGAGAAAGAGGCCTCTTCGCGCGTGCCTGGTCTCGGGATCGGTGACTTCCTCGCCAAATACGTCTTTGCGCGCCCATACACATTGGTGGCGATCTATGAAGGCCTTGGTCTGGGCATTGAGCGAGTTGAAATAGATGGGGGCGGCAAGAACGATACCCAAACTGGAACAGGTTGCGTTGTATATCTTGTCCATGCCGTCCTCTTGCACGCAGTAGCCCTCTTTCTGGCAGGTTCCGCACCCAAGGCACGGATTTATCTCGCGATTACAAAGGACTATTTTGTTGACTGAAGCGCCGGCCTCCTTGGCCCCCTTCAGGGCCTCGTCAAGTAGGAGCGTAGTATTGCCGTTTTGCCGCGGGCTGCCAGCGATACCCAGGATTTTGATCATACCGGCGTATCCCCCTCGTTCTTCCTCATGGGCTGCGATTATATGATTCTACTGGATGGCCCCGCAATCCCTCAACTCCTTTATCTCCTGCGATTTCAGTCCCACTTCCGCCAATAGAATGTCCGTGTGCTCGCCTAACGCGGGGCCGGGTGAATCGAGACGGGCGGGGGTCTTCAATAGTTTGATGGGGCTGGCCACGTAGCTGCGGGAATCAGGCTCGCCCCGCAGGTCTAGAACCATCTCGCGGTGCCGTATCTGCGCATCCTCCAGAGCTTCGCCCACGCTATTTATCCTTGAGCAGGGAATATCGTATCCCTCCAGCTCTTGCAGCAGCTGATCCCGCTCTCGCGCCTTGAACGCCTCCCGGAGCCTGGATTCCAGTTCGGCCTTTCGGGCAATACGCTCCCCGACGTTCAGGCCCTTCAAATCGGTCAGTTCGACCGCCGAACAGAGCTCATCCCAGAACCAATCTTCATGGACGATGCCCAGGGCCAGGTATTCACCATCGCCCGTTTCGAATACCCCATAATGGGGCAAGATTTTCAAGGCCGATTCATCCATCGAACAGCCGGTAGCCAGGCTATGACCGGTTTCCATGGGGAGCAAGGCGAGGGCGCAATCGAGCATCGAGATATCCACCTGCTGGCCCTGGCCGCTCTTATTCCTCTCGATCAAGGCTGACAAGATGCCGATTACCGCGTTCAATCCCGAGGTGATATCGACGATTTCAATCCCGAGCACCACCGGCCGGCCTTCCTCGTCTCGGGTAAGGCCGAGGGCACCTGCGAGGGACATGTAGTTGATGTCATGACCTGGCTTGCCGGAGTATGGGCCGTCCTGGCCGAATCCCGATATCGAACAATAGATAAGGCCGGGGTTGATCCGGCTCAACGTCCCGTAATCCACCCCCAGCCTGGCTGTGGTTCCCGGCCGGAACCCCTCAACCAGCGCATCGGCCTCGGCGGCCAGCAAATGAAAGACCTTTCGGGCCCGGTCATGTTTGAGATTCAGGCCTATGCTTTTTTTGTTGCGGTTGATCTGGTCGAAGAAATATCCGAATAAGCGGCTAAAATCCCCAATGCCGGGCGGTTCCACTTTTATGACCTCGGCGCCGAGGTCGGCGAGGATCATAGTGCAGTAAGGGCCGGGAAAAAGCTGAGACAGATCGAGCACCCGGATGCCGTCCAGGGGACCCGGCATAACATCAACTCCCTCAAGGGATAGATAGAAATGGTCGGGGTGAGAGGATTTGAACCTCCGACCTCGGCGTCCCGAACGCCGCGCGCTAACCAAACTGCGCTACACCCCGGCCGCTTTTCAACAGTACACTATCATAATATATAGCCTGGATTTAAGGCCATAGTGCAAATCGTGCCGGTGAGGCATAATAGGGCGATAGAGAGGAGACGCATGGGGAACAGCAAAAGAATCGTAAACCTTTGGCTCAAACTCTGGCCGTTAAGCCATCCGGTCAAGAAGATCAGTTCCTATCCGCCCTTCAAGCAGCTTTTCAGGCCTTTCCTCAAGCAACGAGTATTTGAATTGACTTTCATTCCGATAAATGAGGAGATACCGGCGCCGGAAAACTCGATCCTGCCCCGCCAGGTCCTCCAGGAATTGGTGAAAGCTTCCTCGCATCGCTTCATCTATAACGGCTGCATCTGCAGGCAGGAGGAGGAGTGTCAAAACTACCCGCGGGATATGGGCTGTATTTTCCTCGGGGAGGCGGCCGCCCACCTGCACCCTTCTCTCGGGCACAGGGCCGGGATCGAGGAATGCCTGGAGCACGTGGAGAAGATGTCCGAAATGGGTTTGACGGGAATGATAGGCCGGCTGTGGATGGATGCCACCGTGCTGGGAGTCTTGCGCAACTTCGGCCGCTTCCTGGTTGTTTGCTTCTGCTGTGACTGCTGCTGCATCGTGCGTACCAATCTCAGAAAGGCCTCGCCGGACCTGAAGGCCAATATCAAGAGGCTACAGGCCGTGCGGGTTTCGGTAACGGATAAATGCAAAGGTTGCGGAACCTGTGCGGAGAATTGTTTCGTCGCAGCGATCAGGATCGAAGATCACCGGGCTGTGATCGATCAGATGGAATGCAAAGCCTGTGGCAGGTGTTCCGTTCTTTGTCCACAGGGGGCCATCGAGTTGAATTTTGATCGCGAGGACGAAATCATGCGTGAATTATTCAACCGGGTCGGCTCCTCCATCACTGCAGATTGATGATTGACCGGTATGGGGCCAAGCATTAACTTGTCATTATGGTAAATTGTCGTGGTTGCGGACGGAATATAGATACGCAGCAAGTGGATGCCGGAGCTAAGTACCTCTGCGCCCGGTGCTACTACCTACAGGCCTCCGGTCAGGGGACCTCCAGGCCGGGGAGCTATAAAATCCTCCTCGGTGTCGTTTTCGGTCTGATGGCGGCGATAGCAGCAGCAGGCATTACGCTCTGCGTGCTTTATCTGATAGGCGTTGCCAGCTTCGGTTGGTTTCTATTGCTTCTTCTCGTCCTGCTCGGGGTCGTAGCTATCCCGGCGGCGCTCCTTTTAAAGAGACGAAATCTCTCGTTGCTCCTCGCAGCTCTTTATCTCCCACTCGGAATCTGGACTTATCTCTGGTATCTGGCCCCGGGCATCAACTGGGATCGAGGTAACAGCGTCCTGTGGGGAGCCTTTATATTCCTGTTCGCAGGGTTGCTTTCGACTTATGTCTCGATCAGGGACTTGCGTACCCTGCCGAGGATATAAGGATGTCCATAAGCTGGTGGGACCGATTGCTATGGCAGTTGGGCTTTGCCATATGTCATCAGGAACCCGATCGCCTCCTTCGCTTCGGCGATCGCAGCCTGTTCGTCTGCTCGAGGGATACGGGACTCTTCGTTTCTTTCTTCACGGTGCTTCTGTTCACTTCGTTCTTGCGGGGCAGGAAGAGGGGAGGATGGCCGCCCTGGCCGTTAACCTTGTTCGCTATAGCCGGTATTTTTTTTCTGGCTTGGGATGGATCCACAAGCTATCTGGGTTACAGGGAGAGCAGCAATCTTATGCGTTTTTTCTCCGGTTTGACAGCGGGTGGCGGTCTCGCCCTGCTGGTGGCGCCATGGTTTAACAGGACCCTTTTCGGTGCCGACAGGAGGTTGAAGGCTGCATCTCGGCCTGCCGACCTCCTCGCCGTTCTATTAGCCGGAGGCTTGCCGGCCGCTCTCTTCTTGACACGTCCGCGGCCACTCTTCATTTTCGCTCAGGCCTGGCTGGCCATATCCATTCTCGGGACTTTCTGGTCGCTCAACCTCCTTCTGGTTTCGCTCCTTAGCGAGAAGCGCTCGCCTGGCTTTTCTCTCCACAAGGCCTTTGCCGCCTGTCTGCTCACAGTCCTCGAACTGGGAGGTTCCTACGCACTCCACCGTGCGCTTTTGAATCGAGGCCCTGCGCCGCTTTAACGAACCCTTCCCTATATGTGGATTGCTCGCTTGTTATGGTATATTAAAAAAAGCTGGCCTAATAACTTATTTGGAGGTTGCTGAATGCATGCAAACAAAGAAAAGATAAGGGTGGAAGTCTATACGGTCTTGCATCGCATCGAAGCCGATCTCCATATATTCTCCGGAGCCCGGCTTACGGATATCATGCAATCGAGGGAGACTCAAAGCTTTTTTGCTCTCACCGATGTGGTTGTCTACTCGATCGGAAGTGGGAAAGAAATCTTCTCCACCGATTTTATAGACATAAGCCGAAATCACATAGTCATGGTTCGGCCGCTCGGGAAAGCCGCCGATCGGGCTCAATAAAATAACCTCTAACTCACAATCCGGCTATTTGTAGACGTTTGCCTGCCCTTCGGCAAATGCTTCCGTATAGGAAGCCAGGTAGGAGACATTCTGGAAAATAAACGTGTTCACGATCTTTCTTACCGGAACATAAATGATACTGGATTCTCCAGATGCCCTTTCAACCGTGATGCTACCGGCCAGGCGAGCGCCCCGGTCCTCGAGGTATCTGCTGGTACTTTTTTGCACTTCGTTCAGGTTTCCCCGCGTCTTCTCGTAAATGCTGGCCGCCTCATCGGCCGCATCCCTTGCGGTGCTGCTGAGATTGAGGTGGTTGGCGATGACCGGCCCGCATTGGGCAATGATTAAGCCCACAATTACGGCGACCACGAAAATGCCAAGGACCCAGGACCATATTTGGCCCCGTTCGGATTGAAGTTGTGGAAGAATATACCGGCTCCGCATCTTCAGCCTCACTTATTGGTTGTGGTGCACGCCCGCTTCCCATTCTTAACTTCGACTCCGGCCGAACCTTTATTTAGTCTTCCGTGACGTTATTCTCTTTCTTCGTAAGAATCGGGCCGGGATGCCTGAGTTTCCTTGCGTAACTGAGGACGGTGGCCATCAAGCCCGGGAGTTCTTCCACACGAAGCAAGCGGGCCATGGCGACGAAAGCAAAAACCCCGAGGAGCAGTGGCACGAGCAATGCGAGCAGATCCCTCCATATGCTCTCGGCGATGAAGATTTGTTCAATGCCGTAGCGGGCACCGTAAGTAACACTTGCCATTACGGCCGCCGCCGCTATCGTCTTTGCGGCTGTGGTAAGGATTCTCCTGCCTTCAATCCGTCCCAGGCGAAATCGCAGTACGGTGCCATCGATCAGCATGGAAAAGAAGTAGGCGACGGCGAACGCGAGGGCCAGGCCCTTCACTCCCATTAAATGGAAAAAGAGATAATTGGCGCCCATATTTATGGCTACCACGAAGCAATTGATAATCATCGGTGTTCGAGTGTCCTGGAGAGAATAGAAAGTCTTGGTCAAGAGCATGTCGACGGAGTAGGGAATAAGGCCCAGGGCCATGAAAAAAAGGACGCTTGCGAGTAGCTGCGTATCACCGGCGTGGAAGAAACCGTGCTGCAGCAGGAAGCGGATGATAGTTTGGTTGAGTGTCAGGTAGATAACGCAGGCTGGGACGATAATCAGTATGGTGGAACGGATGCCCAGATTCATGGTTTCCTTGAACTTGGGCCATTTCTTCAACGCTGCATACTCGCTCATAGCCGGGAAGATGGCAGTGATTATGGAGACGGCGAAGATCCCATATGGCAGTTGAAAGAACATCTGGGCGTATTGATAAGCGGGAACGCCACCGTCGACTTGAATGGCCAGGGCGAAGATAAACCAGGTGCCGACCTGCCAGAGCAGGATATAAGCGATGAGGGGAACGGCCAGCCGGCCTATCTTCCTGATGGCCGGGTGTTTGAGGTCGACCACGGGCGTGTAGCGGACGCCTATGCGAAAGAGCATGGGAACCTGGGCCAGGGCTTGGACGGCTACGCCGAGGGTGGTGCCGACGCCGAGCACCCACAGATGCAAGCTGTTGTCCCTCGGCCCTGGCAGCAGGGCGAAGAGAATGACGGTAAGAATGACGAAGACGTTGTTGGCTATGGGGGCGAAGGCGGGCGCGGTGAAATGGCGGTGCGAGTTGAGTAGCCCCGCGAAAATGGCGCTCAATCCATAGAAAATTATCTGCGGCATGAAGAAACGAAGGAAAAAAGTGGCCTGATCCCTTATCACTTCAGTCGTTACGTCGCCCGCGGAATAGGAGCCGAAGATGGTCATCAAGCGTATGATCAGCGGGCTGATGAAGATCCCGATAACGGTAACCGCTACCAGGACGATGAGCGAGATATTCGTGACTGAGCTGGCGATGTGCCAGGCTTCATCCCTCGATCTGGTGCTCAAGTATTCGACGAAGACGGGAATGAAAAGGGAAGCGATAATTCCTCCCATTACCAGGTCGAAAACCATATTCGGCATGGAGTTTGCCAAGTTGTAGGTACTTGGGAGGTTTGTCTTGCCGAATTGCAGCGTGAGCCCGAGCACGTAAGCAAGGGCCGCGTAGCGCAGGAAACCGGTAATCCTGCTTATTGCCGTGCCCGTTGCCATAACCGCCGCGTTTCTTGCGAAAACTTCCGGCTTATCCTTGTAGGAAAGGTCCATACCTTCCGCCATCAGCCGCCCCTGCTTTTGGCGTGCTTTCCCTTATATGGCCCGCGAGACAGACGTCGAATGAGGATGATGCCGGCCACAAGGCCTGCCAGACATGCAAGCAGGATGACCGCCATTGTATTGATTATGGATGTATTTACGGAGGTTGTGGTCCGGTCAATTATAAGCCCCCCGGTTTCGAGAACGATATCCACTATGAATGAACCCTTGCGGTGTGTGTTTACGGAAAAGGAAAAACTGTTTTCGCGTGGTCTTATGGTAATACCTTCCTGATCATCGAAGGAGAGGCTTGAGTTCTCCATTTTGAGATTGGCGGTGATGGGGTAGTCGAGTGAGCTGCTTATGGCAATGTTCAAGTTTCCCTCAGTGCTGGAAAGCATAAAGGAGCGTTTTTGCTCGATCTTGATTTTCGATGTTTCGCCCCGGATGAGGCTTTCTATACTATCGAGGTATGCTTGTCCGGCTTCCATATCCCGCTCGGTTACAAATCTGTAATTCTCGGCAACCAGAGTAGCTTTTTGTAGCTGCGTCTTCAGGGGGTGCTTCTCAAGTTGAATCGCGTTCGCAAATGCCACTGATTGCGAACGTATTTCGTCCAGCCTTAATGCGTAGCCCGATTGCGGCTCCTCATACGAGGGGGCCGGTACAGTGATACCCGGTATGGCTTGCAGCTCTCCGTTCAATTGTGAGAGAGGAGCAACTCGCAGCCAGGAACAGCCTTTCAGAGTGTTGTAAAAACCTTCCATAAATTCCTGGGAGGGCATAAAGCCCGGCGGAAAGGCGAGGGTGCAGCAACGCAAAGCAGGCTTTTCTCTCTGAAGCATCGCCAGATCGGCTATAACCCTCTGTATTAATCTTGATGGATCGGTTTCCGTTGTCCCTTCCAGATAATGGTAGATGGCCGCATCAAGCGGAAATGCCTTGATGGAGCCACCATTGGAACCGGTGAAATTAACCGGCTGGCAGAGCGTGGCCCCCTCGAGCAGACTACTCCCCGCGGAACTTGCTTGCAGGGCTTCCTCACCGACGACGGTGAAATCGACACCAGCCTCGTACATCCTCTGTACCGCGCTGTCGGTGAGGCTGAAAAGCGGAAGTGCGAAGCCGCTGCTTTCTTTGGAGAGGTTCCCGGGTTCTTCGAGCACCAGGCGCATCTGCGGGGCGATATCGCTTTCCATGCCTGTAGCAACAAGTGAATCGGGAAGAGCGAAACTGTATGTTGTGCCCATCAACCCGAGCTGTCCGGATGAGAGCATCTCGTTTAACGAATGCATGATTTCATCCGCACCTTTTTCCGCCTCTCCGGCATCGGCGTCTTCCGCCCGCTCGGCCAGCGTTTCGATCCCTTCATACGTGGCACGGGGAAGCAGTAAATTCGATGTCCCGGGCCCGCTCTGCTTCAGCGTCTTCGTCAGCGCATAGAGAAAACCTGGCTCCCGGCTCGAAGACGAGCAGGCGCCGGCGAG
Source organism: Candidatus Solincola sediminis (assembly GCA_001767605.1). GTDB lineage: Bacteria > Actinomycetota > Geothermincolia > Geothermincolales > RBG-13-55-18 > Solincola > Solincola sediminis. The sequence continues at coordinate 14,861 of MELM01000031.1, read as the reverse complement.
TCCAGTGTCAAAGGTGCCGCCTTCCGCATTTTCCGCTGGAAGGAAATCGATACTCCAGAGCGGGCTGAGGTTTAAAGGCTTCCCGGCACTAGCCCTCATTATTACCAGGAAGTTGTAGCAGGAGGCCAGCTTTTCACCTTGCTGGCTGACGGCGACCTCAAAAGGATATACTCCACTCTCCAGGCCGAATTCATCGAGGTTCACGATATATTCCTTATCACTCCACTCTGTCTTGGTCCCTATCGCCTCCAGTTGTTGAGTAAGCATCGGATAACGACGCTTTCCCTCCTGAAAGGAAGCCAACTGAGAACGCGTACTGAGGGCCGAGTAGAGCAACAAGTCCAGGCTGAGTGAAGTTTCCCTTGAGTGAGGAATTTGCAGGGCGATCGCAAGATGCGCCTTATCGGTCGGAGCATATGAATAAGAAACCATGGAAGCCGATACGCTGATACCTTCAGTCTGTGCGAATACCGGCTGAGTCAGGGAAAACGGAAATAATAAGAGAAGCAGCAACAGACAGGGCAGCGACATCGTTAAAACGATCCTGGTCCGTCTACCCGGCATCACGAAACCCGCCTGTAGTCGTTGGCCTCGTATTGCATTATATATCTGGTATCCAGTAATTCCCGAAAACCGAGTTTGTCATAAAGGCGAAGGCCTACTTGATTGTCCTCCTGCGTATTGACCATTACGACGGTGGTACCCATATCGTACAGTGTCCTCAAAACCGCCGAGCAGAGCAAACGACCGATGCCTTGTCCGTGGCTACCACGTTCGACACCGAGGCGCTGAAGGTAGCCGAGAGAACCGTTTGCACCCGCTACCGCATAACCGACTACTTGGTTGCCCCTCTGTGCCACAAGGAAGACATTACGCCGGCAGGAAGAAGCTATCGCTTCGAGAGTGCGATCATCGAGCCTCCAGAAATCGTCAAACGACGAGGAATCAACTTTCAATACCTTTTCCAGCATGCTTTTTCTGAACCTGGATAGCCGAATACCCACGGGTTGTCCAGCTATTCCCGGCCGGTCGGCTAGCCTCTTCTCAAACAAAACGATCCTGCACGCCTTCTTGAAGCCCCATTGCCTGAACTCCGCGGCTTCGTACTCGCCCAGCAACTTGGTAACCATCTTCTCGGCGCCACTGTTGAAGCACTCTCCTGCCGCCTCCATAACCAGGCTTTTTTTAGCAAGCCCTACGCCTTTGACATACCATAAAGCTGTGATGTCAGTGCGGTCCCTCCAGTTCCCTACTAGAACGAAGGCCGGGATTGTAAGGGATTGCTGAGGCATATAATAGATTTTTCCGTCGCCGCTCTTCAGAAAATCCATGTAAACCCTGCGATTCCTGAAAAAATAATTACCCCTGACTTCGGGCCAGAAGAGCTTAAACATAGCGGCTTCAGCCTTTTTGATCTCCGGATCTCGATTGTTCCGTTCTACCGTATCGATAATCGGGCTCACTCCCCATCAAAAGATTTTATGAATATTATAACGGTCTTCCATATGGGGGGGTCCACAAAGAGGCCAGCCTACACGAAGGTGTCAGGCACCTTTGTGTAGCATTAGCGGATCACGTCAACTATTTCCGCATCGGCGACTCTGACCAGATCGTAAGAGCGGATTTTAAGAATCATATCCGGTTCCCCGCCGCCTGTGTACACAACATCTTCTCTCAGCGCATGCAGGTCGATATACTTCGGAAGGTCGTTCTCGAGGGCGATCGGGGGTGTGCAACCGACCAGGTATCCCGTGAGCTGCCGGACTTCCTCCGCATTGGGCATGCGCAGCCTCATAACCTGCAACTCCGCCTTCAATTTAGAATAATCGACCATGCGGTCCCCGGGAATCATTACCATTACGGGCTTTCCGTCAGCGAAGAAAAAAATGGATTTAATGACCTGATGAGGCTGAAGGCCGAGCATGGCCGCGGCTCGTGGAGCAGTACGGGCGGGCTCAGGCACCCTCCTTAGTTCATGTGGGATGTTGGCGGTTTGCAGGCAATTATGGACATCTACACTGCTGAGCAAGGGAACCTCCTCGATTTCCATCCAAATGCGGGAGCTTCCTCTATCAGCTGGTCTGAGAGGCTGAAAATCATCTGGGTATTATAGCATGGCAAGCAGAGCGATAAATAAAAGACCGGGAGCCGTACCTGGTTCGATAGTCTTATTTCAATCCACCCTTACGGCCGATTTCCTGATAGAATTTCGTGCCATAGCGCTTCTTGGTTGTCTGGCCCCCTTTGCGCCCTCCCTTCTGGCCGATTTCCTGATAGAACTCCGTGCCGTACTTCTTTAGAGTACTCTTCCCTCCTTTTCGCCCTGCTTCGCTTCGGGTTAGCTTTCGGCTCGCCATATGGGTTCCCTCCTAAGATATGACCGATAATGGAAATGAATCTTAGCGACGCAAGCCTAATCCACACATTGTTTTACCCTGACTAGAGGTTATTTAATCAAAAAAATGAATGCATCCATTCTCAATCCGACATTGTACGAAACGCAATAGGCAAAACAAGGACAAATCGTAGGATTCATAATGCGTCAGGATATGTTGATAATACAACTCCCGGCATGCAAACGGCAAATCGAGCAAAATCTATTCTTGGCTGTCTACGGTATGGCTTGGATCGATCAAAGCATGCTCACCGGATCCACGTCCAGGATGAGCGAGATGCTCTCTTTTTCCAAACCGCGCTCGCGGCAGTAGGAGGAGCGAAAGGACTCATAGGCGTCCAGGCAAGCATCGAGGCCGGATAACGATCCAAGGGATGGGGTTTTTAGCGTAAGATGGTAACGATATCGGCCCTTGATGCGAGAAAGCGGAGCGGGGGCTGGTCCCAGCAATTCAACCCCGGCCTTGCCCGCAAATGCCTGCGACAAGAGACGGCCCATCCATTCGGAAACATCGATGGCGTGATCCTGGCTGCTCGCAGCTATTACCAGGTTTATTAACCGGCAGAAGGGAGGATAGTTCACCTCGCGGCGCAGTCCGATCTCCCGCTCATAAAAAGCGGTCTCGTCACCGGCCATGGCCGCTCGTAGCGCATAATGATCGGGATTGAAGGTCTGCACGATTACCTTCCCATGACGCGCACCCCTTCCCGCTCTTCCGCTCACCTGGGTGAGCAATTGGAATGTACGTTCGCCTGCCCGAAAATCGGGCAAACCGAGGGACGTATCGGCGCTTATTATGCCGACCAGGGTCACATTCGGAATGTCCAGGCCTTTAGCTATCATCTGCGTCCCAAGCAGGACTTGGGCTTTCCCGGATTTGAAGTGCTCCAGTATGTCCCAATGTGAGTCCTTATGCCTGGTCGTATCCGCGTCCATACGGATGGATTTCATCGCGGGCAGCAGGCGCTTGAGCTCCGCCTCGACCCTCTCGGTTCCGGCACCTGTGTAGCGGTGCTCGCCCTTCCCGCATTCCGGGCATATGAAGGGAGGCACAGCACGCCAGTCACAATGGTGGCAGAGCAAGTGGCCTTCCCGTGAGTGATAGCACAGACTCACCGAACAATTAGGGCACTGAAAGATGTGGCCGCAACCATGGCACTGCAGGAAGCGGGCGAAACCCCTGCGGTTGAGAAAGAGGATAGCCTGTTCTCCAGCCTTATATACGCCGGCCAGCGCGGTTGCCAATCGTGGTGATATCAGGCGCGGCGTTCCCGTCTCCCGTAATTCCCTCATGTCGACCGCCTCGGCATTGGGGAGCGGGCGACTATCAATGCGCCTGTTGAGTCTCAGGTAGCTGAAGTCCCCGTTCTCCGCCGCGAAGCGGCTTTCGATACTGGGCGTCGCACTACCATAAATTACCAAGGCTTTCTTGAGCCTGGCGAGTTCGAGCGCCACCCGCCCCGCATTGTATCGCGGTGCGGAGCCCTCCTTGTATGTGGTCTCGTGCTCCTCGTCGATTACTATCAGTCCGAGATCGTCCATGGGGGCGAAGAGCGCGGAGCGAGCGCCTATAACCACTCGGTGCCGGCCCTCCCTGATACCTCGCCATTGGTCGTAGCGCTCACCGAGACCCAGTTTGGAATGCAGGACGGCCACGTCCTTGCCCAAGCGACCCTTGAATCGCTGGACCATTTGCGGGGTCAAAGCTATCTCCGGTACGAGCACGATGCAACTTCGGCCCTGCTTCAGTGCATGATCTATAGCCTGCAGATAAACCTCCGTCTTACCACTGCCGGTTACACCATGCAGCAGGAAGGCGCCTCCTTCTCCCGCCTCCAGGGCTCGGACCACATCCCCAAGCGCCGAACTTTGTTCATCGTTCAGAACGTGCCGCTCCTCAACCGGAAAGGAGCGATTTGCGAACAATTCCCGCAAGCCGGCTCGCCGGCTCTCGATAATCAACCCGGCATCGACGGCGGCCCGAACAGTGGAGGCCGATGCAACCCGCAATTGTTTAAGATCTACCGCGCTTGCCTCTCCTCCGTTCTCGGCCAGCGCTTGCAGCAGTCTGTATTTTGCCGGCGATCTCTTCCGCATCTCCGAATTCTCCGCCAGCGCTTGTTTTCCCGCCTCACTTATCTCCAGCATTCGAATCTCCAAACCGGATACCCTCGGTTTCGGCACCACGAATCTGCGGGCCAGCGAACCCCGGCTTTCAATGGTCCTCACCACTCCCGGTACCCATTTTCCGAACCGGGACTTGAGCTCCCGCAAGGGAAGCATGTTATCGCTTTCCGCCAGCGCCGCGATTATCAAATGCTCCCGTTCCGCCCTTGGTCCCGTCTTTCCCAAGGCTTGCCGCGGATCCTCGATTAATTCGATGACTTCGAGCACCTGGCGAGCGCGGCCGGGAGGCAGGACGAGACGGAGCGCCTGCGAAAGCGGACTCAAGTAATAGCCGGCCATCCATTTGCACAGCTCGACCATATCCCGCGAAAAAACGGGAGGCTCGTCGATAACGTCCACGATGGGCCTGATCTTTGCCAAATCCGGCCTTTCGCAGAAATCGATGACGAAGCCGACGTGCATGGAATTTGAAAATGGGATCACGACCATGCTTCCGACTTCGACAGAATCATGGAGAGCAGGGGGAACCGCATAAGTAAACGGCCGATCGAGTTGCCGCGAGGCTGAATCGAGGATGACGTCCACGTACCTGGCGCTCGATTGGCGCTGAATTGTTTTTGGCATGGCCCAATTATAGCCCAGGCCGATGACGTGTCCCTTGGCTGTATCCTTCTACCCTATGAAGGTATAAAAGGCCGCGGTCAGCGCCAGGATGGCGGCATATGGAATGCTCGCCGGTGCTCGGACGACTTCGGCGTCGCAGTTTGCCGCACATGGAGAGATGAGCCAGCGGGAGGCTATCATGATCAAGGCGACGGCCCCGGTCAGCAAACTGCCCCAGAGGAAAGAAGCCCAGAGCAATCGGGGACCGGTGAGCAGGCCTATCATCGCCAGCGACTTAACGTCTCCGCCGCCCACCATATTGAAAACGAAGGCGGGAAGCAACAGCAGGAATCCCAGAGCCAATCCGATGCCGTATTTCGAAAAAGCGCCGATGCCACCTAAGAGGACCAGTGCCATGCCTGATACCAGACATAAAAGCACCAACCAATTAGGGATCAGACGGTAGCGAAAATCATAATACGCCGCACATATCGCAAATATGAAAAGCAGAACCAGCCTGGAAATTTCCATCCCGATCGCCCGCAATCCCTATCAGCCCAGCCCTCCCATGAGTTGCTGGAAAATCTTGTTAAAGAAGCTCTTGATAACGTCTGTGCCACCGGCCCAGGCAATCAGGGCACCTGCTACCGCCGCTGCGCCTAGGATCACTAGAGCATATTCGGCCGTGGTCTGCGCCTCCTCGTCGTAGATAACCTCGAGTGGATTACGCATCGCTTTCACCTCCTTTTCTTAAAGTCCATAACCGAGGATCATGCCGCCGATTGTCAGCAAGAGGAAAGACGGCAGGATCAAAAACACCAAGGGAAAAAGGATTAGTACCGAACCTCTCGCCGCTTTTACTCTCTCCTTTTCTCGCCTTGCCGACTTGAATTCCGACGCCAACTCCTCGAGCGTGTCCGCAATCGGAGAGCCATATTCTTCAGCCCTCACCAGGACCCGGCTGAAGCGCCGCAATTCGGGACAAGGATGATTCGAGGCCCGCCGTAGCGCCTCGGCCGTGCCCTCGCCAAAGCGGATCCTGTCCACTATCTCCTGGAGTTCGGCTTGGGAAGAAAGGTGGGCGCATGCGGCGGTCGAATGGGCCAAGGCTTGAAGCAGGCTCTCCCCCGAAAAACACAAGACAGCCATGAGATCGACCATCTCAGGCAATTCTGTGCCGATACGGGCCAGACGCTGTTTGCGACGCTTCTTGAGTAAGAAAATTGGGAGATGATAGCCGAGGGCGAATAAAGCCGGTGCCCATAGGATGGCCGTACGGCCGAGAGGGAGCACGGCGAGAATGCCCAGGAGGCCGGAGGCAAGGCGCATTCCCTGCAAATGCAAGATGGAGAATTGAAGCCCGGATTCGCCAATCAACAGGCCTATGTCCCGGCTCTCGCTCCCGGGGTGTAGCCGGCCAAGGCGCTCTATTAAATCACTGAC
>MELM01000031.1:0-8273 GCA_001767605.1 Candidatus Solincola sediminis | reverse complement strand
CTGCTTTCTTCGCTAGCCAGCCCTGCCATCGCAGCCGCCGAGGCTCGCCTGGCCGCGCGGGTAGAGAAAAAGCGCAAGAGGAAAATTATGGAAAGCGCACAGAATATCGCGGAAGAAGCTGCCAAGGCTTATCCCTCCTGGTTGACTATCTTGCGAATAAAAACGAAGGCGGTGGCATTCAGCGTAAGCGCGACGAGGATGATCAGGTTGCCGCTTGGTGTGGAAAGCAGGGGCTGCAGCGACTTGGGATTGAGCGCCCCTTGAATCAGGAGAAAGACCACGGGCAGCGCCGAGACGAGGTAACCCGATGCACGGCTCTGAGAGGTGAGTATTCTCGCTTCCCGCCTCACGTCAATGCCTTCCGCGGCGCGCTTTCGCAGGCGTTCCAATATGCGCGGCAAGTCACCGCCTTTGCCGTGCAACAATCCCAGCACTGTAAAGCTAAGCTTTAAAGCAGGCGTTTGAGTCCCGACCGCGGCCTTCGTCAACGTCTCCTCCAAGCCGGATCCCATGCGCAGTTCCTTGAGTATCGCGACCAGCTCGCTCCGCATTTCGTCACCCAGGTCCCCGGTGGCGAGCTCGAGCGACTGTTGCAAGGAAAGCCCCGAACGCAAGGACTGTATGAGGGAATCAATGAATTCCACCATCTGCTCCTCTTTTCGCGCTCGGGATTTCCGCTCTCGATATCCCTTGAGTAACCGGTCCCCCAATTTCAGAACCGGCCAGGGGAGGATGGCGAGGAGGGGATTGGTGGTGAAGACGAAGACCGCGAATCCTATACCGAAAGTGGTTGCGAACCTGACCGGCCCCGGGAGCCCGGCAAGATCCGGCAAGTGGAAGGAGCTGAAAAAGCGATGAGGAGATCTCTCCTCCGGTTTGCGCGAGGGAGCGCCCGTGAGCAGATCCTGTATCTTTTCGCTCCTGAGTTTCGAACGCGAAAGCCTCAAGCATATCAAGCTCGCCGAAACGAACAAGATCGGAATGACGCTGTTTATAATCGCCAATGTCTTACCTTTCGGGCGAGAACCGCGTCGAGGAGGTGGGAGGCGTATCGGCAGAATAATCGATTAGATGAAATTCACCAGTTGAGCTCCTGTCCATTACCGATATCTCCGACACCCTGCGTTTCCCGGTCGCGCCCCTCTCGAGATGGACCAGAACATCAATCGCTTGCGCCAGCTGTTCCCTTATAGCTCTGGAGGGCAGGCCGATTCCCGAGGTAAGGGCCATGGTCTCCAGGCGGCTCAGAGCGTCATAAGGGGAGTTTGCGTGGACCGTAGTTATCGAGCCGCGATGTCCGGTATTCAAGGCTTGAAGGAGATCGAGTGCCTCAGGACCTCGTACCTCTCCTATGATTATGCGGTCGGGGCGCATGCGAAGCGCATTGCGAAGCAGATCGCGAAGGGTGATCTCACCGCGCCCTTCCAGGTTGGGGGGCCTGGTTTCGAGCGGTATGACGTGCGACTGCTGCAGGCGAAGTTCCGCCGCATCCTCCAATGTAATAATGCGCTCGTTGGCGGCGATGGAAGAAGAGATGGCATTGAGGAGCGTAGTCTTTCCCGTGCCGGCGCCGCCCGATATTACGATGCTTTTCTTCTCCCGGACGCTTTTCTTAAGGAAGTCCGCCTGCCGGGAGGAAAGAGTCCGCATTGATTCCAATTCCTCGATCGTATAAGGATTGCTGCGGAATTTTCTGATGGTGAGAACCGGGCCGAGAAGGGAAAGGGGCGGGAGTATCACGTTGACCCGAGAACCGTCCGGTAACCTGGCATCGATGTATGGAGAAGCCTCGTCCACATGAAGGCCGAGAGGACCTATTATGCGGTCGATCAACCGGTATATCTCATCGTCACCCTCGAGGGAGATCTCCGACGGCAGGATCACCCCATTTTTTTCGATATACACCCGAGCAGGATCGTTTACCATTATTTCGGTTATTTCCTCGTCCCGCAGCAATGATTCCAGTTGGCCGAAACCGAAGACCTCGTCCAAAAGTTTTTGCATCATGTCCTGCATTTCGGAGGGATTCAATATGAAACCCTCTTCCCACACCGCTTCACGGGCGGCCCTCAAGACCAGCTTCCTCTTCTGGCCCGCGTCATCCGCCGGCAAAGTGGCGTAATCGCTCGCAGGCAGCTTTTCTCTGACCCGTTCCTTCAGCTTTATATAAGCTTCCTTCATGAACCCCGCTCCTCCACAGCCACTTCTTGATGGCGCCCCCGAAATGCCTTAAAGCTTTTTCTTCCGCTTGTCCTGCATTCGCCCGGAATCTCGAATCCCAAAGCGGTCACGGCACGGATGGCCGCTCTTCCAAGATTCGAATCGAGGCGGGGAATCTGTCCGAGTTCGGCAAAGTCCCGGCCGTGGCGGTCGTCTTCGGGTAGGCAAGCAAGCAGATCGAGCCCCGTTGCCCGTGCGATTTCATCCGGTCCGAGGGCGTGATGTGACCCGCAGCGGTTGAGGATCAATCGCAGCCGTTCTCGTTCCAGCCCGCTCCTTCCAATGAAAGAGACTTTCCGGCGGGCGCAGTTCGCGGACAGGGTGTCGGGAAGGGAAACCAGAATCACGGTCGGGTTATGGTGGAGCAGGGTCAGGAAATCCCTTCCCAGGCTCCTTCGAAAGTCCATAATCACGACATCGAAGAGAAAGAGCATATTTCTCAAGAAAGGCGCCCGCAATGCTTCCTCGATTTCGACGCCTTCGAGGGAGCGCAGGCCGTAGGGGAGCAGATAGAAACCCGATGGCTGCCTGTTTACCGACGCTCGGATCAAGTCCCAAGATATATCCTCCGCGATGGGAAGCAGGTCCATGAGGCTCTTACCATCTTCCCCGTTCTTGATATGCAGGAGTTGCGACAGTTCGGCATCCATGTCCATGAGAAGCACGCGCTGTCGCGAAGAGGCTAGTGCCGAGGATAGCAGGCAGGACAGCAATGTGCTTCCCACGCCACCCTTACACCCGGTTACGATCAGAAAGCGTGAGGCATCTCGAGCGCTCTTGATCGTGCCGTTGCCCGGAAAGCCGGCAGGAGAGTTTGATGAATATAGTTGGACTTTTTCCCTCATCTGCCGAAATAATTCTTCGCTGTCCATATCAGCGATATTGATGATGCCGCAATAGCGCAGAGGTTGGCGCAGCGCCTTCATCATGTCCTCCGCCTTCCACTTAACCTCGAGGCCGTAAAGCAGAAACGATAGCGGGTCTCCGAGTCTATTCAATGCCTCTCCCTGCAGGGGGTTCGCCATGAGGTCTTCCAGGATGGAAGGTGAAATCAGCAGGACCCGGGGGTGAAATCTCTCGAGGAGCCTTATCAGGTCCGCGAGTGAGCGAGCCGCGCCGCAGAAATCGAGGAGAGGGTGGCCCTCTACAAGATCTATAGCCCGGGATCCGGTTTCCCCGCTTTGCAGGGCGATTGCCACCGATATCTGGTTCATAACGGGCCTCCCATCATCCCTAATTAATTAGTCATATTACATAACTATTATAACTAGGTCAAGTATAATAATATGAAGATATATTAAAAAGCAGGAGGGAACCACGGTGCTATCATTACCGTCTTCCTCATTGAAAAAGCAGTCAGCATTGTGATAAAAAAAGGCCAGCGCATAAGCGGTTTTAGTGATGGGATGAATTTAGTGCGAATCATGTCATTTAGGATTGGCGTATTGCTCCTCGCGGTCTTGATCGCCTCGAGTGTTCTTGCCGCTCTTCTTTCCGGATGCGGCGGTGGAACTCAGGCCGACAAGATGAGCATCGAGGAGGTCTGGTCCCGGGCGGGCAATACGGAGAAGAAAGTAAATTCCGAACATATGGAGATGGCTATATATTACGAAAACACGAAGTACGGCGGCGGGCAGATGCAGAGCTTGATTATCGATATCAGCGGCGATGATTTTCATTTGCAGAACCTGCTTTTCGGTACCGTTGTCTCAGAGGACATCCGGGTGAACGGTAAGAGCTACAGCAAGCAGGCCGGCAAAAACGCCTGGACGGAAGTCCAAGCGGTGGCAAGCGATAATTCGACTTCCGAGGTGATCTCTCAATTTCTCCAACTGCCGGCCATGGCGAGCTCACAAGAACGGCTGGGGAAGGAGATGTTGGGCGATCTCGAGACCCAGCACTACCGTTTCATCCTGAGTCCTGAAGCAGCCGTCAATATGTTTCCTCCGACACCCCCCGCGGATTTTTCCAGCACCTCCGGAGGCGAGGTCGATGTCTGGATAACAACGGACGACTTCAACATGGTCCGGTATGAACTGGTCATCCGCAATGTAAAGATCACCGATGAGATAGGGACCGGCGACATAAGATTCCTCGTGAACATCAGGGACATAAACAAGCCCATCGATATTAAGCCGCCGTCCTAACAGCTAAGGGTCGTCTTTAGGCAAATGGGACGAATGCTTCGCGATTAACCCCCGTGGCCCGCTTCTTTCGACTTCATTATTATATGCATCCTTACGATATAACTGGACGATGAAGAATAAAATATTACTGATCGTGTTCTTGAGCGTGGCCCTGGTGGCCGCCATCTGTCTGCTGCTCTTCTTTCTGGCCCCCAAGGGAAAAATTACCATAGGCGAGGGCAACTGGCCTTTGCCCGCAGGGAATGCAGCCCATTCCGCTTATTTGCCCTTCGCACCAGTTGCGCCCTTGAACGAGAGGTGGGATACCCGGCTCGAGGGAGAGCTGATAGCCCCACCCGCCGTCTCGGCGGATCGTATATACGCTTGCTGCGAGGGCGGGATTGTATATTGCCTGGAGTTGGAGAGTGGCCGGCCGGTTTGGAGATATGATGTTCGAGGCCGGATAACTTCCATGCCCGGCCTCTGCCAGGATGGCGTGCTGTTGAGCACTGACGATGGGAGAGTGGTGAAAGTCGGGCCGAGCGGCGACTTGAAATGGCAGGCGGAGGCGGGAGGTGCCGTGCGCTCGACGGCGATTCCCACCAAGGACAGAGTCTATTTCGGGTCTTCAGACGGTTATCTCTATTGCGTATCCCTGAAGGACGGCTTGAAGCTCTGGTCACATGCGGCCGAGGGCCCCATCGACGTCTCGCCCTGTATATATGAAGACCAAGTGATCGGGGTCTCTTACGAGGGAGACCTCTTCGCCCTCGATTCGAAAGACGGACGGCTCAATTGGACCTTTCGCTCACATATGATCCCGGCTGTTTTTCCATGTGCCGATAATGGCAAAGTTTTCCTGGCGACCGAATTTAGTATTCACTGCCTTGATTCCCAGAGCGGCACAATCCTGTGGGAGCAAGAAACGGGCCCGAATATTATTGCCAATCTCGCGATAAGAGGAAATCAGATAGTCGCGGCAAAGGGCGGGAACGGTCAAGACAGTACTTTGATTTCTATGGATTCCCGAACTGGAGATCCTCTATGGAGCCGCTCCTGGGGTGGGTCGGCTGATTGGATCTGGCTGATATCCACCAATCAGGATGTCTACTTTGCGGCTCCGGGCTATCTACTGGCCGTGACGGTCGACGGCGGGACGCCGTCTCTGGATCATCAGCTGGAAGGGATTCTCCCTGAAACGTTTGCCGCAACCCGCAACCTGATTCTCATCGCCGCGGATAATCGCAAACTCTACTGCTTCGGCCAGTAAGGGGCCCCATGGGCTCCGCCTTGGCATTAAAGGTATTAGGTCACGAGTACGAGATAGTTGGGTGAGGCAGACGGTGCCGAATGAAGATTCAATCCTAGGAAAGGAAGGCTGATGAACACGAGGACAGGAAGGGCAGCCGTTATTTCCATCGCTATTTTGCTGGTTGTGACTTGCCTTCTGATTCTCCCGGGTTGCGGTGGGGAGAAGGGCGTCGGCGACATATGGCAAAATATGTTAAAAGCTGATAGGACGATAAGATCCATGCATATGGATATAATTATGTCCTATGAGAATACGAAGTTCGGCAGCGGGCAGATAGAGGGAACCGCGGTGGATATAAGCGGAGACAACGTCCATCTACAGAAATATATATTCGGCCTGGATTTTGCGGAGGTTGTCCTGGTCAATGGAAAGCAATACAGCCGGACGATGGGAAGCGACAAGTGGACCGAAACGGCTGTCAACATCAGTGCGCAATCATACGCCGAGACAGGGATCAGCAACCTGCCGGCATTGTCTTCCTCGAGTGAAAACCAGGGTGTTGAGACTCTCGGCGGAGCGAGTGCGTATCACCTTACCTTCACCATTCCGCCTGAGAACGTGAACTCCGTTTTCAGCAGTGTGCCTGCCACGGAGTTGGCGGCGAATGGCGGAGCCAAGGTTGATGTATGGATAGACAAGGACACGTTCTTCACGCTCAAGTACGAGGCCCTGATAAGCAATGTTTTGATCACTCAGCAAATCGGCTATGCGGATCGTCGCATGGTAAATACCGTGAGTAAGATCAACGAAGATATAACCATCAACGCTCCAATCTAAGATTTCTTGGGCTCGGCCTTAGTGAACGCTGATCTCCCCTTGTGTTCAGAAACTATTCGCCCTGTTACAACGATGTAACTAAACAGTTACGTTTCCGTTGACTTTTAAACATCCTGTATAAACGCTGCTTAAGGGGCTCTCGATAAAGTTACTGAAAGAAGCTACAGGTTGTGGCGGTGGCAGATTTCAAGCAAGGCTTTATTCAGTTAGCGACAATAACGCAATCCGGGGACACAAAAGATGGCAAGAACAGGAAGCAAGAACGGGAAGCTAAGGAACGTTAAGGAGCTACCCCGCCCGGTAACGGTGGTTGAAACGCCGGGCATTCCTCTTCGCTCCCACTTCGCCATTTTTAAAAATATGACTATCAGGGCCACTTTCTATTACCCGGAAACAAAAGGGTAGGGGGAGATCGAAATGCTAAATAGGAATGTGCAGCGAATACTCAACATCATGATAGTCCTTCTCTTGGCCGGCTTCGTCGGATTCGGGGCATATATGTGCCTTCCCGCCCGAAGTCCGTTCGGCCCCATGCTTGGCAAAATCTTCAACTCCAAGGAGGTCATGGAGAGCTTCATCGCCACCCTCGACCCCGTCAATGTGGCCAAGGCTTTTAATGAAAGTCCGAACATGATGTCGGACCTGTTCAGGCTGCTGCGCGAAGATCTGATAGCCGACGCCATCAACGAGAACGGCGATTTCCTCTCAGATCTCATTCATTTTCTCGATCCCTCGGTGGCGGCGGACGTTGTCAATGACAATCAGGATTTCCTCTCGAGCCTTCTCGGTTTTCTGGATCCGGCTGGAGTGGCAAATATCGTAAATAACAACGCGGACTTCGCATTAAGCGTCATCAAGAATCTCTTACCCTCCTCGGTGGCGTATATTATAAATAACAGCGAGGATTTTGCGCTCGAACTGGTCTCCCAAATCGACGCCGGCCTGGTGGCAAATATTGTCAATAACAATCCGACTTTCATAACCGAGCTTCTCGGACAATTGAGCGCCGATGTAATAGCTCGCGCGATTAACGACAATCCACAACTGCTGATCGATGTCGTCGGTATGCTCAATCCAAGTGCGGCGGCAGCGGTCATAAACGCCAACAGCACCTTCTTAACGGCGGTAATGGGATTGCTGGATGCCAGGGTACTGGCCGGAGCCGTTAACGTTAATGGGCAGTTCCTCGTCGATATACTCGCTTACCTGGATCCGGGCGTGATAGCCAATGTTTTCAATCAGAATCAAGACTTGCTCTATGATGTGGCCAGTCTGTTGAACCCCGAGTTCATCGCTTCGCTCATCAACAATCAGACCTTTACTTCAACCCTCATCGGTTTCCTGAGCCCCGGTGCTATCGGCGGTGCGGTAAACGCCAACGGAGGCTTTTTGACTGGCCTACTCGGACAACTCGACCCATCGGTTATTGCAGGGGCGGCCAACTCGAACGGGCCTTGGCTCGAAGCACTGATAGGCGAACTGAACGGAGAGCAGCTTGGGCAAATCATGGACAGCAATTCCAAGTTCCTCGATGATTTCGTCGGGGCTCTCTCCACCTCAACCGTTGCTTCTATAGTAAATGGCAATGGAGCCTGGGTGACTGACTTGATCGGGGAGCTTGATCCCTCGGTCATCGGTGGAGCGATAAGCGCCAACGGTGCCTGGCTGAATGCCTTGATAGGGGAGCTGGATGGAGCCCAGCTCGGAGCCATACTCGATTCCAACGCCGGGTTCATGACCGATTTCGTCGGGGCTCTCTCCACCTCAACCGTTGCTTCTATAGTAAATGGCAATGGAGCCTGGGTGACTGACTTGATCGGGGAGCTTGATCCCTCGGT
>MELM01000030.1:22112-25913 GCA_001767605.1 Candidatus Solincola sediminis | reverse complement strand
GAAGGCTAACCGATCTGCAGTATTCAAAGAGCGGTTGGTCAACCAATCCGGTATCTGTTACCTATAGGTACAGGGATACTGGCGAAATCGCAAGCCTTGACCTTCCTGGTAACAAGGCCATCAAGTATACATACGATGATAATGGAAGGCTGTCCACCATCCAGACCTTACCTTCCACGTCTGGTGAATCCCAGTACCAATACAACACCACGAGCCTCTCCTATGATGCCGCCGGAAGAATCGCCAAGCAGGCGCAGAGCTTCCAAAGTGGAGGCTCCGAAACCAAGTATGAGTACGACCCAATGGGCAACATAACCGGAATGATCGAGGATGGGGAGGAGAATCAATACACCTACGATGAAATAGGACGCCTCACATCCTGGACTAATCCTGATAGTGAGATAACCAAGTATTATTACGATGGCAACGGAAATATAACGACCGTAGATAACAATGGAGTAGAGGAAACTTATACTTATGACAATATCAACCAGATAACAAATGCAGGCTTTACCTATGATGCAAGCGGCAATCTCACCTCAGACGGCTCCTGGGCCTACGCCTATGATCGGGGATCGAGGCTTGTATCAGCCACAAACGATTCCCAAAACATGAAGGTGGCATTCGGCTATGATCCGCAAGGGGCGCGTTCATCCAAGAGCACCTATCAGAGGGACGGCCAGGGCAACTACACGGTATTGACCTCGGCCGTCTATTATCACTACGATGCTGCCGGGAATGTTCTCTGTGAAACCAACTCATCCGGAACTGTTATCAGGTCCTATGCCTACAACCTTTCCGGACACCCCATTGCTTTCACTCAGGATTTGGGCTCCGGCCAGCGCACCTTCTATATCCATACCAATACCCATGGTGATGTCACCTGCATAACCGATGACTCGATGAACTGGGTTAAGAAGTATACATATGATCCATGGGGGAAACTACTCAGTGAAGAGTCCGCTTCGGGCTACGATTCCTTAAAGTGCCCCTTCACCTATGCAGGTTACTTCCATGACTCAGAAACGGGCCTCTACTACATGCCCGCAAGGTATTATTCTCCGACCCTTAAGAGATTCCTTACGAGAGACCCTGCCGCAGGTAGCAAATCTAATCCCCAGACGTTGAATCCCTACCAATACTGTTGCAACGACCCGATAAATAGTGCAGATCCCAGCGGGCAATGGTCCATAAGGTCAAGAGGGGTAGGTAAGATAGGCGTTGATACTAGCGGTCTCGAGAAGATGGTTAATGATCTCAAGGCCTGGAGAGAGAACATGGATTTTGGGGACTGCGGACTCTCAAAAATACAAGCTTTTGGCCGGGCGTGTAGTGAATTTGGGAGGGCTGCGGCCCGATTTGCGAACGGCATGAGCAATTTCCGAAATAGCATTCATATAGGTCGAGGTCCAAGCTTCGATTTTAGCGGTATAGCAGAATATCGTCGGGATCAATTTGTCAGATCGGTGCTAAGGAATATTCATATAGATTCTGGATCGGGAGGTTCTTTAAGCTTTTTCTCCAGCAGCAGCAGTGGAAAGGGCGGTTGGAGTTTCGGATTCCAGATAAACCTAGTAGTCGTCAATTTTGGTTGGGATAGTCGTAGCGGCCCGCATTTTTCGGGCGGCCTTTCAACTCCAGGGGTCAGTGCGAGCCTATCGTATGATCCTAATTCAAATAATAATGCTGGAGGAACAACTGTTGGTGCGTCGGGTTACTATTATGTTGGTGGGGGTGTTATTTATGAACCAGGGACTGGTGATGTGGGTTGGAGCATTGGTGTTGGAACTCCTGGTGTTGGAGTTGAAGGAGACAGAGTCGGCGATTAGATCGAGCCGGGAATTACACCAATGGCGTAATGATTCTCGGAGATTAGATTCCTACGGTAGACATTAGGAAGGTATTAAAGATGAGATTTGCTCAGGGCTTGTTGATAATAGGAGCCGCATTGTTTTGCTTGCTAGTAGCTGCATTATTTTGGTTTAAATTTAAGCCTAATTACAGAAGGTATAGCAAGACATTAGCTTTCAGGCCACTTATCAGAATCTATAAATTAAATAATGAGAGTAGATGGGGAATCTATTGGCTGATATGGACTGTAGTGGCGATTCTCGTTGCTATACTAGTTCTGATTATTGGATTCTTGGGGGGGTTTAATAATTGAGAGAGAGGAGTGGCCGCGCGCAACAATGATCTGGTTTTGCATTGCTTTGCTTTATTCGATTCTCTGGGCAGTTGGCATTGCCCAATATAGCTTAACAGGTTATTTTGCTCAGATTCTCCATATCCTCATCTCTTGCTCGCTATGGTTATAGCTGGTGTTTGGTTGTATTTTTCTGGTCTATGTTCCTGCTCCCTTACCGAAAGCACCAAAAAGTTATGAAGCCCAACGTGAAGCAAAAAGACAGCCCACCTCGGATACGGTAACCATAATCACAAGCTTACCGGATACTGACCCCGTGTGGTGCAAAAAGATCCTCTCTTTAGATGAGGCGGCGGTAAAGCCAGACGGCTATCGGAACTGCGACCAGCAGGATACCGGCACACCAGAGCAGTGATTGAAAAAGGAATGAACTGGTGGGACCGCCGATGGACAATGAACGGACGGCTGAGGCCGTAACCGAAACGGGTTGATACTTTGCGAACCCCTGCAACCAGGTCGGCATGGAGTCGACGGGAACAAATGCGGAAGACGCGAAAACCAGGGGCGCCATGACCGGGAATGAGGCGGCCTGTGCCGACTCCGGATCGCGTAGCGCGAGACCGACTATGGTGAAGAGCCAGGAAAGCACATAAGAAAAGAGCAATACGAGCAGCATGGCGAAAATGAATAACAGCGCGTTGGTATGAATTCGGAAGCCGACGGCGAATCCAACGCCCGCTATAAGCGCCACTACCAGAACGTTTCGCATCAGGTCCGAGAAGGTTCTGCCGGCAAGGAAGGCGGTGCGCGACATGGGGAGGGCGCGAAACCGTTCGAGCAGTCCGCTCTGCAGATCGGTAGCCATGCTTATCGCGGTCGTTATGGCGCCGAAGACCACCGTCTGGATAAATATGCCCGGCAATAAATAATCCACATAAGGAAACGGGGAAACGCTGGAAACGGCGATAGCGCCCCCGAATACGTAGCGGAACAGAACAACGAAAATCACCGGCTGAATCATAGTAAAAACAAAAAGCCTGGGGACGCGTATCAGGTTGATGAGATTTCGAGACGTAACCGTTATCGTATCCCGTAACCCATTGGCGAGTCTCTTGGGAATGCTTGGTATTTCTAATGCACAGCCTCTTGCAGCGATTTCCATTATGAATAACCTCCTCCTAATGCAGTCGTCGGCGCCGAGGAAATGGCTTGGGTTCCGGTGAGAGTGAGAAAAACGTCATCAAGGCTGGGTTCGCGAACGGATAGGCCTATCGGAACAAGCCCCCATGCATCCAGCGATCTTATGGCTTGAATCAGAATCAGAGGCCCTTTGTCCGTATTTATGCGGACAAGAACCCCCTCATGTTCTATCTGACCGTCGGCCACTGTTTTCTGAAGAACATCCTCGGCCCAGGCACTCTGTGCTTCATTCTCCATTTCCATTTCGATTACCGTGTTACCAAGGCGCGATTTCAACAAGGCGGCGGTGTCGTTGGCGACGATTCGCCCTAGGTCCATAACCGCAATGCGGTCCGCCAATTGGTCGGCTTCCTCCAGGTATTGGGTCGTAAGCAGGACGGTTGAACCATCGGCGACGAGATTTCGGATAACACCCCATAATTCGGTCCGGCTTTGGACATCCAGGCCTGTGGTCGGCT